>NZ_LIUQ01000105.1 GCF_001276715.1 Planktothricoides sp. SR001 | reverse complement strand
TTCCAAAATGAGAATTGCTGCCCCCAGGGACAAGAAACCGGGACAAGAAACCGGGTTTCTTAAGTCAACCTCTGCCACCCCACCGGCCCCTCCATAGAAACCCGGTTTCTAACCTCTCCCGGCTTCCCACCGCCCCTGGGACACAGGGACAAGAAACCGGGTTTCTTAAGTCAACCTCTGCCACCCCACCGGCCCCTCCATAGAAACCCGGTTTCTAACCTCTCCCGGTTTCCCACCACCCCAGGAACACAGGGACAAGAAACCGGGTTTCTATAAGACTTGTTCGTTGGTGGCAAAGGTTAACTTAAGAAACCCGGTTTCTGGGGTTGGTGGCAAAGATGGTCTAAAGAAACCCGGTTTCTGGGGCTACTCTTCAAAAGTTAAATGCTCACTTATATTCTCTATATTTACATCTTCTAAAAAATACCGATAAGCATCCGCTGAAAATAACTCCACTCTATCCAATTTCGGCAAACTACCCCGACGCAAATCAACATATTCTTGATAACTGGAAAACTCCCAATCCTCTGCTTTCTCCACTAAATTTGCCTCAACGGGATTTAAGTGAATATAGCGAGTCAGATTTAATAAATATTCTTCTCGATCTACATGAATTGCCTGAAACCGTCCCTGAAACAGTGACCCAACCCTTTTATACCGTTGATTAATCGCCTTAGCATAAGACAATGTAAATGCCTGCATCAGCTTAGAAAAATACTCATTTTTCAGATACACTAATAAATGATAGTGATTGGGCATCAAACAATACGCAATAATATCCACGCCGCGCTCAATCATATGGGTTCTTAACTGACGTAAAAAATAAATATAGTTATCTCGTTCAAAGAATATTAGCTGACGGTTATTACCTCGGTTATAAACATGGTAATAATTACCCGCTTGAAAGATAACTTCGCGACGTGGCATATCAGGATTTAGGATAAGAATACCGAGAAAAATTATCGCATCAAACCGGGCTTCTTGTCCCTGGGGCGGTGGGAAGCCGGGAGAGGTTAGAAACCGGGTTTCTATGTAAGGGCCGGTGGGGAGGCAAGGGTTGACTTAAGAAACCCGGTTTCTTGTCCCTTCTATTGAGCAATATAAACGTCAAGGAAAATTTGGCCCATAATTTGGCCCATATACGGATGTCTATGCTTTGGCCGCTACGCTATATAATTTGCGGACGGGGAAAGACCCGATACCCGCTAATTTTCGGGATGAGTTGAAAATTCCCTTACCGGAACCGAAGCAGCTTAATCCGCAAATCCCTGACTGGGAAAATGCCGCCATTCTCAAAGGGTTGGAATTAGAAGCAGCAAAACGTCCCCAGTCCGTCGCTGAGTGGTTAAAGTTATTGGGAACCCCACCCAGCCTCCCCTTGGTCAGGGGAGGTGCCGAAGGCGGAGAGGTGACAACCTCAACCTGTCAAATTTTGAAGGAGAAAATCTTCCCATTGCAGATGTTTTCTGGGATGACGCAGTTGAGTGGTGTGCCCGCCTCTCTAAAAAAATCGGCAAACCCTACCGATTGCCTAGTGAAGCTGAATGAGAAAGCCTAGTTTCTGTGAATCAGCCCTAACCCATAATGCCCCCACTCAAGCGCTTGAGGGCACTTTTCACCGCCTGCGAGTAACGCACTTGACCTGTGAGAATTTGGGCCATGCGCTTAGTGGCGCTAGGATGTTTCACTCCGACTTCGTAGGCAATTTTAGGCATTTTATAAAAAACTTGGGTCAGCCGTTGGGCCCAAATCATTTCTTTGCCCCATTCCTCCTCCATCACTTGAGTGTAACGGGGCAAAGCGTCCAAGTCTCCAGATAAGGCAGAGGCGATCGCCTCTGCTGCTTTCAGACCGCTAAACATAGACGGGCGAATCCCCTCAGCGGTAAACGGATCCACCACACAAGCCGCTTCTCCTGCCAACACTGCATTCTGAGTATGCAGAATTTGAGAACCATTCCAGGCAAAAATCGGATGACCGTAATGTTTAATACTTTTAACTTCCAAATCAAACAGATGGGAATATTCAGCAATACATTCCCTCAAGTTTTGGGACTTTTTCTCCTGACCGCGAAATATTGCTGCACCAATGGAATATCCATCGGCTTTAGGAAAATTCCAAGCATAACCATTCCTAACCATACCAAACTCAAAATGAGCGATATGACCGTTTTTTACTTCTGGCATAGTGGGTTCAATTTCCAAAGCCCCGCAAGCGAATTGTTTGCGGTTTTTGAAACCCAACCATTTTGCCATCATTCCTTTTGAGCCATCGGCAGCAATTAAATAGCGACCAGTAAACACCTCGGCAGCGGTTTTCACCTGCCAAGCATCGGACTTAAATTCTATGCCGGTCACTTCCGTTTTATCCTGCAATTCAGCCCCTTGAACTTGGGCTTTTTGCACTAAGAAATGGTCGAAAATATTGCGCCGTACCATCCAAATTGTTTCTGATTCATCCAAACAAACATCCACCGGATTAGTCATTTTCCATGTATGGCGAATTTGTGTCACTTTTTGGGAAATCGCCGGACTAAAATCAAAATCAAACCATTGAGCAATTTCCGGAGAAACTCCACCGCCACAGGGTTTATATCGAGGTAAAGATTCTTTGTCTAAAATTAAAACTGAATAGCCACGTTTTGCTAGGTGATAACCAGCGGTGCCCCCAGCGGGACCCGCACCGACAATAATACAGTCGAACATCATTTTTTTACCCCTGACTGAATTTTTTGTTGGGTAGGGATTCTTTGGGTAGGGATTATTTGGGTAGGGATTATTTGGGTAGGGATTCTTTGGGTAGGGATTCTTTTGTTGTTTGTTGTTGGTTGTAGTTGTAGGGTGGGCAATATTTTGCCCACCCTACGAATGCGGGAAACGCGATGGAAAGGGTTTAGATGGTGGTAATGTCTTTTTCTTTGATTGCCAAAAGTTCGTCAACTTTGGCAATGTATTTGTCCGTCATTTTTTGAATTTTATCCAGAAGATCGCGGGCTTCATCTTCAGAGATTTCTTTGCTTTTTTCTTGTTTCCGCACTGAGTCTACAGCATCGCGACGGATATTGCGAATGGAGACTTTTTGCTCTTCGGCAAGTTTGCCTGCCAGTTTGACCAATTCTTTACGGCGATCGCTGGTTAATGGCGGAATATTTAAGCGAATCACTGAGCCATCATTGTTGGGGGTTAAGCCCAAATCTGACATATTAATCGCTTTTTCCACCATGTTCAAGCTACTGCGATCGTAGGGTTGAATCGTAATCGTGGTGGCATCTGGGGTGTTGATATTTGCTAATTGTTTTAGCGGAGTTTCTGCCCCATAATAATCTACGGTAATCCGATCGAGCAGAGACGCATTTGCCCGTCCGGTGCGAATGGTGTTAAAAGAGCGTTGAGCCGCCTCAATCGCTTTTTTCATGTGACTTTCTACTTCAGACAGTTTCACGCAAACCTCCGACTATGGTTCCAATTTTTTCTCCCATCAAAGCTCGGCGGATGTTATTTTTAACCGAAAGATCAAATACAATGATTGGGATATTATTTTCTTTACACAAGGCGATCGCCGTGCCATCCATTACTCGTAAGTCTTGGGTTAAAACTTCCGAATAAGTCAAGGTTTCATAGCGTCGCGCTTGGGGATTTTGATGAGGATCGCTATCATAAATCCCATCGACTTTAGTGGCTTTAAAGATGACCTCAGCGTCAATTTCCGCCGCCCTGAGCGCAGCGGTGGTATCCGTGGTAAAAAAGGGATTACCGCTGCCTGCTGCAAAAATGACCACTCGTTTTTTTTCTAGATGCCGCATGGCCCGACGACGGATGTAAGGTTCAGCGATTTCCTGCATGGCGATCGCCGTCTGGACTCGCGTCGGAATCTGCATTTGTTCTAAGGCATCTTGTAAAGTCAAAGAATTCATCACTGTGGCAATCATGCCAATATAATCTGCGGTGGCGCGATCCATGCCCGCAGAAGCCCCTTTGACTCCTCGGAATATATTTCCACCACCGACCACGATGGCGACTTCAATGCCCTGGCCGACCACATGGGCGACTTCCTCAGCAATGCCATGAACCACTGATGGATCGATGCCATAAGCTAGATCGCCCATCAACGCTTCACCGCTTAATTTCAGCAAAACCCGCCGATAAACCGTACTCATCGAGTGACTACTTTCTCACTTATTAATTCCCACCCCCATAACATAGCAGTCTGAGAGCATTTTTCGGCGATTAATCCCATCAATCTCTAGGCTTTGATCCTTTTTATTATTAATTGCATATTAGTAATAAAACTATAGCCAAGAGTGGATTCTGCATTTAGGGTGAGCGCCATTTCACCGATGAACCTTTGGTTTCGGTAGAGTTAATCGTAATGGATTCTTTGGCCAGCAGTTGGGCGATCGCCTGCTGTAAATAAGCGGAATCTACCTCATGGGAATTTCCGGGACTATCATCAATTGCCCCGTGATAACGGATCACCCCTTTTTGGTCTAACAGAAAAGATTCGGGGGTTTGGCAGACTTGGAAACTACGGGCGACATCCTGATTGGCATCCCGTAGATAGGGAAAATTAAGTTGATGCTCCGCTGCAAAGCGCTTCATTGCTTCTAAACTATCTTCGGGAGATTCGGTGCCATCGTTGGAATTAATTCCAATTACCAACAAGCCGCGATCGCCGAATTCAGCCTGAAGCTGCTTTAACCGTTCGATATATTGTTGGACATTAGGACATTGATTGGCCAAGAAGACCACGGCCACCGCCAGATCCTCTCGCAAATAACGACCTAAGTGGTGAACTTTACCATCGGTTCCCGGTAATTCAAAATCTGGAGCATGAACACCGATAGAAGTATCGATCTGTTCCATGAAACTTATCTCTAGGTACTATCAACTAAACGATTTCGTCATTATGAGCGCGATCGGGTTTTATGGGATGACTGATCTGCCCAAACCCAAAAGCCTTGCTTATCCCATTAGTTTATTAAAACGGGCAAACATTTGTGAACTCCAAATAAAAAATTTATTTGCCCTAAAATTTATCTGTTGTCTGTTATTTGTCACTTGTTATTTTTTCTAATCAATAATCAACAATCAATAATCACCAATCAATAATCAACAATATCTAACTAGGAGACAATTGCTCAAACAAAACGCGATCGCGTCCTTGAGATTTTGCCTGATAAAGAGCTTGATCCGCAGCGGCAACCAGCAATTCTGAGGAAAATTGATTCGTGGGAACAACCGTAGAAACCGTTGAATAACCCCCAAGCTGACAGTGACAGATCCACTGACGCTTGATTTTCGGTGAGCAATTTGCAATTTTTGCCCATGAGTGCGAATGATTTCCCCAACTTCCATTGCTCCAGGGGCGTGAGTATTCGGCAAGATCACCGCAAACTCTTCGCCCCCATATCGAGCTACTAAATCTCCGGCTCGTTTCACACTCTTAACAATAGCTTGGGCGACTTGCGTCTTTTATCTCCAGCTTGATGGCCATAAGTATCATTGTAAGCTTTAAACGAATCCACATGACATAAAATTAAAGATAAAGGATGTTTTTCCCGCATACAGCGGCGCAATTCATTTTGCAAACATTCATCAAATCGCCGTTGATTTGCCACCTGAGTTAAGCCATCTAAATTTGCCAGACGCTTTAATTCAGCTTTGATCTGTTTATGTTGACTAATATCGCGGAAATTAATCACAAAAATATCGCATAACTTGATGAATAATCCATGAATAATTACTTGAATTTAGGCGATCTTATTAAGATAACTTTTTTTAAATTTAATCATTTTTAAACAAAAAATAACCAATATTTTTTTGTTATTACCGCAAATTAGGATATCACTTTAATAATCTTTTTCTGGGTAAATAATCTGGGGCTATGCCTAATATTTTGTTGGTCACATGATTGGCCAAAAACCACTCAAACTCAACAATATAAACAATTTTACCATCGCGATCGCGCACCGCATGAAATGCGGCAATCCCTTCGATGAAACTATTTAAAAAACTGGCTAAAAACGCTCCGCTCTATAATTTGCCAAAGCTTGTTAGTTTTTTTATCGTTCCTTAATTTCTTGCTTTAACTGTTATTTTTGTCTTTGAATCGTTAATTTATTTTCGATTATGACTAAAATTACACATGGAACGGTTTAGTAATAAAATCCGAAGCTCCCACCTCAAAAGCTTTGACTTTATTCAATAACTCATTGATCGCACTTAAAAAATTGCAAGGAACCTTAATGCGACAGGAATCCCTAACCAACAAAAATAGGATCCATTTGGGTTAAGGATTAGCGGTGACAAAAGTAGCGTTAATTTGAAGCCAGGGAATTACTGAGGGAATTGTTTGGGTGGCATATATCAAGCTTACATTGCCATTAAGGTAAAAATCTACTCGACATTGTTGGTAGATTCCGTTCCAAAACCCCCAACAATTTGATAAAATAAATACTACAGGTCTAGCATCCGTTGGCAAGGTAAAAATTATATAATTGGTTCCTGTTGTACGAGTTACCAGTCCATTGATAATAATTAGATTTGAGAATTTATTAATTTTTAACGGCCAATAAGAGCCATAATTTGACCATCCTGTACTAAAAGTAATAGAAATTTCACTTATTCTACCTTCAAATTACTACGTGCCGCAGCAACGGTACTAGGCCCGGTGTCCCCATTCGCGATCGCAGCTATCCCGGTAACATTCCCAGAACTCCCGGAAGTATTCCCAGAAATTTGAGCGCCGGTATGAGTATGCGATGCAGCGGCAGCACCGATCACACCTGGGGTAAGCGGGTCAGTGACCTCGATTGCGTGGTTTGGGGCGTGGGTCTCAGAAGTCTCAATGATTGGTCGCAAGAGAGTACAACGAAGCGCTAGAATTTGGCAGTGCGACCGGAATTTCTGACGAAACCCGCGAGCTTGCCTACATCATCTGCTTGATGCATTCCAGTGAGGCGCGGTTGGAGGAGCGATTGCTAAAGCTACTTGCCGATCCACTTTTTGTCCCCTACCATCGTGTATTTTCTAAATGTATGTTTGGCCATCGGTCGCGGGCTTGGATTTTGATTCGCATTTTCCCTTTTTCTAAATACCTTAAAGATGGGAAACCAATTATTGACTATACGATAGGACAAGAGAAAAAAGACCCGAAGCATCTGACTAAAAAAAATCGCAGCGGCGCTTCCGACAAGCTTTAGGGCTGGGAGAAGTTGTCCGAAAATCAGGCGCGACTGTCAATTCAAAGTCCAAGGCAAAAGGGTCAGGAATGGCGCGATCGATAATGTGGCTGTACGTCAATAACAATTTTGAAAGGGCTCTTACAGAGAACGGCAAATTCAACAAAAAGTTTGTTGAAACACCATTCGCCGAATTCTCTAATATTGGCTGAAGAGTG
>NZ_LIUQ01000037.1:66791-67080 GCF_001276715.1 Planktothricoides sp. SR001 | reverse complement strand
CGCTTCATCGTAGGCAGCGATCGCTTTCTGGAGATTCGCCGATGGCTGTTCTCCCAATTCGGCTTGGTTGCAGTAGGCAATCCCCAGATTATTCAATGTGTCAGAAAGGTCTTTCTCCAGTTTCAACTTACGGCAAATATGAGCCGCTTCATCGTAGGCAGCGATCGCTTTCTGGAGATTCGCCGAAGGCTGTTCTCCCAATTGGGCTTGGGTCAGGTAGGCAACCCCCAGATTATTCAATGTGCGGGAAAGGTCTTTCTCCAGTCCCAACTCACGGAGAATATTAGCC
>NZ_LIUQ01000037.1:2386-66631 GCF_001276715.1 Planktothricoides sp. SR001 | reverse complement strand
GCTTTCTGGAGATTCGCCGAAGGCTGTTCTCCCAATTGGGCTTGGGTCAGGTAGGCAATCCCCAGATTATTCAAAGTGCTGGAAAGGTCTTTCTCCAGTTTCAACTCACGGCGAATATTAGCCGCTTCATCATAAGCAGCGATCGCCTGTTTCAGATTCGTTGATGGCTGTTCTCCCAACTGGGCTTGGGTCTGGTAGGCAACCCCCAGATTAGTTAAATTTCGGGCATATTTATCGGGGACAGTCTCGCGGGGACGGGCTTCCAGAACTAAATGATAAAGACCAATAGCAACCGTGACATTTATTTCCCGATGTCCTCTAGGATACTGTTGCAGACTATTTGCCAAGTCGCCAATCAGTCCTACTACACCATCTCGCATTTCTGGTTTAGCAGTGCCGACCATTTCCAGAAAAGTCTGGGCGGCTTGGGGTAATTGGGGGTCAAGTTGTCCCCCGCGTTGGTCTAGTACCTGATAAACTGCTGTTTCGCCACCTTCATTCTCAGCTTGAAGCAAAGCCCCGAAAAAAGCTAAGGTTTTTTGATTGGTTCCTGGATTTTGAGAATTGCCAGTATCTTGTCCCGTGGCTAATACTTGCTGTAACCGTTCTTGTCCCTGTTGGGCAATTTGTACTGCCCCTCGCAACGTGCGCCAAAACTGTTTGGCGGTCAGTTCGCTATCTTCGATGGGTAAATCTGCCTGCACTCGCACTTCCCCATCTTCTGGGTCTCGTTGCCACCGCACCAGTTTATGCTGCAAACCAAAATATGCCAATGTTTCTAATGCTGCCTCATAGTGGGGATGGTCTGCGGGTACGGTCAGCAATTGCGGCAGAATAATCTTGATAAATTCCCCATTTTCTTCTACGGCAATCAATACAGCTATGTCATTTACTGATAGCAATAACCGCTGCTGTTCTGGGTCTGGCTGATATGTCCAGTCTTGCTGGTCGAGAAAGCCGCAAATTTGGGTAAATAGTTGTTGCGAGTCCATTATGTTCTCCTAAAATATGAAACACAGAGGCACAGAGGAGCACAGATAAGAGAGACCCGTGCAGCCGTTCCAGTTCCGCCTGAAGTCCCGCCAATGCCTCACTGGGTAGCATCTCTATCAACTTGTTTAGCTGACAACCCGCCTGGGGTTTAAACCCCAGGCTAATAGCTAAAGTCC
The DNA here is from genome assembly GCF_001276715.1 of Planktothricoides sp. SR001. GTDB lineage: Bacteria > Cyanobacteriota > Cyanobacteriia > Cyanobacteriales > Laspinemataceae > Planktothricoides > Planktothricoides raciborskii. The sequence continues at coordinate 65,462 of NZ_LIUQ01000037.1, read as the reverse complement.
TCTAAAGAGGACTGTATTCTTTGCGTGAGAATGGTAGAGAGTCGGTTTCAACCGACTTGCGCTATCAGCCAGGGATTTTAATCCCTGGCGGGTCATTGGGTCTGGTTTGAACCACAAAGGCACAAAGGACACAGAGAAGAGAGACCCGTGTTCTCTGTGTCTCTGTGGTGTAAAAATTTAATCTTCCAAAGCGGATAGCATTTCTCGTAATGCCGCTATTAACGCTTCTCTGGTCTCTAACCCTGGGTCATTGCCGGTAGCTAAGACGGCTTTTAACCGTTTCATCCCCTGTTCGGTCAAGTGAATTAACCCCGATAACAAGCGGTTAAATTGTCTCTCGGTCAATGGTGCATCTTCTAAGGCTATTCCCACACTGGTCGGCACTTCGCCGTCACTGGGGTCATATTCCCACCGCAACAGCTTCACTTCCCAGGCAATAGCTAACATGGTCTGAAAGGCCACTCCTTTATATATATGGTCTTTGATATATAGAAGCTGCGGGGCAAATAAACTAAGATATTCCCCGTTTTCCTGTAACTCAACCACGATGATAAATTGATCCACCTCGTCCGAATTCACTCCGGTAATGATGCGGTTGCGTTCCGGTTCCTGGTGGTAGCGCCAACCGCGCCGCTGTAAGAATTCCCCCACCTCTGCTAATGTTGTGGCCATAATGTTGATTCCCTTGTTGGTTGCTATTCCTTTAACGATTATCTCTGATTTTTTTATGCAAAATTCAGATAGGGTCTGGTTTGAACCACAAAGGCACAAAGGACACAAAGAAGAGAAGTCTCTGTGTCCTTTGTGCCTTTGTGGTGAAATTCCTTAAATTTAAGTTTCTACTGCTTTAACGGTTATCTCTGATTTTTTTATGCAAAATTGGGAGATGGGTTTTGGGGAAGAGGGCGAGGATGGGGGATCGCTCCGGTATGAAAGCAAGAAGTCTATTGAGTATAATTAATTTTAGTTTAATGTTTTGTTTAGTTTAATGTTGAGTTGAATTTTTAGTTTAATTCTAGTCTAATTTATTTACAACCGACTCTCTACCATAGTTTCAAATCATGTAATCATATAATTTTAGTCGGATTTATCCGCCCCCCGCATTCGCGGGGGCAGACTTTAGCGATGAGCCAATTGGGGTTTTTAATTTTCGATGGTTTTTAACCCCCAATTGGCTTATCGCTAATACCGTTTTCAATCATAAACGGTTCCATCAGGCATAATCGCCCCTTGTAAATTCGCATCTTTCAGAATTGTCCGAGTTAAATCCGCATGAGTCAAGTCAGCATTACATAAAATTGCCCCAGTTAAATCCGCATAACTCAAATCGGCGCCGCGCAAACTTGCCCCTGTTAAATCCGTTTCCCAATAGTCCGGTTCTTTGCCCACGGTCAAATTTGCCCGACAAAGTTTTGCCCCATCTAAATTCGCTTCCACCAACAAGACACCACGCAAATTGGCATAGCATAAATCCGCCCCGGTTAAAATCGCTTGGCTTAAGTCTGTGCGGTGTTCTAAGCTCGGTCGTAAATCCGTTTCAAATAAAGACGCATTCTTGAGGATTGCGCGTTGAAAATTCGCCCCACATAAACTGGCTTTACTGAAATTCGCCTCGTAACAATTTGCCCGCACCAAATAACCTCCACTCATGTCTACATCTCGGAAAATCGCCTCAGATAAATCTGCGTCACTAAAATCTGTTCCCCAGAGAATCGCTTCACTCAGGTTTGCTTTGTGGAAAATGCCATGATTAAAATGTGTTTTACCCAGTCTCGCTTGCCGTAGATCCGCTTGAGTGAAATCCAGGTTTTGTAAGTTTTGGTTCAAAATTTCCGCTTCCCGCAGGTCTACTCGGTGAAACGTCCGCTCCCCTTGAGCATATTGTTGAAGAATGTCATTAAGGTTCATATTATTCCTAGTTCAATTCTGTGAACAAAGTTATTTTACTAGGATAATGTGCTTAGGACTGATGGTATGCAGTGATTTGGCCAAAGGAACACAGCAGAGGAGCAGGGATTAGGGAAATTTTGTCATCAAACCCCAAATGTACGGGCGACCCCCACGCTCCCTGATAATCAAAGATAAAAAATCCCAAAATTCCCAAAAAATTACCCCATTCAAAGATTTATGAATGGGGAATCGATTTAGGATGGCAACAAATCTGTTGTGTAAAAGAAAAACGTTGATTTGATGTTAGTCCGCCCATTGGGTTTTTTTGCAAGGTTCTCCTTCAAATGGTTGAACACCGATTAGGGGATACATATCGTCACTGGGGGCAAAAATGCGAGCCACTGCTTCAGACAGGTATTGCATCATGTTGGAAACAGACTTAGAGATATTCATAGCCATCTCCTGACTATTTTTGGTCAATTAACTTTCATACTTTTAGGTTAAACTAAAATCTGCTTTTGTAAATAGTTTTGCAATGTTTTTTATTAGAAGTTATAAAATCTCAACACTCTGAGGCTGTATTGGGGATGAAACCGCCTAAGTCTCTGTAAAATTGCTTAGATAATTGAGGAAAATTGTTACAATTCTTTACAAATTTTCCCATGAGGACTGCCGAGGGGAAATCGATCCCAGAAGCGTTGAGGGTAATTTTTCGGCAACTTTCTGATTAAATCACTCTATGCTGGTTTTTGGCAACCTAATTTAGGATATTTGGGGAACGGGTGTAGGGTGTAGGGTGTAGGAAGTCCGCCATCGGCAGGGGGGCAGGGGTGGAACTTATTACAGATACGTAATGAATTTAAAAATATTTTTGGTAGTTTTTACCATTTTTATACTAGAAAAAAATTAATTTTTCCATATAAATCGAGATTTATACTGGTTTGAGAAGAATTTAAGCCAAAAAAATTACCAATCAACCCTGGTTAGTTTTGGTAAAATCTACTATAATTAAACCATTGAGCCAAGGAGCGACAGGATATGGCAATTGATAATGAAGGGAATTATACCCCTCGGCCAAAGTCGATTTCGATGATGGGAGATGATCCGCAACTGAATATTACTTCAGAAGATTACAGCCTGTTGACGGATCTATATCAGTTAACGATGGCCGCTTGCTATGCGGGGGAAAGTTTGGCCGATCGCCCCGCCAGTTTTGAGCTTTTTGCCCGCCGCTTACCGGAAGGCTTTGGCTATGCGATCGCGATGGGTTTGGAACAGGGGATCGAATATTTGGAAAAATTCCGGTTTCACGAAGATCAAATTGATGCGCTGCAAGCAACGGGAATCTTCGCCAATGCGCCAGTACAATTTTGGTCTTTGTTAGAGTCGGGCAAGTTTACCGGGGATGTGTGGGCGGTGCCCGAAGGGACGGCAGTGTTTGCCAATGAGCCGTTGTTACGGGTGGAGGCCCCTCTGTGGCAGGCGCAAATTGTGGAAACATATCTATTATGTACTCTAAATTATCAAACTCTGATTGCGACGCGGGCGGCGCGGTTGCGAGATGTGGCGGGACCAAAGGCGATGTTGTTGGAGTTTGGCACCCGACGGGCGTTTGGTCCCCAGGCTTCTATGTGGGCAGCGCGGGCGGCTTTGGCGGGAGGTTTGGATGCTACGTCTAATGTGTTGGCTTCTTTGAAATTAGGCCGTAAGCCAGCAGGGACTATGGCTCATGCTTTGGTGATGGCTTTGACCGCCCTGGAAGGCAGCGAGATGCAGGCTTATCGGGTGTTTCATACTTACTTTCCCGGTGCGCCGTTGTTGATTGATACTTACGATACCCTGAATGCGGCGAGTCAGTTGACAGAACGGGTGAAGCAAGGTGAGGTGGAGTTAGCGGGGGTGCGTTTGGATTCTGGGGATTTGGTGGATTTGTCCCAGAAGGTGCGATCGCTGTTGCCAGAGGTGCCAATTGTGGCTAGTGGAGATTTGGATGAGTGGGAAGTTGCCCGATTAAAATCGGCGGGCGCTTGCATTGATGGCTATGGGTTTGGGACTCGCTTGGTGACGGGAGATCCGGTGAATGGGGTCTATAAGTTAGTCGAGATTAATGGTATCCCGGTGATGAAGCAGTCTAGTGGCAAACCCAGTTATCCCGGACGCAAGCAAATATTCCGCCGCTACAAAAATGGGACTGTTGAATGCGATCGCCTGGGTTTGATGACTGAAGATCCCCTGCCGGATGAAGTACCGTTATTACAACAAGTGTTTCAAGGGGGATATCGAGTCTCGTTACCAGAAACCTTGGAAGAAATTAGTAGCCGGACGAGTAATTCGGTAGCCGCTTTGCCGGATACTGCCCGTCAGCTAGAAAACCCCATTTCTCCGACCGTCGAAATTTCTGAGCAGTTGCAAGCTTTGACAGAGAAAACTAAACAAAATAATCAATAGTGATTGGTTATATAGTGGTTGGTTATAATTTGCTATCTGCAAGTCTCGTTCCTTTAACTAATGACATAAAACTACCGATAACCAAAAGATGGTAATTAAATATGGGAAAAATTGCCTTATTTGGCACTAGCGCCGATCCGCCGACTAGAGGGCATGAAAAAATTTTGATTTGGTTAGCGGATCGCTTCGATCGTGTAGCAGTTTGGGCTGCGGATAATCCCCTAAAACCCGGGCAAACCTCCTTAGAACATCGATTAGCCATGATGCGGTTACTCACCGCTGAATTAGCTAGTTCTAGAAGTAATCTGGGTTTTTATCCAGAAATTAGTCATCCCCGAACTATTGAGACGGTGCAGCGATCGCGAAGAATTTGGCCGAATGATTCCTTTACCTTGGTGGTGGGTTCAGATTTAATTGCCCAATTGCCCCGTTGGTATCGGGCTGAGGAATTATTGCCACAAGTAGATATTTTAGTTGTGCCTCGTCCTGGATACCCAGTAGATGATGAACAAGTGAAAAAGATTTCTCAACGAGGCACTTTTGTAAGCATTGCCCATGATTTACAAGTACCGGCAGTTTCTTCTACGGAATATCGGCAAAGGGGCAATTCAAACCCGGTAATTCCGGCAGTAATTGAAGCTTATATTCAACAGGAAAACTTGTACAGATATCAAAAAAATATTACGGATATTAAGGCAAATAATGGCAGCACCTATAGAAAACCCTCTGCGATCGATTTATCAACGTCAACCCACATTACCCACAACCCCAAAAGCGAACTTTAAAGTGGGGGTGGATAATGTAATTTTCTCGGTAGATATGACCCAAAATCGTTTATTAGTTTTGTTGGTCATGCGGGAACGAGAACCGTTTTTAGGTAAGTGGAACTTACCCCGAACTCTAGTCCGGGAACCCGAATCTTTAGAAGAAGCAGCTTACCGAATTTTGGCGGCCAAAATTCGGGTAAACAACCTCTATTTAGAGCAATTATATACTTTCGGTGGCCCAGGACGTGACCCCCGTGAGTTAACCCCACCGAGTCAGCGGTATTTATCCGTGAGTTATTTTGCTTTAGTCCGTTTTGAAGAAGCAGAATTAATTAGTACCGGAGGACGGGGAATTGCTTGGTATCCCCTGGATGAATTGCCGGAATTAGCCTTTGACCATCAGGAGATTTTGCAGTATGGTCATCGGCGACTTCGCAATAAGTTAGAGTATAGCCCGATCGCCTTTGAAGTGTTACCAGAATTATTTACTTTAAGTGATGTTTATCAACTTTATACCACTGTTTTAGGAGAAAACTTTTCCGATTATTCTAATTTTAGAAGTCGCTTACTCAAACTAGGCTTTTTAGAAGAAACTGGCTTAAAAGCTTCTCGTGGTGCGGGGCGTCCGGCTACGCTGTATCGCTTCGTTCCAGAAGCATTTGCCCCTTTAAAAGATAAACCTTTAGTGTTTATTTAATTTCAAAAAATCAGGAAATATATTAATTATTTCACAGGAAGTTATGTTAATATAAAACATTGCTGAATCAACAATCAACAAACAAGAATCAAGAAACAAGAATCAATATTCACTCTAACAAATAACCAAACAAAATGAAAATTGCGATCGCTCAACTCAATCCGACCATTGGAGACTTAAGCGGCAACGCCAAAAAAATTCTCCAAGCGGCTGAACAAGCGGCCAAAGTAGGAACTCGATTATTACTAACCCCTGAACTTTCTTTATGTGGTTATCCTCCCAGGGATTTACTATTACAACCGAGTTTTATTCAGGGAATGTTAAAACAACTGAAAAACCTGGCAAATCAATTACCAGCATCAATGGGAGTTTTAGTTGGGGCAGCCCAAGAAAATGCCCAAGCGGAAACCACCGGAGGCAAACCACTATTTAATAGTATTTTTTGGTTAGAAAATGGCGAAATAAAACAAGTATTTCATAAGCGACTGTTGCCCAGTTATGATGTATTTGATGAATATCGCTATTTTGAACCGGGAAATCAGGTTAATGTTTTTAAATTAAACGACAAATTAGATGACAGGAATCTAAAAATTGGTGTGACTATTTGCGAAGACTTGTGGAATGATGAGGAGTTTTGGGGGAAACGGCAATATCCTTGTAATCCCATCGCCGAATTAGCCCAAGAAAAGGTGGATTTAATGATTAATTTATCCGCTTCTCCTTATACAGTAAATAAGCAAAAAATCCGGGAAGCTATGCTGCGGCACGCGGCGCAAAGATATCAGACTCCGATAATTTATGTCAACCAAGTAGGTGGCAATGATGATTTAATTTTTGATGGCTACAGTGTGGCATTTAACTCCTCTGGGGAAATGGTCTGTCGGGCTGGGGCTTTTCAAGCGGATTTAATTACTCTAGAATTGAATGAAAGCCAAAAGTCTTTACATTTAATACAGTCAAGTTCCCAATTAAACTCTGTAGAATTAGCTCCAAAGAGTGAAGATGAGGAAATTTTTGCCGCCTTAGTTTTAGGGGTCAAAGACTATGCCCAAAAATGCGGTTTTTCTCAGGCATTGCTGGGGTTAAGCGGGGGAATCGATTCGTCTTTAGTAGCTGCGATCGCTGCTGCCGCATTAGGGTCAGAAAATGTCCTGGGAGTGCTCATGCCATCCCCCTACAGTTCCGATCATTCGGTAAAAGACGCCTTAAAATTAGCGGAAAATCTGGGGATTAAAACTCATACTTTAAAAATTGCTGATTTAATGGCAGATTATGATAAATCTCTTGGGGGTTTATTTGCGGGGTTGCCCAGTGATGTCACGGAAGAAAACCTGCAATCGCGGATTCGCGGTAACTTGTTAATGGCGATCGCCAACAAATTTGGTTACTTGCTGCTTTCCACCGGCAACAAATCAGAAATGGCCGTGGGTTACTGCACTCTCTACGGGGACATGAATGGTGGTTTAGCCGTCATTGCGGATGTGCCAAAAACGCGAGTTTATTCTATCTGTCACTGGTTAAATCAATGTCCTGAGATGATTGGTAATAATATGGGCAAAAATACCAGAGAAATTATCCCCGAAAACGTCTTAACCAAAGCCCCCAGCGCCGAACTCAAACCGGGGCAAGTGGATCAAGATTCTCTGCCTGCTTATGACATTTTAGATGATATCCTGCATCGGTTAGTAGAAAAGCACGAATCAGAAGCAGAAATTGCGGCAGCGGGACATAACCCAGAAACGATCGCCCGTGTGGTCAAATTGGTGACTCGTGCGGAATTTAAACGCCGTCAAGCCCCTCCAGGATTAAAAGTCACCGATCGCGCTTTTGGGACTGGCTGGCGGATGCCCATTGCGGCAAGAGTAGTGAAAGGATAGTCAAAGGATAATTGAAAATCAAATAGCCACGGGTTTAAACCCGTGGCTACAAGACCAATTCCCCAGGGAAATAGATGAGAAGCTGAATTTACGCTAAACTAAAAGAAAAATTAAAATTATCACCCAATTACCCAGGCTAAACCAATCAAGGAGAAACACCCATGAAATTCATTAGCCCAAAAACCGACTTTGCCTTTAAAAAAAATCTTTGGTTCCAGCGATAGTAAGGATATTCTCATCAGTTTCTTAAATGCCTTAATCTATGATGAACAACCAACCATCAAAGATTTAGAAATCATCGACCCCTACAACTCCCGACCCATCGTGGATTTAAAAGATAGTTATCTGGATGTAAAAGCGGTCTTAAACAATGGGTCAACGGTGATTATTGAAATGCAACTGCTTTATGTGGGAGCCTTTGAAAAAAGAGTCGTAGATAATCTGGCCAAAACCTATGGAAATCAACTGGAGTCCGGGGCTAGATATTCTCAGCTTAAGCCGGTGATTGCCCTGACAATTACTGACTTTATTATGTTTAAAAATAGCCCGGAAGTGATTAGCAAGTTTTCCTTTAAAGAAGACCGGGCTTTATTTGATTATCCTCACCAAGAAATGAAAATGGTGTTTGTGGAGTTGCCGAAATTTAATAAGACTCTAGAAGAGATAGACCATTTAGCAGAAAAGTGGATTTATTTCCTCAAAGAAACCCCAAATTTACAAGTGATTCCCCCGAAAATGGCCGAAGTACCGGAACTGGATAAAGCGTTAAAAATTGCCAATCGAGCGAATGTCAGTCTCACGGAATTAGAAGAAATGCAAAAACGAGAAATGTGGATTGAAGATCGTCGGGGTGAAATTACTTTTGCCAAAGAGCAAGGACTAGCTCAAGGGCTGGCTGAAGGACGCTTAGAAGGAATTTCTCAAGGGGTCGTCCAAGGACAAATGGGTGTAATATTACGTCAACTGGAACGCCGATTTGGGGAAGTGCCGGAAAGCGCGATCGCACAAATTCAGCAGCTATCCGTTGACCAATTAGCCGAACTAGCGATCGCTATTTTAGACTTGCATAACCTAGAGGATTTATCCCAGTGGTTACAGGAAAAATTAAGCCATTAACACCACCAGGAATCATCCTCAAAAAATCACATTATTTTCCCAGGAAAACTGCTATGGATCCACAATCGAACCCATAAATAAAATAGTCCCGGTTTGATCATCCCGAATTACCGAGAAAAATGGGCGATCGACCACCATTGTAAACGGCGGTGGTGGCGCCGAAGTGGCGACAATTCCCACAGAAGTTGATGCCGCTGCTTCCGTGCCTTCTTCGTTCACTTCAATAAAAGTTTTATGCTTCACTTGGGAAATATAAGAATCTTCAGAAGTAATGCCAGAAAAATCCGCTTTTTCTGGGTCAAAAGCCACTTCCATTCCTAAAATTTTCAGAGTTTCATTCAACACCATTTCATACTCTAATTGGAAGCGGGGCAGAGTAATAGAACCGGGGACAAGTCGAAACAGATTCATCCATTGTTCCCAATTTTCAGGGGTTAGATTTTCATAAAAGCTGGCTAGAGTTACATTAGGTTTTGGCAGAAAAACATAAAAACTCCAGCGTCCTTCACCGTAGGGAAGACTAACCGCTTGAAAAGTATCGGTTTCATAATAACGATAATCCCCAAATTGATTCATTAATGGGTGCTGTTTCGTGCTACCATCGAGTAAGGTAAATGCAGCCTCTTTGGTGGCATCTTTAGCAAAGGGTTTTGCCCAAAGTCCTTTAAAATAGACCGCATTAATCAGAAACATAATTTGATTCGGGTCTACTTGATCGACAATTTTTTCTATTTTATCATTAGTATTAGTTTTCACCCAATTGTTAATTGTCGAAAGTGACTGAGGATCGTTAAAGTCTAGCTGACTTAATTCAGCGCTGTATGATTCCGCGACTCTTTGGATAAAATCCGGTAAAAAAGTGGTGGTTTTGCTTAACCACAGAGAGTTGGCAATATTTACTTGCACTTTTGGGTCTGCGGTAGCCAAAGATTTTTGTAAATTACTATGACCTTGGTTGACTTGTTCTAAGGGAATGTTAGCAATTTCCAAAGTATTGGCGATCGCGCTTTGGGTTTCTGCTTTTGCCCCGTTATAGGTCATAGACAATGCGGCACTAATACTCGCGGGAGAAATAAAAATATTCTCATCCGCTGCATTTTCATCGGCTGCTTGGCGATAAAGTTCCGTAAAAAGTTTAAAGCCAAACCGGGTATTGGCTAAAATCACTGGGTTGACTTCAGCCGAATTCATCGCCATTGTCGGTTGAGCCGGAATAATTTCTTGGGTAGTGGGTTGACTGCTACAACCGGCGATTAATAAATTGAGAATGGCCAAACCTGTCACCGCCGTTAAAATAAGTTTCATTTGCCTAAAAAAGTAAGTTTTCAAGAAGAAACCCGGTTTCTTGGATCAGCCGTTGGCAAAAACCAAGTAGGGGCGAATGGCCATTCGCCCCTACTAGAAACCGGGTTTCTGGGTTCAGCGAGTCCTTAAATATCTCTACAATAGCGTAATCACCGTCACTTCCGGGGCACAAAATAGGCGACCGGGGAAATAAGTGCCTAAACCGCGATTCACATAGAGAAAATTTTGGTTAATTTGATGTAATCCCTGACTCCATTCCCAATGACGAATGACTTTATCCGGTTTTTTATTGATCGAGGACAGGCAACGGCTTAAAGGTTGGGGAATCATCTGACGAATTTTTGTCAACTTAGGCGCTAATGGACCAATTCTGGGTAAGACAATTTGCCCCCCGTGGGTGTGACCGGAAAGTTGTAAATCAATCCGCCATCGAGACATCATCGCAGCCGTGTCAGGATGGTGGGACAGAACGATGCGGGGAACTTGTTCCGGGATATGGGGAAACACCGCTTTGGGGTTAAATTCACCAGAGTAGAAGTCGGCCATGCCCACTAAGGCCAAACCGTCACCAAAAGGATAAACTATTTGGTTCCATAAGACCTGAATCCCAATACTGGTCAGGGCTTGAATTATTTCAGTTCGGGATTCGTTTGGTTTAATATCATGGTTGCCTAAGATGGCATAAATCCCCGCGCTACTTTCTAAATGTTTGAGTTGCTGGACTAAATGATGAATCGAGTTTGGTTTATCAGTGACATAATCGCCGGTCAGGAGCACTAAGTCCGGTTTGGCCGCATTGCTGGCGGCGATCGCCTCAAAGAGTAACTGTTCTGAAAGTCCCCAGCCTTCATAATGAAAGTCCGATAATTGCACAAGTTTAGTGCCTTTGAGGGATTCTGGCAGATGGGAAATGAGAATATTTAATCGTTCAATTGTTAACGATCCAGTGAAGAATTTATGCATACCTGGAATCAGGGGCGACATGAGATTTCAGAATAACAAATCTCTTCCGCTTTCGGAGGATTTGCCGGTTCTGAAATCTTTTGTCAGATTAGTGTTGCGCTCGTGCGATCGGGAAAAAAATTCCCTGGTTAATCGTACTCAGATGGTTAAAGGCTCTGTTAGTTAATTAACTGACTCATCTTCAGCAGAGTGACGGAAGATTTTGCCTAACATAAACTGCGGGGGGAACTGCGGCGGCAATGACGACCGCAGGCGATCGCGATCGGCATCTGGTGGTTGAACACAAATCGCCGTTTGCTTAATTCCCGGAAGGCGGCGATTCACTTCATTTTGGAGGCGATCGCTGCGGGCAATCAGTTTTTCTAACACTTCTTGGGAAGGCGCCACGATAAACAAAGTGTTTTCTCCTGCGGGAGAAGGGGCAATCCCAAAAATGCATTCACTGAAAAGCGCTTGGGTAGAATAGTCAAACGACTCACACAAGCGCTTAAACAATGTTTTGTAGAAGGATTCCGAGAGATCGCGATTCCCGGAATCGGATCCTTCACAGGAATCGTCAAAAATAGGATGAGAGAACATAGTCGATTCTGCAATAGAGACTCTTTGAGTCTTGGAAAAAATCTTCCTCAGACTTATTTTAACGATTTTTCACCACTTATAAATAGAAAAATTCTCAAAGTTATCATTCCATTAAAAGTGATTCACAAAGTGATTCGCTTTGTTTAGGGTTAGGCTGGTGACGCCCGGAGGCACCATGAGAGTAATTATGAGTGCGAGGGAACGAGAGAGCAGAGGGTCAATCGATCTTGGAACCTGCCACAAAAACCGCAGTCTAACAACTTTTAGCGCGATCGCCTGTCGCGCAAAGAGGTGGCCGCACTCAACATTTACAGTCCATATTTACAGTCCATATTTACAATTCATATTTAGCCATTACCGATAAGATGCAACTAGGTCGGAAAGCAATCTCCTAAAATATCTGCGCCAACGAGGGGGCTATCGATTGAAAATCAAAAATTACCGACATTCTCGCTTAAACAGCTTAACAATGATTCCCCGTTACATCAGAAAAAGCCTGACCATCGTTTTTATTGCTTTGTTAATTATTCTCTGCGAAACAGTCCCCTTTACGGTAGGTCAATCTATTCCCGAAGGTGCTCCGCACCGCGGCGAAGGCCGCGAACGCCGCTATAACCCATCCGACTTCACACAATTGCAACAAACCAAAAATTGTGCCGGTTGTAATCTTATTGGTGCGGATCTCAGTGGTTTTGATCTCCGGGGAGCCAATCTCCGCTCCAGCAATCTAACCGGCGCCACCCTCAGAGGCAGTGATTTAAGAGCAGCGGATCTCAGTGGTGCCAACCTGAGCAATACCAACTTAGAAAACGTCAACTTTAGAGGCGCAGAACTTACCGGCAGCAACCTACTCAATGCCAACCTTCGTCGGGCGCAACTGGTAGGAGCCAACTTATTCTTAATTAACCTTGCGGGTAGCAACCTGGAAGAAGCTAACCTGAGTGGCACGAATTTGAGTGAAGTTTTTCTCGAACAAGCCAACCTCCGGGGAGCCAATCTCAATGGAGCTTCCCTGAGCAATACGCAAATGACTGGGGTGAACTTAGCCGCCGCACAACTCAGAGGTGCCGACCTCACCAGTGCCAATTTAGCCCAAGCCAACCTAAGTCGGGCTAGTCTAGACGGGGCGCAAATGCCCGGTGTCACCCTGAGAAATAGTCAGTTGATGAATACCAGCTTTCGTGGCACTAACCTAGAAAAAGCTGACTTGGAAAATGCCGACCTCAGAGAAGCTAACCTAATTGGCGTCAATTTACTCCGAGGACAACTGTTGAATGCCGTGTTGATTTCGGCTCAAACTCAGGGGGCTGATTTCACCGAAGCCAATTTATTGAGGGCAGATACGACCAATACCAATCTTAGAGACGCTAATTTGTGTAATGCGATTATGCCTGATGGGAAAAAGGGTCGTTGTCCTGAATAGCGTGTGCAAGAATTAAAAAATTAAAAAATTTACTTTCATCAGCGGTTTGTCCGTAAGGCTAAGGAGTTTACAGGGAGTAAAAAAATTATAAGCTAGAGATTACAGCGGTTTTCTGTTGAATAGACCACAGATGATTTGGTAGGGGCAAAGCATGACCGCATTCGAGGGTTAAAAGCAGAGATTTAATGAGGTCATGCTTTGCCCTAAGCGAGATTTGTGGTTGACCAATCTGAAAACCGCTATAAGAATTCAGCCCAAGTCTTTTGTGAGAATTTTTATGCACATCCATACCCTTGAAGAATGGCAACACGCCCATGATTTTTCTGTTGAGCGACATGAAGCAGAGAAAAAAACCAAAATAGTCCTGTTACTGACAGCCGTAACAATGGTGGCTGAGATTGTCGCTGGTACAACCTTTGGTTCCCTGGCTTTGCTGGCTGATGGTTGGCACATGGCCACCCATGTCGGAGCCTTTGGAATTGCCGTGTTTGCCTATCAATATGCCCGGAGAAATGCACGCAATCCTAAATACACCTTTGGCACCGGCAAAGTGACTGTACTGGGTGGTTTTACCAGTGCAATTGTGCTGGCAGTGATTGCGCTGGCGATCGCCGTCGAGTCATTGACTCGTCTTTTTCAACCGACATCGATTCAGTTCAATGAGGCAATCTATGTCGCAGTGATTGGATTATTTATCAATCTTGTCAGTGCTTTCCTATTACACGATCATCACGATCATCACCACGATCATCACCACGACCATGACCACGACCATGACCACCATGACCACCACGATCATAATCTTCGTGCTGCTTATATTCACGTTTTAGCGGATACATTAACTTCTCTTTTTGCCATTATTGCCTTATTCGCGGGCAAGTTTTTAGGTTGGGTTTGGCTGGATGCGGTCATGGGTTTGATTGGTGCATTAGTGATTGCCAAATGGTCTTATGGATTAGTGACTGAAACCGGTGAAACCTTGCTGGACGGATCAATTGATAAAGACATCAATTTGGCAATTTTAAATGCAATTGAGCAAGACTCGGATAATCGAGTCACCGATCTGCACGTTTGGAAACTGAGCGAAAATCATCTAGCGGCGACCATTTCTTTGGTGACACATTATCCTCAGCCACCAGAATATTATAAGAATTTACTTAGCCATATTCCCTCTCTTTCTCATGTCCTAGTTGAAGTGAATCACTGTCATGGGGAACCGTGCATCAATTTGCAGAAACAGACGATATAAGTGGGGTGTGGGGTGTGGGGTGTGGGGTGTGGGGTGTAGGGGAGCGGGGGAGGACAGTGGTAGGGGCTTTTCCGTGGCGGTGGTTGCCCCGGAGCGGAGGAGCTTCCGGAGCGGAGGAGCAAACAACAAAAGAATCCCTACCCAACAACAACGAACAAACAACAACCAAAGAATCCCTACCCAATAACCAACAACCAATAACCACAAAAAGAAGTTATGTTTCAAACCACTCGCCGTCGGTTAGCTCTTTGGTACACCACCGTCACCGCGATTTTACTGCTGGTATTTGCCACAGGTTTTTATTTTTATGTGCGGAATACTTTAATCGATCGCATCGACGATACCCTCAAGCACGTGGTGGAAGTAGTGGAGCGATCGCTGGTGATTTCACCGAATTCTCAAGGTGGATTGCGAGTTAATGTCGAAGCCAGTTTTCGCAATAATACCAACGCGGTGGAAGACGATCATATTGATTTAGAGTGGTTTAGTCCTACGGGAGAGTTACTCTGGGCAACGTTTTCTGAGTCCTTAAATCTGCCCTTGCATCCCAACCGGACTGGAGAAACAGTGCATTTAGTGGGCAATAGTCACGAGTTGTGGTTACGACAAATTACCGAACGAGTGGAATATGGGCGACAGGTCTTAGGCTATTTGCGCGTGAGTCATCCCTGGTTTGAATTTACTAAACCCATTCGACAATTGATTTGGGATTTAAGTGTGGGGACAGCGGTGATGGCGATCGGTGTGGGGGTGATTGGTTGGTTGCTTTCCGGGCTGGCGATCGCCCCGGTGCGCGAATCTTACCAAAGGCTGAAACAGTTTACCGCCGATGCTTCCCACGAACTGCGGAGTCCGATCGCGATAATTCAAACCAACGTGCAAGTAGCCCTAGCGGATCCGAATCTGGAATCCGCCACCCAACGATTACAGTTACAAATGATCGAACGCTTGACCAGACGCTTAGGGCGATTGGTGGACGATCTATTATTTCTAGCTAGACAAGATAGTGGCATCGTTCAACCCAATTGGGAAACGGTGCATTTGGATGAGTTGCTGATTTCTGTGATTTCTGAACAACAAGCGATCGCCACCGAAAAAGGCATTACCTTGTTTCTGGATATTGCCACACCCCAGGAATTCTCCCCAGAATTAGAAGCGGAAATTGTCTCGACAGGAGATCGGGGCAATATCTTCAGCCTGCGGGGGGACAGTCAACAATTAACCCGACTGTTTACGAATTTATTAACCAATGCCCTGCAATACACTCCCACTGGGGGAGATATTGAAGTGAAATTACAGTGCGATCCCCTAAACTTTCGCCAGGGACAGTCTCCACCTTTACAGATAAAAGTCAGGGATACCGGCATTGGTATCCCTGCTGAGTCGTTACCACAAATTTTTGAGCGGTTTTATCGCGTCGATCCAGCCAGACATCATTCTCATCAAAGTGAGGCAAAGTTTTCGCCGACTGGATCGGGATTAGGGTTAGCGATCGCCCGCGCCATTGTAGAAAATCATCAAGGACAAATCCACATATCTAGCGAGGTGGATCGAGGAACCACGGTGACTGTTATCCTACCGGGGAAAAAATTTCCCGATTAATCCCACTACAAGCGGCACAAGCACATCCAGGTAAATCTTTTAATCCATCATTGACGTTTCTGGTCAGCCAAATTTGGGATCCAGAAACTCCGTGATTCTTCCAAACAGCAGCCAAATCACCGCGCACTTGGGAGAGGGGAGTTTGAGGATGTACCACCGACGCGATTACAGTTGGGTTATCGGCCATCTGTGGAGTGCGATCGGTTGCGGCCATTGTTGGTTCTGCCAGTCCCAACCAAGAGGCGATCGTCAAAGCCAGCAACAAATACAATGCTGGAGATAATTTTGATAATGTCATCGTGATAAATTCCCTCGAAAAATTCATAAAAATTTATAAATCATGGTCGTGAATCTATTATAATTTGTTCCCACCGAGACTGTCATCCCCACGGATATCTGTAAGAATTTAGCGAGGAAGATTCCGGCCAGCGTTTTGCTAGGAAAATATAACTATTTTTTCTAATAAAATAGCTTATCGGTATAATTTGATCCCAGCTATTATTTTTGTTGATCCATAAATTAATCTTCATTTTCTAAAGCAATATCAGAAGATTTTTTTGCTTTTCTATTTCGGCTTCTAGTTCCGTTTACTCTCACTTCGTTGGCCAACCAACTGGCAAAAAACTTTTCAAATTTAAACGCCTCTTGCTCAAATATATTTTGGTTATATTTCTCGTCAGCTTTTTTATATTGCAAAAAATAATGATAACCAAACTTACTGAGACTGCCTAGCTCTTCATATTGCTTACAATGATACAGTTCGTGGGCTAACAAAACGATTTGCTGTAAATCACCAGGGCGATAAATATCCCGAATATAGATGCGATGACCATAAACTTGAGCATTAGATCTGCCGACATTAATTTGAAAACTAGCCGCCACCCAATCTTCCATCAGCAAAGCACTGTAGACCACCATGACCCGATCCACTAAATCACCAAAATGTGGTCGTAAGTATTCCTTTTGAATCTCATCTAAGCTTTGCGGTTTAGAATTATTACCGATCATCAACCGATCGCCAGCAGGATAAGCGATCGCCCCAACATTACCCCACGCTTTTTCTGTCAGTTCTTGTGAAAATATTTCCAAATATTTCTTAGCAAAATTGAAAGCGTATTCTCGATATTTTGATGAAACTAGCGGACTGAAATAGACCGAAAAACCTAAACCGAAAAGAGTCAAACTAAGAAATACTCTCCAAAATTTAATATAACAGGAGATTTGCATAACCGATTCACCGATCAAATTTATCCGAACAATTTTATTAAATGTAAAATTTAAACCGGTTTTTTTTACTTTTTTAAAATCTTGATTTAAACACCATCAATAAATTAAAAATACTCTAAATATTCAATTGTATATTGTATTTAGAGTATTTTTAATGAGAAACATCAAATTACGATATGTTTTAAATTCACGAATATCGCCACAATAATATCATAGCGATATCGGATTTTTTTTTACAGGAAAATCTTAGCCGCCTCGCCGTCTTCTCGCTTCATCACTGTTGGCAATATCGCGACGGACTTTATCGAGACTCCAGTCTTCAGAAAGCTTTCTTTGATAGGTTCTTAACCCTCTGCTATCAGCATTTCGTCCCAATATTTCTCGATAAATTCGATTAATTGCCTGTTCCGCTTCATCACTTTCGGCAATATCCTCCCGAATATCTTGAATATTCCAATCATCGGCTAACCGATCTTGGTAAGTTCTCATCCCCCCGCGATCTGGATCTCGTTCGAGAACTTCTTGGTAAATTTCCTCGATCGCCTCCTCTCCGGCATCACTATAAGCAATCTCTTCACGCACATCGTCCCAATCACAGCGATCCCGCTCAATGCAATTCACATAATCCCGCAGGTCACGGCGAGAAATTCTGGCATTATTACCTAGCATTTGCCGATACAGTCTTCGTACTTGTTCCTCGATTTGCTGGCGTTCTCTTGACTGTGCTTGGAGGACTTGTCCATCATTATATTCATAATCACGATATTCATCATCACGATAGCGATCGCCATGGCGCTGGCTAATGCTGCGATTATCTCTGGAAGATGAACCAATGGGACGACGACTATATTCATCCTCAGAGCGACCTTGATAGCGATTATCTACTGGGTTAGTATGAGCAATGTGAGCGCGAACATCATCCCAAGTGCAAACATTTTGCTCGATACAATTGACATAAGCTGCCAAGTGGCGACTCGATAGACTGGCATTGGGCCCAACCATTTGCCGATGGAGTAAAATCACCTGTTCAGAGATCCGTTGGCGATCGCGCTCTAGTGCTTGTGCTTCTGCTTGTGCTTGAGTTTGCGCTTGTGCTTGTAAAAGCGACTGATCTGCTTGGAGAAAATTGGCGAACTGCTGAGGATTTTCATACCCAGTCAACCCTTGAGCCTTTGGCGTCAATAGCACTGACCCACTAAAGGCGATCGCCATTGTAGAACTTAGACTTAAAAACTTTAATAAGTTTAAAGCTTTCATACTCCCTCCCATGCCCATAAAGAAAAAATAAAATTGTTTAGTCAAAATCAGTAAACTTGACAAATCTGAATCAATCTATATCAATCTATTTTACTAAACTTTACTGAGTAACTTACAAATTTCAGCCTCGTCGGATGAGCCACCCTATTTTATTAGGGAAAACCCAGCACGAAGAATCGCCAAGGTAATATTCATCATGGCATCAAATCCGCCAAAAAATATTGCATCCAATGCTCTATGACCTGATTGATTCGTGAGTTGTTCCTCCGAGCAAACTAACCGAAAGGATTACTATTTGAGGATTGATAGGGATTAAACTTCACTGATTCTGTGTTCAATTTACCCGACTCCCTTAAATCAATTGTCAGCCAATAGGCAAGTTTGACGATTGACTGCCCAGAGTGGGTGACAAGCCTGGTAGAAAATCCATATTCTTCATCGATGAAATCCTTTGCGAAGCAGGAATTTTCTGGGGCTCGGACTCAGAGGCGAAGTCTCATGCCCCTTTCTGGTCTACCCTTGACAGTTGCCCAACTGGTTCAAGCGCCGGAATGGATCATCGGCATTCATCTTGTCAACATTGTCAACAAATTGTCAACAAACCTGGATTTCACAAAAGCTTAACCCATTTAACAGGGATTCAACAGGGAAACCCATGCCAATTCTGTCACGATTTAGCCAAAATTCCTCTAGAACAATATTAGAGGAAAGTCTTGTGTTTGCCAAACTCGAAAGCCGCTCCAGGATCCCCCTCAACCGGACTTTTATCCCCTAAATACGAAATTTGTACTTTTGAACACTCCAAAATTTGCTAATGTAACTTAAATAGTCTTGGGAATAAATAAAAGAAGTGGATATTTTAATCGGGCGGGGTAAAACGGCTCGCCGCGCTTACGGAATTGATGAAATTGCCCTAGTTCCTGGAACCAGAACCATTGATCCGAGTTTGCCAGATACTTCTTGGGCGATCGGTGGCATTGAGCGAGAAATTCCCATCATCGCCAGTGCAATGGATGGTGTGGTGGACGTAAAGATGGCAGTCTTGTTATCTAAACTCGGAGGCCTTGGAGTTCTCAACCTCGAAGGGATCCAAACTCGTTATGACGATCCAGAACCTGTACTCGATCGCATTGCCTCCGTCGGCAAAGAAGAATTTGTCTCTCTGATGCAGCAACTGTATGCCGAGCCGATTAAACCAGCGTTAATTGAAAAGCGGATTTCGCAAATCAAAAGCCAAGGGGGAATTGCGGCGGTCAGTGCCACTCCTGCCGGTGCATCTCAATTTGGCTCCGTAGTCGCCAAAGCCGGTGCTGACTTATTTTTTATTCAAGCAACCGTGGTTTCTACGGATCACTTGTCTCCAGAGTCAGTCACCCCATTAAACCTAGAAAAATTCTGTGCCGAAATGCCAGTGCCAGTTATTTTAGGCAATTGTGTCACTTATGAAGTCACTCTTAAATTAATGAAAGCTGGAGCGGCAGCGATTTTAGTGGGAATTGGCCCTGGGGCAGCTTGTACCTCTCGTGGGGTCTTAGGTGTCGGCGTCCCCCAAGCCACGGCAGTGGCTGACTGTGCCGCCGCCCGGGAAGAATTTTATCGGGAAACAGGTAAATATGTGCCTGTGATTGCCGATGGTGGCTTAATTACCGGCGGTGACATCTGTAAATGTATTGCGTGTGGCGCAGATGGTGTGATGATTGGTTCTCCTTTTGCCAGAGCCAAAGAAGCTCCCGGACGCGGTTATCACTGGGGCATGGCCACTCCTAGCCCCGTATTACCTCGCGGGACTCGCATTCGCGTCGGCAGCACCGGCACCTTGGAGCAAATTTTGCGTGGACCGGCACAACTTGACGATGGCACTCATAACCTCCTAGGGGCATTAAAAACCAGCATGGGAACTTTAGGCGCCAAGAACCTGAAAGAAATGCAAGAGGTGGAAGTGGTGATCGCACCGTCGTTACTCACGGAAGGCAAGGTGTATCAAAAAGCCCAACAACTGGGAATGGGTAAGTAGTTTGACTGGTGAGATGCCTTTCGGCAAGCCAGACGCAACGGTGGCGTTGCCCGCTTTCAGTCTTGTCGAGCCAAGTCACAAACAATTCAGTTTAAAGTCGGAACTTGGTATCCAAGAACGACCAAGGGTTTAACTTTTAAGGCATCTCAACCAATGCCAACAGAGTGTATTTACGGCACTGAACTGGTTGATCAGAGAGGAAAATGGCTGGCTTGTATTCCGGTGCGGGTTACAGAAACTAGCTCATTAAACACCGGAGTCATGGCATTAGACCCGGGCAATCGGGCTTTTTTGACGGGATATGACGGGGACGGCATTTTAGAGGTGGGACGGGGAGACATCGGACGCATCAATCGCTTGTGTTCGCACCTAGACCATCTCTTGAGTCGCGCTGCCCTATCCAAATCTAAACGTAAGCTATATCTGATGATAAAAGCTGCTAACCTGCTCAGGGAGCGGATTTCTGGCTTAGTTAAAGACTTACACCCCCTTGGTGGCATCCTTTTTGGTGAGGAATTATAAAACCATCTTTTTGCCGACCTATCAGGTTTCTGAGATGGTGATTAAGTCAGGGCGCAAAATCAACCGCAAGTCGGTGAGAAATATGCTGACATGGAGTCATTCCAGATTTGCAGCAGCTTTGAGCGCGATGGCTGAACGGAATGGTGTTTTGGGGATTCGGTGTAACGAGTCCTACACATCCAAAACCTGCACCAATTGCGGTCGTATTCACAACCGACTCGGTGGCGCCAAGATTTTTCAATGTCCCAATTGCGGGTTCCGACTTCCACGAGATGTCAACGGCGAAAAGCAACATTATGTTGCGAGCTTTGCCCGCTACAGCCTTCACCGTTATTGGTGATGCTGTACCTACCCTAAATGCTCAGGAGTGAGCGCTTTAGGAAGGTTAAATGTTGCACTCCTTAAAGAAGCCTGGTTTTGTGTCAAATCTGAAAATTTTAACTGATTTAGTACGCATTAAACCGATCTATTGATTACAATAGAGAATAGCGGAGACGCATGTTTCCGTTCACTCCTCACACCACACTCCGCCCGAACCTTGTTCGGGCGGTTCCTTTTTGGCATGATCTATCCCCTCCTATATACTATGGATCGTCTGCTGTTTCAGGATCTTCCCTTGTCTGATCCCGCTGACAACATTTCAGGATGTCACTCGTCTAAGAATTGTCTAAGAATTAACGATCATTTAATATCTGTCGCTGTAACCCCTTGGTGGTCATGTGACACAACGCTTCTGAACCCCTTGAATGTATTGAAAGGCTTTAATGATTTAATGCCAAAGACGGCTTAAAGAAAACCTCGCCAATTTTTCATGTTTAATGTTTAATGGCCAAATCCACTTGTAGGTTCACTCCGTGAGCTTGAGTGGATGGTAGAATTACCTGTAGTCCCTGACAAGCTCACGCCGTAAACTTAGGTTGGTTGACTTGCCGTTTGGCGGAAAGAGTGCTGTAATCAAAAAAAATAGCCCGGTTTTTCATCTGAGTAACCGCTTTCCGCTGCCCAAGGAAGTAATTCCTGTTTGACTTTTTGTCTAATTTGGTAAAGTCAACCGTTTGGCGAGGGTCTTTTGCCCGTAGATCAGAAGGGTCAATAAAGCGCTGATTGATCTCGGCTCTTTTGCGGCCTTCACACTAAAACGCGGCAGTCGGGGATACATTAATCTCAGAAAAACTATTGAGAAAAGGATTCGCAACAATGTCAGCAGCAGCCCCTGTTACAGATGCTACTTTTAAGCAAGAAGTTCTTGACAGTGAAATTCCCGTACTCGTTGATTTTTGGGCACCGTGGTGCGGTCCGTGCCGGATGGTGGCGCCTGTGGTGGATGAAATAGCCACACAGTACGCCGGTCAGCTAAAAGTGGTCAAATTGAACACCGATGAAAATCCCAATGTGGCGAGTCAGTATGGAATCCGCAGTATTCCTACCCTGATGATCTTCAAAGGAGGTCAACGGGTTGATATGGTTGTGGGCGCAGTGCCAAAAACCACCTTGGCAAATACTTTAGAAAAATATCTCTAGTGCTTGTCTGCCCCAGCCAAAACAAGCTGAACGCTTTGGATCGTCTTTGGGTCGGGTTGGGTCAGGTATGGGTTGAATTAACAAAACCCCTACCTGACCCAATCCGGGATGTTGCTCCCTTTGGCGTCGATGAGTTTCAGCTTGCTCCGCAAGGAAAAACCCGTCCGGGCAGACCCTGGTGCGGGGTTTCTTTTTTTGAAAAAAACTTCTTAGCTAAACAGCGGCAATGTTAATGTTCTCTAATGTTCTCTTTAGAATTGCCAACTCAATTTGCCGACTGTCCTCCCGCTGCCAACCCTCTTATGGCTTCTTTTAATTCTTCTTCCTCTTTTTCTCTTGATGCACAGGTTGATCAGTTGTTAGAGCAACTCCCTGACTTGCCGTATCAGAAATGGATTTCTCGATCGCTGGCGACGATTTTGGCTCTGGTCGCTGAAGGTGACAAGATTTCACGTTTGGACTGGAAAATTCTCAGTGCTGCGTTGCAAGATATGCAGCAAGGCTTTGAGGTGTTTCAGCCTTATCGCCATGTCAGAAAAGTGACCATTTTTGGTTCAGCCCGATTAGCCGCAGATAGTCCAGAATATCGGATGGCCTTTGAGTTTGCCCGTAAAGTCACGGAATTGGGCTTTATGGTGATGACCGGCGCCGGTGGCGGGATTATGCAAGCGGGAAATGAAGGGGCTGGAACTCACTGTTCTTTTGGTCTGAATATTCAGTTGCCCCATGAACAAAGCGCCAATCCGTTTATTGCCGAAAATGAGAAACTGATTAATTTTAAGTATTTTTTCACTCGTAAGTTATTTTTTCTCAAGGAAAGTGATGCGATCGCGCTGTTTCCCGGTGGCTTTGGCACCCTGGATGAGGCGTTTGAAACCTTGACCCTGACCCAAAATGGTCGCTTTGGCCCTGCCCCTCTGGTGCTGATCGATCCACCCGGAGGACACTACTGGCAAGACTGGCAAGCCTATATTACGAAGAACTTAGCCCAAAGGGGTTTGATTAGCCCTGACGATTCGAGTCTCTACACGATTACCGATAATGTGGATGAAGCTTGTCAGGTGATCGCCAACTTTTATCAGGTTTATCACTCCAGTCGTTATGTAGACGAGCAGTTTGTGTTGCGGCTCAAATGTGAACTGTCCGATGCTACGGTGGCAGAACTTAATGCGGATTTTAGCGATATTTTGCTGAGTGGAGCAATTACTAAAAGTGCCGCATTGCCCGCCGAACAAGGAGATGAGACGGAAAAGCTGCCCCGTTTGGTATTGCATTTTAACCGGCGGGATTTTGGTCGCTTATATCAGCTAATTCACCGGATTAATCAATTTGGCCTGATCGCCTCTGAGTCCTTGCATCCAGAGCAAAGGTAGTGCTTTTTTCCCCAGGAGAGTTTTTATATTCTGCAAATAACAGATAACAGATAAAACATTATAACAGTCTAAGAACCAACAACCAACAACCAAGAACCAACAACCAACAACCAACAACCAACAACCAACAACCAACAACCAACAACCAAGAACAACCGATCAGATTTGTATCGGGTTCTAATTAATGCGAGAATAAAAATCATTAATCGTTTACAAAAGTTAACAGCTTATGGCGACAATTCAATTTTCCAGGGGAGTTGACGAAGAAGTGGTGCCAGATGTGCGTTTGACTCGCTCTCGCAGTGGCAACAATAGCACCGCTACCTTTTTTTTCGATCGCCCCAAGGCTTTGGATAAAGATAATCTGAATGAAATTACGGGGATGTATCTGGTGGATGAAGAAGGGGAAATTACTTGCCGAGATGTGAAGGCGAAATTCGTCAATGGTGAACCAGTCGGCATTGAAGCCCTTCATATTATGAAATCTGCGGCAGAGTGGGATCGGTTTATGCGGTTTATGGAACGCTACGCCGAGGATCATGGATTAGGCTTGAATAAGTCATAGTTTTTTTTGGTAAAATTACTCATCCGTAATCGCGATCGCCACCGTTTTAAATCAATGTCAAAAGTTCCTCATCCCGACTCAGACCCCATCACTGTGAAATGTGCGGTGATTACCGTCAGTGATACGCGCACCGTAGAAACCGATCGCAGTGGTCAGCTAATTCAGCAGTTGCTCGGCGATGCCGGTCATCGGGTTAACGCTTACCAAATTCTGCCAGATGAACCAGATCAGATTCAAGGTAAACTTATACAGTGGTGCCAGCGTCCGGATTTAGATGCATTGATTTTTAATGGTGGCACCGGAATTGCTCCCAGGGATACAACTTACGATGTGATCGCCTCTCTGTTAGAAAAAACCCTACCCGGTTTTGGAGAGGTGTTTCGCTGGTTAAGTTATCAAGAAATTGGCTCACGGGCGATCGCTTCACGGGCGATCGCCGGAGTCTATCAATCTAAATTAATTTTTTCCCTTCCCGGTTCTTCAGGGGCAGTCAAACTGGCGATGGCATCCCTGATTTTGCCAGAATTAGTTCACCTGGTGACGCAAATAAATATCAAGTGAACCATCCATAATTCAGGGGCGATCGCAGCCATTGTTTTAAAACTTCATCCATCATAATAATTAGAGAATAATTAGAGAATAATTAGAGAAATTCTCCTTTCGCCACCAATTGCACCGAACCGCCCACAAACACAGCAATTTCCCCGTTTGCTTGCGGGTATGCTTGCAAAAATAGCAGAGACGGGCGATCGATTTCATATCCCTGCTCTACCCGCACATCAATATTATCTTCCCCAAAATAGCGATACTTCACCAAATACCCCGCCAAACAGCCATTCGCACTACCCGTGGCTGGATCTTCCGGTACTCCCAAATAATCCCCAAACATCCGTCCACTTAAATGATTTTGCGGATGATTGGTTTCCGGGCAAAAGATGAAAATACATTTCGCGTCTGTCGTTTCAATTAATTTAAAATATTTATCTCTATTGACTTTTGCGCGTTTTAATGCATGGTGATTTTTCAACGGCACAATGATAAATGGAATTCCCGTAGACACTTCTTGGCAAGGAAAGCGATAGTGTTCCGCACCGCTACCGCGAACGTCAATTTCAGAACCCTCTAAATTCAATACTTCTGCCAAAGCCCCAGGGTCGATGACTTGTCCAAATTTCGGCGGCTTTTGTTGCATTTGTAAGCAACTCACTTGGCCATCTTGATAGGCAAATGTCACAGGAATTTGACCAACTAGCAGATTTAAATTCACCTGAGCCACCGGAGCCTTAATTAATTCGCGTTGAATAATATAAGCCGTTCCCAAAGTCGGATGTCCGGCAAAGGTAACCTCTTGGGCAGGGGTAAAAATGCGAACATTATATCCCCCATCGATCGCCTCGTGATGGGTGATAAACGTGGTTTCTGAATAATTAATTTCCTTGGTTATTCGTTGCATTATTTCCGGGGAAATTTGACCAGCGCGGGGGAATACAGCCAGTTGATTGCCGCTATATTTAGTCTCCGCAAATACATCAACGATAAAAAATTCTAATGAATTCATAGAGCCTCAAAAATTATGATGAGTATAATTAAGTTTGTGCTTGGGATCAATGGGTTGACTCATTTTTTAGTCGCTTCCACTTTGATCCCCACACATTTGATTATTTTGGCATCAGCGTGTAATCTATTACGAATTTCTTAGTCTGCCTATGGGTAGACAGTCATCGTTCATTCTTTCATTATGGAATATCTAGGAATTGTTTGGCTCACTTCTTGGTTACTTGATTTTTTCTCATCGAGTAACCCTGTATTAATGGCGGCTGAATCGGGGCATAACTCTTATGCGGCTAATGTTTTATTAGTTGCATATAATTCGGATCATAATTCGGCTCATAATTCGGCTCAGAAACGGGGACAGTCCCATAAGCAGCGCCGAAAATCATCCGGTCAAATGTCCAGCGATTTGCAGTTGCATGAGGGTTTGATTAAGCCATTGTTGCAATCTTTCCTCTCAAAAAAATCAAGCAAAAGCCAAGTTTGTCAACGACCTGACCCGATTAAAACCAAAACCCAATTCTCATCATTTTTGCCCATATGGTTGACGGACACCCAGGCGGCGAATTCCGGGCAACTAATTTCTCACAACCGTGACTCGGACAATCCGACTCAAACCATGTTGCAATGGATGGATGAAATTTTGCCCATCCCCGGAACTACCCCTGCCAAAGCGACAGCGACAGCGACCCTGGTGCAGGTGGTGCGATCATATCCCACCAGCCCCAACTATCAATTCATGGATTCTCTGGATTCTTTTTATGAAATTTGGGTTGGTGGATGTTTAGTTGGCAAACTGCCTGACCCAATTTCTGCCCATGTACTTGGCTTACAACTTCAACAATTGTTGCAAGATCCTAATTTTGATCCACAGCAGATCGAGGCCACGATAGTCCATAACCAACCAGCAATTCAAGTTGGTTCAGAGGTGTTATTGATTGTCTCGGAAACCTTGGCGGAACAATTAAACGATCGCCCAAAACAGTTAGCTTTGAATTGGATTAATAATCTCCGTCAAGCCCTGGCTGCTCCACCCTTGACCTTGGCTAATTCCCAATCTCAGATGTACGGGTTACAGGAAAGTAAAGAAATTCTCACGGGTTTAGCATCTTGGTATGGGCCTTATTTCCACGGTCGTTTGACGGCGAATGGAGAAACTTACAACCAGTATGACTTAACGGCGGCTCATCCTTCGTTGCCGTTTGATACCTATTTAAAGGTGACAAACTTAGATAATGGTAAGTCAGTGATTGTGCGGATTAACGATCGCGGCCCATACATTCCGCCCCGCACATTGGATTTGTCCCTGGGAGCCGCCCAGGAGTTGGGCAGCGAACACACTGGGGTAATTCCTTATAAAGCAGTGATTATGAAACCCGCCATCGCGCAGCGAGACCAAAAAGCCCGTCAGGAAGTGACGAGACTTTAGCCTCAGAATCCGCATCAGAATCAGTTAAGTTAACGAACTAGACAGCGAATCGCTTCAAGTAACCCTCTGGCTTTATTGAGGGTTTCTTCGTATTCTTTCTCTGGGTCAGAGTCCGCAACTAAACCAGCCCCCGCTTGCACCGATACGGTGAGTTTGCCTTGGTCGTTTGCCCGGACGACCATCGTTCTAATGGCGATCGCCGTATTCAGTTGACCCTCAAAATCGTAATAGCCATAAACCCCAGAATAAGGACCCCGACGACAAGGTTCTAACTCATTGATAATTTCCATGGCTCGAATTTTGGGGGCGCCGCTGACGGTTCCCGCTGGAAAACAGGCTTTGAGTAAATCCCATGCGGTTTTACTCTCTTCAAGCTGTCCGACTACGTTACTCACAATATGCATCACATGAGAATAACGCTCAATCACCATTAATTCATCAACTTTCACCGACCCTTTCACGCAGACTCGTCCCAGGTCATTGCGCCCCAAGTCTACTAACATGACGTGCTCGGCAATTTCCTTGGGGTCTTGGAGTAAGTCTTCCGCTAATGCCGCATCTTCCTGGGGAGTTTGCCCCCGTGGTCGGGTGCCCGCGATCGGACGCAGGGAAGCTATTTTACCTTTGCCCGGTGCATTTTCGGCTTTTACCATCACTTCCGGGGATGAGCCAATAATTTGCCAATCTTTGAAGTGAAAATATCCCATGTACGGGGAAGGATTAATTAAGCGCAAAGAACGATAGAGGGCAAACGGATCGCCGCTGAATTCCGTTGATAGCCGCTGGGAAATTACTACTTGGAAAATATCCCCTGCTTTGATGTAGTCTTTGGCTTTTAGGACATTTTGACAGAATTGCTCTTTGGAGATATTGCTGGTATAGAGATAGTCCGCTTGCCCTGGGGAAGACGGATTTCCCTGACTCCGGGGGGGTTTCCACTCTAGCACCGTGTCCTCGGTAGAGAGGGGCATTTGCAATTTATTGACCAGAGTTTTCACCCGATCGCACGCTTGTTGATAAGCTTCCTGGAGGGATACCGCTGGATCCCGTAAATCCGCGAAGGCGATCGCCCAAATTTTCCGCTTCACTTGGTCAAAAATCAACAAATTATCTACCTGCATCCACAACCCATCAGGTAAATCATTCTCTTGGGCTGGATCAACCGGGACTCTGGGTTCCATCCACCGAATCAGTTCATATCCCCAAAAGCCAAACAAACCACCAACTCCAGGGGGTAACTGGGGTAACTTCACAGGGGCGATCGATTTCAGGCAGTCAGTCAGCACCACAAACGGATCCCCGGAAAAGATTTCCTCCTTACCACCCCGATAAGTTTTCGTCGTTTGATTGCCTTTGGCGGATAAAATCCACAAAGGATCGCAACCTAAAAAACTATAGCGGCCAATTTTTTCGCCACCTTCGACGGATTCCAACAGAAAGCTGTAGGGCTGACCGGCACAAACCTTATACCAAGCAGAAACTGGGGTATCCAAATCTGCCACCCACTCTTGATACACCGGCACAAAATTACCTTGTGTGGCTAGATGAGAGAATTCGGAAAATTCAGGAAAAATCATAATTTGACAGGTAACGGAGAATATTAGTTATTAGTTATTAGCTATTATTTGTTATTTATTATTTATTATTTATTATTTATTATTTATTATTTATTATTTATTAGTTATTAGTTATTAGTTATTGACGGCATAACGACGGCATAACAATAAGGAAGGTAGCACAACTGTGCTACCTTCCCACGGTTTATGACAAAGGATTTGTCAGTAGAACTAGGCGATCGGCCAAACAACTAGGCGTCGTAAGGATTTTTGCCGCTGAACTTCAGTGTGGCAGGTTCGGGATTGTTGCCAATCTTGCGATCGATCTTACCTACATAGGGACGACCTTCGTTCACTTTTTCGGGGAACACGCCATCCTTGGGATGGAGATACTCGGTTTCTCCACTGGGATAAATCCGATAGATTTTGTAATCCTCGATTTTGGGCTTGAATTTGGTACGCAATTGAGTACCCAAAGCCAAAGCGTGCTCTTTACGGGCGACATAAAGAAGGTTTTCCCCTTCATTCATAATTGCCGCGCCGCCAGTGGGCATTTCAAACACTTGTTCTTTTTTGCTAGTCCAAGTGATTGCATATTTTTCTTCACGGGTTGCTTTGCTCAACAAGCCGCCGGTGCTGCCACCGAACTTTGGAGGTTGTCCTGTCAGGGTTTCTGCCATAGATGGTTCTCGCTTGCCAAAAATTTTTACGCAATTTTCATCGAATGTTATCACCGAGCGTTACCGAGTCTCCCTACTTTGTCAAGAACTGTTACACTTCTTTAAGTAATTGGCCGAATAGACTAAGTAATATTACTAAATTGCCCGAAAATTCCTCAAAACAATTAAGAATTGTTAATTATTTTGATTCTTTATTCGTTATTGGTGATTAGTTATTTAGGGTAAATAACTAATCACCAATAACGAATAAAGAAGCTTGCCCCAGCCATGCAATCATCAGTAACCAATCATCAAAAAATAAAAAATCGGGGCGAGAAAGCTTTCTCGCCCCTACTGGCGCTCCTACCAATAACTTTATAGTTGCCGCCCGGTGACTGATAAACCGCCGACAATTAATGAAGGGGTGTAACAAGACCCATTCCATTCCGCGTCAGCACCCAGTTGCATCAATTGCTTTAAAGCGGTGTAGACATTTCCTGCTACCATTGTGTCTTTGACTCGGCCAATGATTTGGCCTTTTTTCACCCGATAGCCTAAGTCCACATTGATAGAAAAATCCCCAGAAATACCTGCACCACCGCCGAGGATTTGATCCACAATGATGCCATCTTCAAGTTCGGCGATTAAATCCATGAAAGAGCGATCGCCTGGTTTCACTAACCAATTAAATAGACCGGGGGTGGGATAACTGCCCAACCCAGGGCGAAACCCATTGCCCGTAGTCTGTTGACCCAGTAGTCTGCCCGTGGTGCGATCGCAATAAAAATTTTGCAATACCCCATCTTGAATAAACACAAGATGCTGAGTTGGCGTGCCCTCATCATCAAAAGGACAACTAAATGGGCCGATATCCGGTTCTTGGGAAATGGTAATTGCCTCGTGAGTCACCTGGGTGCCCTTGTATTCACTCCAGGGAGAGGAACCCTCGAGCACTCGTTTGCCATTTAACGCCGCGTGCAACGTCCCCCACAACATATCTGCCGCTTTAGAGGTAAATAAAATCGGCACCCGTCCGCTACAAGGTTCGACATTCTCTTGTGCCCAGTCTAAGCGTTGGATAATCTGATTGGCGATCGCCTGGGGATCTAAATCACCCCGTGTGGAAATACCATCGCTGGCGGTTAAAAAATCATCGCCGCGCACCCAGTCCACAGACATAGCAAAGTGGAGGGTTGTATCTTGGTGACGAACATCTAAACCGAGAGAGTTAATTAAACGAGTGCTTTCTAATTCACAGTCACAATCAACGGTACAGAGGACATCGGGGTAAACTTCTCGGACTCGCAGGATCGCCTCTTTCCCCCAACTGAGTAACTGTTCCACCAGCACCGCTTTACCATCATCCGCATAAGCGATCGTGGTTCCCTGAGTCAGTTCAATAGTTTCCGGTTGATTCAGTTCACTCAGACTCAAAGCCCGATCCACTAACACTTGTGGGTTGACTGGGCCATAAGCCACCGCAATACCCGGACGACTATTGCGCCAAACTCGTAAGGCTGTCCCTTCTGACTCAGAACTTTGCAATTCTTTCAGCCGGTTGGCCTCGAAAAACACCGGGCTACAGTGCGATCGAGACTGTAAAACCTCGGCGGCTTCAGCCCCCGACCGTTGCGCCAGTTCTAGTAAAGCGATCGCCAGTTCTTCCGAATGTAAACTACCAGACCCCATGACTTCTCCTATTTCCTTGGGAGTACCAAACCACTTATAAAACCGATGATTAATTAATCACGAATCGCCACGCTTTATGTAGAGATAGTAGAGGGAGGGTGCGTTTGGCAGGCCAAACAAATTTATTTACAAATTTATTTACAAATTTATTTATGAACTATCAACAAAATTCACCAGCCTGCCGTAACGCACCAAATTAAGGCAGTTTAATTTGCTTTAACAGCCAAAATCCCGCAAAAGATGCCGACTCTGGATTAGATTGAACCGCCAGAAAATGCACTTGCTGGGCTTTTTCCTTAGCCGCCAAAAATCCCTGGGCTTCCGACAGAGTTTGAGCATTGACAATATTCGCTAAAATCCAGCGATCGCACCCTCCAGTTTCCAGGAATAATCGGGCTGGTCGTTCTTGCTGTATGGACAAAAAGGCCAAATCTAAGCCAGACATCCACGCAGCCAAAGCCGTCGCCCGTGAAGAAAAAATAATCACTCCCGGAATGCGACTTTCAGGGGTCAACTCCGGCACCAAACTTTTTTCCCCTAAAATTGGGAAAACCTCCCCAAACCCAATATCCCATTCATTTAAATCGGCGAAATCACTTACCGCCAAACTCACAAAAGCCCATTTTTCGCCCAACAAAGCATCCGGTAGCAGAGATGCCGGGGCTGACTCCATTCGCACCGATGCCGTCGGTGCTGCCGCTTGGTAATTTGGATCTTGAGGATAAACTTGTGCCATGCGTTCTTCCAGCCACCCTTGCAGCGCGATCGTCCGGCGAGACGGCACCGCATCAATGCCCAAATCTTGACAAGACTTGGTAATCATATTTTTCATCTGCTGCCGGAAAAAGCGAATCGCTGTGGGTGGAATCGGAGCAGCCGCGATCGCCTCTGCGATCGCCCCTTGCAGCCAAATCGAATTCACCTCGGTACTCGGACAAAACTTACTAAACCGAAATAAAGGAGCATCTTGTGAAATCACCACCGGAGTTTCACACAAAAGCACTTCCCAGACTTTCTTACCGTTCTCATCTAAAATCGGTCGAGAATAAAAATCTAATTCCCAAATTTTTGGCATTTTCCCCTTGCCCAAATTACCTACTGCCAATGGCACATCCTATCATCTTTCGGCAATTAATTTTATTAAATATCTGTTATCTGTCATCTCTTATTAAAGAACATTTCCCATCGCCATAGAATCCCATCGCCATACAAATCGAACATGAAAAAATTCCCCCTACGTCCAACCAGATCAAATACACAGAAAAAAAATCCCTAAAGCCTTATGTATAAAGCTTTAGGGATTATGCGGATAGCGAGACTCGAACTCGCAAGGGTCTCCCCACACGCCCCTCAAGCGTGCGTGTCTACCAGTTCCACCATATCCGCATGGCTTAACTAATATATCACATTCACTCAAGACAACGCAAGACTTTTTCTGAAAAAAATCTGAAAAAAATATTAGTTATCCGTAAACGCCTTCCCTGCCCCTCCACTCCCCCGCACCATCCGCACCATCCGCTCCCCCGCTCCCCTGCCATGATACGATAATCAGTTTGACATTATGAGCGAGGGGACAGTGAATAAATGAAATTTGACAAAATTCTTATCGCCAATCGAGGGGAAATCGCGCTTCGTATTCTTCGCAGTTGTGAGGAAATGGGAATTGCTACGGTTGCTGTTCATTCCACTATTGACCGTCAAGCGCTCCATGTTCAATTGGCGGATGAAGCGGTTTGTATCGGTGAAGCACCCAGTAGTAAAAGTTATCTCAATATTCCCAATATTATTGCCGCCGCCTTAACCCATAACGCCTCGGCGATTCACCCGGGCTATGGCTTTTTAGCGGAAAATGCTCGGTTTGCGGAAATTTGCGCGGATCACCAAATTGCCTTTATTGGCCCTACTCCTGAAGCAATTCTGGCAATGGGGGATAAATCCACGGCAAAGAAAACCATGCAAAAAGCCGGAGTTCCCACAGTTCCCGGTAGTCAGGGATTGCTGACGGATATGGCCGAAGCCGAAGAACTCGCGAGAGAAATTGGTTATCCTGTGATGCTGAAAGCCACCGCTGGGGGGGGTGGTCGGGGGATGCGTTTGGTCAAGTCTGCCGATGAACTCGGTAAGTTATTTGCCGCTGCCCAAGGGGAAGCCCAAGCCGCTTTTGGTAATCCTGGGCTTTATATGGAAAAATTTATCGATCGCCCTCGTCATATTGAATTTCAAATCCTCGCTGACAACTACGGCAATGTCATACACCTGGGTGAACGGGACTGTTCCATTCAACGCCGACATCAAAAACTCTTAGAAGAATCCCCTAGTCCAGCGTTAACGCCAAAATTACGGCAAAAAATGGGTCGGGCGGCGGTATTAGCAGCCAAATCCATTGGTTATACCGGCGCCGGTACGGTGGAATTTCTCTTAGATAGTTCCGGTCATTTTTATTTCATGGAAATGAATACTCGGATTCAAGTAGAACACCCGGTTACAGAAGTAATTTCTGGATTTGATTTAATTGCCGAGCAAATTCGCGTTGCCCAAGGGGAAAAATTACAAGTCACCCAAGACCAAGTAAACCTGACAGGTCATGCGATCGAATGTCGGATTAACGCCGAAGATCCCGATCGCAACTTCCGCCCTCATCCCGGAAGAATCACCGGCTTTTTACCACCGGGAGGGCCAGGAGTCCGTTGGGATTCTCACGTTTACACCGACTATGAAATCCCCCCTTATTATGACTCTTTAATTGCTAAACTAATTGTCTGGGGTCCCGATCGCCCTGCGGCAATTAAACGGATGAAACGCGCCTTAAGAGAATGCGCCATCACGGGATTACCCACAACCATTACATTTCATCAAAAAATCCTCGAAGAGCCAGATTTCTTAGCTGGGGAAGTTTACACCAACTTTGTGGAAAACATGATGAATAAGAGTTAACATCTTGGCAGAAAAAGCATCACAATCAATAAAAAGGATCTTATAATAAATCTAAAACCCTTTTTATTGATTTTTTTTACAATAAATAATTTTATTTTCATTGCCATCCATGTTTTTGCAGGCCACAATGTAAGGTTTATAACGCCAATAGATTAAAATATTTCAATATTTTTCCCAAATATTGTCATTTTAATAACCAATAAATAATAAGTTGATTTATTATTTATTATGTTATGTAGAGGCAATTCGCGAATTGCCTCTACAGTTTTTTCTATCCTTGATTAATTCACAAAACCGCTGTAATGTAATTTTTTAGCATATATTTATTTTAGGTTATATCTATCAAGATTATCAGAAATATATCTGGTTAAATTTTTATCATAAATTACGCCACCGCCAATATTGGCTAATCAAACTATACCTAGGAGTTGGTGGGCATTGCCCACCATCCAAATATAGTTAATGGGTAATTCTTATTAATGCATTTAATGCATCATCGTAATCAGCCCTTGTTGACCAACCAGCATTTCTCGTAACAAGCTAAAAATTCCCACCCAAATCACTGGACTAATATCCACACCGCCTAAAGGGGGAATAATTTTTCTAGTTGGCGCTAAAAAAGGTTCCGTTGGCCAAGCCACCAAACTAAAAGGAAACTGATTTAAATCAATTTGAGGATACCAAGTTAACACAATCCGAAAAATAAATAATAGAGTCATCAGGGCGAATAAAATTCCCAGGATTAAGCCAGTTATTGTTACAGGTGTCATCGTTTTTTTCCGCAGCTTTTAAGTTTTGTTAAAAATAATATTACCAAAATCAGGCTTTGATTAATAGGATTTATTTTTTATTACTTATTAATTACTTGTTATTGGTTATTTGGGAGCAAGCGATCCGGAGGGATGGGGAGCCGCCAATCGAGTCGCCCATCGAGCACGGGGGCTTTGTCTCCTCAGCACCAGAAGCTCCTCCGCTCCCCCGCCGAATTTAAAAATAACAGATAACAGATAAAAAATAACATAAAATATATGATTTTAATCCAGGCGTAAGTCCTGTACGATAAACTTCTCAACAGAGCAACATTCAACTAAAATTGAAAAAAATCAATCGTTCTCTTAAGGAATCAATAACTATGACACCTTCATTGGCCAATTTTTTCTGGAGTCTGCTTTGGGGTACTGTGATTGTGGTAATCCCCGCAACCATTGCCTTAATCTTCCTCAGCCAAAAAGATAAAATTGAGCGCCGGTTTTAAATCGGGCAAAACCTTTAGAAGCCTCAGCTAGATTCTTTGGGAAGCGCCATTATGCTCTATTGCCCAAAGCCTCCTAGTCTGAGGTTTTCTCGATTTTTCCGTAAACCTGATGCAATTGTCAGCATCAGGCTAGGGATTTATGAAAGGATTTCTGATTTGAACTGGCACTCGCTAACATAGGACAAGTAAAGGAGAAAAACAATGGTAAATTTTAGTCTTAACTTAGCGAGTATTGTGGGCATTGCCCTGGCGATCGGCGGGGTAGGGCTGTACGCCGTCAGGTCTTGGCGCCCAGAACTCTCGCGAGATTACGATCTGTTTTTTGCGGCGGTGGCTTTACTCTGTGGCGGGATTTTGTTCTTTTACGGATGGCGCTTCGATCCGATTATGCAGTTCGGGCAAATTCTGCTCGGTGGATCGGCGATTTTCTTTGCTTTTGAAAATATTCGTTTACGGGGGGTGACGACTGCCCAAGCTAGACGACAAGCGCCAATCGTTGATGAACGCCGTCCGGTGAGCGATGTTTACCGAGTCGATGCGGAATTGGATCAAATTGAACCCTACGATGCTGAGTTGGCGATTACTCGGCGTCGCATCCGAGGGACCCAAGAGTCTCGTCCGTCTCGAAGTTCATATTATGAAGATGATCTACCTAGACGATCTTCAAGCCGCCCTAGCAGCAGTAGACGCCCTAGTGGTGACTACGATCGCCCGACTAACTCGGATCGTCAGCCCCGCCGTCGGCCTCCATCAGATCCTTCTATGAATCCGAGAACTGAGCAATGGCAAGCTTCTGTGGAAACCGATGACGCTTCCTATTATTCCCGTCGCGCTTCTACTACTGCCAGTCCCAGACCAGAAGATCCGTCGAGACGCCGAAAGCCTAGTCCTGCGGAAGAACCCCCAACGAATCGGCGGGATTTTGAAGATGATCTCGATCCGACCCCCACGGATTATGTGGATTATCAGCCCATCGATCCACAACGGGATGATGAGGATGATAATGCTGGACAGTTTGATACGTAACTAGGCGATCGCCTAAATAGGTTTGGGTTAAGAAACTTGGGGAAAAAACCGGAAAAAGTCATCAGCCAATGATAATTTTGCCAACGATAATTTTGCCAACTATGTTTATCTTTTGAGCATTTGGTTGGTATGGGCTGCAAAAATTATGGTGATAAGTGCGCTCGAAATTAACGAAAAATTTCCCCAGTTTCTATTTTTACCATCATATTGAAATCATCTTCAAATCATCTTGAAATTATCAAGCAAAATTGAGCCAAAATTGACCACAGGTTAATTAATCAAGGGCTTAAAGTTTATATCAATTGAAGTTACAAACCAATAAGCCGATGTCGTTCGGTTCTATTATTGATAGTCTAACCTGAACGTGAAAAAATTTCGTGTGATCCAGAAAATCCGGTATTGGCTGACTGTCAGCTTCACGGTAAGTCTCGCGGCGTTGATGGGTGGCTGTACTTCTACTACTGTGCCGATTGACCCAACTTCTTTAAATAGTCGGGCCACAGAACAACATCCGGCTTTGAGTGCGGATGGTCGTTTTTTAGCGTTTGTTTCTAATCGCAGTGGGAGTCATAATGTTTGGTTGTATGATTTACAACAGCGACAATTTGTAGAGTTGCCCGGTTTAAATCAACCAGAGGCGATCGCTTCTCGGCCTAGTGTTAGTAATACCGCCCGTTATATTAGTTATCTCACCAATGACCAAGGGAGACCGGCGATCGTGGTTTACGATCGCTTAATTCGGCAATCTAGAATTATTTACGAAGCCTACCAAGGCAGTATCCGCAACCCTCGGATTAGTCCCGATGGTCGCTATATTGTGTTTGAAAATGGGTTACGCGGTCAGTGGGATATTGGGGTAATTGACCGAGGCCCAAACATAGAATTAGATTTACTCGATGGTGTACCCCTTGCCCCATCTTTGACCCCATAACCTTGTTATTTGTTATTTGTTATTTGTTGTTGGTTCGCCCCTGCCCCTGAAGCACCTGAAGCCCCTTGGACGCCATGAAAATCGCCAAAGTCCTTAAATTCCTTCTTCCCCCCGCGATCGCGACGATTTTAAGTAGTTGCACTATTTATCCCCGGATGCTTAGTTTTCCCTTTGATACTGGAGGACGGGGGTTAAATTCGCAGTTTGATGAACTTAGCCCTCAAGTTGCTGGACGTTATATTGTATTTGCCTCTGACCGATTAGGACGCCAAGATATTTATCTGTTTGATGGGTTAAGTCGGCGTTTGATTGATTTGCCCGGGTTAAATAGTTTGGATGCGATCGCCTCAGACCCAGGGATTTCTCAAGACGGACGTTATATTGTGTTTACTCGCATTCAACAAGACAACACCGACATTTATTTGTACGATCGAGAAACTCGTCAATTGAGAAATCTTACTGCTAACCTCCCTGCCCAAGTTCGTCATCCTACCATTAGTGCCGATGGCAGTACCATTGCCTTTGAATCCAGTGCTAATGGCCAATGGGATATTTTAGTCTACGACCAATCCGGCAAACCTTTAAATGTGCCAATGGATCCTCGGTGAGCGGCTGGTGGTGGTGAGGCCGCGATCGGGTGGCCGCCATCGGCAGAGGTGCAGAGGTGCAGAGGTGCAGAGGTGGCCGCCATCGGCGGAGGGGCGGAGGTGGCCGCCATCGGCGGAGGAGGCCGCCATCGGCGGGGGGAGGAGGCCGCCATCGGCGGGGGGAGGAGGCCGCCATCGGCGGAGAGGCGGAGGAGCAGAGGGGCGAATTAATAACCAACAAACAACAAACAACCAACAACCAACAACTAAAGAATCCCTACCCAACAACCAACAACCAAAGAATCCCTACCCAACAAACAAAGAATCCCTACCCAACAAACAACAAATAGCCAATAACAAATAACAAATAACGAACAACAAACAAGTATGGAACGACAGATTCGTGCTGATCGTCGGCAAAATTAAACACTTTTCATCATTTAGTTATGACTTCCCATTCTCAGATTTTACGTTTCACAACATCTGTAATGTTAGCGGCAGCAATTACAACAGGTGCGATCCCCTTGACGGATCCGTTTCGCCTCCTGCCTGCTCATGCTCAAAATGGTGATGAAGACACAAACATACAGGTTTATGAAAAAGCCAGTCCGGCGGTGGTTTCTATTTCCGTCAGTGGATCGCGAGGCAGTGGTACTATTATTACCCCAGATGGCTTGGTATTAACCAATGCTCACGTTATTGCCAGTGCTAGAACTAATGTTGTCACTGTGGTGATGGCCGATCGCCAACGGTTTAGAGCGGACATTATTGCCGTCGCTGACCATGGCTTAGACCTAGCGGTGCTGAAAATTCGCGATCAAAATAATCTGCCTACAATTCCTATTGCCAGTCCCAATTCAGTGAGAGTGGGACAACGAGCATTTGCGATCGGCAATCCCTTCGGTCTTCAGGGAACCTTTACCATCGGAATTATTAGCCGAATTGATCCACAAAGAGGTTTAATTCAAACCGACGCCGCAATTAATCCGGGCAACTCTGGCGGGCCATTACTTAATTCTCGCGGTGAATTAATTGGCGTAAATACGGCTATTTTTACCACCAGAGAAAATACAGGGAATATTGGCATTGGCTTTGCCATTTCTACTGACCGGATTCAACCTTTTTTAACCGCCGTGCGAGAGGGAACTGCCCCGGCAATTACCCAGCGTCGGCCACAGCGACGGAATCTGAGACCGGCGGAAACCTTAGTCCTCAATCAGTCACCGATTGAAAGAAGCCTGAGCCAAGATGCGAATGTTTTACCAGTCGATAGTAGCTTTTTTGATATTTATACATTTGAAGGCAAAGCGGGTCAAGAAGTAATTCTGGAAATGAGTAGTAATGAGATTGATAGCTATTTAATCTTACTCGATACCACCGGACAAGAACTGGCTCAAGACGATGATGGAGGGCAGAACCGCAATGCCAAAATCCGGGTGACATTACCGGAAAATGGAACTTATACTTTACTGGCAAATTCGGCTCAAGGGCAAGAATTTGGCACATACCGTTTATCAGCGAACACCATTGGCAACCAGTGGATTTTGCGAGTAGAAGAAGAACTCACAGTGGGTGATGCGGTTATCCCTTCTGATGGCAGTTTATATGATGATTATCAATTTGAAGGTCGTGCCGGTCAAACAATCACGATTAACATGGATAGTGATGATTTTGATACTTATTTGGTCTTAATCGGTCCCGACGGTCGAGCCCTAGAAGAAAATGACGATAGAAATTCTCAAACCACCAATTCTACGATTCGGATTACTTTACCCACCACTGGCAAATATCGAATTTTAGCCAATACGGTAAATAATCGGGGACGGGGACGCTATACCTTGACCGTACAATAGATGATTACTGGATTAAATTGCTTGAAACAATTCTCAGTGTCTATATTTTCACCCAGATAAAAAGAAGTCCCACATCTAAACTTATCAGGGACTTCTTTTAACTATAATTTACTAATAGCCAATTCATAGGGATTATGCGAATTTAAATCACGAGTAGGTTCTTAGTGATAGCTGATCGCTAATAGCTACTAGCTTAAAATTTTACTCAGTTTTTGTCAAATCGGGGTGAA
The DNA here is from genome assembly GCF_001276715.1 of Planktothricoides sp. SR001. Classification (GTDB taxonomy): domain Bacteria; phylum Cyanobacteriota; class Cyanobacteriia; order Cyanobacteriales; family Laspinemataceae; genus Planktothricoides; species Planktothricoides raciborskii. The sequence continues at coordinate 25,367 of NZ_LIUQ01000037.1, read as the reverse complement.
CCTTTGAATCAACTACTTCTCGAACTCGGTAAATCGGACGGTTTTGCGATTCATGGTAAGTTCGCATCATCAATTCTGATAATATTCCAAAACAAAATAACTGCACTCCGGTCAGCAATAAAAGCACGGCCAACATCAGCAAAGGTCGTTGGCCAATTGCTTGTCCTAAACCCAGTTTTAGGAAAGTTAAATACATACCTAATGCCGTACCCAAAAACATGGATATAATGCCAAACAAGCCAAAAACGTGCATGGGTCGGGTTAAAAACTTCTTCATAAAAAAGATGGTCATTAAATCCATGATGACCCGGAAAGTTCGGCTGAGTCCATACTTGCTGGTTCCATACTGTCGCGCATGATGTAATACAGGAATTTCCGTAATTCTGGCACCTTCAATAAATGCTAATACGGGCAAAAACCGATGCAATTCCCCGTAAAGGTTAAGATCGCTAACAATTTCACTGCGATAAGCTTTTAGCGAGCAGCCATAGTCATGTAATTGAACGCCAGTGACTTGCCCAATTAGCCAGTTGGCAATTTTGGAAGGCAAGAGTCTCGTTAACGCATCATCTTGTCTTTTTTGCCGCCAACCACTGACTAAATCATATCCTTCTTCTAGTTTGGCGATCGCTCTGGGAATATCTGTGGGATCATTTTGCAAATCCCCATCCATTGTGACAATAATTTCCCCTCTAGCATATTCAAACCCAGCCGCCATTGCTGGAGTTTGCCCATAGTTGCGACGTAAAAGAACCGCTCGGAGATCGGTTCTTTGTTCGGCAATTTCTTTGAGAAGCTTTCTAGAGCCATCTTTTGAGCCATCATCCACACAAATAATTTCATAAGTGATGTTCGTCGGTTTGAGGGTGGAGGATATGGCATCAATTAGTCGGGGGATGCTGTCTACTTCATTGTAAATGGGAACAACCACGGAGATTTTGGGAGGCTGATGAGCGGCTCTCGTGTTAGATTCTTGAGTGTTAGATTCTTGATTGTTAGATGCTTGAGCGGCCATTTTTGCTGGTTCCATTTTTTGTGCAAACAAATCTTGAGGATGATTTCTGATGATTTCTGATAATTGACGATGATTGGCGATTGCAAGTTCTATAAATGTGAAATTTTTATTTTATATAAGCGATCGCCCCCGAAGTCAATTCAACCTCTCGGATTGGATGTTTCCGCTGAATCATAAGATAGATGAATTTAGTAAACCCTAACGGAAGGAGAGAGGCAAGAGGAGAGAGGAAAGAGCCTCTCTTTTATCTTTTATCTTTTCTCAGCCCCTTCCGACTTGGCCGATCACCGATTTTCACAAATCAGGAAACGTTGAAAAGTCGTTGATTTACTGATGGGCTAAGGAATAAAAAAAGATAAATAACTGTTAGATTAATTTACCCAAAAAATGTCAAAATAGAACCAGTGACTTACACCTAATTGCGATCTGTGACTACTATAACTGTTGAGCAACTTCTTGAGAAGATACTGGCTGGTAATGAGTTATCTGAGGCCGCAGCAGTGCAACTGCTCAAGGTAACGAATCCAGATGTGCGCTTGATGATTCAAGAAACGGCTAATCAACTAAGACGCCAGCAAGTTGGAGATGTGGTGACTTATGTGATTAATCGGAATATTAATTTTACCAATATTTGTGAACAACATTGTAGCTTTTGTGCGTTTCGGCGGGATGCCGGTGCAGCGGGGGCTTTTTGGCTAGATTGGGAACAAATCGAGCAAAAGGCGGCAGAAGGGGTCAGGCGAGGGGCAACGGAAATCTGTATGCAAGGAGGGTTGAATCCGGCAGCGAAGGTTGGCGGCGCCTGTTTACCTTATTACATCAAGTTAGTCCAAACGATTAAAAATCGCTTTCCTGATTTACATCTTCACGCTTTTTCCCCCCAGGAAGTGCAGTTTATTGCTAGGGAGGATGGTTTGACTTATGAGCAGGTGATTGGCGCTTTGGCGGATGCGGGGGCGGGTTCGATGCCAGGAACTGCGGCAGAGGTGCTGGACGATCGCATCAGACAGGTGATTTGTCCTGAAAAGTTGAATAGCCAGACTTGGTTAGAGATTGTGTGTACAGCCCATCGCTTGGGAATGCCCACTACCAGTACGATGCTTTGTGGACATATTGAAACCCCAGAACAGCAAGTTAACCATTTGGCCCAGTTGCGATCGCTCCAAAAAACGGCAATAGAAAGAAATTACCCGGCGCGGATTACGGAATTTATCTTGCTGCCTTTTGTCGGTGGGGACGGGGTCGGTAGGGAAGCCCCGGCGCCGTTGCGTCGTCGGGTTGGCCGTGACCAGCCTGTTTTGGCCGATACCTTGCATTTGACGGCGGTTGCCCGAATGTTTCTGGGTGATTGGATTCCCAATCATCAGCCCAGTTGGGTGAAACTGGGTTTAGCGGGGGCAACCGAAGCGCTGAATTGGGGGTGTAATGATATTGGCGGCACTTTGATGGAAGAACATATTACAACGATGGCCGGGGCAGTTGGCGGGACTTGTCTGGAACCAGAAACTTTACAAGCTGCGATCGCCTCGATTGGTCGTCAGCCTCAACAACGAGATACCTTATATAAGCCGGTAGATCGGCGGATGATTTCCATGTCAACAAGCTGACGGCCATGATTTAAGGATGCGATCCCTGAGAACATAAAGCAAAGCTATTTGATCAGTGCAAGTGAGCCTGAACCGAGAATGAAAGTGATGATTTCACAAGATAAACGAAATATAATGATTGCCACCGGGGCCGCTACCCTGGTGCTGATTGGAGGAATTGCCACATTTTGGGGGATTACTTCCAAACAATCCCAAAGCCAAGGTTTGCTTGGAAGTGAGTTATTACCTGAGAATACTTTGATGGCGATTTCTGTGACGACTGATGAGCGACAATGGACAAAGCTGCGTCAGTTTGGTACGCCAGAAAGTCAAAAAATATTTGATGGGAAGTTGACCGAACTGCGCGATCGCTTTTTAACGGCCAACGGCTATAACTATGTTGAAGATATGCAGCCTTGGGTCGGCAGAGAAATCACCATTGGTTTTTTGCCGCCACCGGGTCTTAATTTGACAGAAAAGGAAAAGGAATCGACGCCACCAACCGCCCCAGGGACTTTAGCCTCGCAGTCGGTGGTGATGGTGTTGCCGATCGCTAATGCGGCCAAAGCTAAACAATTTTTAGCCTCTCCGAAATCTGTCGGTCAAGTGAAGTGGGTTGACCGGACTTATCAAGGAATTGAGATTAAAGAAACCGTTGACCGAATTCCGGAAAATTACTCGATCTCGGTGATCGGTGGCAAATATTTGGCGATCGCTAATAGTTCGGAGGCGATTAACCGCGCCATTGACACTTATAAAAAAGGAAGTTCTCTGAGGGAGGGATCCGGTGTTAAACAAGCTTGGGCTAATTTAGACGAGTCCAGAGCATTTGCTCAATTTTATGTGAATATACCTGTCGCTGCCGCTGTGACTGCTTTGCAATTAGATCAGGCGGTAAGTCCCCAGAGTTTAGCTTCTGTGCAGCAACAGCAGGGGATGGCGACGAATGTTATGCTCGAGCCAGAAGGAATCCGGTTTCAGAGTATCGCGTGGCTAAAAGCTGATAGCGATCGCAAATATCCCATTCCCAAACCCGGGGATAGCATCCTCAACCGCCTACCATCAGAAACCTCAATGGTGGTTTCCGGGGAAAATTTACAGCAGTTATGGCAGGACTATATCCAAGGAACACAAACCAATCCCCTGGCAGCCCTGAAACCTGACTGGCTACCCACGGCGATTAAAAACACCACTAAATTAGATTTAGAGAAAGATTTATTGAGTTGGATGGCGGGACAATTCGCTCTAGGGTTAGTCGCCGCTGGTGAGAATAACAACGACTCTAAGTTTCAGTCGGCCTTGGTGTTTATGGTAAAAGCGAGCGATCGCCGTGCAGGAGAAAATATTTTCCGTCAGCTTGATCAGGTGATGGCAGAGCAATATAACTTTAAAGTCGAACCGGGAAAAATTGGCGAAGAACCCATAGTCAATTGGACCTCAGAATATGGTGCTTTACAGGTTACTCACGGCTGGCTTGATGGTGATTTAGCGTTTTTAACCTTTGGTGCGCCCCTGAGTCCCACATTTGTCCCCAAACCTAGCAATCCCCTGGGGATGAATCAGGAATTTCAACAAGCGGTTCCCAGTCAGCTATCTCCGAACAATGGTCAATTCTTCATTGATGTGGAACGTATCATTAACCAAAACCCTCCGAGTTGGCTAAGACTGCCTCCTGACCAAAAAACTATGGTCAACGGTATTCGTTCTATTGGGGTCACGGCAGCAAATCTCAGTCCGCGAACCGCCCAGTATGAGATTTTTGTCCGGCTGAAAACCGCAGGCACACCGGGGCCATTGCCTCCGGCAAAAGATTAGTCTTTATTTGTTGTTGCTTGTTGCTTGTTGCTATTTTTAATTAAATAACAAATAACAAATAACAAATAAAGATAATGGGTTTCTCACGCTTCCACTATGCTTTGATAGAAAGAACTGGAAAATTAATGGTAAATAACTGAAGGGGTGAAATTTTTATGAATCTGGTATTACTCCAGAATTACCTGGACAATGCAGCATTTGCCGTATTGCTGGTGACTATGATGCTTTATTGGGTGGGTGCTGCCTTTCCGGGGATTCCTTTGCTCTGGGGTTTGGGAACCAGTGGCATGGCGATCGCCAACCTCTGCATGGCCACCTTACTCGGTGCCCGTTGGATCGAAGCCGGTTACTTTCCCTTGAGTAACTTGTATGAATCGCTCTTTTTCCTGGCTTGGGGCATTACCACCATGCATTTGATTGCGGAAAATATGAGCCGCAGCCGGTTGGTGGGAGTGGCTACCGCACCCGTGGCAATGGGGATTACCGCTTTTGCCGCTTTAACCTTGCCGCCACAAATGCAATCCGCAGAACCCTTGGTTCCCGCCCTCAAATCCAACTGGCTGATGATGCACGTCAGTGTGATGATGCTGAGTTATTCCACCCTGATGGTGGGTGCGGTCTTGGCGATCGCCTTCCTCATTGTCACTCGCGGACAAGCGGTGGAACTCCGAGGCAGTTCCATTGGTAACGGCGCCTACCGCAACTCAGAAAATCGCTTACAACTAGGGGCTGACGCCTTAGTCATCAATCAATTTAGCCCTATGACCACCGCCGAAGTTGCCGGATTTAGCCAAAATAATGGCAGCCCTGGGAGTTCCTCCAACGTGGCACTCCTGGAACCCAAGCAGGTGAAAACCGCCGGACAATTCCAAGAAGCCACCACCCTCTCTCCGCAACGTCTCAGCCTTGCGGAAACCCTGGATAACATTAGTTATCGGATCATTGGTCTGGGATTTCCCCTGCTGACCATTGGGATTATTGCCGGGGCAGTTTGGGCCAATGAAGCTTGGGGCACCTACTGGAGTTGGGATCCCAAAGAAACTTGGGCGCTGATTACCTGGTTGGTATTCGCCGCCTATCTTCATGCCCGGATTACCCGGGGTTGGCAAGGTCGCCGTCCGGCAATTTTAGCCGCCACTGGTTTTGTGGTCGTTTGGATCTGCTATCTTGGGGTCAATCTTTTGGGCAAAGGGTTGCACTCTTACGGTTGGTTTTTCTAAACTTTATATACTTGTTATTGGTTATTGGTTATTGGTTATTGATTATTTGCCCGGAAAAGGAAATCACGAATAACGAATAACCAATAACCATCAAAAGCCTTGATGTAAAAATAAGTCCATATAAGTCCATAAAGGAGATAGTGATGGCGGAAAAATTTGAAGCTCTCCATGCAGGAGATGTCATTTCTACCAGTGGTAGTAGTTTAATGTTTCAATGCACGTTCAAAGTTAGTGAATTTATGACAATTATTCATAGTAAATTAGAAGAAGAAAGTCTATTTTCCGAAGGAATAGATTGCGAAGTCCTTAGCCCGGGTAAGCAATGGCGGAAAGGAAAAATTCAACTCCGTTTAGAGTTTTGTCCCGATGAGGAAGAAGCGTAAAATATCGCGAAAAATTAAGGTCTAACGAAAGGATATGAAAATAATAGGTGCGCTGGATCGCTTTTTCATCTAAAAATTAAGAAGCATCATGGTCGTACCTAGAGCATCCGGGGTTTTGCTATTGATGAAAATTGGCTAAAAAATCACATAAATAAAATCCCGGCTGCTCAATTAAATATAAAAGCCAATAATCAATCTAAAATAAATATGATAAATAAATTGGAATTCAGCGTTTATATAATATCGATATTTTATAACAAGATGAAAAATTTTCAAGACAACACAAAAAATCAATGGATAATCACACAAAAAAAACGATAATAACTTTTAAACATTACAACTTTACTCTTAGATAAAAATCTAATGTTGCTCTCCCTGCGAATTGAAAATTTTGCTTTAGTTGACCATCTGGAATTAGAATTTGGTCAAGGTCTTAATGTCCTAACTGGGGAAACTGGTGCTGGTAAATCAATTATTTTAGATGCGGTGGATGTGGCGTTAGCCGGGAAAGTTAACGGGCGCATGATTCGCACAGGTACGGAGCGATCGCTTGTGGAGGCGACTTTTGCGGTCACACCATTGGTGGCGGAATGGTTACGAGAACAAGAAATCGATCCCCTAGATGGCAAGTGGCTGGTAGCCAGTCGGGATCTGAGTATGAATCGAACTGGGGCCATGCGGAGTCGTTCTCGACTCAATGGCATTTTGGTGAATCGAAAAATGATGGATTCATTGCGCGATCGCCTCGTGGAAATTACCGCCCAAGGTCAAACCACACAACTGGGACAACCAGCCAAACAACGAGACTGGCTGGATGCTTTTGGGGGCGCCGATTTAATCCAGCAACGGCAAGCGGTCGCTCAAGCATTTACCCACTACAGCAAATGTCAAGAAACCTTAGAAAACCGGCGAAAATCAGAACAACAACGCTTACAACGCTTAGATGTCCTGCAATATCAAGTCAAAGAACTCGGTGAAGCGGCTTTGACCGATCCCGAAGAGTTGTCGCAGCTTGAGCAAGAACGGCAACGGCTTAGTCATGTAGTAGAACTGCAACAACAAAGTTATCAAGTTTATCAAGCCCTTTACCAAAACGATCTCGGGTCGGAAGCCGCAGCGGATCTCCTGGGTCAAGTGGAGTCCACGATCGCCGACATGGTGCAATACGATCCAGAGTTACAATCGGTTTTGGATTTAGTTAAAGAAGCCTTAACCGATGTGGTGGAAGCGGGGCGGCAAATGAGTCGCTATAGTGCTAGTTTGGAAGCGGATCCCGACCGTCTCGAAGAAGTGGAACAGCGAATTAATGAACTGAAAAAGATTTGCCGCAAGTATGGCCCTAGCTTGCCAGAAGCGATCGCCTATTACCATCGCATACAAGGGGAACTCGCGGAAATCACCAGTGGGGAAGACTCTTTAGAAAAATTAGAGCAAGCAGCGGCACAAGCTGAGATGGAACTGAAAAATCGTTGTAACCAGTTAACGGATTTGCGTCGAGTAGGGGCGAGAAACCTGAGCGATCGCCTACTAGAAGAACTCCGACCCTTGGCAATGGATAAAGTCCGCTTTGAAGTAGAGATTACACCGATCGCCCCTACCAGTACCGGCGCCGATCGGATCACCTTTTTATTTAGTCCCAATCCGGGGGAACCTTTGCAACCCTTGAGTGAAACCGCCTCAGGGGGTGAAATGAGTCGTTTTCTCTTGGCCCTAAAAGCTTGTTTTATCGATGTAGAGGTATCCTCAACCTTAGTCTTTGACGAAATCGACGTGGGAGTTTCCGGCAGAGTAGCCCAGGCGATCGCCGAAAAACTGCACCAACTCAGTTATCGGCAGCAAATCTTATTTGTCACCCACCAACCCATTGTCGCGGCAATGGCTGACCATCATTTCCATGTCCACAAAAAAATCATCACCGCTGATTCCGTAGATTACTCAGCAGATAATCCAGAAAACGATCCTGGACAGCGGACAGTGGTACGGGTTCAGCCCTTAGCCAATCATCAACGACGGGAAGAACTAGCCCAACTCGCCGGAGGCAAGTCGGCGGGAGAGGCGATCGCGTTTGCGGAATCCCTCCTGGGGCAAGCGGCACAAATCCGTCTTTCCTTACGCAGCTAGAGAGACGTAGCAGCAGATATCTGGCTGACATATCGGCAACACATCAGGAAAAAACTAAGGAAAAAACTGCGGTGCGTTACGCTTCGCGCTTTCACACCCTACGAAAAAACCAACAGTACCAAGACTTGAGGTACGAAGAGGTACGAAGAGGTACGAAGAGGTACGAAGAGGTACGAAGAGGTACGAAGAGGTCAGAGAAAAATAGCAAATTGCCACCCCCGAAAAAAAGGCGACTCCTGTCGCCCGGTTGGGCGCGCCCGTACCTTTGACTCAGAGAAACCAAACAACTGGAACTGGCAAGCTGGTCGTCTGACATATATGCATGCTAAAAACCAATACAATGCATCTGGTAGGCTCTGGAAACATTGACAACTTTAAGAATTGTACCAATAGATTATCTAGCACTTGATCTAACTAGGTTGGATCCTTTAAAGTCAGTCAATCAAGGCTTGCTAATTAAAAACTACCTTGAAAAACCCTTTGACGATTCTAGGTCTAAAGCCCTATGACAGATGCATCTCCGAATCGCCGTATTCACAACAGTAATATGGAAAACAGTACACATACCGTCACCATTGATGCCACTGTTGTCAACCTCGAAAATGACGGCAAAAACATTGAGCAAAAACCAGCATCAGAAAAAGCACCCGCATTTGCACAGCCTGCCGAGGAACAAGCTGCACCTACGAGTAGTAATGCCCTAGTAACTACCCAGGGAACCTTTAAGTCGTTTCTCGCCCCTCTGAACAAAGAAAACTTTAAACAAGTTGTCAGCGACGTTGAGACAAAACTAGAGGTGGTGAATCAAACCCTGTCCATGTTGGACAGTCTCTTAGACGCCCAGGGGTTTGACTCCATACTGAATGAAATGTTGCGTTCCATCACCTTAAAAACAGGGGAATTACTCGGAGCAGATCGCACCACGATTTTTTTATTAGATGAAGATAAAAACGAACTCTGGTCAATTGTCGCCAAAGGAGACACGGGAGACTCCTTAGAGATTCGCATTCCGGCAGATCAAGGGATTGCCGGGGAAGTGGCCACCTTTAAGAAAGTGGTGAATATACCCTTTGACTTTTTTGATGATGCGCGATCGGCGCAATCCAAAAAAACCTACAAACAGACTAAATACCGCACCTACACCATGCTCTGTATGCCCTTGTTAAAAAAACAAGAGGACAACAAACCGGAAGAGTTGGTGGCTGTGGTGCAGTTGATGAACAAGTTAAAAAAAGTTCACGATCCCGAACAGCCACTAAGCGATCGCATCGATACCAGAGGCTTTACCGAAGAAGATGAGAAAGTTTTCCAAGAATTCGCCCCATCGGTATTGATGATCCTGGAATCTTCTCGGTCTTTCCGCAAAGCCTCGCAGCGGCAACGGGCTGCCGCTGCCCTGATGTCGGCAACTCAATCTCTGAGTAAGAGTAGCTTAGACCTGGAAGATACCCTGAAACGGGTCATGGATGAAGCCAAAAAGCTGATGAACGCCGATCGCTCAACCCTCTGGTTGATCGACGAAGAAAAAAATGAGCTCTGGACAAAAATCCCTATCGATGGAGTAATACAAGAAGTTAGGATTCCCCGAAATGCTGGTTTTGCTGGTCAAGTGGCCACGTCCGGCAAGCCTTTGAACATTTCCTTTGACTTATATGCCCATCCTGGGTCAGAAACCTCCAAACAAACCGACCAAAAAACTAAATATCGGACGTGCAGCTTACTCTGTATGCCAGTATTTAACTCCGATGGCGAGTTGATTGGCGTAACTCAATTGGTGAACAAAAAGAAATATAACGAACATCCTCCGTACGATCCGACCACTTGGCCGGAAGCGCCAGAATTCTGGAAAGCGTCTTTTAGTCGTTCTGACCAGGAATTCATGGAAGCGTTTAACACCCAAGCAGGGGTGGCGTTGCAAAATGCCAAACTATTTGCCACCGTTAGACAACAAGAACAACTGCAACGGGATATTCTCCGCAGTCTCAGCAATGGGGTGATTTCTACCAATAAAAATGGAATTATTATTGCTGCCAATCAAACCGCTAAACAATTGCTTGGTTTTGGCAAAGACGATCGCTTAGAAGAGCAGCACATCTGCAACGTCGTCAAGCTGCAACAAGAAGATCAGTTTGCCAAATGGTTTGAACAAGCTTTGGCGGGGACAGACGAAAAAGCCCGCAATCAATACTATCCCGAACAAACCCTGCTCTCCCATAATTCAGAGGAAGAGCATAGTATTAATTTGTCCATTAATTCGATCTCCGACGCCAAAGATCCCACAAATGTCTATGGGGCTCTGGTGGTCATGGATGACATCAGTGATGAAAAACGGCTCAAGAGTACCATGTATCGTTACATGACCCAGGAAGTGGCCGAAGCATTACTCCAAAGTGGCGATACGGGTCTGGGTGGCAAGAAGAAAGAAGTCTCGGTGCTGTTCTCGGATATTCGCAGCTACACCACTCTCACAGAAGGGATGGAACCGGAAGAAGTGGTGGCCATGCTCAACGAGTATTTTGAGTCAATGGTGGATGCGGTCTTTAAATACAAAGGCACCCTGGACAAATACATTGGGGACGCAATTATGGCCGTGTTTGGTTCCCCGTTACCCTTGGCTGACCACGAATGGTGTGCGGTGCAAACCGCTGTGGAAATGGGACAACGCTTAAAAGTGTTTAACAAAAAGCGCCAAGCGGAAGGGAAGAAAACTCTCTCTATTGGCATTGGGCTTCATTCCGATGCCGTGGTCAGTGGTAATATTGGCTCCAGCAAACGGATGGAATTAACCTCCATTGGGGACGGGGTAAACTTAGCCTCTCGTTTGGAAGGCACCAGCAAAATGTACGGCTGCGTGATCGTGATCAGTGAAAAAACTTACGAAGCCTGTAAAGATCGTGTTTGGGTTCGGGAACTCGACTTTATTACGGTTAAAGGTAAAACTGAGCCAGTGAGAATTTATGAGTTAGTCGGCCTTAAAGATGGCCCTCTGGCGCAAGAAATCGATCCAAAACAGAAGGAGTTGATCGACGCTTACCACCAAGGTCGCGAATATTACCTAAATCGCGAGTTTGAACTGGCAATGTCTAGGTTTGGTAAAGTGATTGAAATTGATAAAGATAACAAAGCCGCCAATTTGCATATCGATCGGTGTTTACATTTCATCGAAAATCCGCCCGCAGACAACTGGGATGGTGTTTGGAAGCTCACAGAAAAATAGTATGGTAGTTGGGATGACCTTATCTTAGGGTTTGAGTTAGGAGTATGTGGATTGGCGCTGCCGGCTGTCTATTGGCATCTAGCAGATCCACCTTTCCCGATCTGAAAAAATTACTTCCAGGCCATCCCTACAACCAAGGTAAAAAGTCGATTTTTTTCACAGAACAATGGTAGTAGATAGCCAGTCAGTTAATGTTTTCCCGTCCGGCATTCCCCAAGAAACCGCTCTTGATGCTGATAAATTGGGGTGCGAAATCAAGGAATGCTCGATTTTGTTTTCTGATATTTATGGTTACAAATATTTGATTCAAAATTTTGAGTCATCAGAGGTAGCCAATCTGCTTGATGAATATTTTCAGTTAATGATTAATGCGGTGTATGAATATAAACAAAATCTAGACCAACAAATAGAATTAGCGGGAATTAGAAATTCAATTGTCGCTGTGTTTAGTTCGTCAATTGCCGTGGAGAATCATGCATGGCTGGCAGTTCAAACCGCAATGCAAATGTGCAAGCGTTTGGCGGATTTTAATCAGCGGCGGCAAACGGAAAATAAACCAGCGATTAAAATTGGCATTGGGATTAATTCCGATCTGATTTTAAGTGGTCAAAAGGGTTCCACTAAACGAATGGAATTCACCGCCATTGGTGAAGGGGTCAGTATTGCTTATTATTTAGAAGGTCTGAGTAAGCAGTATGGTTGCGATATCGTACTGAGTAAAAATACTTATGAAAAATGTGCCGATCGCGTCTGGGTGAGAGAACTGGATGTGATTCGGATGCGGAATAATAAGACCCCAGTACCTATTTATGAAATTTTGGGACTACGTTCTGACCCCTTGTCTTCGGATCAGGAGCAGATTCTCGAACTGTATCATAAAGGTCGTGAGTTTTATTTGAACCGTCAGTTTGCCAATGCGATGGGTGAGTTTGCCAGAGTTAGAAAAATAAATGCCCACGATCAAGCGGCTGGGTTGCTGTTGCAACGGTGCCAAAAGTTGATCAAAAATCCTCCCGCTGATGATTGGGATGGCGCCTGGAGTATTACCGGCGAACAATAATTTCCCATGGGCAATCCCTTGGCGATCGCCAACCCGATTTCGTGCCGGAAGTCGGGTTTTGTTTTTTGGGTTTGGCGATCGCCAAGCCAAAAAAACCCAAGCATCAAGACTTGGGTCTTTGTTATATCAAATTCAGTCAAATCAATTGATTTGAAAGACTACCATGAAAAGCTTAGAAGCGGTTACGACTGTAGCCGCCGCCGCCGCCACCACGACGACCGCCGCCGCCGCCGTTGCCGCCGCCTTTGAAGCTGCCACCCCGATTTCCCCCACTTTCCCGAGGCTTGGCTTTGTTGACTTTAATATCACGACCCATCCACTCGGCACCATCGAGGGCATCAATGGCGGCTTGTTCTTGCGCTTCGGTGTCCAATTCGACAAATCCAAAACCCCGCATCTTTCCAGTCTCACGATCCGTGGGGAGTTGAACTCGCTTAACGGTTCCATATTCAGCAAAAACCTCATTCAAGTCGTCTTGGGTAACTTGGTATGAAAGATTACCAACGTAAATAGACATAGGATCCTCTCCGACATCAAAAAAAGTGTAGTGTTTGAGTTTTCGGAGAGAAGCCTGCCAATACTAAAAAGGACATACCTATTAATACTACAAACAAACGCTGCAACCGAATTTTACTCTGAGACTCTACTATAACATAGATTTTTGATCTGGGGCTGAGGCTGCCACAAAATCTTACAAAACTTAACATGATCGACTGGAGGAAACCCAAAGCAACCCAAACCAACCCAAACCAAACCAAACCAAACCAAACCAACCCAAACCAACCCAAACCAACCCAAAGCAACCCAAAGCAACCCAAAGCAACCCAAAGCAAGTTAGGAGTTACAGGGGTTTGTGCTGCTGCGTCCTGTTAAGGTTCTAACTGAGGAGAGATTGCCGATGACTGTAAGTGATTAAGGGGTGGGTTGGGGCAATGCCATACCCTTGGACGTAATCGACTCCTATGGATTTCATTTGTTCAAAAATTTCTTGGTTTTCTACGGCTTCGGCAATTGTTTTCATGCCAAGTTGATGACCTAAATCATTGATCTGATAAATTTTATCAATGCTTGGCCGATTTGACGCCCGCTGGCTGAAGAATTTACCATCAATTTTCAAGTAATCTACTGGCATTTTTTTGATATATTTAGGAGAAATATTTCCCCTGCCCACATGATCTAAGGTGAGTTGACTGCCGATTTTTTTGATGTAGTTAATAAATTTAATTATTGTTTCTAAATTAGCAATCGCACAAGTTTCTGAAATCGCAAAGGATATCATTTCTGGCGTAATTTCATACTCTCTAAATTCACGGTGAAGAAAATTGATAAAATTAGGATCTTTCACCGTTTCTATGGAAACATTGATTTCATATAAAGATAAACTGGGGTCGAGACTTTCCCCGGCAATTTCCCTAAAAATTTGGCGAACGACCCAGCGGTCAATGGTGGGCATCAATTTATAATGTTGGGCGATCGGCATAAATTCACTCGGCAGGAGAATGCGATCGAGTTCGTCTTTTAGTCTTAAGAGAATTTCTGTATGTTGGTTTGAGGAATTAAAGGGGCTAATCGGCTGAATTTCTTGAGCATAAAGACAAAAGCGATCTTGTTCAAATCCTTGAGCAATTTGATTGAGAATTTGTTCGGTTTTTTGTAAAGATTGACTGAAGATTTCCCTGGGAATCTTTTTGCTCTGTTTTTTCTTCCATAAAAATAAAGGACTCACCAGGGTACTGACGAGAAATTCTCTTTGGGAGGCCGCAACGGGATCTTTTTTTACGTTCAGACCATGTTTAATTAAATGAAGAACTAATCGACGCAGATCGTTAGCCAAATATGCAGGAAAGGCTAAAGGTATTTGCCAAGTTTCTAGGGTCATCATACGTAGTCTATGTCTGCTTAAGCCGACACAGCGAGTAAGTAGCCGTAAATAATCGGCTTTTAAGCGATTATTAGGAATTTTATGATATACAATCATTTCTGGGTTATACCAAATTTCCCACCCGGCTTTTTGAATATGCAATAACGCTTCTAAATCTTCACTGGCCATACCAGCTTCTTTGCCTTGATGATTTAAAAATAACCGATTGGGTACGCTTTTTAACCAAACATCTTTTCTTACCACTAACCCTGCCCCTGGGGGTAGTATTTTATGGTATGGATTATATAAATGGGGTGTATTTCCTCTTTCGACAATGGCTAAAAAACTAGCAATTTCTTTAAAATTTTTCGGCATTTCTTCTGGGGTATTGGCTTCAAAAAAATACCCATGAATTTGGCTGCCATAAGCGCCAAGTTGGGGATGGTTTTGGCCGAATTCATAAGCAGCAGCTACCCAGTTTTTTTCCGGGAGATTATCATCATCGAGAAATCCGATGAGTTTTCCTTTGGCTTTTTCTACGGCTTTTTGGCGTGCAAATGCTGCCCCTTGTTCGGGACAAAAGTAATAGATTAATGGGCACCATGAAGGCCACTGGGTTTGATATTCGCGAATTACCTGAGCGGTGCGATCGCAGCTGTTGTTATCAATGACTAAAATTTCCCAGGTAAATGATTCAGTCTCAACTTGCGATCGCAGTCGTTCCAGTACATCAGGTAATCGAGTTTCGCCGTTATAAGTCGGAATTGCTACGGTAAAGTCCACCATCTTCCCCCCTCCTTAACAATCAAAAAGTGACTTCTTTTAGTGACTTCTTTTATTGTATTCAATGGATCGGGTGAGTCCGGTCGGGTGGATGCAGTAATTCGCAAATCTTTACAAAAAACCCTTAAATTTGGGTCAACTTTAAGAAAAGTTTACACAAGCAGGCCAGCGGGTCAATTTCACCTCGATCGCCAATGGTGAAATCACCGTTTTATGGCGATCGAAATCATTGATTTTCTGTAAGTTGAGTCACGCCGATCGCCCCTGATTATTCTAGTTGTTGAAACAGGGTCGCCAAAATCGTATTGGAGAATAAAAATCCTTCGGGATCCGTGAGTCGGATGCGACTGCTTGGGGGTAATGGGGATTCCGGGGATAAGGGGATCGGTATTCCTTCAGAGGTGAGGATTTCTACCCATCCTTGACGGTGGTATTGGTGTAAACTTGGCCAAATTCGCTGAAGTACATTGTCACCAAACCGTTCGACCAGGGTGGCACAATTTATGCCATCAGTTAAACGCAATCCCAGCATGATAGTTTCTAGCAAGCGTTCGCTTTCCAGAGTTTTTGGGCAATCAATTTTTCCCCCTGCGGCGATCGATTGTTCGACCCATTGGTAATATTCAGCGATTTTCCGGGGTCTGGTAAACCTTTGTCCTTGGACATAGCTGGTGGCACCCATGCCAAAACCGTAGTAAGGCAGGTTTTCCCAATAAACTCGATTATGCCGACATTGATGTCCGGGGAAGGCATAGTTGGAGACTTCATAGTGTTGATAACCCGCATCGGTTAAAATTTGCACCGCTAGACGGTACATATCCGCAGTGCTTTGATCGTCGGGAAAGGGAGGAACTCCAGGCTTGTAGTAGCGATGAAAAGCCGTCCCTGGTTCGATGATTAAGTCGTAACTAGAAATGTGGCTAGGTGTCAGCATGACGGCGGTTTCTAGGGAGTTTTGCCATTGATCTAGGGTTTGATGGGGCAGTCCAGAGATCAGATCGATGCTGAAGTCGGAAACCCCTACTTGGTACAGCAGGTCGATGGCTGTAAAAATGTCTTTAGAACTGTGCGATCGCCCACACATACTTAGTAATTCGTCTTGAAATGCTTGGATGCCTAAACTAACGCGATTAATTCCCCCTTGGACGTAACCATACAACTTTTCTAAGTCAAAGGTTCCTGGATCCATTTCGATGGAGATTTCTGGACTGGCGCTGATACCAAACCGGCGATCGAGAATTTCCATAATTTGGTTTAACTGATGAACTGAAAGCAGAGAAGGAGTACCCCCGCCAAAAAAAACTGTTTCCAAGGGTTGACCGCCACCGGGAGTCATCTCGATCTCTTGAATCAACGTTTCTATATATTTCTGGATCGTGCTAGAATTCTCCCCTTGTTGGCGATCGCCGATGACAAAGATCGGAAAATCACAATAAAAGCAGCGACGACGACAAAAGGGTATGTGAATATAAACGGATTTCGGTTGCTCATTCTCATTGAAATTCATGGTTTTTCTAATTTGGTGATGTTTTTTTAAGAGGCGATCGCTGCTAACGAATCACCCATTGGCCTGATTCACGATCTCTGGTAAGTTTTGTAACTTTAATGAGTATCCACTGCTGAGGAATCTGGAAAAACTTAAGAGTATAATAGAGGAATTGTAGAATTATCCCAAAAATCGGATTCAATTCCTGGGCAATACTTGCGGAGGAATTGCCCGTCAACCGTTAATCAGTCAACCGTTAAATTGATCTCTAAAAGGATTTAGGAACAATGCTTGATGCAATTATCGTGATCTCATTCATCTTAACAGGGGTGGGCATCGGTTTTTACGGAATCGATATGCTGCCCAGTAGTGCTACTAATCAAGTGACAAGTCTGGAAGGGTTGCGATCTGTAACCGCTGGATTTGGCGCTTTAATTGGATTTGGCGTCGGTTTATTCATGCAAATTAACTACCGACGGCTGGAAGTCAAAGTCCGCCATATGCCCATTGATATGCTGATCACGCGGGCGATCGGTTTAGTGATCGGACTTCTGGTGGCCAACTTAATGTTAGCCCCCCTGTTTTTACTGCCCATTCCCGGAGAATTTGGCTTTATTAAACCCCTGACCGCCGTTTTAGGCAGTATCCTCTTTGCTTTTACCGGGGTTTCCCTCGCTGACAGCCACGGTCGGGCTTTCTTAAGACTGATTAATCCCAATTCCGTCGAAATGATGTTAGTCGCCGAAGGCACCTTGAAACCCGCCCAAACCAAAATTTTGGATACAAGCTGTATTATTGATGGTCGGGTAGAATCTTTGCTGGAAACTGGGTTTCTGGAAGGGCAAATTCTCGTTCCCCAATTTGTTTTACAAGAATTGCAGTTAGTCGCGGATGCCTCCAACGATCAAAAACGAGTTCGTGGCCGCAGAGGATTGGATATTCTGAATCAAATGCAGGAAAATTACCCCGATCGCATTGTGATTCACCCTGCTGACTACGAAGATATTCATACGGTGGATGCTAAGTTGGTGCGTTTAGCTCAAGAAATTAATGCCATTTTGTTAACCAATGACTACAACTTGAGCAAAGTAGCCGCTTTACAAAAGGTGCCGGTCTTGAATATTAATGACTTGACTCAAGCGGTGCGTCCAGTGTATCTGCCTGGAGATACTTTAGAGTTAAAAATTCTCAAGGAAGGGAAAGAAGCTGCCCAAGGGGTCGGCTATTTAGAAGATGGCACGATGGTGGTGGTGGAAGAAGCGGAAACTCATATCGGTGCGATGATGCGAGTGGTGGTGACATCAGCTTTACAAACTTCTGCCGGTCGGATGATTTTTGCTCGTCCCCATGCTTCAGTGATTGCTGGATAAATTGTAGGCAATGACTGATTTTGAAGGCATGATTTGTCAGGGCGATCCTTGGCGATCGCTTTACCGACACTGCCTCGGTTCTCTCTCATACCAGAGAGGAGAAATCGAGGCAGTTGTTTATCGAGGCAGTTGTTTATCGAGGCAGTTGTTTATCGAGGCAGTTGTTTAATTTGACTGAAATTCAAAGCCATATGCATCAGCATAGCGATGTAAAAATCGCATCACTCGCTCCAATTCCGCTTGTGTCCTCAGTTCAAAAGAACATTCGGCTTTGGCTAAATCATGCTCGTCATCGGCAAAAAAGAACTTCATGCCACTGGGGATAACTTTAATTTCCCCTTCTTGATCCCGTAAAGACAAGGTATCAATTTTATTAGTAAAACTCCGTCCTCCTTTTAATGCCTCTAAGTCCTCAAACAATAAAACAACCAAGTTGGTGCCACTGTCTCGCCGACGGCGTAGGCTAATTCCACTCACTTGTTCGTTGATCCCATCTATAAATTGCACGGATACAGGCATAATGGGCTCCTATAAACTTTTTGTAACAACTATAGAAATTACTAGAAATTACCCAGTTGCCAGATTGGAGTCTATTGGACTCTATATTGAGTTTGTAGAGATTCTGCCTATTTTCTGAATGTTTTCTGGATCGGCGGTTTGATGGAGTTGGCGAATCACACAAAGGTTATAGGCTTCTACTGCGTAACTCCTATATAACTATCTTACTGCGAAATTACACTTTTGCCGTTAATTAACCTCTGTCAAATCACCCCGATCCGGGGTAGCAGTTATGTTTTTATTGATAATTGATAGTTGATAATTATCAATTATCAACTATCAATTGATAGGCTCTTGTGCCTGCTTTAACTACGCTGAATTTGAGCAAAAATCTCGTTTAAAATATCTTGGGCGCCTTGATTTTTTAACTCTTCAGCCAATTCAATTCCCAGTTGTTCCGCTTCAGTCGCCGCCCCAACCACTGTATCTTTAACTAAACGTTTGCCATCTAAACTGGCAACCATCCCAGTTAAAGTTAGTTGATCGCCTTCAATGACTGTATTCACGCCAATGGGAACTTGACATCCCCCTTCCAGAGTCCGCAGAAAAGCGCGTTCCGCCAAACAGCGATACTTGGTAGGTTCATGTTCCAACACTTTAATAATTTCGAGAATTTCCGTATCCCCATCGCGACATTCAATTCCCAAAGCTCCTTGACCTACTGCGTGCAGACTGATTTCTGGGGGAATCACTTGATCGATGCGATCGCCCATTCCCAAACGGTGTAAACCCGCCACCGCCAAAATCAAGGCATCATACTCACCCGCATCTAGCTTAGCCAAGCGAGTATTCAGATTTCCCCGAATATCCTTAAACTCTAGATGGGGAAAATGGTGACGTAACTGGGCCAAACGACGCAGAGATGAAGTACCCACCACCGCCCCAGGGGGCAAAGTATCCAGTTGCTTATCTTTATAGTTTTGGTGCAGAACCAAGGCATCCGCTGGATTTTCTCTTTCCGTAATACAGCCGAGCACCAATCCTTCGGGCAAATTGGTGGGCAGGTCTTTCAAGGAATGAACCGCTAAGTCCGTCTCCTTGTTCAGCATCCCCACTTCCAATTCTTTGGTGAACAGACCCTTATCCCCAATTTTGGCCAAAGGCACATCTAAAATCTTGTCTCCTTGGGTACTCATCTTGTGGATTTCAAATGTGCTGTTGGGGTAATGTTTTTGTAGTTCTGCTTGCACCCACTCAGTTTGCACCAAAGCCAGTTGGCTTTTTCGGGAACCAAGACGCACGGTATGAGAGGGGTTTACCACGGTAGAAGTCATTAAAATATCGCCAAATTTTAAATAAAGTCACTCGATCTAGACTACCGCACTCGGCGCCCTTGGATCTGTTTTTTTAGCATTTTTAGCCATTTTTAGCCCGTCTTTAAGAAACCGGGTTTCTGCCTCCAATTTTTGCTTCAAAGCCAAAATGGGGAAAAGAAGCTCGGTTTCTGAGTCTAATTCCCGGTTCCCTTATCTAAAATTGAAATATATTCCACCACAGAAGCAATCAAATCCAGGGCCAACTCCTTAAAGGACGCTATCAAATCTTACAACCATTGGGCAAAGGCGGCTTTGGTCAAACCTATCTCGCTGCGGATACCCAACGACCAAACCACCCCCAATGGGTGGTGAAGCATCTCCAGGTAAAAGCCGCTTTCCCTGGGGTTCTAGCCAAAGCCCAGCAGCTATTTGCCCAAGAAGTGAAAACTAGGGAATTTTGTAGATTAGCTTTTTGCTAAGTTAATTGACTATTTTTCAAAATATTATAGTAACTTTGTGGTGATTTAAATGCTAAATTATATCTTGACATAAGATGTATTTTAATTTCATAAATATTTCGGCGTTCGTGACTTTCAAGAAGCTTTTTTTATTTGAAGACCGATATCATGTCGATTTGTCAATTGGCAGCACCAAAATTGAGACGTATTCGCAGCTTATAAAGGGAGTTTGGGCTTTGTTTGGGCTTTAAATTTGTTTAAGTCCAATATAAGTTTACGGGCAGAAATAAATTCACCACAGACCCCATTATAAGAAAAGAGGAAAGAGTAAAGAGATGCATAGTAAAGATATTCTCTCTTCTCTCTCCTACGAATCTCTCTCCTATGCATCCTTCCTATATGCGGGAATCCAAGGATTTACGGCGGGGAAAGAAAAGTGCAATTAATTATGTTCACCTAACCAGAACAAGAAACCCGGTTTCTTGTCAGGGTTAGAGATTTGAGAAACCGGGTTTTTTTGTCAGACTATCGAGGACTTTGGGGGGTTAAGATGCCATCTTCCAGATAGAGAATGCGATCGGCCACATCAAGGATCCGAGGGTCGTGAGTCACCATCAGCACTGTGCAACCTTCTTCTTTGGCGAGTTTACGCAAAAGTTCAATGACGGCATGACCACTGTGGGAGTCGAGGGCAGCGGTGGGTTCATCGGCCATAATTATTTGAGGATGTCCCGCTAGAGCACGGGCGATCGCCACCCGTTGTTTTTGTCCCCCAGAGAGATCCCTGGGGCGGAGTTTGGCTTTATCCGCTAACCCGACTTGTTCCAGTAAGTTTTCCGCTTGCGATCGGGCTGGGCGCCCACGAATTCCTTTCACCTTTAATGCCATTTCCACATTCTCAGCCGCAGTAAGGGCGGGAAATAAGTTAAACCCCTGAAAAATAAAACCAATGTTGTCCCGGCGAAACTTAGAAAGTTTCGCCCGAGACATTCGGGTAATATCTTGTCCGAGGATAGTGACTTGTCCCACTGAGGGAGTCAACAAGCCTGCCAAAATTGAGAGTAGGGTGGTTTTCCCTGAACCAGAAGGACCCATTAATAGCTCAATATCACCATGATGCACATCCAGGTCTACTCCCTTAAGGGCTTCATAGTAGCCTAAACCAGATTCGTACACCATTTTGACACCCCGGGCTTTCAGGGCAACTGTTTTCGCAGTTGCCATTTCCTTGGTAGCTTCAGCCACTGGAATGAGTATATTGCGATAAGACTGATCAATGGTAATAGAAGAAGCAATCATGCCGAATTTATTTTTAGTTGTAAAGGTAGTACGGCCAGTGGTGTGAGGAAGCACCAAAGTGAACGGATAATCTTGTGCCAATGCCAATTACCAATATGATAATGCTTTGGGCGGTTCGCTTTCTTGTAGCTTTCGATCAAGAAAGGTGTTTATCACTATGAACATTTTTCATCAGAGAAAATACTTGATCCGTGAGATTTGTCACCAAAATCATTGCTGGTTAAGCTTTAAACACAATTGCCGGATCCACACGATTGACTTTTTGAATGGCAAACAAAGCGGAACCAACGCACATCAACACGGTGATGCCAAAAACACTTGCAGCGGTGGTCGGGGTAATTAAAATCACCAGTCCTTGGGCGGCGAATGCCCAAGCTTTGACCCCAAAACAAAGGGCCATACCGGGAATATAACCCAGCACCGCCATCCACAGGGATTGTTCAATAATGACGCTATAGATCAAGTAGTTAGACGCACCCATTGCTTTGAGAGTGCCAAATTCTTTGAGGTGGTCAGATACGGAAGAATAAAGGATTTGTCCCACCACCACGATGCCCACCACTACACCAACGCAGGCCCCCAGTCCCAAGACAAAGCCGATGCCGGTGCGCTTTTGCCAGTAGGTGCGAGTCATTTCGGAAAATTCTGCTTTGGTAAATGCTCGACTGTATGGTAAAGCTTTTTCTAGTCTTTGCTTGAGTGCTTCCAAGTCTTGACCGGGTTTGGCTCGAATTAAGACATAAGTAATCAGATCGTCGGTTTCTAAGGATTCTGGATTCGGTGCCAATAATTTGGATGGTTCTTCGGTCATTGGCGAAGTGACGATCGCTGAGGCATTCTCTAAGGAGGTGAACACAAAGGGACTGGAGATGGTTGATTGGGTGTTTCTGGTCAAGCCCACCAGTTTGGCTTGAAAAATTCCCATTTCTACCCGATCGCCAATCCATTCAACATTCAGGGAATCCTTGTTTTTTTCATCAATAAAGAAGGTATAAGGTTCTTTGAGGGAACTCAGATTTCCTCTGCTAATTTCACCAGGTACAAAGAGTTGGCTATCAGGATTAAAGCCAATCACTCGGACATGATTGATTTGCCCGGAAAAAGATCGCCAACTTCCCCCGTTGAAAATTACGGGTTCTGCTAACTCGACTCCTTCAACTTCTTGGGCTTGGATAAAGCGTTTGTATGGAATTTGCAAGGTCAATTCTAAAGAGGCAGTGTTTTGGGAACCGACCCAGATATCGGCTTTTGAATAGTCAATCAAGAGGGAGATCGAGCGAATCACTCCTTGCAAGATTCCGGTTTGAATGGTAATTAAGCTAACAGCAAACATGATGCCCGCTTGAGCAACGAGGAAGCGCGGCAGGTCTTCAAACAGGTTTTTCCGGGCAATTGAGGGCATGGCCGAGTTTTTAAACTGTAAACGGTCTTTAACTTTATTATATTATAAAAAATTAACTGTGCGGTGGTTATCCCCCTGGCAAAAATCGGTG
>NZ_LIUQ01000037.1:0-2379 GCF_001276715.1 Planktothricoides sp. SR001 | reverse complement strand
CACCGATTTTTGCCAGGGGGATGAATATTAGAAAATTAGTCTATCCTTTTGATTGACGGTAATAGAATCTGCCAATTATAAAAAATTGCTTAATTTTGCTTAAGTTCCGTGGGCGACCAGTGTGGCTGGTTTTCCTGGTACAGGGTTTTGCCGTTGCCGCCCCCGGATCTGGTACATCTAAACCCTGGATCCAGAGGAGCAGATTTACCCTGAATCCTAGGCAGGGGATGGATTTAAAAAAATTTTTGCCAAAAGGGTTGACAAATTCCCATAGATCGATGTTATTATTACTAAGGCTAAGTCAATGGGGCGTCGCCAAGTGGTAAGGCACCTGGTTTTGGTCCAGGCATTCAGAGGTTCGAATCCTTTCGCCCCAGTTAGTAAAGCTAGAAGTAAATCTAGAAGTGAATCTAGAAGTGAATCTAGAAGTGAATCTAGAAACTATAAAAATTAGGCGTTTGCTCTCAGGGTGGTAATGATTTTTTGAGAAAGGGTGGGCATGATGTCCACCCTTTCTTATGTCTGTTGCCGGTGGAATCTATGGCAGAATTGAAGATACTGCAATTTTGCCATATATCGCTTATGACCTATAAAGCCTTGCCAACGATTCTCGCCCTTGATTTTGATGGCGTCCTTTGTGACGGAATGTTGGAATATTTCCAGTCCACTTGGCGGACTTATTGTCACATATGGCAACCGGATGAAGTGAATCCGCCTGAAGATTTGGCAGCGAGTTTTGCCCGGTTGCGACCTGTAATTGAAACGGGTTGGGAAATGCCTGTGTTGATCCGATCGCGTCTTCAGGGAGTTTCTGAGTCTGAGATTCTCGAAGATTGGCATTCCGTTGCCCAAGAAATTGTGCAACAAGAGAATTTAAATCAAACAAAACTGGCGAAAACATTAGACCAAATAAGAGATAAATGGATCGCAGAAGATTTATCCGGTTGGTTGAGTTTGCATCGGTTTTATCCGGGAGTTGTCGATACTTTGAAATGGGCGATCGCCTCGCCTGTTGAAACGGTGATTATTACCACCAAAGAGGGGAGGTTTGTTAAACAACTCTTACAGCAACAAGGGGTTGATTTAGGGGCAACGGCAATTTTTGGGAAAGAATGTCAGCGACCAAAGCATCAAATTCTCCGGGAATTAATTCGTCAAGCCTCTAATGAACCTCTAGTCTGGTTTGTGGAAGATCGGGTGAATACTTTGCGATCGGTGCAACAACAACTTGATTTAACCGGAGTAAAACTTTATTTAGCGGACTGGGGATATAACACCGATCGCGATCGCATTTTAGGCCGAGAAACTCCGGGCATTGAACTGCTGACCTTATCTCAATTTGCCTCCGGTTTAGCCAATTGGCCGTAAAACAATTGAGATGAATCAAATAAAAAAACTACAGCTAATTAGTCGCCGATAAGTGCAGTTGGGAGCATCTCAGATATGCGATGAGTAATTACACTCAGGTAAAAGCGAGATTAAGATAAGCGCAGCGATGCTTAAGAACTTGAGGGAGATTCTTACGATTCCATTGAGCGCCAGTAATTTTAACTCTCCGCCCAATCTGCTTAATGGTAGATTCGACAGCACCAGAGCCAATGGTAATACCCTGAGATTGATCTAGGATACATTGGCACTCAGCAATAGGCAATTTGCTTCTAGTTGTGGACTCAAGGGACTCCGCTTTTTTAAGCCCAGTTTTTGGCTTGGCTTTTCGCTAACTTGCCATACTCCGAAACTTGTTTGGATTGTTCTTGTTCTACCTACTGCTGGTTCGCTGCTGCTTAAAAAAATTTCCGATATCTGGCGCTACTTCTTTGAGCACATGGTCTCTTACTGCTAGTTCGATACTAGCAAAGTCTTTTAGTTGTTCTTTGTCTGTATTCTTGAGTAGTATTGCTGCTGCTTGTAAGTGTTCTTGCAGACTTTTGCTTTCTTCGGGTGTCATCTTTTTCCTGCCCTTGAGTTTTACTTTTCTTATTCCCTCATCACTTGTCAATAAGCATTTATATTTATGACATCGTTATAAATATAAATACTTATTGCATATCTGAGATGCTCCCTGTGCAACGCCTTATTTCTTGGGTCAAATCAGAACCCAAAATTTTGGCTTCTGCAAAAAAAGCGATCGACAAAAAAAGAAGGGGAGGGATATATGTAAATCCCTCCCCTTCTTGAAATAAAATCCCTGGCACTGAGCTATTTTCCCAGGCAGCAACCCGCCAAGTATCTTCGCCGCTGCGGCGTTTCACGTCCTAGTTCGAGATGGAGTAGGCGTGGGACCACCGCGCTCAAAGCACCAGGAAATTGGTGATTTGAATAAAAAATACTAACTATAAATCAAAACCAGAAAACAGACATAGAAACAGAATCATCGGT
>NZ_LIUQ01000140.1 GCF_001276715.1 Planktothricoides sp. SR001 | reverse complement strand
ATCCACTGTTTGAGGGTATTTAGTTCGGTGGTGCGGTTGTAAAAGTCCGTGATTTCTGGGGCGTCGATTAAGTCAATAATGGGTGAAGAATTTTGGGGTGCGGGAGAATTAGAAGAAGAGAGATCGGAGGGCGATCGCTGTTGTTCCCCACAAATATTGATATTACCTATTTGTAAGCAATCAGCATGATTTTCAGATATTTCTGCTTGTTCTAACACGGAAAACACATTCGACTTTTTAACATCTTCCCCAACCACATCAGACAGAATTTTCCATAACTTCCATGCTTCTTTTTTTACATGATCGTAGCTTTTATCATTATTTTCAGCAATTTCGTAATAATCCTGATGTTGCCAAATGCCCTCTAAGATAGATTTTTGTAGCGATTCAAGATGTTTTCCGGTTTTAGCGAATACCTGTTCATCAGTCCAGTTTAAAACTTCTTGAATATCCATAGGACAAAGTGGGGGTATGCAACGATAATCCCACTTTATCACACTTTTTCCCACTTTTTCTGAAAAATCCCACTTTTTCCCACAAAATTGGTCATGTAAATAATTGTAAAATGCCACTTTATCCCACTTTTAACTATTGGCGATACAATTTTTCTTTGGTAACATAACTAATGTGACCAAAGAAAAATAACCTTTAGTCACATCTAAGCTAAGTATGTAATAGTGAGTAGTTTGTATGAGTAAAACAACTTTGCTGAAACCAATTTGAAGGCTTCGCTATACCATCTGCTTTAGACTACACTAAAGTCTTAGGCGAACTTAGTCCAAAAAACTCAAACGTGACCATGAAACGCTGCTCCTGTGTGTGTCACAATCCCTGTGCTTGCAAATGTGCTTGTGGAGCTTGTGCTTGCAAATGTGGCCCTTGTCGTTGTGGGGGGTCTAAACGTTCTATTTCTCTAAATTGGTAATTTATAATAGACGTTAAATTAGTTCAACCTAGTAAACATTTAGGATGTTGTTATGGATTTTTTATTTGCCATACCAAGTTTTATTTTAAAATTAATCTCAAGTTTATTTTATTGGGTGTTCAGTCTCATTTCTGGTATTTTAGGTGTTATGTTATTGCCATTTAAGCTCTTGTGGGGATTATTTATGGGGGTTGGTCAGACAATAATTTCAATAGTATTATTACCAATCTTATTGTTTTCCAACTCAGGAGATATCTCAGCCACGCAACCTGTTGTTATTACAAGTGATACAGTTTCTAATAATTACCATCTTGAAGAAATCTATAATGATATAATTCAGCTAGAAAAAGCGGGCAGAAATATGGAATTTTTGAGGAGTTACGAAAACTTAGAAGAGTGCGGTAGCAAAATGCGAGGATACCAAGATAAAGTCAAAATTTTAATTGATAAGACGAACGCCCTACCTATAAAATATAAGATGACATTAGGATCGGCAGCTATAAGACTCAATTCTTGCGTTTCTTGTAGCACTGAGGCCAAAAAACAATGCGAAATGATTCGCTTAGACCTCAGTGATTACCAATCAATGATGAATGAAGAGTAAGGAAGAATAAGTATTAGTAGGGTGTATCACCTTTAAATTAATTTTTAATCAAACAGTATCGATGATCGCAGGTGATACACCCTATATCTATTGGCAATTAAAGAGCGCTCAAGTTGTTTTAACCGTAGATTTACCAGAATATAATTTAAAAACTGGCGAGATTGGCACGGTTGTTTTAGTCAATCAACAAGGGTTAAGCTATAAAGTAGAATTTATAACGATCGCCGAAAACTTTATTGCCATCGCGATCGCCTTCTTTATTCAATTCTCAATGCGGGGGCGATCGCCCAAGCCGAGCAAACAAGAAACCCGGTTTCTTCAAGAAACCGGGTTTCTTTGTTTCTGGACAATTTTGAGGCAGAAGGGAAAGTGCGATCGCCCCTTCGGGATCCACTTTGCGCGATTCGCGGGAGCGATCG
>NZ_LIUQ01000007.1:159755-162926 GCF_001276715.1 Planktothricoides sp. SR001 | reverse complement strand
TTTTTGCATCAGCCAGTAAAAATTTTAGCCACCTTGTAGGGCAAAATCAGCGGGCAAAATTACAAAGTTGCAATGGCACTAGATGGCTAGATATGTGCTATGCTCTATATGGGTGAAAACATTTCAGTCATTTTAGTTATCTTCAAAAACTCTGGTAGTAGGTTAACCGCCTCTACCAGAGTTTTTTTGTGAGAAAAGTTGTAATGGCACTAAGTGGACTTGATGTGGCTACTTAGTGCCATTTTGTGCCATTCAGTGCCATTTTAGGTCACGATTTTGGGGAAAAAACCTGTTTTTTAGGGCTATTTGTGGCATGACGTGGCTACTTAGTGCCATTCAGTGCCATTCAGTGCCATTCAGTGCCATGTCAGGTCACAAGCTTTTTAAAGTATATCAACCAAATTGCATAGAGGTTGTCAGGTACAGAAAGTCACCGTAGTGCAATTTGCGACCCTTAAGGGTCGCAAATTATCGAAGTGCCCTACAGTAACTTTTCACACCCGGCAAAAACCTGCAATTTAGGGGTATTGATTCTCTGACCGTGCGATCGCTAAATCACGGGAATATAAGTAAACCTGATAGTAAAATTCGTAGCGGGCAATCAAAAAACTTATCAACCCACCGTCACGCGGCCCCGCCACACGGGGTGACAAGTTTTTTGCATCACCTGACGGCTATATAAACGCTGAAAAGTTTAACCTGTCTAAATTACAAGCTTATTGAAAATAGTATTAAAAAGCTAGAATACTTGCTGTATATACGTTTCATCGCAGCCTCGTCACACGGTGTGACAGCAAAATCCTAAAAAGACTAGGGATGGGCAGAATAACCCCTACAAACACTAGGGATGGGCAGAATGACATTTTCACCGCAACACGGGATAACGCGCGGCCCCGTCACACGGGGTGACAAGCTTTTTGCATCACCAAAAGGCTATATAAACGCTGAAAAGTTTATTTCATATAGCTTACAAGCTTATTGACAACAATATCAAAAAGTCAAAATACTTGCTCTATATACGTTTTATCGCGGCCCCGCCACACGGGGTGACAATGCCACCGTCACCGGCCCTGGTTGCCACCGCCAAAAATCAAACCTTGGCAGTCCAGATGTGACATTTAATCTGCCGTCCCTAGTCCCCAACAAAAAACCTACCCGGTTAGGGGTAGGTCATTGGTCAGCGATCGAGCGTTGCGGTTATGCCGCGTCATCATCTGGCACCCACATAATCACTTCATTAGGTTGCACCCTGTAACGGGTACAGATTGCCGCTAACACACTCTCTCTGGGGATAGAGAGTGGATCATTAACTAAACGGTAAGCAGTCTGACTGCTAATTCCTGTATCTTGCCAGAAACGATATGGCGTGATTCCCCGTTCCTCTAAGAACGTAGCTATGCGGTTCTTTAACAATGGCTTAATGGTTAGAGTCATTGGTTCTACTGTGATTATATTACATTCATATATTATATTTTAGCAGATATCATTGACATATCGCTATTAGTGACATAAGATAGAAATTGTCAAATTAAAACCCGTGTCAGCAATGAGATTGGCGTCCTATGCTGACACGGGTTGTTCAAACACCTTACAAAAGGGGTTCTTTTATGAGAATAGCACAAAACCACGGGGGGCAGGCGGTATGAAAAGACTGTATGTGACCCTCACGATCCGTCAGTTAAAGGCTAAGGTGTCCAGTCTCAGTCGGACTGCCTTCAAAGTCACTCGCAACTTTTTCCAGTCCAGACTAGGCATTGTCAAGCGGGACTGGTCACGGTTAACCAAAGCTGAAATCATCCAAGTTCTAGATTATTACTACGGTTCTTTAGTCCCTGACTTAGCAAAAACCTTGCTAAGTGATTACCGTTTTCAGGTAACAAGTCATAACAACTTCGAGAGCGTGTTACCTAAATTACGCCGTGAGTCAGGTCAGCAGTAGCGGTTAATAGAACCAACCAAAAAGATAGATGAGTTGACTAACTCTGCTATTCCCTTATATTTGGCTCACTTCAAAAAAGTTTACCCCAAAAATTATCAACTAGACATCTGGGATAACCCAGATTGCTTTCTGGTAGTTGCTGAGATAGGTACAGACCTTTATATCTATGTGTCTCAGCATTGTTTTGACGTGCCTGAGTTTTTGGGACAAATCAAGCAAAAGTATGCAGAGTTAATGTTTGAAATCTCATCTCAGTTCCGTTCGGTTAGGGGTGAAAACGGGGTGAAAACGGGGTGCAGCTAGGTTCAGACAAGGTGAAAATGGTTCACCCAGTATGAACCTAGTGGCACCCTTGCCATGATTAGGGTTCACCCATTTTCACCCGGTGAACCATTTTCACCCAGTGACCCGAAATTTACCCATTTTGCACCGAGTGAACCCGGTTCACCGAACCTTGCACCAAGTGCAGATTTTAGCCCGCTTCTAGTCCAGTCTTGTGTTAATTCAAACATCTTCATAGCAAGTTTAGAGGTCTTTAAAATGTCTAATAATCAATGGGTTGAGATTGTAGCTAAGTTGACGTTAGCCCGCTCTATTCTGGCAAGTGCCATTCTGGATATTGATAATGCTGTATGTGACATTGAACGTGGTCACTCAAGTCTATCAAATCAGTCAGCCAAAATCCTAGAAACCATGATTGCTGACTTGATGGCTAACAGTGACGATATAGGGGAAAAAGCAGTATATATTCCTGACGTTTTCTTACAGTTAGACCGGCAATTCAGTCAGTCAACTACCCAGAAAGAATCCCTAGAAAAGCTGAGTCAATCTGTTAGCGAGTCACTGGTTAACTGGAATAACTTTGATAGTCATCCCACTGCCAACGGCCTAAGAAAGGCAAGCTAGTCACCGATGACAGATATTTGGTTGTTAACTCTATATCTGTTATTGTCAATTGCTGATTGTCGTTATGGTAGTCAGCAATTAGCCATTGGTTACATAGCACTTACTGACTGGCTGATTAGGTTGTTTCGACTTATTCAGTCAGTCAGTAAGTTGATTAAGTGACCCGTATCTGTCCCTCTCATGTCCATCTCATGTCCATTTTGTGACCGGATATGAAGTGGACATGAATTAACAAAACTTACGATTATCACAACTGATTATCAATACTGACTTTCGGAAGTGTACGGTTAGCGTACATTTTGCAAAATGTCTCTGACGGTAACATT
>NZ_LIUQ01000007.1:45227-159691 GCF_001276715.1 Planktothricoides sp. SR001 | reverse complement strand
AATGTTACCGTCAGAGACATTTGTAGGGTTAAATGTAAACCGTGGTTTACATTTTGTAAGGTATGCCTGTCATTTTGATTAGTCAGTTTGATTAGTCAAAATGATGCGTACATTTCTGTAATTTTGTGCTATTCTATGAGGGATAAATATTTTTAAAGGTGTGGTTTTATCCCGTCTCTAGGCTTCACACACCAAGTTTAGAGACAAAAAAACCCGGTGTTAGCGCACCGAGTGGACTGTTAATTTGTAACCAGGTTATTTTATTATGAATAATTCCATTTCATCAACTCTACAACAAAAATCTCAGTTTGTCAACCCGCAATCTACACATCAACCATTTGACTTAGAGCAATGGGCACGGGATGACTGGGATAAGTCAGCGGCGATCGCGTTGTTTAACCGCGTGCAAGGTGTTGACTGGACAACGGCACTTGATAAGATTCTCATCTCTGACAAGCTGACTCGCACCAACACTGGCAGAGTTGCTGAAAAATACCTCAAAAGATACAGCCATCTCTCTAACGGGGGATGGTGGATAAACACCCTTAACCCGTTGGCAGATTTTGCAGAAGATGATTGGGGATGTCTCAAACCTCTAACGCCACGGACTTATCAAGACGGCATTAAGCTGAAAACCATCAAGTATGAGCACCCGCCAGAGATGCCGGTGCAACCATTTTTCTTGAAAGTCACGGCACGGGTATGGAAACGGCACTCCAAACGGCACGGGGTAGCTATGCCAGAATTTGTGCGTCAAGACCTCGATCAACAGTCCAAATATCCCTTTTTGCCTGAAACCTATTATGGTAAAGAATTTTGGGAATGGGTAATAGTTCACAGCTTACCCCTTGTCATCACTGAAGGTGTCAAAAAAGTCGCGTCTCTGCTATGTGCCGGTTACGTTGCTATTGGGCTACCGGGAATATGGAACTTTTCAGACACCAGCGATAAAAGTACCGCTGCATTTAAAACACCTTTAAACCCGTGGCTACAATCATTTTTTAGCCGGTTTAAACAGCTTGAAATTACGATCGCTTTTGACTCTGACAGCAGAGTATCAACTGCCTTACAGGTTTATAGTGCCGCGTGTACACTAGCCAACAAAATCACTTGGCAAGTTAACAGAAAAGCAGTTGTCAAGATTGCTGAGTGGCATCCTGAATTAGGTAAAGGTGTTGATGACATCATTGTTCAGAATGGCATTGAGACACTTGAGACGGTTTTAAATTCTGCCTTACCATTGAAAGTGTCTAAGTTCAGAAAATCTCTGGGTTTAAGCTATCCCGTCTTAGACTTTAATCGTAGATATTTAGGTCAAATTCCTAAGCTTTCTGCCAAGATTGTAGCCATGAAATCCCCTAAAAACACGGGTAAAACTTTTGCACTTAGACAGATGGTTCATAATGCCCTAGAAGCGGGTCAAAAAGTTATCGTGTTGGGTCATAGAGTCCAGTTAATGTCTAACTCATGCAAAGAATTCGGAATTCAATTTCTTAATGAAGTTAAGTCTGAACAGGAATGGCTAGAGGCTTCATATTATGGCCTAGGTTTGTGTATTGACTCTTTACATCCTAAGTCAAAAGCTAAAATTGATTTGACAGTTGAAAACCCCTTTGAGGGTTGTCTTTTGATTGTAGATGAGTCTGAACAAAAAGTTAATCATCTTTTGCACTCTAATCTTAAAAGAATTAAGAAGCATCGGGCTGAGATTATTAGTAATGAACAAATACTTTGCCGGGATGCTGGACAAATTGTTTTAGCGGATGCTGACTTATCTGATTTTTCTGTTGATTTCTTTAGAAAAATGGCTGATGTAGGTAAATCAGATGTGGCGGTGATTCAAAATAATTATAAGTTTGATAAGTCTGAGGGTTGGAATGTTTTTATGTACCGAGAAAACAACCCAGACAGAATTTTAGCAGAATGTCAAACCCAATTAGAGCAAGGCAAGCGAGTGCTTTTATTCTGCGGTGGTAAGCAAGCGAGTTCGGTCTATTCTGCCCAAAATGTTGCCACTAGAATGGCACCTTATTTTCAGGGTGAGTCTTTAGTGATTGACTCTGATACTGTTAAAGACCCTACCCATGAAGCTTACGGCATAGGTAGCAATCTGCATAAGTTAGGTGGCAAGCAATTTGTTGCCACTACCGGGGTTTTAGAAACAGGGGTGAGTATAGAACCTGACTATTTTGATTCCGTTTTTTATATTGGTTATGGTGTCCATTCTGTCCAGTCAGTAGCGCAATGTTTGGGACGTTATCGCCGTCCCGTTGACCGTCATGTCTGGATACCAGAAGTAGGTAATGCCATATTTAAGAAATTCAACGGGGCCTTATCATCAGAACAAATTAAGTATCAATTACGCACCAACAAAAAGAGAATGGAATCTTTTATACCTAACCAGAAAGATTTTTTTGCTTTAGATAATGCTGTAATTGATCCTTACTGTGAGTCTGTAGCCCGTACCAATTTAGGGTTAAGTGCTTACCGGAAAAATTTAGAATGGTTGCTGACTTCTGACGGCCATCGGTGCTATTACGTTGACCCTGTAAAAACTTTAGACGCTGAAATCAGAGAGATTAGAGATGTGGCTTATGAAGCTGAAGTCAACGAGATTGACGCCACCGAAAATCCCTCTGATGATGAGTTAAAAACCCTTAATAATGCCGTGGCAAAAACTAAAGCCCAACGGTATAAAGAACGCAAGGGTAACTTAATTAGAACTTATGGTTACTGTTCTAAGGCTTTAATCATGGCAGATGATGACGGTTGCTTCAGACCGTTGCAATTGCTATATTATTCGACCCTTGGTAAAGCCTTTGCCGCGTCTCACGACACTAAGCAAGTCCAGACTTTTACCTCTAAAACCCAGTGTCTTGACCATGAAATCAGCAAGTATGCAGTCACCCTGAGACAAGCATACTTGTCTGTACTTTTTGATAAGGGTTTATCCCGGTTGCTGACGGGTGAAAGTTTCAGTAAAGATGACCCGTTCCTCACTGATGTGGTTGCCAAGTTAATACCAGATGAGTATGCAGAGACGTTTCGCCGTAGGCTACCAGAAAAGACGGGCGATCGCATCAATGCCATTTTGGATCTTATTGGCTACCAGAAAAAATATGTAGGCCGGGTAGGTACGGGGGGGAATGCTATCCGCCACTATTGTGCCGTGCCTAAGTTTGACGGCATAGATATGGATCAGATTTTTGCTTTCTGGTTAGAGCGCGATATGAAGGCTCAGGAAATTTCCGGGGCCGCCGGTGACTTTGCCGGGGAAATTTCCGGCACCGAGGCCGGTGACTTTGCTGGAAATTTTTCCGGCACCGAGGCCGGTGACTTTGCCGGGGAAATTTCCGGCACCGAGGCCGGGGAAATTTCCGGTGAAAAGCTATGGGCTGAAATTTGGGACGCCGTGGCTAACGACACCTTTAAGGATATGTGGCAAAAAGTCAAGGCAATGGGCGCAAAAATTACCAATTGGGTCTTTACAGAGCTACCAGAGTTAATCTCTCAGGTTGACCCAAATTTTGCCCTGGGTGATGACTTTGCCGGTGATTTTGCACTGGCATAATCACCGCCACCTATACCGCCACCTATACCGCCACCTATACCGCCACCTAATAAAAATTAAAGCCCTGTAAACCATGAGTTACAGGGCTAAAACCGTTGATTTTCCGAGGTTGTTTGGGGCACTTGGCAAAAGTGGCTGTATCTTATCATAAGAACCAGAAACAGCGATTTTGCCATCGGGGGTAATGGCGACTGCATATACCGAGTCATTATGCCCGGTGAGGGTGCGAATCAGTGCTCCACCGGGAGGAGTGAGGGTGGGGGAGAGGGGACGCAACCAGGGTTTTTTTTGGGCTTGTTTGACCTGTTTCAGTAACGCGACAATTTCAGGCTGAGAAAACGACAATAACCGCCCCAGCATTTGCCCCGCTAGTTGGGTCTTATCCTGGTCTAAAATATGTGCCGATAGCCGCAACGCCCCTTGAATTAGGCTTAACGTCTGTTGTTCCGTTTCCGATACCAAGGGTAATGCCAAATCATAATCATCAATTAACGGGTTGATCCCCACCGCCTCTAACTTTTGCTCCAAAAAGCCAAAATCCGTCAACCAAGCTACCAACCGCTGTACCTGTCCCCCCTTGGCAAAATAACTGGGTTGATGTCGGAGGAGGTGCAGGCGGTCTTCTGGTAACTGTTGCTGAATCCAATCTCCTAATTCTGTGGTCATAGGGGCGCTCCATCGGCTAAATTGTCACCCATACGGCGGTTAATCTCTTCTAGGTCAACTCCTGAATCTTTGGCTTGCTCGTTGAGAAAGTCGCTAAACGAGGCATGATAGACGCTGTAGCGAGGTTCTTCCTGAATCTTTTGTAACCGCAAAAACTGCCGCCATTCCTTCAACACTGGCGGCAGCTTATATTCTGCTATCCCGGTGAACTTAGCCAGCAACCGCTGGGAAATGGGTTCTCGCGCTTCCGAGAGGACATAAATGATGTAGATTTTCTCAGCGGGTAGCGGGTCAGCATTCATATCCATAATCAGCCTTTTTGGTAATATTGCCGCAGACTCCTTGGGAGTATTCTAGATTTGGTAGTCTATAAATGCTTTCCACTGTCAACCATCAAGCATCCTCATAGACTAATCTCACAGATAAAATAAGTAGGGGCAATCCGTTGGCGGTGGTTGCCCCAATGTCAGAATATAAATATGGTGCGTAAGTCATCTATTTCATAAACCCATAAAGAATTGCAGCCAAATGAGACTAGAACAAATTACCACTCGATTACCTTTATCCCAAGTAGCTCAGAATTTTGCTCTGAGCAGTCAAGTGCAACAACGTTTAATCGCACTGAGGTTACTTGATCCCCCGGTCGATGGCATTTTCGGCCCCAAGACTACCGCAGCGTTTCGGCGATTTCAAACCCTGGTGGGAATTACCACCGAACCAGATAGTCTTGGTCCGCAAACCGCCAGACAACTGTTAACGGTACAGCCACAAAACCTGCCGACGAATAATCCGGTTTTAAGCATAATTATCAAGACCAAGCTCAAACTGCGGCCTCTTCAGTCCAGGGAATTAAGCCCTAGTGAGATCCTGGACGCTGAACCGGGTCAGTCATTTGCTCTGGTAGATTATGAAGCGGGGCACCGGCGTCACTATAAGGTGACATTCTCTCAGCCGGTGAGTAGTCAAAGGGTTTGGTATGCCTACGACGAGCACGTCAAAATCGTTGATGGGACGCAACAGATTATTAACAGTGGCCCGCCGAGACAAGTCAGACTGAATGTGCCCTTTAAATCTCAGTTGGACAACTGGTATAACCCAACGGGTTCTTGTAATGTTACTTCGATCGCCATGTGTTTGGAGTATCTGGGGGTGAGACGCTATGATTTGCGGTACAGGCAGCTAGAGGACGAACTGTATCGTTATATGCTCGATAGCGGATTAAGTCGTCATTCTCCTCAAGACCTGGCGAAAGTGGTGCGTGATTATGGCCGCCGAGACGATTTCACCGTTTGGGGCACCATTGACCGAGCGAAGGAGCATATAGCCAAGGGCAACCCGGTAGTGGTGCATGGATACTTTACTTCTTTTGGTCATATTATTGTTTTAGTTGGCTACGATCAAAATGGATTTATTGTCCATGACCCCTACGGGGAGTGGTTTTCCACGGGCTATCGTACAGACCTGAGTGGGGCATTTCTCCACTACAGTTATAATCTGATTAGGAATACTTGTATGCCTGATGGTCAGTTTTGGACTCACTTTATTAGCCGCTAATTAGCCCCTAAATTTAGATCAATTGAGATTGATCATAGTAATTTAAATTTAGGGAAATGAACCCCTGAAAATTTTAGATCCTGTCCCCGCGAATGCGTTGGTTGGGTTGAAGACCGAAACCCAACCTACTAATAGCTAATAATAGCTATAATTATGGCTATAACTTTCAGGTTTATGCTCTATTAAAGTGGTAAATAAAATAGGTCAATTCTGATGATTTTTGGCCAAAAAATCTTAAAATTACTGAATCGGTATTCAAAAAGTGAATGGGGAAAAGTAGGGGCGCTTCGGGAAACGCCCTGGCGATCGCGAAGCGCCCCCTAGGGAATCGCTAGTTTTAGGGTGATGAATGGATGAATGAACAATTATTAGCTGCGGTAAGAATTATTTTAGTGGAACCGGCAGGGGCGCTGAATGTGGGCACGATCGCCCGAACTTTGAAAAATCTGGGACTTTCTCAGTTAGTTTTGGTAAATCCTCATTGCGATCCTTTGGGGGAAGAAGCCCGCCGGATGGCGGTTCATGCTCAAGATATTTTAGAAAATGCTCAGGTGGTGGGCAGCTTACCAGAAGCATTGACAGGGTGTGTGCGTGCGATCGCCACTACAGCCCGTCCGCGAGCGCTGGATACGGTATTAGAATCTCCTAGAGTTGCCTTACCCTGGCTTTGTGATTCATCCACTCCCTCGGCTTTAATTTTTGGCCCGGAAGATCGCGGTTTAAGTAATCAGGAATTGAATTATGCCCAGAGATTTGTCCGCATTCCGACTTCAGACGCTTATCCCTCCTTAAATCTGGCTCAGTCCGTGGCGATTTGTGCTTATGAACTGTCCCAGTCAGTGACGGAAAATATGCCACCGGCAGCCATGCGGGGTTTAACGCCTGTGGAGTCTAACCCCTCTGCCTCAATGGAAGCGATCGAGGGATATTATCAGCATCTAGAAAGCCTCTTGCTCAAAATTGGGTATCTTTATCCCCATACCGCTGCCACCCGGATGGAAAAATTCCGAAGAATTTATAATCGTGCAGGACTATCTAATCAGGAATTAGCGATGCTGCGGGGAATTCTTTCTCAGGTGGAATGGGCAATTTCCCACTTAAAAGTCAGTAGCACGGATGACTAAAATCAAGTCTCCAGGGATTTCGCCTGGGTGTGTCGAGAAGCGATCGCATCTATCTATTGATATATCTATCTATCGATAATTCGGATATGACTACTGCATTGAAATGGCTGGGTCAATTCAGCAATGTCCCAGAAATCTGTAGGGGAGTTTTCTGTGGCGGAGGTTGCCCCTACAGGGTAAGTCCTACCGGATAGAAATCCCATAATCGCCTAAATTATTTATGGATATTGATGGATTCAGATATTAATTAATGAAATAAACAGGAGTGAGGTGTGGCTCAAAGGTATCCGATTCGGTCTTTTTTGTCGGTTGTTTCCTCTAGTCAAGAGGTGGGACAGCCATATGAGAAATTCTCTGCTCAAGCATCCTCCCGTCAGTCGGCAGGAAAAACTATCCAGTTTCCCGATCTTGGGTCCAGCAAGCGATCGCGTGTCACTCCAGGCAGGCTATCAGTGAAAGTTCAGAAATCATCGCCCGTGAGTCTTCCGCCGGTGATTGCTTCGCCAGTAGCCGATCGAGTTCGCCCCAATTTGTTGCGAGACCCCCGACTGGATTCGGCGATCGCCCCTAATCAAAGTGCTTCATCCAGACCCCCTCAAGGTTCTGTGACGATTCCCAGTTCTAGAGGTAATTCTAGAGCCAATTCTAGAGTCAATTCTAGAGCCAATTCTAGAGCCAATTCTAGAGCCAATTCTAGAGAAGGTTTCAGTGATCGCGCTTCCTCCGTGAGACCCTCCCCAAGAATGTCTAGTCGTCAAAATCCCTCCGGTGATAGCGCCGGGACTGGATCAAAGGCTCAGAACAGTCAACCTGTTCGGGAGCGATCGCCCCAAAAATCTCGGCAACCAACCTCTCAGCAGAGAAAACAAAGAAAGACTAAACCCAGGCGAGAGATGCCTCCGGCACGCTTGGCGAGCGCCCGTTTCTCTCCGTTGTTGTCTGGGGTTCGGTTGTTGATTGTGGGTGTGGGTTTAGCGGCGATCGCCGGGACTTTGTTATCAATTCGTAACCCAGAGGCCCAAAATGTGGCTGGATTATCCGCTAGTGGGGATGCGGTGGCTACGGGCTCCCCCAATTCCGGGAACTCTGGGAATTTAAGAGTGAATTCCTTAAACGCACTACATTTAGGTCAAGAAATTGTCCAGTTAAAAAATGAAATCCAAACTTTAAGCGCTTCTTATTCTCAATTAACCCCTGGGGTCTTTTTTGTGGATCTCGATACCGGGGCTTATTTGGATATGAACGGCAACAATACTTTTTCGGCAGCCAGCACTATTAAGGTGCCGATTCTGATTGCCTTATTTCAAGAAGTTGATGCGGGCAAGATCCGCCTTGATGAACCTTTGACCATGCAAGCGGAATATGTGGCAGAAGGTTCTGGGGATATGCAGGATCAGCCCGTGGGCACTCAGTACACCGTACTGGAAACCGCCAGAAAAATGATTACCATCAGCGACAATACGGCAACGAATATGCTGATTGCTCGCTTGGGGGGGCAAAATGTCCTGAATCAGCGTTTCCAGTCTTGGGGCTTGGCTTCCACCCAGATTCAAAATTTTTTACCGGATATTCAAGGCACGAATACCACCAGCCCCAAGGATTTAGTTTCTCTGATGGCAATGGTGGAAAAAGGGGGGCTGCTGTCTTTGCGGAGTCGCGATCGCGTCCTGGACATCATGCAAGCCACCGAGAACAATAGCTTATTACCTCAAGGCTTAGGCGATGATGCCACCATTGCCCACAAAACCGGCAATATTGGCTCAGTGCTGGCGGATACGGGCATCGTGGATCTGCCCAACGGCAAGCGCTATCTGGCATCGGTGATCGTCAAGCGTCCCCATGATGACCCAGGGGCTTCGGAGTTAATTCGGCAAATTTCTCAAGCGGCGTATCAATCCTTTAGAGGGAAAAGTGGTATTGCCCAAAATCCCGCTCGTCCATAAAATAGTCGGTTGGGCTTTTTTAGCCCCACCGACTAACTAACCATTCCCTGACCAAGGGTTGACCCACAGAAAATTATTAATTATTGAGTAGCTGACTCAATTTTTGAGCGATTTCAGCTTGTGTCTGGGATGACAATTCTCCTAGTTCACGCTGAATTATTGACTGTCTCACAGTCATCAAATGATCCAACCTGATCGTAGATGACTTGTGCAGCCCACTCGCTGTAAAGTCTGAATGACTTTGATCTAAAACATAGTCACTGTCGAGTAACTTACCAGGAATTTTACTGGTAATAAACGCTAAAATAATATGCTGATATTGCCCGATAGGATTCGTCAGACAAACAGCAGGACGCACCTTTGTACTTGATAGATCATCAAATGGGAAAGGCACAATACTTTACCTTTAGTCATTAAATGGCTTCCCATCCGCTAATGTATAAATATCTTCTTCAGGATCTTTGAGGAAATCAAAGACTGGATTACTTGCCGCTGCCTGGAGCCATGCTTGCTCATCGATTTCATCAGGAATTTCCCAGTGTAACTCATCTTCTATTTCATCAGCATTATTAGAATCATTGAACATAAACACAAACTTACCTTTGGGAATAATCAACATCGGTAGATAGAGTGGTTGATCATCCCACTTTTTTTCCTTTTCGCCTTTTTCGTACATAACAACTAGAGTAGGAACATCTGGATAATCTCGTTTTGGTTTAGTCAGCCATTTACTGGTGGCAAAACCATATCCAGACCAATTGCCAGATTCTTGGCGTTGTAAGTCCAGTCCTTCAGCATTTTTGCCACGACGAACATTGATCCGTCCTTTTTCAATACCTTTAGCCTTCATTTGCTGGAGAAGTTCTTTGACTCGCTCATCCTCCCATTTTCCTAAGCCAACCTTCTGACTTCGCATATATGAGAGAATTTGAATTAAGAAATTAATATTTACTTCGTAGTATTTATCGTCATCCCTATACTCAGCTAAAAGTTTATTTAACTGATTAGTGTTTTCCCGAACATCTCCTGCTTTCCATAACGGTGCTTGGGGGAAAATATGCGATCCAGGTGTGAATGTATTAATATTTGCTGGATTTAAGACATTGGAACGAGTTGGCTGGAGTTCAGGCCCAACCCACACCGGCTTAATTTTAATATTCTTCGGATCATCGCCGATCGCTTCCCGCATTCCCTCATCCGCTTCATGGATTGCCCGAAAATCTTCTAAAATGTGCTTGGGTAAGAACAGCCGAGTCACATCTTTTAAATGTTGGCGATAACCATACATTCGGGCGTGTTGATGTACCGTATCCATCAATTTTTGTTTGGCATCACGCCCATAATATGTCACCATTAATCCTTCAATTGTCACACCCCGTCCCAGTCGATTTCCCCCAATTAAAATATTCATCCCAGGGTTATAATTCGGTTCTTTATCTCGATTATCCGCATTGATCACTTTGGGAATGGCACTGCGTAATTCCTGCTTTAAGTCCTCTATTAGATCGTCAAAATCAGGTAAAACTGCGGTTTTACTTAATTCTTCATAAGCTTCTTGTAGCCATTTTTTTGCCTCATTTTGTTGATAAGGTGGTGTTTTTTCTCTAATACTTTTATCTAAGTCAATGACAAAATCACCGATAACTTTTTCTAGGGTTTTATGGTTCACTTTTTTATAGCATAAATGAGCCAAGAATGAGTAATGTTCATTCGGTTGTTGTCGCATTTTGTAAACAGAACCTAAGAAAAAACAGCAGAGGGCTAGTCGCAAGCCTTTGGGGATATGCCAGTTATTCCCTGGATTTATTTTTCCTCCTTGTTTTTTTAATTCCTTGATTTCTGCATCACTCACTGTGCAGCAGTAAGGACTTTTTTCTGTAAAAAATAAATCTCCCCCCATGTAGCTTTCGCCCGGTTCAGAAAGTGCGGCACAAAAAGCCGGTTTACATTCATGGTCTAGATTTTGTAGCAGTAGGCTTTGCGGAGTCGCGGTAATTTGTAAATAAATATGATTAGCAACTTCTTGCCTGATATCACAAATTTTATCAAAAATTGCACTATTGGGAATACTATTTTTGCCATTTTTTGATTGTTTAGATTCGTTTGTATTCAAACTCGCATTATCCGCTTCATCATCAAAAATCAAAGTGGGGACATTTTTTGCTTTAGCATACTTGAGAACTTGTAACAAATGATCTAGATGCTTGTTGTTTTTTGTCGAAACTAGAACAACTCCCGTATCTTCAATATAAGGAAGCAATTTACTTTCCGCAAAATCCCTGGGATCTTTTTTCCATTGTTCCCAATCAAATACAACCGGCCCACCTCTTAGCTGATTATTAAATCGATTGGCGGTTTGCTTACCCAGCCAAGTATTGTCAGAAGTTAAAACAATAAAACAGCGAAAATTATTTTCTTGGGCGATCGCTAATGTGGCGATCGTCGTGTTCGTCTTGCCGCTTTGAACTCTGCCGTAAATTAAACCCGTAGTGCCATTAGGAATTCGACCTTTGTACGGACGGCTGACCCGACCAGTTCCGGTAGACCCCACATCCCCATCACCAAATTTTTGGGAGTAAACATCCACACAATTCTGAACAATTTCCACAGCGGTGGTCTTTAATTGATTAGCCGCTTCAACTCCAATTTTACCTTCAAGGTTTTGCATCAGCTTTCTGATGCAATATCCATCACTTTTTATATCAGGTTTAATTAGTGTATTACTCATATCTAGCATTTTTTGGTGACAAAATTACGCGAGGCCAATCACTCTGGGGTACAGTTTGTTCCATTTTCTGTCTCCCTGGGCCGCTTACATGATAGCTGCCGCGAGGGGTTCTGGACACGGAAATGTACTGATTACTTATGTTAGCATTTTTGTCCAAGACAGTCCGAAGCCGCTCCTCTGCAATGCAGCAAATCCCGTCTCTGTGACAGACTAGAGCCAGGAATAACGAATAATCAGGATACTGGGAATGCATAGTACCCAGAGCGGATTCTTCCTGGGTACTTAAGGTAAAAGACCATGCAGATTTTGGTTTTTTCGAGACTTTGAACAGAACAGCCGACTGATTACGATCGCTGGAAATCAAGTAAATTGATGGATGAATTTCGGCAAGATGGGCGATCGTAATTCGCTCTCCAGCATTAATCAGTTTTAAGAATGCTGCACCGTGAAGAAATTCTTGATCGTTGATCATGTAGATTTTCGGGGCTGGTCACTATATTCTATCTTAACTCATAGCCCGGTTGTGAAACAAATAGAGGTGTTGAGCAAAAGCCAGCTAAAAATGCTGATTATGCGCGATCGCACATCACAGACTAAGAAATCGCGATTTTTTTCAACCAAGAAGTAACGGGGAACCGGGAACCGGGAACCGGGAATTGATTAAGAGGCTTTTAGGCTATCATAAGACTGATGCATCAACCCATTTGGGTCAGCTTTAATCCCACTGGCAGCAGACGACAAGCCGAGGCGTCACAATTCTGGTACGGCTTGCCCGATGGGGTTTTTGAAGCCATGAATTAAAATGAAAGTAATCTTATGAGGACAAAATGATGAAAACATCGATTTCTTTGTGTTTGTTCGGTTCCTTGGTTTTTGGCACCGCTATTCCGGCTTATGCCCAAGCTTATTCCGATGTAGCCTATCCTGAAATCCTGGCTCAGTCACAGACCTCAGAGGCGATCGCGCAGGAGTTGATTAGGCTAATGGCTGAGGGCGACTTTGAAACAGCAGCAACGAAATATGATGCTGAACAAAAGGTGACTGCGGAGAATCTTGAGGCCGAGTGGAGCAAGTTTATTCAGCAAAATGGCGACTTTAAGCAGCAGGTTGAGATTCGCGAGAA
Organism: Planktothricoides sp. SR001; assembly: GCF_001276715.1. Classification (GTDB taxonomy): domain Bacteria; phylum Cyanobacteriota; class Cyanobacteriia; order Cyanobacteriales; family Laspinemataceae; genus Planktothricoides; species Planktothricoides raciborskii. The sequence goes on along the minus strand of NZ_LIUQ01000007.1, from coordinate 146,982 downwards.
TCTGGGCAATGCGGTTGTGATTACCTGCGAATTTGAAAAGCAAACGATTGACTTGATCGTTGTTCTGAATGAGGCTAATGAAGTGATTAGCTTGAATCTGCCAGAAAATTAGTTATCTGTAGGGCGTAGGGAAGCCGCCGTCGTGTAGGGTGTAGAGTGTAGGGTGTAGGGAAGAGTGAAGAGTGAATAGTGAATAGTGAATAGTGATATTTATGCATAACTTTTCACTTGTACGGGCGAATGGCCATTCGCCCCTACCACTTTTCACTTTCCCCCCGATGGCGGCCGATGGCGGCCGATGGCGGCCCCGCCCCCCTGCTAAAATGGCAACGACGCTGTGAATTATGGGGAAGTTGTTGTCAGATGAAGTTAAGCTTGTGCGCGATCGCCAAAAATGAGGAAGCCGCTTTGCCGCAATGTCTCGGTAGTGTGGCCGGTTTAGTAGATGAGATGGTGGTGCTGGATACGGGGTCGAGCGATCGCACCCCAGAAATTGCCCAGGAAATGGGGGCAAAGGTTTATGATTTTGATTGGCATAATGACTTTGCTGCCGCTCGGAATGAGTCGTTAAAATATGTGACTGGGGATTGGGTATTGGTTTTAGATGCGGATGAAATGTTGACCCCAGAAGTGATCCCAGATATTAAAAACGCTATTGAAAGCGATCTCTATCTGTTAATTAATTTAGTGCGTCAAGAATTGGGGGCAAGTCAATCTCCTTATTCTTTGGTATCCCGATTATTTCGCAATCATCCAGATATTTACTTTGAGCATCCTTATCATGCGATGGTGGATGATAGTGTCAGTCGATTAATGCAGGCAGAACCGGATCGATGGGCGGTCGGTTCTTTGGCAAAGGTGGCGATTTTACATACAGGTTATCAACCAGGGGCGATCGCTGAAAAAAATAAACTGGCAATGGCACAAGAGATTTTAGAACAATATTTGCTGGATCATCCCAATGATGCTTATACTTGTAGTAAGCTCGGTGCGTTGTATGTGCAAATCGGTGAAGTGAATCGCGGCATTCAATTATTGCAGTTAGGATTAGTTAGCAATCAAACGATTGAAAATGCGGTAAAATATGAACTTCACTATCATTTAGGAATTGCCTATAGTTGCTTGAAAAAACTGTCAAAAGCTAAGGCAGAATATGCAGCGGCTATTAAACAGGAAATGTTCCTGCCATTGAAATTAGGCGCCTATAATAATTTGGGCAATTTATTGCTTGAAACTGGAGATTTAACCGGGGCGATCGCAGTTTATGAGACGGTTTTACAAATCGACCCCAGTTTACCAGCCGGTTATTTTAATTTAGCTTTAGCCCTGAGACAAAAAGGCCGCATCCCAGAAGCGATCGCCAATTATAAACAAGCCATTGCCCTGAAGCCGGACTATGCGGAAGCTTACCAAAATTTAGGGGTGACATTGTTAAAATCAGGGAACATCCTGGAAGCGATGGACGCCTTTAAAAGTGCGATCGCGGAATATGAACAACGTCAGTCTCCGGCAGCAGAGCAACTACGCAGCAAATTAGCAGAAATTGGCTTTAAACTTTGAGTTTTATGATTTATTTTTATCAACGAATTGGTAGGAGATAAACAATGGTGGGCAATGCCCACCCTACTAGGTTATGTTATCATAAATTATGGAGAAAAACTATGCCTCAAGCAGTTGACAAAAACCCGACAATCGAAGAATTGTTAGCCGCCATAGAAGCGAGTAAAAACAGCACAAATTCAACCACATCAGGCAGTTCAACCTCAACCGCTGTAACCGGGGGAACCGTCTTCACGGACAGTGATTTTAAAGACTTAACCAACGATGATGATAATAAACGATTAAGCCCTAATGAACTGGCAAACTTTACCGGAGGTTTGCGATCCCTTGGTGGCAATGATACGATCGTCGGTTCATCAAGCGGTGAAGCCATCAATGGTAATCTGGGATTTGATAGCCTCCTGGGTGGAGGGGGTGACGATACATTGCGAGGTGGCCAAAATAGCGATCGCATCTTTGGGGAAGATGGCAACGATATTGTCAATGGGAATCGAGGAAATGACTTAGTATTAGGAGGTAATAGCAATGATATTGTGCGCGGAGGTCAAGATAATGACCTCTTGCTGGGAGGAGAAGGCCGCGATACTCTGATTGGTGATTTTGGCACCGACTATTTAATGGGTAACGATGGAGATGATTTGTTTATCCTCAGAACCGAAACCGCAGAAGCGATCGCCTCATTCGCAGATTGGATCATTGACTTTGATCCCAACAATGATAAAATTGGTCTAACTGGGGGACTTTCTAGAAGTGACCTAAGCTTTGAAACCATTAGTTTAAACTTAGGCAGTAGGCTGGATTTTTTAACAAGTTTCAACGGAGAAAATTTTTCTTCAGAGACAGAAATTCCTACCCAAGTCCTAGATCCAAATGGGGATGGCACCGTTCAAGGAGTCCTGATTCGTAATAATGAAAGAAATTCTCCGTTCCTCAATACAGTTTTGGGGATTGTCTTAAATGTCACTGAAGCCCAAATCAATAATAATTCAATTTTTCAAAGTGTGCCGGACTCCTTCTTATCTCTGGGATAGGATTTCTCGCAGCCAACCAATATTCACAAAAAATATTGGTAAGATTGGTTGGTTAATGCCTGAAAAGTAAGAAATCCTCACAGCAAATAATCTTGAAGATATAGCAAGGATATCTAAAATGACTCAAGCAGTTTTAATATTACCAGATAGAGACACATTAACCGGAGGGGCAACCACAACAAAAGAGACAGCCCCAGTATCTTCCCCTGTGACAACCCCAACTCCAACCCCAACCCCAACCCCAGCACCACCGCCTCCACCACCCCCACCAATTTACAAAAATTTAACCGAACAAAATGATAATTATTCACTAACTATTGGTGAATTATCAGCATTTCCCGAAGGGTTACGGGGACTCGCGGGCAATGATTTAATCACTGGTTCTTCAGGCAATGAACAAATCAACGGCAATGCCGGAGATGATACTTTATTTGGGGGTAATGGTGACGATATTTTATTAGGCGGAAGAGATAATGATGTCCTATTTGGCGAAAATGGCAACGATATTCTCAATGGCAACTTAGGTAACGATTTAGTGGTCGGTGGGGAAGACAATGATATTATTCGTGGTGGTCAAGGGGAGGATATTTTAATTGGTTCAGCGGGAAATGATACCTTAATTGGTGATATGAATCAGGATTTTCTCTTTGGAGGAGAAGGTCAGGATCTTTATGTGCTGAGAACCGATGCCCCAGCCTTTGACCCGAACCAAGCAGATTTGATTTTTGGCTTTAATTCATCGGAGGATAGTATTGGTTTGACCAATGGTCTGACTGCGAGTAATATTACTTTAGAAGTATTCACCATTGACCTAACCACTCAATTAAGTATTTTTAAGTTATTCCCAGACCAAACATCCGCCGTGAGTGGTTTTTCCCCGGACTTAATTGCCCCAAATGATACCACTATTGTGAATGCCAAAGTTGACGGGGTACTAATTAGAAATAATCAACCGGGTTCGGAGTTTTTTGGCACCGCTTTGGGCATTGTCGTCGGTGTGACTCCCGCTGAACTTATTTCCCGGTTTGTGACAGTTGCCGATGATTTATTAGCCCTAGGTTAAACCAGCCAGGGCAAGAAACCGGGTTTCTGGCATAACCTCTGCCAGAAACCCGGTTTCTCAGATGCTAAACTATCTGCCATAACCTTGCTGCCTGGGGTAACAAACTATGGACTATCTCCCACTGGTAAGACTAAATCAAGGACTGCTAACCGGAACCGCCCTCCTAGGCTTAGGTGCCATTGTCGCTGGAGGGTATCTCTATAATATTAGTTGTAGCATGAGGTACACCGTGGGGGACAGAGATTTCTCGCTCGTGGATCGGGGAATGTGTCAATTGAAGGAATAAAAGCGCGATCGCTTTTCTACTAAATAAAATAGCGATTCCCTCCGGTACGCTGTGCGATTCGCTTTGATCGATCCGCTTTGCGGAATCGCCTCTCGACAAAGAAACGAGCACACAGAAACCGGGTTTCTTTTTGTGCTGCCTAGGGGCGTTCTCGCATTCGCCCCTACATATTCACCAAAGAAAACCGGTTTCTTTATGCAGGAATAAAATAGCGATCGCCTTTCTAGCAAATAAAATAGCGATCGCTTTTCTGAAATTAAACCGTATTTTTAATTAAGTGATGATGGGAAAATTTGAAATCCAGCTTGAATAAAATGATGATCTAAGGTTAAAGCCGTAATAATCCCTCGTTCTTCCATAACGATAAATGATAAACAATCAGTGAGGGAATAAGACTTGTCTTGATATTTTTGAAAATATTGCCAGCCCTGATTAAATAAAGTTCTATTAATCTCTAATAACTCTATATCGGGACTTGACAAGAGGCGATTACCAACTTCAATTTATGATGAAGGTTTCGGCTATTAAAGAAAGTGACAATTTCATCAAAAATGTATGTTGTAGTTACTAAAACTGGTTTTGATTGTGCTAAAATAACCCAAATTTTAATACTTGTTTATCAGCCGCTTCATTTTTAATTTCCAGAGCCAAAATATAGCTGGTATCCAAAAAATAAATGTTTTTCATTGGTTATACAGATAACGATCGTGGTTGATGGCGGCATCTTTTACATCACATTCCACAGGATTTGAACCTAAATCCCAAATAGAAGATGGTTTTTTGATGACCGTAATAATAATTTTTCCTTGTTCTTGGGTAAGTTCAAATTCTTGACTGTCTCCTAATATGTCTTTAGGAATTAATAAACCCTGTTCTGTTGCTGTTAATTTCATTAATCATTACCTCGACTGATTTAAGCTATTCGATTATAATCCATTTTGGTGCGATCGGCTACCTACGTTTACTTGCTATGTTCGCGATCGCTTTTCTGCGATCGTAAAATAGCGTACTTGCCTGACAGCATAGCGATCGCATCTTGCCACAGAAACAGAGTACACAGAAACCGGGTTTCTTTTTGTGGTGCCACAGTAGGGGCGAATGGCCATTCGCCCCTACATTTCCGCAACAGAAACCCTGTTTCTTTTTCGCAGCAAATAAACCTGGAAGACAGAAACCGGGTTTCTTTTTGTGCTTTCGCAGTTAACTGTTCTTTCCACCAAAGAAACCCGGTTTCTTTTTCCGGGCAAAGAAACCACGGAGGCAGAAACCGGGTTTCTTTTTGTCCTGCCACAGTTAACTGTGAATTACACCAAAGAAACCCGGTTTCTTTTTCGCCGCAAAGAAACCCGGTTTCTTTATGCAGGAATAAAAAAGCGATCGCATGAATGGAAAATAAAATATCGCCCCCTGTATAAATCCCAGTCACTAGAAACCGGGTTTTTCTTAGTTTGCCCCAATTGCCAAGTCATCTCCTAAGCTAACAGCTAGGTTTAGCGATGGCTAGGGAGCATTCCGTTTTTGTAAAAATATCTGGACAGGCAAAGCTTTCCTCGTAGATAATCTATCGGTCTGTAGCAGATATTTATCCGGGAATGCTTCACGACTATTAGAATATTACAAGATTTTTACAATTGCGGAGATGCTCTCTATTTATAAACAATTTGAAGGATCAGGGTTAATTAAAAAGTTATTTTTTACTCATAAAATTCAACATAACCCATTCCATGACACCGATCGCAAGTTAGAGTTCGGCGCCCACCGCACCAAGTGCAAGTCATCCATACTGTTCTGTTATCAGGTACATTATTGTGATCGCTACTATACTCTCCCATGCGAGATCCACTACTATATCCTCCATGCCCACCACAGTGAGAGCAGGTTAAACGACCAGTTCCACCGCAGTCATTGCAAGTGCGTTTTTTTAGTTGCATATTTCACCTCGATTCAAATAAATCTGTGCCAAAAGCTGAAATTTCCTCTTCAGAAGGTCTTGCTGAAATGTTTCCTGATTTTATTTGCCCTTCAATAAAATCACCGCAAACAGGACAGTAAGGATCTTTATAATCTGGTAGATCATACCAATCCAGAATTCTAGGTTTATCAGAAACGCTAGTTCGAGAATCTAAATCACCAAATTGAGTACCTCTCTCTCGTCGATTAAGCCATAAAAAACCTGATGCTGATAAATCTTCATAGAGACTTGACAAAGTTGTTTCCGTGCCTCGCAAAAGTTCAAGAATGCCTAGTTTCACAGACATAACTGCAATAAACGGATTTTTATCAAGAATACGATCTTTGATGGCTTTGGTTTTGTCTCTACTGGTGATATAAGGAAAGCCTAGTAATAAATAGACCTCTTGCAAAATAAATATTTCGACCCCCCCAACCCCCCTTTTTAAGGGGGGCTTTTAGGAATTTTGCAAGAGGTCTAATCAAGATGTAGTCTCCTGTTCTTTTTTAGCTATAGCAGCTTTGACTTTTTCAGCAACTTCCTCTTTTTCTTTTGGGGTTAACTGCATTGGCTCTGAAGTCACATTAATTCTGGCTTTCTTAATGCGATCAACCGAGTCAAGAAATTCGCTTATTCCAATTTCTTCCTTGTCTTGACGCGCTGCTCTCATAGACGCATCAATAATAGCATTCTTGATATCTCTTCCGCAAACATCTTCAATCTGAGCTAGTTTTTCAATGGAGACATCTTCGGCTATAGGCAATTCTTCAACAAGGTGTCTTTTCCAAATCTCACGACGACAGGTTTCATCTGGCATCGGAAAATTGATGTTTCTCACCCGCGTTTCAAATGCCTTGTCATAGTTTTCAACAAGATTTGTGGAAAAAATCACCACACCGCGAAATTGCTCTAAGCAAATAAGCAACTGACTACGCATTGAGTTGATAGCTTGCTCCGAACCTTGGGTGACATTGGTTAGTCGTTTGGAAAGTAAGGAGTCAGCTTCATCTATAAATAACAATGCATTGTCTCGCTCTGCTGCGAGAAAAATTGCCTCCACGTTCTTGGGACCTTCGCCGTGATACATACTCTCAATTTGAGCGTAACTGGCGACTAAAATCGGGCGGTTAATTTTAGATGCTATGGCGTGTGCTGCTAGAGTTTTTCCTGTTCCCGGTTTACCGTGAAAGTTTAACGCTGTGCGGGGAAAAGGTTCTATTTTCCTTAACCCCCACTCATCGAAAACTTTAAACTCTAGCCGAATTAAGTCAACAGCTAAAAGCAGGTCTTCTTCTACTTCTTCAGGAATGACTAACTGCTTGAAAGTAAATATGGGTTGTTGAGCTTCGTACCTTTTTGCCCGCTCTTCTGGTGACAATTCTGGGTCGCGGTTTTTCTGATTTGAATCACCTCTACCTGGGAGATTGATGTTTTCCCAAAAACTCGAAAAACTAGAAGCATCACCCACAGTAATCCTGATGTTATCCAGACCTGTTTCATCAATCAGTTTATTCACTGCCGTTAAAAGTCGAGAACGACAAACGGCTGCGGTAGGTTCGGGTACAGTATCAGGAATACCCTGTATGCGAATATCACGGGATGCGTTCATTTTCTCCTGACTTTTAAATTGGGTTGCTTTTCTACTGCCAAATCACAACAGGGTTGTTGCGATGAACTTCGCGTACTCGTGAGTCGAGATCGTCATACTTAATGGTACGTCCCTTGACAGGCTTGCCTGTATTTCTGTTAAAAATACCCTGAACAACTGCTACTTCACCAGATTCCAGTGCTGTTTTAACAGTAGCAGCGACGTTATCCCATTCTGTAGCTACTTCTTCATTGTTCTGAAACCATTCAACAATTATTGACCAAGTAAGGTAAACAAAATATACAATTACAAAAAGATTGTAGGCTGCTATCGCACCCAGAACTAAAATTGTCAGCGGATCCATAATACTATTCTCATTCAACAAGAATCAAGTTTTACTTGCCGAAAGCTACTAATAGTTTTTGGCTAATTTTTTTTTGCACAAAATAACAAAACTATTGTTGGCTATTACCAAATAACTATAGCGTTGTTTTTTCAACACTATTGGCACAAGTGGTGAAAAAACAACCGGGAGCGATAGGTTCGGTTACGGGATAAAAAATCCCCTGGATGCGAATATCGCCGATCATTTTTTAAAAAATTAGATATTGGCTGTGGCACTTTTATTCAACAATCAAAACACCAGATGAACTCTCCCTAAAAGCAGCGCTGGTTTTTGAATCGATATCTTTATGATGAATGACACGTCCCTCAACAGGAGCGCCTGTTTTTTTCTTAAAAATCCCCTGAATAATTACTGCTCCAGATTCCAGCGTTGTTTTAATAAGAGCAGCAATTTCATCCGATTTTATAAGTCCTTCCTTTTGCTGAAACCATTCGGCAAGTGTGTCCCAGTGAACCCGAATCAGATATATAATCACAAAAATAACTACAGCAACAGCAATAGCAGCAAGCAACAAAGGTATCATAATCTTATCCTTATTCAACAATAATCAAGTTTTTATTGCCAAAAGCGTCTAATAATTCTTCGTCCAGTTTTTTGGCTACAAGCTGACGACCATAGGGTTTACCATCAGAACGTCTAACTAAGTCGTTGTTGCTATCCAAAAACACTTGTGCCAAGAGTTGACCTTGCGAATGAGGTTGACGAATAATAGCTCCTTTCTCTATCCTTGGATCGGATGGGCGGTCTGTGATAAAATATTGGATGGCGGCTTCATACGTCATAATAGGCACGATTTCTGGTAGTTTCAGGATGTCTCGCAACCATTGTTGATACTGGTCTGTTATTGAGCGATGAAACTCCTCAAAACCAGACTTTTGAGACTGGATGTCCACCAGCATCAGGTCTTTGTTACCCAAATTTTGTTGCAGTTTTCCATCTAGTTTGCGAGCTAATAACTGACGACCGTATGCGGTTCCATCAGGACGAGAAACAAAGCTGTTATTTTGATCCAAAAATACCCATCCTAAAAGTTGCCCTTGAGCATGATTTTGACGAATAACTACACTCTTATTTACAGCCGAGTTGGGGGGTCGATCGCTCTGTAAATAACTAATCACCTGATCAAAAGTTATCACTGCCTGTACTTCCGGCACTGCCAAAATACGCGGCAACCATTCCTTAAACTGAGCAACTATTCGCCGTTCATCTTCGCGGGTGATTTTTTTATCACCATCAGAGGAGTCCTTAAAAGGCCAGCTAAAAATCATGGCATAATTCCCCTTATGATAACGCTTATATAGCGTTTATTTGATTAGTCAAATGCGGATGGTTACAATATTCCCTCGCGGGAGTAACACAAGCGGAGCGCGTCATCTAGCTAAAAAAATATGTGCGTTAGCGAAGCTAACGCGGAGGGCGAATCGCTCCTTTGGCTACATATCTATTATTTTGCCACGCAATTTTTATTCCGTCACCGGATAAGCGGTGGCATTTGGTGGCGTATTTTTCAAATTTTTTGACCCCGACTTGGTGACAAAAAGTGACATTTGGTGGCAAAAGTGGCATTTGGTGTGATAAAGTAACGTCAAACCTTAACTACAATGATGACCTTACCTAACAATGATGGATATCCAAGAGGCGATCGAGTGGACGGACGATCGCGTTTTTGCTAAAACCGGAAAGCGCCTCGACTCACTGCAACGCACTATCTTAGAAGGAACTTTAGAAAATCAAAGTTACAAGCAAATAGCCCAGGATTATCATTGTAATAAAGACCATACTAAAAGAGTCGCGGCGCAATTGTGGAAAATGCTCTCGGATGTGTTGGGTGAAGAGGTCAAAAAAGCCAATTTAAAATCTACCTTAGACCGAATAGAATTTTCCCATATTTCAAATTTTGGCTCGGATACACAAATTTTTGGTGATATTAATATCTGTAGCGAAATTTGCCCCTATCCCAAAGTAAAGAAAGCCACAAAAACCCGATCGCCCTCTGCCAATTCCTCCACAAATTCCCCTAGCAAACAACCAGAACAACGCCACAATTTAACCGAAGCCCCGGACTGGGAGCATCATAACAACCGCCGTGCAGAAATAACCACCCTAAAAAAGTTGATTTTGGCCGAAAAAATCCGCCTTATCACTATCTTTGGCTTGCCGGGAATGGGCAAAACCACCCTCGCTAGAGAACTGGTAGAACAAATTAAAGATAACTTTGACTATATTCTTTGGCGCAACTGTAGCGAAACTCTCACCCTAAAATCTTTCCAAACCAATTTAATTGAGTTTTTTTCCCAAAATCAGGAAACGAAATCATCATCCCCGATCGACTATTTGCGTTTAAATCGTTGCCTGATTATTCTCGATGACTTCCAAGAACTGTTTGCCCGTGAAAAATTCGCAGGCACTTATCTCCCAGAAGCCGAAAGTTATGGGAAATTCCTCAAAGAAATGGCGCGATCGCCTCACAAAAGTTGCTTCCTCATCCTCAGTTGGGAAAAACCCACAGAAATTGCCACCTTAGAAGGAGAAAACCGCCATTGCCGTAGCTTACAACTGGGAGGTTTGAGAGAAGCAGCAGCAGGAGAAATATTAAGCAACAAAGGGTTAAAGGATGACGATAAATGGGGGGAACTAATCCAAATTTATAGCGGCAACCCGTCCTGGTTAAATATCGTTGCCGCTACCATTGAAGACTTATTTAACCGCAGCGTCGATCGCTACCTATCCTATCCCGGTTTATTTCTCGGAGACTTAGAACCCAGATTACAAGAATATTATCAACGGTTATCGGCATCTGAAAAAATAGTCTTGGGGTGGTTAGTCAACCAAGAAGCCGCCGATATTTTCCAGAAACCAGTAGGGGCGAATGGCCATTCGCCCCTACCGGATGCGGATTTTTTGACCGCGATCCAATCTTTGCGGAAACGGGGTTTAATCGAAAAAGTCAGCGATAATAATGGTGCGTCCCTATTTACCGTGCAAGGCTTATTTAAACAGTATGTGAAAAATCAGTAGATATAGCAATCCTACAGCGGTTTTCTACTGAGTAAACCACATTAATCGCCAGGGAATGAATTCCCGCCTGTAGGGGTCAACGGCCGTTGACCCCTACAGTCCGTTAAAACCGACTTGCGCGACATTAGGCGGGGTGAAATCCCCGCCGGCTGTGGTTTATTAATCTAAAAACCGCTGTAATCAACAGAAAAGCGCAGTAAAATAACCCCGGCTTTTCTAAAAAAACCGGGGTTATTGCGGATAAAATTCAGGATTATTTAGCGGTTTTTGTTTCTCCCTGAGAACGGAGAAATTCCCCGAAAAAGGCGATAGATCCAGAGAAGATAATCAACATCACACTCAAAGCATTAATATCCGGTTTTACCCCGGTACGAATGCGGCCAAATATTTCCATTGGCAAAGTAACAGCGCCACTGCCTGCGGTAAAACTGGCGATTAAAAAATCATCCAAACTCAGGACAAATGCCAACAGACAACCGGATACAATTCCGGGCATTAACTGCGGTAATAAAACTTGTAGAAAAGCTTGCACTGGGGTGGCGCCTAAATCTAAAGCGGCTTCTTCTAAATGAGGGTCTAAATCCGCTAATCGAGTGGAAACTACTAGGGCAATATAAGCGAGACAAAAGACGATATGGGCGGCAATAATTGTCCACAAACTTAGGGTAATTTGGACAGCGGCTAAAAATACCAGGGTAGCCACAGCGATCGCAATATCGGGAATAATTAAAGGCAGGTAAGAAATCCCTTTATATAAAGTTTTGCCGAAAAAATTATACCGAGCTAAACCCACAGCCATCAAAGTTCCTAAGACCGCCGAAACCGCGATCGCTAACAACCCCACCATCAAACTATTGCGGAGTGCCAGCAAAATTGACTCATCTTGAAATAAATTCAGATACCATTTGAAAGTAAAGCCACCCCAAGCCGCACTATAGCGAGATTCATTGAAACTATAAAAAGTCAAAACCAAAATAGGCAAATACATAAAAAAGAACATTGCCCCGGCAAACATCACCGACCAAGAAATTCGCAATTTTTGCTTACCTTTTAACATATCTACCGGGATGTCCTCCTGTGAAATTTTGGTGTCTATCATTGAAATCTATTCCAATTAATCAATTATTATAGGATTTGTTGTTTGTTGTTTGTTGTTGGGTAGGGATTCTTTGGGTAGGGATTCTTTGGGTAGGGATTCTTTGGTTGGGGAACGGGGAACAGTTATCAGGGAACGGAGAAAGTCGTAGGGGCTTTCTGGCCAGAAAGCCCGTACAAAAGTCGTAGGGGCTTTCTGGCCATATAGCCTGACGGATTATGCTCCGCAAGGACGCCCGTACAAAAGAAGTATCACTATTCACTATTCACTATTCACTATTCACCACTGTTGCCTGTTGCCTGTTCCCTGTTCCCTGTTTGTTGTTGGTTGTTCGTTGTTCAACAATCAACAATCAACAATCAACAATCAACAATCAATCAACAATCAACAATCAACAATCAACCAATAAACAAATAACAAAGAATTATTTTTTCGGGCTGGCATCACCAAAGCGAATCATCAACGCGATCGCAATACTCACCGCCGTAATTAACACCATACTCAGGGCAGAACCAAAGCCCCAATCCCGCGCTGCCCCCAAAAATTGATCGTAAATTAACCGAGATACCGTCATGCTGGAAGCCCCGCCCAAAAGTTCGGGATCCACGAAATCCCCCAGACCGCTGATAAACACCAGCAAACAACCCGCTGCAATTCCCGGCAGGGTTTGGGGTACGGTTACTTTCAAAAAGACTTCCACGGGATTAGCGCCCAAATCCGCCGCCGCTTCCAACAAACGGCGATCGAGTTTTTCCAAAGAAGCATAAAGAATCAGTACCATATAAGGCAAAAAGCTGTAACTCATGCCAATCAGTACCGCTGACGTAGAGTGCAACAAATCCGTCGGGGGTAGTCCCACAGTGGCGATAATGCTATTCAGTACCCCAGTAGGCCGCAAAATGGTTTTCCAGGCATAAGACCGCAGCAGGGAAGAAGTCCACAAAGGCAAGACAAACCCTAATAAAAGTAAATTTTGCCAGCGTTTGGGAGTTTGCAAGGCTAACCAGTAAGCGACAGGAAATCCGAGGATCAAACAAATGCTGGTGGTGCCAGATGCTAACAGGAGCGATCGGCCAATCACTTGTAAATAAACCGGATCGAAATTAGCCCATTGACACTGATCAAATCCCAAGACTCGACAATAATTATCCAGCCCGGACGGAATCACTTTTTCCCCAGGTTGGATTTCCGGCACCAAACTTAGTTGAAAAATCACCAAGGTGGGCAGCACCAACAATAACACTAACCAAATTCCTGATGGGCCAAGCAATGCCAAAGGGCCAAGCCAATTCGGTTGTAGGCGATGATTTCCGGCTGGTTCTGGTTTGGTCTTATTGGTCGATATAGTAGAAGGTGGAGTCATAATGACATGAGTAATTTTTCCAGGGTTAATTAATGATTGGGAGATAGAAGATTTTAGGGATTTTTAACGATGAATATTCATCAATTAAATAATTTATTTTGATAAATATAATTTGAGAATTTATGTATTTTTCAATCAAATTAAATTTACAATTTAAATCTGAAAATTTTTCACATCATTACTGATAATTTAGCTGCTTTTTAGTTTGATCCAATACCTGGCATAAGTTTTTTCTTTTTCAATACTTAAAGGAATAATTCCTTCACACTTTTCTAGTACGGATTCAGGGGGGAACAAGGTAGGATTTTCTTGTAAATCCTGAGATAATTGAGCATAAGCCTGCTTATTGGGTGTGGCAAAATACAGTCGCTCACAGAGCGATACGGTTACTTCTGGTTGCAACATGAAGTTTAGCCATTTGTAAGCTCCGGCTACATTCGGCGCCCCGGCGGGAATAACCATTGTATCTATCCACAAAGAAGTACCACTTTGAGGCACCAGATATTTTAAATTTGGGTTTTCATTGGCTACATTTAGGGCGTCAAAGGAAAAACCCATTGCCATTGTTAAGTCTCCGGCTAATATTAAATCTCGCCAACCATCAGTGGTAAATGTGGCCAGTGTACCTTTGAGGTTTAGCAATTTTTCATAAGCCGCTTGTATTTCTGCGGGGTTTTCGGAATTGTAGGAGTAGCCCAGCGATCGCAGGGATGCCCCTATCACTTCTCGCGGATCGTTGATCAAAGTCACTTTGCGAGATAATTCTTTTTGGTGTTCCCAGAGATAGTCCCAATCTTTCGGGGTAGAGGAAAGTTTTTCGGCGTTATAAATTAAGCCGGTGGTTCCCCAAGTGAAGGGTAAACTGTAACGATTTCCTGGATCGTAGTCAGGATTTTGAAACTTCTCAAATAGATTGTTTATCCCCTTCAGTCGAGAGTGGTCAAGGGGTTGTAGCAGTCTCAACTCCACCATCCGTTTGACCCAAGAATCCGAGGGATAAATAATACTGTAGGCTCCACCACCGCCCGCTTGAACCTTCGCCAGCATCGCTTCATTGGAGTCAAAAATATCCACAATGACTTTGATGCCGGTTTGTTTTCTAAAGGTTTCGATTAACTCTGAGTCAGTGTAATCGGCCCAAGTGTAGATATAGAGATCGTTGGCTGAGGTCTGAGTCATCGGCGGTCCGGTCATCTCATCCCCACTGTCATCAAAGGGATTACCCCCTAGAGTCCACCCACAACCGGACAGCGCCATACTAGAAAGCGCCGCCGCAGAACTTTGTAAAAATTGGCGTCGAGTTTGAGTCATATAGATGCGAGGTGTTCTATGTGATTTCGTCGGAGGTACGTTAGCGAAGCTATCGCGGAGGGCGAAACGTCTCTTGGGGGGTACGGGGGGGAATTTGATTTCTACCCGTGATATCTATCCGTAGAATCTGACCATAATTGGTTTGAATCAACAGTAGCGTACTGATTGTTCTAAAGCTAGTGGTTCACCAGTTTGAGCATCAGTATTTTGACAGGCAAACATCGTTTCTGGAGAAATTTTTTCAAACTCCAGGTGATTGCCCTGACGTTTGAGTAAATATCCCCGCAGTTCTTTGATGGGCAGTTGGGTCATCGGATCGATCTCAGAGGTAAAGGAACGCAATACGATCGATGCCACAGAATCGCAACAGGAATCAATGCGCCTGAGAAATAATTCTTGGCTGTATGCTTCCTCTCCATATTTGACTTGGTTGCCTTGGCGATACAGGTTAATCACGAAGGGTTGACCATCACTGCCCAAAAAGGTGAGGATCGCCTGTTTGGGGCAGTGTGATTCCAACTCAGCCAGTAATTGATTTAAGCCTTTGATTGTCATAGTTGGGTCTTGAAATGTTCACAAGATTTGCTTTGTGGTATGTAGGGGCGATTCCCGAATCCCCCCTATTGGGCGATCGCAATACAGTCCGTTGGCGACCAGTGAACATAAATCCGCGTGTGTAATTCTGGCAAGCTACCCAGGGTGTTCGGTTGCATAATTGTTAGCCGATCCCCTGAAGTTAACTTCACCACATAATGCACATGGGTTCCCAGATACATAATATGTTCCAGGCGGGCTTCAAAACAATTGATTTGGTTTTCCGGTTCATACAGACTCAATTGAATCCGTTCCGGTCGCACGCTCACAGCAACCTGAGTTCCTGAATGACTCCAGGGTTCTAAGGTTTGTACCCCAATTTTCAGGTTGCTATTGGTGCGGATTTGTAAATTGGTGCGTTCGCGAGGCGGCGCAGATGCGCTTTCGGCACATTCGATCCGCCCTTCCAGCAAATTAGTATCGCCGATAAAATCCGCCACAAAAGTTGTTTTGGGCCGTTCATAGATTTCCGTCGGTGAACCAATTTGCTCAACCCGACCTTGACGCATTACCGCAATGCGATCGGAAAGACTCAGGGCTTCTTGTTGATCGTGCGTCACCATCACAAAAGTTAAGCCCAAATCTTTATGTAAATTGGATAATTCCACTTGCATCTCTTTCCGCAGCTTCAAATCCAAAGCGCCGAGGGGTTCATCCAGTAAAATCACCGCTGGTCGATTTACCAGTGCTCTGGCTAAAGCGACCCGTTGCTGCTGACCTCCTGAGAGGGAAGTGGGAACCCGGTTAGCAAATTCTTCCATTTTGACTAATTTCAGCGCTTGCCGAACCCGGTCTTCAATTTCCGCTTTGCCCAAGCGTTTAATCCGTAATCCAAAAGCAATATTTTCCGCTACGCTCATGTGATTAAACAGGGCATAACTTTGAAATACGGTGTTGACAGGTCTTTGATAAGGAGGCACTTGGGTCATTGACTTGCCCCGAATGAGTACCTCTCCAGCGGAAGGAGTTTCAAACCCGGCAATTAAACGCAGGGTTGTGGTTTTCCCACAGCCAGAAGATCCCAGAATACTAAAAAACTCCCCTCGACGAATATCCAGGTCTACAGCCCGGACAACGGTATTGCCATCAAACACCTTAAAAACTTTCCGCAGTTCCACGTCCAAGGCCGTTTCCTGCCGTGTGGTGTCTGATGGTTGTGTAGCAGCAGTTGAAAAACTCATGGCATTTCCGCCCAATTTTACCCCTGTAATGTTTGAGTTAGCCTGATTGGTTTATAACTTATAATTGGCTTGATTCTATCGCTGACATCCAGAGATGGGGAGAGAATTCTCCCTATCTCTGGATTCCCAAGTTGGACTCAGGTCTACCGAGCCGATCGGAATTCGCGATCGAATCTCTTTCTGGAAATTTTAATCTCTGTTCAAATTTTTTCATTGCATTTTAGTAAATAGTAATGGATTAGTAATGGATTAGTAATGGATGCCTTCAGATATGGGGAAGAGCGATCGCCGATTTTTTCCTGAACTGGAAAGCCAAGAAACGAATGGGAAGATTGCCCTCTCCAGGAATCACTGATGAATCTCTCTCTAGCTTATGGCGGGATTCCCGCTTCGGGATCCGATATGCACGCGGAATCGCCCGCTGCCAAAGTGGGTTAAGCCGTGCCTAAGCCACTTCTGGTCGTCCCCTAAAAGTCAGAAGATCAACCCTTCAACTTCTGACTAAAATCAGCCAACAATAGCTGTTATTTACCATAACCTAAAGAAGGATATGCAATAATTGCCGCAAATAGCCATAATTATGACCTTGATGCAGTTTTACTCAGATCGCCAGAAATCTAAACTTCGTACCGTCGGACAACATTATCAGTCTTTTGTGATCATGGGACTGGTAAGTTTAATGCTGTTTGGTGGCATTGTCTGGCGTTTAGCCTATTTGCAATTAGTCGAAGGCGATCGCTTTCGAGCAGTGGCCGATCAAAACCGGATTCGTCTAATTGCCAAACAACCAGCCAGAGGCAATATATTCGACCGGAAAGGCAGAATTATGGCGACTTCTCGGCTATCCAAAGCGCTATTTGTTTGGCCGAGATCCCACAGTCGCGAAGAATGGCAGCCCATTCTTAAACGCATCTCTCAAATTCTGAATATCCCTGACACTGAGTTATCTAAACTGATCGAAAGAGCCGAAAATGGCTATGACTCTACGCAGCAAATCCGCATCGCCAGGGGTTTGACAGCGGAACAAGCCACCTTAATTGGCGAATTCAGTAATGAATTACCCGGAGTAGACGTGGAATATGAAGCCCTCCGTTACTATCCCAACGGCACTCTGGCGGCTCATGTTTTAGGTTATACCGGCGAAGTGGATGAAGTATCTTTAGTTGAACTTAAACCCAAAGGATATCGTCTGGGTGACATTATTGGTCAGTTAGGGGTTGAAGCTGGTTTAGAGCAGAAATTGCGAGGTAAATGGGGTGGTCGGCGCGTAGAAGTGGATAATATGGGTCAAATTATCAAGTTTTTGGGTGAAGAACCCGCCCAAGCTGGACAAGATGTGACTTTGACCATTGACCTGGATATCCAAAGGGCCGCCGAAAAAGCCCTGGGCGATACCCAGGGAGCCATTGTAGTCATGGATCCGAACGATGGGGCGATTTTAGCGATGGTCAGCCGCCCGGTCTATGACCCGAATGTGTTCTCTCAACCTGTGACCGAAGAAATTTGGCAACAAGTTCAAGGATCCGATCACCCATTTGTCAATCGGGCTTTGCGAGGCTTCCCCCCTGCCAGCACCTTTAAAATTATTACCACCGTTGCCGCCCTCAAGTCTGGCAAGTTTGATCCCTATACGGTGCTACCCACTTATCCGTACATTATTGCTGGCGGCATCCAGTTTTGGGATTGGAACCAGGCTGGTTTTGGCCCTTTAGGATTTGATGGAGCGATGGCTTGGAGTAGTGATACTTTCTTTTATCAAGTGGGCATGACTATCGGTGGGCCAACGCTGATTGAATGGACCCGCAAGTTTGGTTTTGGCTCGAAAACCGGCATCGAGTTGGCCGCCGAAGAAGACCCCGGACTGGTGGCGGATGATGCCTGGAAAACTGAAAACATCGGTGAAGGTTGGTTTGAAGGGGATACGGTCAATATGTCTATTGGTCAAGGGTTTCTGCTGGCTACCCCTCTGCAAGTAGCCTTGATGAATGCAGTCCCGGCTAATGGCGGCTATCTGGTGCAACCTCACTTGCTTAAGGATAATCCAGAAGCGAAAAAAAATCGGCGGTCTGTTGGATTAAGTAAGGACGCGGTGAACGTTTTGCAATCTGGTTTGCGACAGGTGGTGACATCAGGAACAGGTCAGGTGATGAATGTACCCACGATTCCCCCAAATGCGGGGAAGACAGGTACGGCTGAAGATCCGCCCCGTCTATCCCATGCTTGGTATGGCGGTTATGCCCCTTATGACAAACCAGAAATTGTGGTGGTGGTTTTTGGGCAAAATTCTGGCGGTGGTGGCGGCGGTTTTGCCGCACCCAAGGCACTGCAAGTTATGGAAGATTATTTTAAAATGAAGAAAGGCAAGAAATAATCTGAGATATTTGCTGCCGTGGGCGGATGTCCTGCTACGTCCGATTCATGTCTTGCTAGGTCGCCAGATGTCGCAACATAAAGACTGGCGATCGCGTCTAGTCCTTTGTTAGTTGTCCCGGAGTTTTTGATTGATTCAGCCCCGCGAATTCATCGGCAGTGAAACGGAACAAGACGATCCCGCCAACCTGCCTTTTTAAGCTGGGGCGGGATTAGCCCACTGCCATTCTCCCCATCTCCCTGTTCGACTTGGCCGAATTTCTCAATCTGTAGCCTCTGGGGATCGGGCGTGAAGCGAAGAGCAACCAAGAGGAACCGCTGTCTTCCCTCGATAAAAATTAATCAAACATTAATTTTTGATGAATTTTTGATTAATGTTTGATGCATTGTTGGTCAAAGGCCGATCGCCGCAACGCAAAAATTACTCTCTTGGCAACGGAAGTGTAATATGATACAAGTTAGACAGGAAAAAAACTTACCTATTTTCAGGGGGATATGGTTTGCAGGCCAGGGAGATCGAACCGAAACTCAAACAACTGATTAAACTAGCCTCGGTCGTGGAGCCAATTCTCGCCAAACGGCTAGAGGAAATCTGGCGCTGGATTAAAGACATCAAGTCCGGTTACCTGCTGCAAAAAAAATTTTTAATGGGATTTCTCCTAGAACTGACTAAGGATGCAGAAATTTGGTTAGAGTTGGAAGTCCTAAATCCTGATGAAAGAAAATGTTTTTTAGATCAGCTAACTCCTACGGTAAGATATTGGTATGAAGAGCTATTTCCCACCTGGTTTCGCGATCGCGATCAAAAATTTTATATTTGGAAACAAAAATTAAGATCGGGAGAATTTAATCCCACGGATACTGAATTGATTAAGGCGATCGCGGATCAAATTCAACAGCGTCACGGCAACGTTGTTCATCGCTATATTGCTGATTTTTCTATGGCCACTGATGTGATTGTCAGTAGTGAGAAAGGCCAGCCCCTCTGTGTTCAAATTACCACGGTTTCTGATGAATATTCTCAAATGAAATATGATAAATGGGAATATACTTTACGCCAGTGGAACATAGAACGCGGGTTATTTATTAGTTTTAATCCCAGTCAGGAGGAGTTCATTGTTCAAGTGGTCAACTTAGTTTTATATAATAGTAAAAATTTGCCCAAGCAAAATTACTTAAAATTCACTTTTAACAAGTGAATTCAAATAAAAAACAAAAAATAAAAACATTATAACTGTTGAAAAAAGCCATCCATGAGCATAACTACTAGCAATCTCAGCAATAAAGACAGACTGGAGAGAATTTGGCATTTACTACAAGATGCAGAGAAATTACAGCAAGAAAGAATTAACTCTGGCTTTGATTATGTCAATCTTTATGTTGAAGATGTCGAAAGCGATTGGCTAGAAAATTGGGGTGAGGATGTCACCGAGTTGCCCGTCAGACTTCGGCAGTGGTTTCACAATGTTTTTGAACCTGATTGGCATTCAATTGAGGAGATTTTTGACCCCGCAGCCACCAAGATTTCTTTACAAACCGCTGGGGTAAAACGCGCCAAGTTGATTGACCTGGAATCTCAAGTTGCCCTAATTGTCACGCTGAAAAACGAGTCCTCGACAAAAACCAGCATTCTTTTACAAGTTCATGGGACGGATTTACATTATCTCCCAGAAAACCTGCTGATGACTGTGCTTTCTCCTTTGGGAGTCGTTCTCGGTTGCGCGATCGCCCATCAGACCAGTGAGGTGATTCAATTGGAGTTTACGGTTGAACGAGGAGAAGAGTTTACCGTTGAGATCAAATCTGGCTGCCTGACGGTGACACAAAACTTTTTAATGTAAAGTGGTTGGTTGTTGGTTGTTGGTTGTTGGTTGTTGGTTGTTGTTATAAAGCGAGAATAACGAATAACGAACAACAACCAACAAATAACGAACAACAACCAACAAATAACGAATAACGAACAACGAACAACAAATAACGAATAACGAATCTTGCGGAAATCCTGTGGTGATGCAAGCATAATAAACTCATTATGTAATTTTGAGTTTATTTTTGGAGGATTTGTGGCGATCGCAGAAACAATTGGACTGGGATTAGGTGCGGCAGCCCTCGTGCTCGGTGTCGCTGGTGTGTCCCTAGAGTTGCAATACCGCCGCCGACCGGGGAATGATTTAGAACTGACCACCGGCTTATGGCAACAAGAAACCTTGTCTCCCCAGCATTGGCAATTAGTGGGGGTAATGGAGTTTCGCAACCTGACGCCCAACTTGGAAATTATGCTGCCCCAAGTGTCTGCGGAGGTGACGTTACTGTCTGAGGGCAGTTTGACGAAAATTCAGACTCAGACTCACGTGAAATCGATGCATCCAGATACCCCAGCCCGGGCTGATGGCTATTGGGATGCCTATATTGTTAAAGTGCGTAAAATCACGCAAATGTCGGTTACGATTGATATTCAAGGGGAGAATCTCAGCGATCTGCAAACCGCTTGGATCAAAATTAATTACCTGACTTATGGCCCCGAAGGACGCATTCCCAAGGTTAAACATATTATTGTGCCGTTAAAGTTTCCCAATCCGGCAGAAAATCCGGCGTGGCGAGAAGTTCCCGCAGCCAAGGGTCAAGTGTTGCCGGTGAAAACTCATTTGCTGACCAATTCCGACGATCCGGTGGGGGTGGTGAAGCGATATGTCCTGCCTCATGCTAAACCGGGAGATATTGTGGCAATTGGGGAAACTCCCGTGGCGATTATGCAAGGACGGTGGCGAGATCCCAGTCAAGTTAAGCCCGGATTTGTGGCTAAACGATTATGTTATTTTTTCTTACCCACTTCCAGTTTAGCTACCGCTTGTGGGTTACAGTCTTTGGTAGATGTGGTAGGCCCGGTGCGAGTATTTTTGGCCTTTGTTGGTGGGGCGATCGCCAGGGTATTTGGTTATCGTGGCGCTTTTTACCAGTTAGCTGGGGAACAAGCCCGTTTAATCGATGATGTCACCGGCACTTTGCCGCCTTACGATCAATTTATTGTCCTCGGCCCGGAAAATCCCCAGCAAGTGGTGGATCGAATTAAACGAGAAACTGATATTTCAGCGGCGATCGTCGATGTGAACGACTTGAAAGCAGTTAAGATATTGGCAGCAACCTCTGATATTTCCTCTGACTTCTTAGAAGCCGCTTTAAGAAATAATCCCGCAGGCAATGGTAACGAACAAACTCCGGTTGTGTTAATTCGCCAGACTGCTTAATTGCTCTGAGGATTGCTCTAAGGAAATCACGTCTTGAAGCAAGCCGATCGGGGTTAGGCATGGTCTAACCCCGGAAAAAAAAGAAAATTGGCCAAAATTGTCTCACTGGGAACATCAGAAAGCCGCACCGATCCTTTGTCACTATCGGTTTTGTGCGGCAGCGATCGCGCCCTAAAATCTTACCTTTATAATCTTTCTCCCTAAATCAATATGAGTGTCAGTCTTCATCGAAATCGAAATGTCACGATTCGTCCTTTACAACAAAGGGATCTCGAAGCGGTAGAGCATCTACTGCAAATCGGCATTGAGCTAGAAACTCCTAGCTGTTCCATTGAAAAATGTTCTCTAGATATTCACCGGCAATTCCAACCGATTCGCACTTGGTATGGGTTGCTTAGGTTATTCAGTTTATTTCCCAATCCTTTGCAGCACCTATTATGTGCGCGGGTGGCTGAACGAGATAACCAAATTTTGGGATTGATTCAGATTGCGCCGTTTAATAGTACCCGCAGCACTTGGCGGGTTGAAAGAGTTGTGGTGGATCCTGGCGCAGACCATTTATTGATTGGTTCGATGCTGTTGCGCCACTGCTTAGAAGCAATTTGGGAAGCCCGGATGTGGTTGTTGGAAGTGAATGTGAATGATAAGGATGCTTTGGCCTTGTATCGTCATAATGGGTTTCAACCGTTAGCCCAGATGACTTATTGGGCGATCGCGCCTGAGTTGTTGACTCAGTTAACCCAGCGGGAACCGGACTTACCGAACTTGTTGCCTGTGAGCAATGCGGATGCTCATTTACTCTGTCAACTGGATATCGCCGCGATGCCCCCTCTGGTGCGTCAAGTGTTTGAACGCCATAAAAGTGACTTTCAAACCAGTTTTTTCCAAGCCATCCTCCAAGGGATCCGCCAATGGCTCGATCGCACCGAAGTGGTGAGTGGTTATGTGTTTGAACCCCAGCGCAAAGCCGCGATCGGTCATTTTCAACTGCGCTTATGTAAAGATGGCTCTTTTGCCCACCGAGGTAGTTTAACCGTTCATCCCGCTTATACCTGGCTATATCCAGAAATTCTCTCGCAAATGGCCCGCATTGCCAAAGATTTGCCCCCGCAGTCACTCCAACTGGCTTCCGCAGATTATCAACCGGAACGAGAAGAGTATTTAGAACAAATCCGGGCGGAACGCATTGAACATACGATGTTGATGTCTCGTTCGGTCTGGCATAAACTCCGAGAATCTAAACGGGTTGCTTTGGATGCTTTGCAACTGACGGATATGCTGCCCGGTTTATCCCCAGTCCGCAAGCCCATCCCCAGTCGGATTACCTGGTGGGGGAGTGAAATAGAATCCGCCGCCCCCTGTCGTCCCCCAGAGTCCTCGCGACCGAATATTGAAGATTCTCGTCAATGTTCGACCGGTGACGAAGGTCAATTTTCTAGCTAATTGTCCCGTTGGTTCACCGTGTTCCATACAAAGCACCCGTGGGGTTAGACTGGGTTGACGATGGTACAGGCGTTTATGGTTCATTTTCAAGGTTTTAACAGTTAACGGTGACAAAAAAAATCTCTGCTTTAGGTTTGGATCTCGGTAGAAAGCGAATTGGTGTCGCAGGTTGTGATGGCACGGGGTTGATTGCTACCGGGTTGGAGACTATCTACCGCAAATCTTTTGCCCAGGTGGTCGCCAACCTAGAAGCAATTATCCGCGATCGCGAAGTCCAAGTCCTCGTCGTCGGTTTACCTTATTCGATGGATGGCACCGTTGGGCTCCAATCTCGACAGATCCTCAAATTTGCTCAAGCGCTCTCTACGGCTTTACAGTTACCTGTGGAGTATGTGGATGAGCGCTTAACTTCTTTTCAGGCGGAAGAAATGCTCAAGGCGGAAAATATTTCCCCTTCCCGAAATAAGGGGCTGATCGATCGCAAAGCCGCTGCCCTGATTTTGCAGCAATGGTTAGATGACCGTCGGCAAAAGCTATCAGCCCTCACCCCTGAACCCGGAACCCTCAGCCAGGATGAGGAGAGAGGAACCGTTGACGGTTGACGGTTGACGGTTGACGGTTGTCCCGAATGACCCGAATGTCCTATTCCTTGCTCTCCGGCACTCCTATGATGGCGGTTCTTTGCTGAGTGTGAATTTCCCCGTTCCCTTAGCAAATAACTTTCTAGCAAATAATTTTATAACTAATAACGAATAAATAATAACGAGTAACTAACCAAGAACAAACAACCAACAACGACAGACCAACAACAACCAATGGTCAATCATTAATTTTTGACACTCGGCCAGATGTCCCAAGGCCGTGATATTCTGAATGTGTCTTTAGATTAGGCCACTATATGACCGAAGATATTTTAGCATGGGTAATTCATCGCCAAACTATCGTCTAAAGAGTGACCCATTAATCAGTGTGTTAAATCAGCACTGATTGGTACTATTTGCTACAATATTCAATTGTTCTATAAGGTTATGACCCAATCAGAATTCCCACAAGAAAATGGAACCTTTTCCGCGAAATCTGTGACTGTAACTGATGAATTTGGGCGATCGCTCGCTTGTTATGTTGAGCATTCGTTTGAACTAAATGGGGAAAATTATGTGTTGCTTTTGCCGGTAGATGCCCCGGTAGAAATTTTTGCTTGGGCAGAAGATGACGATGATGAAGAACCCATTGCGATCGAAGACCCTGATGAGATTGATGAGATTTTTGAAACCGCCAAAGCGGTGCTAGAAGAACAAAATCTCACCCTCAAACGCACTGCTGTCACCCTAACCGTCAGTGGTGAACTTCCCGATTTACTAGAGGATGAGGCGGAGTCTTCTGAAGAAGAAGAAGGGTATGAGGAGTTACAACTGCTGGCTAGTTTTTATAATGAAGAGCAGGAGTATGCCATTTATACACCGCTAGATCCATTTTTTATTTTGGCTCGATTGGACGAAAATGGACAACCGCAATTACTCTCTGATGAAGAATTAGAAGAACTCGAACCGATGTTACCAAGCTTGGAAGGAATGATTGAAGAACACTTATTTAGTGAAATGAATTAAGTTTCATCATAATCAGGGTCGGAAATCTTCAGTTGACAAGTAATTAGGGGGGGGGAGAGATCGTGCTGAAAAGCAAACCCAAAAAAAATCCAACTAGGATCGTTACTCGTGTTTTCTTTTCTTTTCTGTTTTTTTGCGGATTGCTAGGAGTGGCTGGGTTGCAAGCTGGGGCCTGGTGGATGTCCGCCAGTGCGCCAATGGCTTCACCGTTTACAAAAGAGACCGATGAAGAGTCAAAACCCAAAGCGATCTATTTAGAAATCGCTTCGGGAACTCCGGGACAGCAAATCGGTACAAAATTAATCAACCAAGGGTTGATTCGGTCGGAAACCGCGTGGAAATTATGGACTCGCTGGCAAACTTTCCGAGAACCCAATGGTGGATTCCAGGCAGGGGCTTATGAGTTTTACCCAACGGAAGATTTGAATGCGATCGCCACTAAAATTTGGCGAGGATCGGTCGTTCAAGATGGCTACACGATCCGGGAAGGTTGGACACTGAAAAAGATGGCGGATTATCTTGAGTCCCTTGGTTTTTTCAGCGCTAAAGAATTCATGGCTGCCGCGTCAGAAATTCCCACCAATGAATTTCCCTGGCTACCCAAAGATATTCCTCACCTAGAAGGATTTTTATATCCAGACACTTATCATCTCAATAGCGATCAGATCAGTCCACAAGCAGTGATCCGCCAAATGCTAGGGCAATTTGAACGATTAGTCCTGCCAGTTTATGAAGCCGGGAAAGCCCAAACTAATTACAGTTTAAAAGAATGGGTGACTCTGGCTAGTATTGTTGAAAGAGAAGCGGTGATCGCACAAGAACGTCCGCTGATTGCTGGGGTATTTGCCAGACGATTAGAAGAAGGAATTCCTCTGGGTGCTGACCCAACCGTTGAATATGGATTAGGGGTGACACAAACTCCCGATCGCCCTTTAACTTGGGAACAAGTTGAGACTCCTTCTCCTTATAATACTTATCTCAATGTGGGTTTACCTCCAACTCCCATTGGCTCACCAGGACTGCCGAGTTTAACAGCGAGTTTAAATCCGCAAAAAACTGAATATTTGTATTTTGTCGCTCGCTATGATGGCACTCATGTATTTAGCCGTACCTTGGCCGAACATCAAAAAGCGCAGGAGGAAATTCACGATCGCCGAGATGGGGCGCGACAATAGTTATCCTGGTCAAACCATTAAGTGTGAAGTTCGAGGCAATATCGCCTAACTTCACACTTTATTAATTCTTAATTGGTTGTTAATATTATTATTACTATTTTAGCGTAAAATAAAGAGTAAAATACCATGTCTTGGGGCAAACTTTTAGAACCGGATCTCGTTTTGGGCAGTTCAGTTTTGACGATTACTCCAGAATTAATTCAGCAACATCATCTCAAAGGACTGGTTTTAGATGTTGATGAAACTCTGGTGCCAATTAATCAAGATCATATCTCCGATGAGTTACAACAATGGGTGAGTGAAATTCGACAAGTCGCTAGTTTATGGTTGGTTAGTAATAATGTGATTTCAGCCCGGATTGCTCGTATCGGAGATGCCCTGAATTTGCCTTATATTGCTGGGGCGGCTAAACCATCCCGTCGGAAGTTAAGACAAGCGGTGGAGCAAATGCAGTTGCCGGTGGAACAATTAGCGATGGTGGGCGATCGCCTCTTTACCGATGTTCTCGCAGGCAATCGGTTAGGAATGTTTACTATTTTAGTAGAACCATTAGTCGATCCCGCTGAAGGATTGGGCATGGCTCGCTTACGCTCGTTTGAAGTTTGGTTTTCCCAAGTTTTGGGGGCGACACTCACCCATAAGTAGCGGCTATAACCTTTTACCATCCTAATTTTGCGAGATTATAAAGAAATTATTAAGGTATTGGCAATTTTGCCAAAGTTATGCAAACATATAGTTAGTTCAAATGGGGTCAGCCCAGATAAAGACCCTAGCCATCAAAACATATATACCTTGAAAGCCAAACTTCAGTCTGAAGTTTGGTTTTCTATTTGAAATCCATCAGGAATCCATCAAAAAAACGATGGTTTTTTAAACAGTAAAATAGGCTACATTTTTTCAGGTTTTTCCTGGGACAGAGAAACCGGGTTTCTGCCTAAAATTTGATATAACATTTACCTGAATCAAGAAACCGGGTTTCTTGACTCTAAGATACCCATGATGTAGGACGTTGCCTATTTTTTCACCCCATCACTTTTCACCCCATCACTTTTCACCCCATCACAAAGGTTTCGGTCTTTTGCTTCCACCAGAGGATTGTGGTGCAAATAATCCCGTACCCAGTCGCAGCCATAAGCTAGTTTTTTCAGGTATGAATTTTTGCTAAATCCCAAATAATCACGGTGCGTTCGCGAAGCTCAGGAAAGGGAATCGTCGCTCCCAGAAACCACAAAGTCAGCATCCGGGGTAAAGGCAACCCTGACCACCATGCCGGTATGTCCGGGCAAATTGGCTAGTAATTCTCCTTGCCAGTTCCACAGCTTTACCGTATTATCTACACCCCCAGTGGCAATGGTTTGACCATCGGGACTAAATGCGACTCTGGTGATGCCTCTACTCTGCCCGTTAATGGTTTTCACTAGGGTGCCATCTAATTTCCAGAGTTTTACGGTGTCATCCCGACTGCTAGAGGCAATCAAATCCCCTTGGGGACTAATGGCGACGCCCCAAACCGCACCCCCTTGATGATTCAATGTGGCCAAAAGTGTGCCATCGGTTTGCCATAATTTCACGGTGCCATCTTTACTGGCAGAGGCGATCACTTTACCGTCTGGGGTAAAGGCTAATTTCCAAATTCTTTCATTATGGGCGACTATACTTGAGAGCGCTTTTAGAAATTTCTCTATTTTTTGCTTTCACGGTCAATCGGCCACTGTCAGCGGTCTACTGACTATTCGATCTCTAAAAATGTCAAAATTAGTCTAACTATCTGATTTTTTCAGTAAATAGGTCGTCATTTTTCCTTTGCCTTTAATATGAATTTTTCCCCGTGGCTGGAAAGAATATTTGTTTTTCAGCAGATTGTAGGTAGATTCTGTCACCTGAATTTCTCCAGGAATGCCGTGGGACTCCATGCGAGAGGCAGTATTGACCGCATCACCCCATAGGTCATAGATAAATTTTTTGGTGCCAATGACTCCAGCGATCGCTGCCCCGGTATTGATGCCAATTCGCATGGTTAAATCGGATTTATTTTGGGCATTAAAATCGGCGATCGCATCTTGCATATCCAGGGCCATTGCCGCGATCGCTTCGGCGTGATCCGGTCTGGGAATGGGCAAACCTCCCACCACCATATACGCATCCCCAATGGTTTTTATTTTTTCTAATTGATGTTTTTCGCTTAAGCGATCAAAGGCAGAAAAAATATGGTTTAATAATTGGACTAAATCAGCGGGGGATGTTTGTTGGGAAAGTTGGGTAAAGCCGACAATATCCGCAAACAAAATCGTTACTGAGGCAAATCCATCGGCAATGTGATTTTCTCCATTCTTTAATTTTTTTGCGATCGCAGTGGGTAAAATATTTAAGAGTAAAGTTTCCGATTTTTGCTGTTCGCCTCGTAACATTTCTTCCGCTTGTTTTCGTTCGGCAATTTCTTGATGGACTCTTTCAAACATTTGCTTAAACGCTTGCATAACTTCTCCTAATTCATCAGTTCTTTGCACGGAACAAGAATAAAAGTCTGGGGTGGGTAAGTCTTGACTCAGGGCTTCTCCCGCCCCTAGGATGTCATCGCGCAGTTGCAATACAGGAAAAATTACCGTTTTTCCTAAGACAAACATCGTTGTTGAAGTGACTACGAGAGAAATTAAGACTACTAAGCCAGCAATTCGGGCTTTATATGCCCATAATTCTATGCCAATTAAAGATACATCATGGCGCAAAATTAATATGTAGTTTCCCGGAATATGTTCTAATTTCCAAGCCAGATCGTATCGATCCAGATCGTGCGGCTTGAGTTTGAGGCGATCGCTCATTACCTGTTCCCAATCAAGGGAGGGAATTTCTCCAAATTGATGGAGAGTCTTTCCCTGACTATCATAGAGAATTCCGCCGATAATTTTGCCAAACATTGTTTCAATTTTTAGTCGCCGTAATTGCACTATAAATTCTTGACTAGAAATCATCGGGTAGGTTTGAATTAGCCAACTGACTTTGGCCGAGGATACCTCGGTTAATTGCTCTAGAAGTTCTTGTTCTCGTCGCTGCGCTGAAGGGATTAAAATTATGGCTTCAATGGCAATTAAACTGAGAAATACCCAAAAAACGATTCTTTTAGATAATCTAGCTTTAATCAAGTAAAACAATGAGAGCTTTTTGTCATGCATAGAGAAAATTAAAAAGACTGAACCCAATAAAACCATGAACACCCTGGGTAAATTCTAGCGGATGAAGTTACGATTGCGCGATCGGTGGTGATGGTCGAGAATTATTGCTTATTGCTTATTGCTTATTATTTTTAACAAAATAACCAATAACCGTCAGCCCCCGTGCAGAGGGGGGTCAACAGTCAAAAGTCAACAGTCAACAGTCAACAGTCAACAAAATAGCGATCGCGATCGGGAATCATCCGGAAAAATCACTGAAATATTAGATTAATCAGGTACAATAAAATTGGGTGAATTTCTACAATCAAGAGGCAATTCTCCAATTCAATTTAAGGGAATTTGAATTTATGCAAGAGATATTTCCTGGAGAACTTTTCCTAAATCTGACTGACTACGATCGCAACATTCGACAACTATTGCCCCGTTATGATGA
Organism: Planktothricoides sp. SR001; assembly: GCF_001276715.1. Taxonomy (GTDB): domain Bacteria; phylum Cyanobacteriota; class Cyanobacteriia; order Cyanobacteriales; family Laspinemataceae; genus Planktothricoides; species Planktothricoides raciborskii. The sequence continues at coordinate 117,091 of NZ_LIUQ01000007.1, read as the reverse complement.
AATGCTGGATCTGCTTGTACATTGCATTCCACCGAATACTCGACAGTTGTTAGAACTGGGTTGTGGGACGGGTGAACTCACGGGCAAAATCCTCAGTCGATTTCCGGAAATTGAAATTGTCGCCGTGGATTATTCTCCTCGAATGCTAGATTTTGCCAGTGTGAAAATTGACAAATTTGGCTATGGAGAACAAGTCCATTGGATTAAAGCTGATTTTGGCAATTTAGCCAGCCTGAATGCACCTTTGGCTCCCAAAAATGGGTTTGATGTTTGTTTGTCATCTTTGGCTATTCACCATTTAACAGATCCAATGAAAGAAAAAGTGTTTCAATGGATTGGCGAAAATTTACAGCCAAACGGTTGTTTTTGGAATGGGGATTTGGTGTTGCCCGATTTACCTAACCTCGTGGAATTTTATCAAAAAACTCGCGAAGAATGGGCGGTGAGTCACGGAAATACTTTGAGCAAACTTCGAGAGCAAATTGCCCCAACGAAACCCGAAGGGTATTCCCATGAACAGGAAATGGGTGATTTATTAGATCAGTTGGCTATGTTGAAAAACGTCGGCTTTCATCCGGTGATGGTGCCCTGGAAATATTATCAATTAGCCATATTTGGCGGCTATCGATCGCCGGGTTAATGCCGGTTTAATCTTGATTTTTAATTAAGCAAGCGATCGAGAACAAGAGACTAGACAATTCTTTAATACCGGCATCGATGCCCCCAACCGATAGCGGAAAAGGGCGCCACTCGGCTTTTTAGCTTGGGAAAGCCTGAATTGTCTAATATCTTGTTTTTTCTATCAATCATATAGGGACGGGGTTTTAATTTTTCGACCCCTCATTTTTTACCGTTAAAACTTGGGGAGGTGTAGCATCTGGGGGATAAAGGAAATTCACTTGAATGCGGGTGTGAGAACCCGGTAACATGGTCAAGGTGACTAAAGGTTTGCCCTCATGTCCTTCCGGTTGAACTAAGTGAAAATAGCGGGTATGTTCTTCCCCCACTTCGTCCAGATAACTGACTCGGACAGTTCCTCGGAAAAAGATGCGATCGCTGCCATTTAAAAATACCAATTCATTTTGATTCGGTGGGTCGGCTTCGCTATTTTTTAAAGGAGAAGAAAATATCACTGATATCGTCTGAGTTGCACGGGTTTTATTCTGCAATGGCACAATTAAGTCATATTCTATGCCATAATTGGCATGAGCAAAATAGGCGGTATCTGGATAACGAACTAACATTTTAGCACTTTGCACTTGTTGAGTACCCAATGTGACCTGATGAATGGTGGCAATGGGATAAGAAAAGGCTTGTCCAGGGTTGGGAATACTCAAGAATGAACTGTTAGAATTATCGGTAATTTGCCCTTTCCATTGGGTGCCCTGGGATACTCCCGCTACTCGACTAAATACAATGGGAAATTTCACCTCCGGTTCTAAGGGAGTGGGCACCGAATCCCTAGGAGAAACTAATTTACCTGTGACTAATAAATTGCGCCATTCCTCCACCGTGGGCGATCGATAGCTACCATCGGCATTTTTCGGCGCTTTCATGGCCAAATTCGCCAAATAAATTCGGCCATTACTCGACAACCGCATCATGGTAGATCGCGCATTAGAAACCGGCACCCGATTACCCAGAGGAATCGGTAAATTTAATAACATTTGATATCCTTTGGCAGGAATATCAATATATTTAGGAAAAATGGCCTGTCTTCGTTGGCGTAAAACCTCATTCATCACCCGACTACCCGGCCCAGAAAAAACATCCCCAAAGCTGTTATCCACCATCGGTGGTAAATTGATAAAAAAAGCATCAGGAGAAGTCAAATAACTCGCTCCTGTCAAAACTTCCACCACCACCGTTTCATTCGTAGGATTATGCATCAAAATTCCTTGATAAAACGGATGGGTTTCTGCCTGATATCGGGCGCGGGTAATATGGTGAGTGAACACATCAAACCTACCCGTAAAAGGAAAATTTAAATGCGCTGTTGGCACTTGTTTGCCCGTGGGGGGAAATGTAGATAATAAAATTCCCGAATTTTCCACTACTTCCGGACTATTACTATTAAAAGTAGGAATTGAATCTAGCCCTCCCGGTAAGGGGCGAATTTCTCCAGATAATTGCTGCACTCTGGAAATATATTCTTCAGGTACACCGGGAATTTGTAACGCTTGAGTTAATAAAGTGGCAATTTCACCTCTGGTGGCACTTTGATTCGCTTTTAGTTCTTTTACGTTGGGATAATTTACTACCAGGGAGCCAATTGTGGCAGCGGCAATCATGTTTTTAGCGTAATTAGGAATTTGCATAGCATCATTGAAAGCACTGGCAAGAATTCGATCAACATCGGTTGGGGCTTTTAACTTCAGTTGGGCCGCCACCACAATAATAGCTTGAACTCTAGGAATTTGCTGATTGGGCTTAAAACTAAAATCGGGATATCCCACAAAAAATGCTTTTTCTGAAGCGGTTTTAATGGCTCGATACGCCCAGTAGTTTTCCGGTACATCTTTAAAGTTAACCGCCGTCTGTACCACTGGGGCATTGGCAAATAAATTACACATTAGTACCGCAAATTCTGCCCGAGTCACTGGGGCATTGGGGCGATAATTGCGATCAGGATAACCGCTGACCAGGTTTCGTTTAGCTAGTTGGATAATGCATTCTTTTGCCCAATGATTATCAATATCAGAAAACATAATCTTCCTCACTGAATAAATTACTTATGGTAATAGGGAACGGGGAACGGGGAAGAGGGAACGGGGAAGAGGGAAGAGGGAAGAGGGAATAGTAAAAATTTTTGATCGATAAATTATTTAGCCTGAGAATCCGAGGATTCTTCAGTCCAAAGCAGTTGAATTCGCTGTTTAAAGCCACCCCGTTCTATGCGGCGTTGTTTTTGTTTTTTCAGGATAGCATCTAGGGATAAACCATACGTCTCGATTAGGGCATCGAGGACTTCATATAAATCGGCCAATTCCGTTAATAAATGTTCCGCATCGGATTCAGCGAGTTCTTGGGCTTCTTCGATAATTTTTTTTCTTAATAACTGACGATATTCTGTTTCCGATAGGGTACTAATCTCAAAATCTAGACCCGCTTCAAGCAGAATTTCTGGAATGCGATCGCGCACTAGCTTATTATATTCTTTTTTCATATAGTAAAAAATGCATTTAATTGGGGTTATCGATCGGCTGGACATTGCCCACCCGACCATCGATCGCTAATCGTTAATTGGCCTAAAAATCTCTCGGTTCTACTTCTAAAATCTCCGTATATTCAAATTGATTAGGACTACGGCGAACCAAGGGATACAACACTCCTCCCAACTCAATCGAATCTTCCTGACAATCAGATTTTGGGGAATTATATACCAGCACATATTCTCGACCAATATAATTAGCCATTTCAGTTTCCACCTCTCCCCTCCATTGAGTTTTTGTGACTAAAACCACTAACTGATTGGCCAATTCTGGTAATATTTTAGCAATTTGTCGCCGATAAATTTGATCCAAACTGCCAAAGGGAGAATCCATCACAATGGGAAAAGTGCTACTATCCGGCGCCATCATTAAGCTATTTTTTTTACTCCATTCTCGCACCCCATCAATAATCCCGCCAATAAATGACAAGCTCAAAATTTGATTTTCTCCAGTCGAAGCAGCCACATAAGCCTCTTTTCCGGTAGTATTTTCTACCAGGGTCAACTCATATTTATCGCTAATTTTTGGCACATATGGGGTAAATGAAATACTGCTAAATATCTCCTGTACCCGCTTTTCTAATTGGCTTTTAAACTGAGACTCTAAGCGATTTCTCACTTCAGTTAGTCGCTCGATCGCATCTTGGGTAGCAGCAATTCGACGCTGGGCGAGGACTTGCCGATACTCATTCATTTGTTGGGCATCAATTTCTTTGTCTAACCGTTCGATTTCCTGCTTTAAATTATCAATTTGTTGCTGAGTGGATCCGACTTCTCGGTCTAAATCGCTAATCGCTTGTTCGGTTTCGTCCAATTGATTTTGGAGATTTTGAATATCTTCATCGGGATATTTTCTTAATTTATTTTTTGTGTCATCTAGGTGATTTTCCAACTTAGAAATTTCAATTCTATACTGATTAATATTATCTTGCTGTTGGTCTACTTCTTGCCAAAACTGCGGCTGCATTTTATCCAGTTCATCTACTTGGGCAATCATGCGAATCGTCGTTTCTTCCACATCAGCACTCCCAGCTTTTTCCATCCAAGCGTGAACTTGTTGATAGCGATCGCTTCCCAAAGTCAGGGGTTCTCCACAAATACACTTTTGTCGTTCTAATAAATCTTGGAGAAATTGCTGCTGAATCCCACTGGTTAACTCACCTTTTTCCCGCAATGATTCCACAATCGAACGAAAATCGGCGATTCTTTCTAACAATAACACCGTATAGCCCCGGGTTGAAATTTCCTTTTTTAAATTATCTTTTGCCTGCTTTAGTTGTTCGCGTAACGATTCCAGTTGGGCTTCGATTTGATTTCGTAAAGTTTGCAACTCTTCAGCGCCACCGAGTTCTAATAACCGCTGATTTAGGGTGCGTTTAACTTCCGACTTTTCCGTTAAACTAGCGGCAATTTCTTTTTGCCGATTTGCCATTTCTTCTATTTCTTGTTCTTGCTTACGTTTATCTTGTAAGAACTTTTTAGTTAGGGGATTGCCAATTCCCCGTAAATCAGTTTCTAAAGATTTTTTGGCTTCTTTCAGATGTCTAATTCCTCGGTTTAAGACTTCTACGCCCAAAAGTTCTTTAGTGGCGATCGCAATTTCATCCTTTTTATCATCTCGAACGATATGTTCAATGCGTTCCCCATCAAAGAAAAAATATTGATGCAAACTTTCCGGCAAAATCCGCCCAATCACATCTTCTGGAGGTTGGGGGGGTGGCGACCAGCGACCATCTTCTCCAGCCACCAACATAAATAAATCACTTGGGCCATAATCAATACTATCTTGTTTCTTATAAGCCCGACATAACCGCTTCACTTGATAGCGTTTATTATCATGTTCAAACACAACCTCAACCCAGCATTCTACAGGTTTTCCCAAAGGGGCTTCGGTCATTGCCCGTTTATTTACCAGTTGATCTTCCGCCGCAAAAGCCGCTGTAAATTTATCGTACAATACCCAAGTAAACGCATTCAGTAAAGTGGTTTTTCCTGCGCCATTATTCCCGTGAATAATCGTCGTATTTAGCGTTCCCTTGGAAAAACTAATTTCTGGGCTTTTAGAATAAAATTGCCGAAAATTACACAAGTGCAAGGAAATTAATTTCATTGGATCACTTCTTTAATAATCTTTAAAATATCATCGTTAATGTAGCGAGGATTCTTTTGGTAGAGTTTGTCTTTCTCTACTTCCAAAACTTTCTGGATAATTGCTTGAACCTCCTCGGTAGCACTATTAATCGGTTCTTGAACATCATTTAGCTGTAATTTAGCGTGATAAGACGAACGCTTTTCCGCTAATGCTTTAGAAATAGTAGCAATTTTTGGCGGAATCGGATAATCATAGGCATTCATGCTTTAACCATATCCTTAAAATTACTAGATGTTTGGGGCTGATAAATCCGGCTACTGAAATAATCACTCTATTTTAGATCAACTTGACCAGGTACATGGAAATCTTTGCCTAAATACTTCTGCTTTCTTCTCCCTCCAGTCAGCGGGGGTTGCTTTTGGGGTGTGGGGCCGCTATCGGTGTGGGGTGTGGGGTCTGGGGGAAGAAAGTGATGCATTCGTAGGGGCTATATGGCCATTCGCCCGTACAAAAGTCGTAGGGGCGAATGGCCATATAGCCTGACGGATTATGCTTCGCAAGGACGCCCGTACAAAAGAAATATCACTATTCACAATTCACTATTCACTATTCACTATTTGTTATGCACTATTTACTATTCACTATTCACTATTCCCTCTTCCCTACACCCTACACCCCAGACCCTACACGACGGCGGCTTCCCCCTACACCCTACACCCTACACCCTACACCCTACACCCTACACCCCACACCCCAGAAGCCCAGAAGCCCCATGTCACAACCCATACTTGGCTTCAACTTTTCGCAAGGTGGCGCAAGCTTCCACCGCGTTATCCGCTAAATTAGCAAATTCTAAGAACCGTTTTAACTCTTTGCGTAATAAATTTCTTTCAACTTCTAAGGCATCACGATTTAAATTTGCTGGAGTGACAATGGTATCAAATAAAGTTGCATATTCTTTCCCCGGATAAGGGCGTAAAATTCTGCCCCGTCGTTGAATAAATTGTCGGGGATTTGTGCTACTGGCAAGAATTACGGCGGTGCGAATTGCCGGAATATCCACCCCTTCATCCAGACAGCGAATGGCTACTAATCCTTGCAGTTCTCCCGTTTCAAATTGTCGCCGTAATTCCTCTCGTTGTTCAATGGGATTTTCTGCCGTATATGTATTAATTCTATAGCCTAGTTCTAATCCCAAAATTCGGCAAACGGCAGTAATTTGACGCTGGCTTTCACTATCCAGAGATTGACTAGAACCTTCGCCACAATAAAATAACGTATGGCTAGTATGCAGGCGATTAGACATAATTTCTCTTAAAGCGGTTAACTTATTTTGGGCATTACCAATTAATCTCGCTCTTTGGATTAATAAATTACTGACTAATTCATTATCATCAAGATCGAGATCGGAATTTTTACTTAAAGCCCAGCCAATTCTGGTAGTTAATTTGTGATAAGTGATGCTTTCTTCTTCCGTGAGTTGGACTAAAGTTGGATAATAAAGATAATGAACTAGGGCGCCGAGGCGAATGGCATCCGCTAAGTTTAATTCTGGTTGCAATATTGAGCCAAAATAGTCAAAAATTGCTTGAGTGCCAATTTCGTCAAAATGGCGTTCAGGAGTGGCGGAAAGTGCTAGACGTAAACCTAGGTTACGGGGTAAACTTTCTTCTAAGCGTAAACTGCCTAAGTTATGGGCTTCATCGCCGACAATTAGGGTTTTTTCGGGAAAGTATTTTAGTTGAGATTGAAAGCTATCTTTGATTAGGGTTGAGTTGGTGGTGACGACTGTCAAAAAAGCTTGATTTCCCGCCCGAATATTGTATAATTGACTGGAAAGTAAACTCTGCCATTCGTAAACGCTTTCAAAGGCAAGCACCGGCTGAAGATTAAATCTTTCACATTCTCTTGCCCATTGGGTGACTAAATGTCGGTAAGGGCAAATGACTAGCAATACTTGCAAGCCAATTTTGTGATAAAGTTCGGTGGCGATCGCTAATGCGGTGATGGTTTTGCCGCTGCCGGTGGCCATTTTTAAAGTGCCACGACCCTGGTTAGCAAACCAACTGGCAACCGCTTGTTTTTGGTAATTTCTTAATTGAATTGTTTCAGGAATTTGTGGGCATCCTTGGGGGGGATTAACTGATGGTTGATTCACGGGTATATTGCCTGATTGATGAGGGAAGATGCAAGGGGTTATTTCATGGTACTGTAAATTAGGCAAAGAAACCGGGGCAAGAAACCCGGTTTCTGGGGGCGGGGTTTTTGGGTTGTTTGACTTCGGCAAATAAGAAACCGGGGGAAGAAACCGGGGCAAGAAACCGGGTTTCTATGACATTTGTTTGTTGGTGGCTTTCGATGGTCTAAAGAAACCCGGTTTCTGGGGTTGGGTGGCAAAGTTTGACGCAAGAAACCCGGTTTCTGGGGTTGGTGGCAAAGGTTGTCGCAAGAAACCCGGTTTCGGAGAAGAAGAAACCGGGTTTCTATTTTAATGTGGGTTTTCCGCAAAGTTTGTCGCAAGAAACCCGGTTTCTGAATTCTCGGTTAAATCGCAATAAGACAAATGTCACGATAGAATTTCCTCCATCAGTTGTTCGGGGGTCACAGGTTGACACTTTCCTTCAGCAAATTCTTTTTGTGCTTCTTGAACATCTTTTACTTTCTCGGATCGGCGCTGTTCTCTAATCCGATTTTGTAAAATATTAATCAGATTTTCTTGGTCTTCTAGGGGAAGGCGATCGCAGGCTTCCAATATGTCCGCAAAGGTTGTTTCTCTCATCATATTGGGTAAGTTATATTTTTTCTTCTGGTAGGGGTTCAAAAAACGCATCTCCCAGTTTTCCTGGAAGGATTCCAGGGGTACGCGGTTCGACTTCGCTTACCGTAAGTGTTTGGGGATTATCTGAGTTTAATCTTAAACGGAAGTTATGAATAAAATCATAAATTTCTGTGAGATTTTCTGCGGGAATATCTTCTAGTTCTTGGATAATTTTGTCTATTAACATAAAGAATAAATTATTTTCTGTTTTTTTGAATATTTTCATTTAGCTGGTTTTTTTACCATTTCCGATTTTGTAAATTTGTAAAATATTAATCAGATTTTCTTGGTCTTCTAGGGGAAGGCGATCGCAGGCTTCCAATATGTCCGCAAAGGTTGTTTCTCTCATCATATTGGGTAAGTTATATTTTTTATGATAGCCGAGAAATCAATATTTTTCTAGTTTTGGCGATCGGCCAAGAAAGGCGATCGCGCATCCGTTGCCCATCCGTTGCCAATTGCCCATCCGTTGCCCATGACGCAAAGAAACCGGGGGAAGAAACCGGGGCAAGAAACCGGGTTTCTATGACATTTGTTTGTTGGTGGCTTTCGATGGTCTAAAGAAACCCGGTTTCTGGGGTTGGTGGCAAAGGTTATCTGAAGAAACCCGGTTTCTGGGGGTGGGTGGCAAAGGTTAAGCAAAGAAACCCGGTTTCTGAATAGTTGTAGGCAATATCAGAAAAAAATGACACTATATATAAGGTGTGATGGAGCAAAAGACAATGACAGCAATTTTCCAGCAAGGTTTTGCCCTCGTGGTGGGGGTGGGCGCAGATTTACCGAATACCATCGATGATGCCAAAGGTTTGGCGAACATTCTCAAAGACGAAGGACGATGTGCCTATCCTACAAACCAAGTCAGTTTATTAGTCAGCGAAGCCGCAATTCGCGAAAATATTCTCTCTGGATTAGATAATTTAGCTTAGACCAGCAACCCAGACGCTACAGTAGTGATTTATTTTTCTGGTCATGGCTATCACGTCGAGACATCCATCGGTAGTCAATATTATTTAATGCCTTTCTGGTGTCAGGACTGAGAAAAAATCATCCGAATACTCAAACTGTTTGGCGGAATTATTTGCGGTTTTTGCAGCAGGTGGTGAGTGAGAATCGTCAAGGGGAATTATCGGCAGAGATGAGTTTGAAGATTATGGCGAAAATGCAGGAGTGAGGAGGAGGGGGAGGCCGCCATCGAGGTGTGGGAGGCCGCCATCGAGGTGTGGGAGGCCGCCATCGAGGTGTGGGGAGGTGTGGGGAGTTCATGCAAAGAAACCGGGTTTCTATTTTAATGTGGGTTGGGTGGCAAAGGTTGACTGCGTAAACCACACCCGTCGGGGATTAAAATCCCCGCCTCATAGCGTAAGTCGGTTAAAACCGACTAATCATGCTTGTAGCGATGAAAAGTTCAGTCGGTTTTAACCGACTTGCGCTATTAGCCAGGGAATTTATTCCCTGGCGGTTAATGTGGTTTATTCATTTAAAAACCGCTGTAAGAAACCGGGTTTCTATTTTAATGTGGGTTGGGTGGCAAAGGTTAAGCAAAGAAACCCGGTTTCGGAGAATAAATTTGCCCGATGGATCGATCGCGATTAATGGTAATGACTAAATCCACCCATTGCGGATTTTTGATTAAGGGTTCAATAAATAACTCTGGATGTAAGGCTTGCCAAAAATAGTAAACAAATTGTTCAATTTCTGCATCACTCATGCCCGATTTACCGCTGGCAATCATCTCATGTTCGGCCTGTTTTCGCCATGCTAAACTTAAGCGATAATCCACCGGATAGAGGACAATTAAACTATCTAACCGCTGCCAAAGAGGTAAATATTCTCGTAATCTTTGATTATTATCTTGGGCAAAAATGCGATCGCTTTCTGTAATAATTGGCCACGGGGCATTGTGCCAAATATCCCCCTCTACGGGACGAACTCCCACAAACCAACCCTCAAATAAAATAATTTCTGCACCATCAATTTTTTCAGGATTGGTGCGATCGCCTGCCCCTTGATAAGCTGACTTATCAAACCGAGGAATTTCGATTAATTTTGGCGTAGTTGGCGAATTTGTTTCTAATTTTAAAGGTTGCTGACGCAGTTTATCCAGCACTTGCAAACCCAATTCTACATCGTGGGTTCCTGGGGGGCCACGCCAAATTAATCGGGGGTCTAATTCCCGCAATTTTTGCCGTTCTGCATAAGTTTTATATAGGTCATCAATGGATAAACTTAAGGTGCGATTGCCTAATTCACGGAGAATCAAACTCAGCATTTTTCCCATTGTGGTTTTGCCCGTCCCCTGACCGCCTAAAATGCCTTGAATTAAGGGACGGTTTAATATTTTTTGCTTTGCCGCTAATTGCATAGCCAAAGGAATCCACAAATACCATAAAGTAGTCACGGGCAAATAGCCAAGCATATGGCCAACTTCTCCCACCACCGCCTCAAACAAATGCGATCGCTGCTGAAGCAGTTCCGTAATATTTTCTGGATCGATTCCCAACCCTAAACAACGGTTTTTATCCTGCAATTCCCTGGCTTCTAGCTGTTGCCATTCTTCCGGGTTGGGGCGGCGTCCCAGGGTCGCCCAATTTTGCAGAATTTGTGACCCCACTTTCTCAAGATGCAAGTTTAAAAGCCTCCAAAAATAAACAATACATAACACCAATTTTAAACCAGTTTATGGTTTGCAAAAATAAAGATTTAGTCCATTCGCTGTTAGACCGATAAATCAACCGACTATAGCTTTCAATAATAATCAAGAAAACCGCCGCCATTGTTACATCCAAATTTGCCCTTTGACCGGCGATACTGGCAATAAATTGTCCGGCGATAAAACCCAATAAAAACGCTAATAATTGTATAGAAGTTCTGCGCCAGGGATTCTTTAACCATTCATCTAAGCGATTTAAAGTTACATCTACCAGTGTATTTAGACGAGTGTTTTGCATAATTGGCGATTCCAGTATTGACCTAGATTCAATTCACCGATATTATACTATATTTATGGCATCCAGAGATACAGCCTGCTCAGAAATAATTCTATCGAATCTCAAAGTCCCTCTCCCTTTTTGGGGGAAAAATTTAGGGTGAGGAGAATGTGTTAAGTAGGGGCGAATGGCCATTCGCCCCTACTCGTGAACAAGCTGTAGTCCGCTTTAAAATAGTAGTAGCGCATCTATTCTAAATTTGTCCGTTGGGTTTCTTGGACGGTGGACCCAACTTAAGATTACTATGGCAACCTTATTTGGTATAGTTATTTCAAGTTTTCAAGATTGATAAAATTATACCGGGGCGCAAGCATTGCGCCCCTACAGAAAATAAACGTATATTGTAGGGGCGCAATGCTTGCGCCCCTGATGTTTTATGTCAACCACAATTCAAATGACTATATGATAAAATTAAAGATCATGGTGGGCATTGCCCACCCTACTATCTAAAATAAGTCAGGTCATGGTGGGCATTGCTCACCCTACTATCTGAAGTAATTTCTAAAATAAGTATGGTTAAACACAAAAAAAATATCGGATTAATTTTAGCAATAATCTGGTTAACTGTGATTGGGGCGATCGCTTTTTTATGGAATTTAGGGGCGATTAACTTAATTGATGAAACTGAACCCTTATTTGCTGAAGCATCTCGCCAAATGATTGTCCGGGGGGATTGGATTACTCCTTATTTTAATGAGCAAACCCGGTTTGATAAGCCGCCATTAATTTACTGGTTACAAGCGATCGCCTATCTGTTAATTGGGGTGAACGAATGGGCGGTAAGGTTGCCCTCTGCTTTATCAGCGATCGGGCTAATTATTCTACTATTTTATACCCTAAATAAATTTGCTAATTCTGAGAATAAAGCCAGGTTTTTCCAGAAAATTTTACCCTTTTTCGGGTCAGGAATGCTGGCTTTTAATCTAGAAACTATTGCCTGGGGTCGTAGCGGTGTTTCTGATATGCTGCTCACGGGCTGTATGGGCGGTGCTTTATTAGCATTTTTCCTGGGATATGCAGAAACAAAACCGGCAACTATTCACCATGAGAATAAACCCGAAAAGTCAGAGGTAAATTTATGGTATTTAGCCTTTTATATTTTAATTGCTTTAGGGATTTTAGCCAAAGGTCCGGTGGGAATTGTCTTACCCGGACTTATTATTAGTTTATTTTTACTCTATCTCGGTCAGTTTAAGTCAGTTTTAGCCGAGATGCAAGCGATTCGAGGACTGCTGATTATTTTATTCATTACCCTGCCTTGGTATATTTTAGTCACCTGGGCAAATGGACAAGAATATATCGACAGTTTTTTTGGTTATCATAACTTTGAAAGATTTACCAATGTGGTCAATCGACATAGTGCTCCGTGGTATTTTTACTTTATAGTTGTGTTACTTGGATTTGCCCCTTGGTCATTATATTTACCCTTAGCGATCGCCCGTTTGAAGTGGTGGCAAAGAAATTATTGGCAGCGACAAACCCGCATTCAACAGTTAGGTTTATTTGCCCTTTGTTGGTTTGTGGCGATTTTTGGTTTCTTTACCGTTGCGGCGACAAAACTGCCTAGTTATGTCTTGCCTTTAATGCCTGCGGCAGCCATTTTAGTCGCTTTGTTGTTCACTACAAATTACCCGGATAATAAAGTTAGTGAGTCTTCAGAAAAGTTAGCTTTTCCCAAATCTATTCTAATTAATGGTTGGATTAATTTAGTATTTTGGCTGCTGTTAGCCCTTGCTTGTTTCTGGGTTTACAGTTTCCTGAATACTGACCCAGCGATGCCCAATTTTCCGCAAGCTTTACAAGCATCAGGAGTCCCAACTGTAGGAGCAATTATTTTAGGTGCGATCGCCTTGATTATTGGCTTATTTTTGCTATTTTCAAATCAGATAATTGCTGCTACTTTACAGCAATTAAAAAAACAAAAAACATCGGTTTCAGCAGGACAGGGGCTTTTACCCGGTTATGGACTGTGGGCGATTAATTTTATCGGCTTTTTGGCATTTTTCATCTTTGCCCTGATGCCCACTTTGCTGATATTTAATGCAGAAAGACAGCAACCTGTCCGAGAAATCGCGGCTATTGTAAAAGAGATTAGGCAGCCCGAAGAAGAAATCGTGATGATTGCCTTTGAAAAACCAAGTTTAGTTTTTTATAGTCATCAGCCGGTGACATTTTTTCGCCGGTCTACCGACGCCTTGAATTACTTAAAAGCTAAAGGGAAAAAAGCAGTAACTCCCATCTCAGTATTAATCGTTGGCTGGCCGAATAAACTCAATGGGGCGGGGTTGCGATCGCCTCACTATAAAGCCTTTTATGAAATCACGCCGTATCAGTTAGTTCGCGTAAATCTAGAGATATTTCGCCCGCTGACAATTAGCAAGGAAAAATAACAATTAGTAGGGTGGGCAATGCCCACCCTACTAATTGTTGGCAATTAATGAACCCTAACTATCGATCGCCAAAAAACAAAGCTTCTTGGGCGTTACTCATCAAACAATCAGCGATTTCATTTTTATACTGTTGAAATTTTGATTGTCGCTTAATTCGATATGGGCGATCGCCGGGTAAGTTAATCGGAAATTCTTGTTGAATTGTCCCCGGTCGGGCGGTGAGAACATATATTCGCTGGGAAAGAAACACCGCTTCCTCGATATCATGGGTAATCATTAAAATGGTAATCCCCGTTTGTCGCCAAATTTGCAGCAAAAATTGTTGCAAAATTTCTTTAGTTTGGATATCCAACGCCCCAAATGGTTCATCCAAAAGCAGGATTTTCGGGTGACAAGCTAAAGCCCGCGCGATCGCTACTCGTTGCTTCATTCCCCCGGATAATTCCTTGGGATAAGCATGGGCAAACTCAGACAAACCGACCATATCCAAATAATAAGAAATGCGATCGCGCCGTTCGGTCTTAGGTAGTCCTTGTAATTTCAATCCAAACCCCACATTATCGGCGATATTCATCCAAGGATAAAGAGTATAACTTTGAAAAACCATGCCGCGATCAAAACCCGGCCCAGTCACCGGCAATTGTTCCACCAAAATATGCCCAGCAGTGGGTATTTCCAAACCGGCAACCAGTCTTAAAAAGGTTGATTTTCCACAACCCGAAGGGCCAACCACACAGACAAATTCCCCAGTTTCTATGAATAAATTAATATCTTTCAAAACCAAGAGAGAATCTTGCCGTTTGACAAATTTTTGATAAACGTGAGATACTGTTAAAACTGTCATGTTTTTTGTGCTTTTTTAAAATTGGCGAAAATGAGATATTCAACAATGGGTGATTTTTAACTAACCCATTGACAAGAAACCTTGAGTAATAGACGAAATGATAAATCTAGACTCAAGCCAATCAGACCTAAAACTATCAAGCAGGCAAAAATTTCATCGGTCTGCATAAACTTTTGGGCAATCAGGATCCGTTTCCCCAATCCAGTCTCAGCGGCAACCAGTTCCGCGACTACCACTAAATTCCAAGAAGTCGCAATATTAATTCTGAATGTATCAATAATGCTGGGGAAAATATAAGGGGTAATCACCTCCAATAAAACTTGTTTCCGACTACCTCCTAAAGTATAGGTAGTTTCAATCATTTCTTTGGGAACAAACTTGACCGCATCCATCACCATTAAGGTATTGTAAAAAACTGTGCCAATAAAAATCAGCATAATTTTCGGCGCTTCCCCAATTCCTAAATAGAGAATTAAAAGGGGAATAAATGCAGCGGCAGGCATATATCTTAAAATGCCCGCGATCGGTTCCATAATGGCTCGAATGCTGGCAAAAGCCCCCATTAAAATACCAATAGGAACAGAGGCGATCGCGGCTAATAAAAAACCCACTCCTACCCGAAAACAACTAGCGGCAATATCCTGAGTTAAAAAGCCTTTTTCCCAGAGACGAATCAAAGCTTGTCCTACCTCCAATGGACTGGGCAAAAAAACCGAATCGACCCCAGGTAAATTAGCCGCTAACCACCAAAAACCCAGCGGAAATATTACCGCCATAGCGATCAATACCCCATGTAGGGATTTCGGGATACTTTGAGCAATTCCCCAAAATATACTGGGTTTTAAAGATTGATGATATTCTGGTTTTTTCATAACTTTTTGTAATTTGCTGGTAGTTCAGGAATTACGGATAAACGCTATCCGTAGGGTGTGTTAGCGAAGCGTAACGCACCAATACCCCATATATAGATTTGTTGCTTAAGTCATATAGTTGTTAGTTGTTAGTTGTTATTTAACTTAAGCTAACACCAAGAAACTAATAACTAACAACCAACAACTAACAATCAATAACTAATAACTAACAACTAAGAACGAGAATTAGCATAAGCCTTAATAAAGCGATCGTCAAAAAGCTTAGTCAAATCCGCTGCCTGTTTAATTAAGCCAACCTCTAACATAAAATTAGTCATCTCTTGGGCGGCATAAGGCATATTTTTCATCGTATTTCCGGGGGCAAAAGCTTCTAGGTTATCTTCCACTGTAAAGAATTTTGTTCCTTGTTTAAACAGTTGAAATTCCTCAACAGTGACATTCGCTCGTTTGGCCATAATTGCATCGGCTTTTTCGGAATTTTTTTGCATAAACTCCCGAATATCAAACCAAGTTTTTACCAGTCCTTGCACCACCTCCGGTCGTTCATTCACCAGTTTTTGACTGACTACTAATAGATCGGGAATGGCGCCAGGGAATTCCGCTGAACTTAACAATTCTTTACTACCTTTCCGTTTAAGTGCAGTTAACCAAAACGGAGGAAAAGCGCCCACTGCATCTACTTGACCCGCAGCAAATGCCGCTGCTGCTGCCCCAGTTTCTAAGTTCACTACTTGGATATCTTTGCGGGACATTTCATTTTTTTCTAAAGCAAAACTAAGTAAAAAATCGTCCACCAGTCCTTCTTCTAAGGCCACTTTTTTGCCTTTTAAGTCTTGGATGGTGTTAATATTTTCAGCGACAATTATTTTGTCATTTCCCGCCGAGTTGTCGTTGACTAATACTACAACTTGGCCATTAATTGAGTTGGGAGCAAAGGCAATGGTATCGTTGAGAGTTTGACAATTCGCATCTAATTGACCGGCACTAAATGCTTGTAATGATTCCAAATAGCCGTCAAACCATTTTAGTTGAACATTTAAGCCATTAGCCGTAAATATTCCCTCTTCTTGTGCGATCGCCCAGGGCCACCAGCCCGCCCAACTACTGTATCCTAAAACCACAGGGCGATCGCTGGTTATTGGGGCTTCAGATTTGGGAGAATTTTGGCTATATCCACAGCTTACGGCTAGGGTTAAAGTGAATAAAAATCCCGCCGAATAAACAAAAAATTGGCGACGTTTTATCATGGTATTTTACCTTATATATAAATGTTTTTGTTGTCATGTTATGTCAATTTGGGCGAAGCATTCGGGTAAGTATATTAACTGTTATAACCGATAATTTATCCCCCGAATGCTTTGCCCCTACCCCTTGATTTGGGCGAAGCATTCGGGTAAGTATATTAACTGTTATAACCGATAATTTATCCACCGAATGCTTTGCCCCTACGCATTTATTTAATTTAACTCATTAATTCTAACTAGGCGAATTTCCGTCCGTTGTTGACGAGAGTCTTCAGGGGGAATACCCGAAAGTGGCAAATAAAACCCTTTGCCTTCCGCAACTAACTGATGTTTTAAACCCAAGCTGCGGAGATAATTCACCACCGCTTGAGCCCGTTGTTCGCTAAGTTGTTGATTGAAGTCTGGGGAACCAGTTTTTGAGGTATGACCAATAATGCGGACGGCTACGGTTTGCGGGTTAAATTCGCCAATTTCTTGGCCTAATTTCTGCAAAGTTGCCTCAGAGTCCAAAGTTAAATCACTAGATCCTACGTCAAATTTTACCTCCCCCCTCACGGTTAAATTACCGATATCTGGGGCGTTTTTTACTTGATTAACGGTGACGGTATTCGCTGAAGCGGTAATAGTACCTTTGCCAGCTAATTTATCTGCCAGTTCGGGATTATCTGCCCGGACTAAACTAATTAAGGTTTCCGTATTTGCGGCAGCTTTAGTGATTAATTGGGAACTATATAATTGATTAGGATTAGATGGAACATTATTTAATTTTCCCGATAAAACTAAAACCGCAGCAGTGGAACCAATGCGCGTTTCTAAGGTGCGATTAGTCATCCATTCTTTGGCTTCGACGGAAGTAAAAAAGTCAATGCCATCTAAAACAGCCGTAGCTTCTTCTTCTGATAAATTACCATCCTCAGCAATTTGCTTGAGTAATGCCACTGGTTCTCTAACATTCGCATCAATCCGACGATAGTAAACTTCTAGTAAATTAGAGATTTTTTCCGGTTGAGATTGGATTAAATTATCGGAGGCAACCAGCACATCTACAATGGCAGTGGGGGCATCCTGACTGGATAAAACTACAGTATATCCTTGTTGTTTTGCTTGGGTGACGAATGGTTCCCAAAGCACCGCTACGGCAACATTTTGCTGCGGGTCTTGTAATAGTTGCCACGCTTCCGAAGCATCGGCGACGGTGTTAATATTAAAGTCGGATAAATTGAAGTTATCGAATTTGGTACTGAGGACTAAGGCTAAGTATTCACTGGGGGTATCTCCCGCATAAGCAATGCTGAGTTTTTCCCCTCGCGATCGCGCCTCTTTGACCAATTGATTTAGGTCTAAAAGTGATTTGAGTTGGGGATATTTTTGAGTATTTAATACCACCGCATCTGCCCCCACAGTGCGATCAAGCAAAGCCACAATTTTGCCTCTGGGCTGTTGTTTAATAAATTGATCCAGGGTGGTCACTAATAAATCCGCTTGTCCTTGGTTCAACAAATTAGCCCGTTTCCCTTGATCGAACTCATCTTGATAAGTTAAAGTTAATCCAGCTTCTTTCAGGGCTGCTTGAAACTCTGGGTTTCTAAATGTACTATAGCCACTAAAGGTATCTCCTAATATTTTTAAATTGTCCCGGTTAATTGTATCCCGTTGACCTGTGACCATAGGATTGTTATTTTGACCAGAGTTCGTCTCAGTTTGAAATATGCCCCGCATTGACTGCACCAGGGCAATCATCAAACCACCTGTGATTAGAATTGCGAGAATTAAAACTATGGGATTATCGCGCTTACTCATTTTTATGTTCTTCCTGGGAAAACTTATTCAAAAAAATTATAAAAATTATCAAAATTCTATGCCGTTAAGCCTATTTGAGTGAATCAGCTAAACTCTAGATTAATTCTATGGATTGGCGGCTGAATTATGGTCGAAGCATCGGCGTTTCTTCAAAAATCCACCTAGATTTAAGTATATCGCACTTATTATTTTAATTGTAGCAAATACAGCACATCCCAAAGGCGATGTCCCAGAGGCGATCGCTCCCTGATTTGACTGGTTTTAGTCGGCACTCTTTTATTCGGCACTCTTCTTAATAAATCTTTATATTCCTTTATATCTGGCTAAAATTTTTTCCCATCGAGCATCGTCATCGAGCATCGTCATCGAGCATCGTCAATATTAGAGCGGAGCGTTGCGGATATCGCCTATGGTCAGCTTCCACGATTGCCAGAAAGCAAGGGTATGACCAGTTTAACCATTTTTTGCCCGCGATCGATTGCCTGCAAACAACCCAGAGACTCACGAACCCCTAGTCGCATAGAAAAACAACAATGGTTTAACAATCCGGTTGTTTACTTTAAAAACACTTCATAATTCTCTCAGTAATTTCACGGATAAACCCCTTAAATGTCCCTTTTGCCTGAATAGATCGAGCTCGTTTCCAGGCATTCAACTTTAACAACACTTCATATTTTTATCCGTACCCTCACCGATGACAAACCTATGGCCATGAGGAGATGATGGTTACAGAGTTAAAAATGATTTCTGCACAAAAAACCAACAGAAACATAAATTGACTGCTATTGAGTGCATCTAAAGTTGAATCGTTTAAATCAATAAATAAATCATCTAGAATGATCGAGGGGAGATAATAATGAAAGGTCTGAATCAAAAATTCCAACCAATTATTGCCACTAGCGAACAACTTTTTATCGGTGCCTCAGTAGCAGTTGGCATGAGTGCAGCAATTACTCTACCGGCAACCGCCGCTGGTTTAACTGGCGCTACAATTTCCGGCAATGACTACTACAAATATGATGTCAATGGTAGTCAAACCTATTTGAATCAAAGCGCCAGTTTAGATAGTATTTTACAAGGAAATAGCAGCAACCCTGGTGGCAACATTGAGTTATTTGCCAGCAGTGAAAAGCAATCCGGTCTAACTGCATTTATGTCCGGGCAAACCACGAGCATCAGTGGCAAAATTGGCGGGCAAACCCTGACTCTCAGCAGCTTAAATTTTAATGATTGGTTCTGGGATTGGGATCACAAAAAGATTGACACCAGCTATGGTGCTAATAATTTGGCGAATGAGTGGTTTGCAGAATTTTGGGACAAGGGAGCAACCGAAACTGTTAAAACCAAGGGGATATCGGTTAAACAAACTGTTAAAATTGGACCAAAAACGCAGAAGATTGACGTAGCTTTAACCGCTGCCGAAACTCGTAAATTTGCTTTTGATAAATTCAACTCAATCGGCGGATTTGCTGGCTCCAGTGACCCCAATATCTCATATATCTACGAAGACAAGAATGATATTAACATTGGTTTAGCTGGTCACTACGATCTGAAAGCTTTCTATACCCAAGATTCGCAATATGCCTGGTTAGCGCCATATCTTGTTGATGGTTTCCAAGCCAGTGAAGTGCTCAAGTACACCTATGGTGATACCACCGACTATCTTTACAGCTTTAACGCTACAAAATCTGGTTTATTAGAAACAGATGCCTGGTCGCACAATGGCAATTATGAAGTGAAGATTGCTGGTGCCATACAGTCCAAAGACGTTCCCGAACCGATTACTGGCTTAGTTGCTGCCGCTGGACTGGGAGGGGCTGCCCTGCGACGGATGAAGAAATCTCAGAAAAGCTAAGTGAGTTGAAATATCGGGTAATACCGACAAAAATATCGACAAAAGTATCGACAAAAATATCGACAAAAATATCGACAAAAATATCGACAAAAATTAAATTAGAATTGGTTGGGGTGGGATGAAATCTCACCCTATTTTATTTTGGTTTATTTTGGTTTATTTTGGTTTATTTTGGTTTATTTTGGCTTATTTTCCCGATCGCATTAGATAGTCGCCCAGAAATCAAACGCCGATAAAATAAAAATCAGAGCGCGATCAATGCCCTGATTCTTAAGAAAAAAATTGGATAATTGCTTTCAGAGAGAATCTCCGAACTGGGTTAAACAGGTTTAAAGAGCTTGTCGAGAAACATATTTTTCAAAGTTCGCCTGAGTCTGTTGTAACAACTGCTCTCGGCTATCTTTAGTTTGAATTAAGGTGGGAATCAAGTTCCGGGCTTGTAAAGTCATGTGAAGCTGTAAGTGAGCCACATACTCACCGATATCTTCACGCATCAAACCAGCAGCTTGTTGATTCAGTTGTGAAGTCAAAGTGTTCTCCATCCAAAGATTCTCGGCATTGGCAATATTTCTTTGAACCATACCATCTTTCGAGACATCAGGTTTTATTTTGTAATGAAGCTTAACGATTTACCCCAGGGTTTGTAAACAAATATGAAGGTTTCGGCCTGGGCGTTCGCGAAAGCGTGCCGGAGGCATCTTGCCCTTGCGCCCTGGGGAAATTAGTCAGCACCCCCGTGGTGGCGGGGTGCTGCCCCCAGGTTTTCTGGCGGAATTTTAATGAGTCTTATGGAGCGGTTAGAAACCGGGTTTCTTAATTTAAGTTTTGGCTGGGTGGCAAGAGTTATCGCAGAAACCCGGTTTCTTGTTCCTGGGATACATAAACCTGGGTCACAGAAACCGGGTAATTAACGTTAACCTTTGCCACCAACCAACAACTCTTATAGAAACCCGGTTTCTGGGAAAGCCGAAGTCAAGTAGCCCCAAGAGAGAAGGAAAATTGACCGCAGCGGGTTAGAGCCAAATTCAGAGCCAAATTTAGAGCCAAATTCAGAGCCAAATTCCGATAGCAACCTATCGCTAAACTGTAGCTGAAAAGCTGCTTTGCGCTCTTCCAGAGCGACACCGGGTTTGTCTTTCAGTAGCCTCTATATTTTGTGGTCTAAGAAAGCCACGAAGAAAGCAATAAAGAAAGCCACAAAGAAAGCAACCCGGTTTCTAGAATAATTAACTTAGTTGAGAACAGAGCAGTGCCTTGTCCTTACTTTTGACATAACAACAAACCAAACCATTCTTTGGGATCTGTCCAAGCTTTGACTAATTTTAGTCCCCGGTCTTTTAAATATTCTTGCTTGTGGGCAAAATCAAATTTACGAGAAATTTCCGTTAAGATACTTTCTCCGGCAGAAAACTGAACGGTAAAGTCCAGTTTTTCCAGCCGAACTTGATGAGATTTATGACAATTTAAGTACATTTCAATCTGAGATGCTTCTTGATTGTAAATGGCTTCATGGCTAAATAGATTTAGATTAAAATTCCCCCCAAAGCGCCAGTTTAAATGGGAGAGCATATTCAGATTGAATTCGGCGGTGACTCCTTGGGCATCGTTATAGGCGGGTTCGAGAATATGATGCGGTTTTTGTAAGTCAACCCCCAATAAAAAGTAATCTTCTTCTCGCAAAGCGATATGAATTTCTTCAAAAAAGCGATCGCACTCTTCGGGAGGAAAATTCCCTAAACTGCTGCCCAAAAATATAATCACTCGCGATGCAAATTTGGTGGGAGGAAGATGTAGCAGGGCTTGTTCATAAGTGCCGACTAAACCGCGAATGTGTAATCCCGGATATTCTTGCGCTAACTGTTTGGCACTGGCTTCGAGAATGCCCCCACTGACATCAATGGGGACATACATTGATGGATGTCCTAATCCTTGATAAGCGTCTAATAATAGACGAGTTTTGCTGGAACTGCCACTACCTAGTTCTACTAATTCACTCGGCCCGGTGATCTGGGCAATTTCCCCCGCATATTGGGCGAGAATTGCCGCTTCGGTGCGAGTGGGATAATATTCGGGCAACTCACAAATTTGTTCAAATAAATCTGACCCGCGATCGTCGTAAAAGTATTTGGGGGGTATCGATTTAGGGTTTTGGGTCAGTCCCCAAACGATATCTTCACCATGATTGCTGGTGATTTCGGCAGCGGATGGGCGATCGCTGGCGATTCTCACAATCTCTAAAGGGTTTGCTTTTAATACATTCAAGGGGGCTGTTACGGGAATCATGGGGTTAAATTTAATCTCAATGAAATTTATTCGCAAGGGAGGTTTAGTTCACTTCAGACTCGTTTTGAGTCAATCTGAAATCTGAAAAACACGGGCTTATTGCTCAGAGTGGTAATTTTATCAATAATTGGGGACTAATTGGGAACTGCTGACATAAAATTTCTGCATCAAGCGAGAAATTCCACCCCGGACAGTCGATTCAGCCCTGTCGATCCAGCCGGGGTGATTTCGGGCATTTCCGCCCAGCCTGGGCTGTTAAGTGTAAATTCTTATCAACCGCTGATTAAGCACCAGGGCATATTGTATAAATATTGTATGATTTGGGGATGGGGAAAGTTTTTGCGGAATTTTGTGGGGACAAGTAAAGGGGACAAGTAAAGGGGACAAGTAAAGGAGACAAGTAAAGGGGACAAGTAAAGGAGACAAGTAAAGGGGACAAGTAAAATAGAGGAGAGAACAACGGAGAAAATGTTATGCCGAATAATCCTTTTCCCGGAATTAACCCATATCTGGAACATCCAGAACTCTGGCCGGGAATTCATTTATTACTGATTGGTCAGTTAACTCAGGTTCTAGCACCCCAACTGCGTCCTAAATATCGAGTGGCGGTTGAGGTGAGAATTTATGAAGATATTGACGAGCGATCGCTTGTAGGGTGCGTTAGCGGTAGCGTAACGCACCAATGTGGTATTCCAGATTTAGCGGTGAAAAGGGTTCAAACAACGGCCAAACAGCCTGCAAGTAATGTGGCTGTTGCCCCATCTCCCACAAAGCTACAAAAAGTGGCAGTTCCCGTTCCCGAAACCATTAAACAAGGGTATTTAGAAATCCGAGAAGTAGCGACCCAGGAAGTAATCACCGCCATTGAAATCCTTTCTCCGGTGAATAAACGCCCAGGGGAGGGACGAGAAAAATATCAAATTAAAAGAAATAAAATATTCAGCAGTGCCACTCATTTAGTGGAAATTGATTTATTGCGGCGGGGAGAACCGATGCCGGTTTATGGGAATAATCTTGAGAGTCACTATCGAATTTTAGTTAGTCGCAGCGACTGTCGTCCAGAAGCCGATTTATATAGTTTTAATTTGCCCGATCCAATTCCGTCATTTCCTCTACCCCTGAAGGCAGAAGATAGTGAACCAAGGATCGATTTACAAGCATTGTTGAATCAGATTTACGATACAGGAAGTTACGATATGGCGATCGATTATACCCAAGCACCTGTACCGCCATTATTAGAAGCAGAAAAGCTTTGGGCTGAAGATTTGTTAAAATCCCAACAATTGATAATTGATAATTGATAATTGATAATTAAGTATATTAACTATCAACCATCAACCATCAACCATCAACTATCAACCATAGAATCTCTACCCATCAACCATCAACTATCAACTATCAACCATAGAATCCCTACCCATCAACTATCAATAATTGTTAATTATCTGCGGAAAGAGGCTGATTTAACGGCCCATTCACCCAATTGGTTGGCGCGATCGCACTCTGGGCAGAGCGAAATTCAACGTAACCTTCGGCGGGAATTAGCTGTTGATAAAGAAATTCTTGACAGCGGTTGTGTTCGTCGGCAATAATCACTCTGGCAGTATGTCCATGAAGCAGCACTTCATCGCGATCGCACTCTTGATAAGCGGCAATAATCACCGCATCTCCAGGATTACATAAATGAGCCGCCGCGCCATTAATACAAACCATACCGCTGCCCGGTTCTCCCGGTAACACATAAGTGGACAAACGCTGACCATTGTTCACATTCCAAATGCAGACCTCCTCTAAAGGTAAAATCCCCACTTTTTCAATTAATTCCCGGTCAATGGTGACACTGCCCATGTATTCTATATTTGCCTCAGTCACCCGCACCCGATGCAATTTAGCGTGCATCAGCTTAATTTTAGACATTTATTGCTCCCGAAATCAGTCCACGATCAGTGATAAGAATTACCAGATAAAACTCAGGAAAAAATCGATCGACTATTCATAGATAGTTGTTGTAGACAATAACATAGATGTTTGGAGACATTTCTCTGATTTCACCATTTGCCCAAAATTTAAATGAGATATTTTTTCAGGATTTCTCTAAAAATCCCTAGCTTTTTGGCAAAGCTGGGGATGGACAGCTTTTAATCACAGTGATTAACTTTTAGGTTATCTTAAATCATCTGACTAGATCCAGACAAGCAAGTGAGCAATCGCGGACAAACCTCAATTAATTGCTCAAATTTGTTTCTCCCCAAGGTCAATAAAATCGTGTCAGTTTCCGCCACCACCGTCATCTGAAGGGGTTCATCTTGTAAAAGCGCCATCTCACCGATACATTGAGTCGGCATCACTTGGGCTGTTGCTAGGGAAGAATCGGGCTTCTCTGAGATTAAAAGAAGACTGCCCTGATAGACAATGTACATTTTGTTGAGGATTTGTCCGGGATGACAAATCTGTGTCCCTGACGGAAATTCTTCTCTGGTCAAAGATCGGTGAATCAGTAACAGTTCGTCCAGGAAAAGGCGACTAAACAACAGAACAGTCTTGAGAAATAAAACTCGATTGATGAAAAAATCAATGGCCGCTTCCGGTGGTTGGGGTGCAGAGGTGACATAACCGAGGACATCTTGGACTAAAGAATCGCTAAATGTATCCTGCTGCTGGATATCCGGTAGGTTCTGGACAATAAATTCTGGGTTGGCCATTAATAAAGCGCCAATCATAATCCAGCGATCGCCTGATTTGAGGATTTCCAGCCAGTGTAGGGGCGTAAGCCTTACGCCCTGATCGCTAATTCCTGGGGATTTTACTGGCTTCGGTTCTTCTGTATCCAGTTGTTCTAATAAGGGAATAATCGGCAGGACAAAGCGGCGATGTCGCCCAGAGGCTAAGGCTTCTACGGCGGCGGCTTTAGCCCGCACATCGGTTTTATGGAGGATTTGCCGCACATAACTGAAAGTTCCCGAATGGTCGAGACAAGAAAGCACATAGAGTACCCGATGGGTGAGTCGGTGGTGGTAATCTTTAATGGCAATCTCCAAGGGTTGACCAGTAAGATTGGGGTTGCCCCTTAGATTTTGGTTAGACTGCTGCCATTGAATCGTGCGACCCACCAGACGATAATCTGACTTGAAATACTCATAGAGGATATCTTCCGCATGGGTAGTCCCCACTTTGGC
This sequence comes from Planktothricoides sp. SR001, assembly GCF_001276715.1. Lineage (GTDB taxonomy): Bacteria > Cyanobacteriota > Cyanobacteriia > Cyanobacteriales > Laspinemataceae > Planktothricoides > Planktothricoides raciborskii. Next base: position 91,519 of record NZ_LIUQ01000007.1, on the reverse strand, counting down.
GATCGCGGAAATAGCCGCTTCCACCACTTCTAATCGCGGTGACTGCAACAAATCCTGTGCCAAAGGTAAGCTGGCTTCCCCATACCTCGCCAGGGCTTCAGCGGCTTGTAGTCTGACCGCCAAATTGCGATGTTTTAAACCCGTCACCACCTGATCGATCGCTTGGGGAGAATGCAGCACCCCTAAAAGATTAAAAGCTGCTGCCTGCACTAAACTATTGCGACTATTTAATTGCTGCACCGCCAAATCCGCTAGGTAGGTATCTTCTGGCAATGCCAATTCAGACAAAACTTCCAAGCCGTCCCGTTTCACTCCATCGCTGGCATCTTTGATAATTTGAATCAGTAACGGAATCAAAGCTCGATTTTTGGTGCTTCTAATTGCCCGAATCACCGTGATTTGAGTTAAGCTATCGAGTTTTGACCCCCAAACCCGTTCGCAGACCGCTTGAATTTCAGGATTCTGGTTGCCGCCCCTTTCTAGGTTTTGAACCGTGGCGGCTAAACAAACCAAGGCTTGAATTTGGGATTTTTCCCGCAGGACTTGGCGGAGTTGGTTTTCTGATTGCGGGCTGTGGTTGGCTTCAGAGATCGTGGCAATAGTTTTGAGGGGAGTATTCCGCAAAATGCGGCGGATTTCGCTGTTAGTTAAAGATTGCTGACTGGCGATTAAGGCTTCTAGGGCAATAAGTTGCAAGGGAAAATTATCGCAGGTGAGCAGACTGCCTAGGTAACGGCTAATATCTGGGTGCCGGACACTGAGGAATTTGACGATCGCTCGTCGGGCGATCGCATCTCCTTGAGAGATCAACTCATCCACTTGTTCTAATACTTGGCTGGGATTATCTAAGCGACTGGCTAATTCTAACCCTAAAATCCTTCGGTCAAAATGAGGACTACTGAGCAGTTCGCGGACTTCTGATAAATACTTCGCCGGTAACTGCGTCAGTCCATCTCCGAGATCGTCGAGTTTGATCGATTCTGAACGTAGCAAGGTCAATAAAGACTGTAAATAACTCTTGCCCAGTTGGTAGCGCACCCCCAGAAATAAGCCACTGAGGGTAAGACCCAGCACGGTGATTTGGAATGGGTTGAGCAATGATTGGCAGATCCAAAGCAGTCCCCCGGCAAAACTCAGACCCATGCCACTAAATAACCCTTCGTTGAGGGCGCGAATTCTGCCCACAAAACGGTAGGGGACCGCGTTGTAATTTAAGGTATAGATCGGCTTGTTGATGCTAAATTCCAGGGGTTCTTTGTTGACATGAGAGGCGATCGCCGCCGGTAAACGAAAATTAATCGCTAATCCCAAAAAAGATAATACCGTTGTCAGGGGATAAGCTAAATTCATTGGCCCGACTCCCAGACGTTGGACTAATGGCTGAGTAAAAAAGTAGAGCACCAAAAACTGCACCAGATTATTAATAATCCGCATCTGACCCATAAAAGCGGTGAGTTTTTGCTCGTCAGGAAATGAAGTAGAGTAAATGCTGAAAAACTGAAACTCCGAAATCGTGGCGAGGATAATCACCAAAAAGGCACTGGTGGCTAAATAAATAATGATGGGATAGCGTTTAACTAAATTGGGAAAGGTTTTTAACTCAGCCAGAAATCCTCCCTGGGTATCTTTATATTTATTTCCCCCCCCTAAAAAAAAATTGAACTGCTGAAAGGAATTGTCCAGATAAGCGAGTTGAGCGATCGCGATCGCGCAGACCACCGGAACAGCCAACAAGATATCCTCGGTGCTGAAATATTTTGCCAGCAAACTGGTCATTCCCCCACCGATCAATCCCCCAGCGGCCATCGCCATCGCCAAAAAACTGGCATAACGTTTATAATCCAGAGTATTAAAATAGTCAGAGACTAAGCTGGGAAATAAAATATCCGTGTGCATTTCCCACTGGAAATAAAAGCCAATAAACATCACATAGTACAGAGACAAACCTCCAACTTCTGCCCCAACCCCCGCATTCAGCAAGAAGCGCAGCAGCAATGAAAATACCATTGTAAACAGCAGCATATAGCGAAATAACTGCGCCCGGTTAAAACGGTCAACCACTTGAGAAAACCAGCCATAAATAGGAATGGATAATACACCCATCAAAATGTAGGAAAAAGGCAGATTTTCTGGGCCAGCATGAGTTAAGAATAAAGAACTACCCACGGTAAAACCCAGACCATTCAGGGTCATAATCGATGCGGCGATCGACAGAAACAGAATCAGCAGTCGATTTTTCTGATTTATACTGCTTTCTCTGGGTTTAAATAGGCGGTTCTGCATATAGTTGACTATGTGATTGTTGTATGGCGATAAAATTTTACTATCAAAAGCCGGAAAAACTTATCGGCGATATTGCTCCGCAAAGCTCCTGCGCGTTCGCGCTCTTTGCCAGCCTAATTTGATAGTTAGCAAAACAGCTTTTCCGAGCATCATCCGCGATCGCCTCAGCTATAAATGTCCCGTGGCAAGGTGACTCTTTTGGTAATCTGAAATAAACGGGCGAAGCATTCGGGTAATTGCCTTAACTGTTACAAGGGATAATTAACTGCCCTTAGGCGAAGCCTTCTCGAAGAGTATGCTTCGCCCCCACCCGATGATTTTTTTTCATATTGTAATTCTATTTACCGAGTTGTCAAGTTGACTGGGCATCAAATTAGACACTCCTGGCATAATTCAGGAGCAATCCCCCCCTAAACCCCCTTGGCAGCGCCACTCGGAGCGATGATAATTTTGCCCTCTTGTCTATTAAATTTATCTCCTGGGGAATCCGTACCGCAAATCTGACTGATATTGATGTTTTCATCTGGGTAAAATTGTCCTCTAGGCTGCCCATTTTTCCGCAAGATTCGGTAAGTTGACCATAAACGCCATGAATGATTGACCTTGGGCGGCAAAATTTTTCACCATAGAGACTTAAAATCATCAAAAATTAAGAAAAAGTAAAAATATAATAGTGGCCAATTTTTAGCTAAAATTTAGGATATAATAGGGAAAGATGTCCCTAGGAAAACATGACTGAGGGAAAACACTATGAAACTTGAAAGTTCGGCATTTTCAGCCAACGGTTTAATTCCACCGATCCACACTTGCGATTCCCATAAGGGATCCGCTCTCGCGAATCCCCAAGATATTTCTCCGGCTTTGATTTGGGATGAACCACCGGCAGGAACTCAAAGTTTTGCCCTAATTTGTGATGACCCAGATGCCCCTGGGAAAACTTGGGTTCACTGGGTTCTGTACGATTTGCCTGCCACCACTCGTGAGTTAGTAGAGTCGGTGCCACCCACCGCTACCCTGGAGAATGGAGGAATTCACGGTATCAATGATTTTGGCAGTTTGGGGTATGGTGGCCCTTGTCCTCCCAGTGGCACTCATCGATATTTTTTTAAGCTTTATGCTTTGGATCGAAAGTTGGGCTTAAAACCCGGTGCCACCCAAGCGAAGTTATTAACAGCAATGGCAGGTCATATTTTAGCGGAAACTGAGCTTATGGGACGCTATGCCCGACAAAAATAGTCCAAAAATAGTCCAAAAATAGTCAAGATAAATCAAAACGGCGATCGCTTGTTTACCTTAATTAAGAAAAAATAGAAAAACCAGAAAAAACACTGACAAACATCAGAAACAAACGTTCTTTTATCAATCAAAAAACGCCACTTCAAATTAAAAGTTAAACGGAGTGAAACGCGGTCGATCGCAGATAGTGTGAGGGAGCAGCTAAAATTGTCTTCGATATTTCCGCGATTCCTGGTAGAAGCAACCCTTAATTAACGATTAATTGACGATTAATTAACGATTAATTATTGTGGCACGATATAATTTGCTCCCAGGCTAATATTCCCGCGCCATAAGCCGGTTCATGGAGCGGCCAAATAATTTTAGCCTGGGGATATTGGCGGGTAATTTCTTGCTCAAAGCGATCGCGAATTTTCGCGGTTCCGGCCCAAACGCCGCCCATTGTCACGATTTCAAAGGAGCTATCCTTAAACAAGGACTCACATAAAATCTCGGTCATCGAAACCAATTCGGCCACGGCGCGATCGATAATTTGATTCGCCACCGGATCCCCCGCCACTGCTGCCGCATTCACCCACGGCGCTAATGCAGCAATATCTTTAGGCTTCCAGTTGCCTCGGTAGACAATAGCAATCAAATCTTCTACGGTCTTTAATTCTAGCTGCTGCATCAAATCCGTGGTCAAACGAGTCGGTTGCTGACGACCATCAAATGCCCGCATCACTGCTCGCAACCCTTGGATGGCAATATCATAACCACTGCCTTCGTCCCCTAAAAGATAACCCCAGCCGCCGACTCGTCCGGTGACACCCTCGTGGTTGCGTCCGTAAGCAATGGAACCAGTCCCAGCTACGGCGACAATGCCCACATTCTGATGGGTGCCCCCAGCGAGGGCGATCGCGCAATCGTGACTGACATACACGCATTCGGGGGGCAGGGCTAACTGAACCGGGTCATCGTTTCTGTAGGGCAACTGCTGCACCACACTATGAACCACCACTTGATCTTCGGGACGACCGACTCCCGCTAACCCCAAACCAATGGCTGCGATATCGGCAAAATCCATCTCTGGGGGAACCGCCCGTTTAATGGCGATCGCGATCGACTGACCGGCAGCATCCAGTCCCACGGTTTGATAATTAGAAGGCCCCGCCTCTCCGCGTCCGCAAACTTCCCCCGCTGAGTTAATCAGCACGCAAATGGTCTTAGTCCCACCGCCATCAATTCCTAGAACATAACTCATATCAACCTTGGAAATTTATTAGACCTATTATTAGACTTAAATGTATAAATTTTCCCTTAATCAGGCGATCGAGCGATCGCCTGTTCCTTTCTCTGGCCGATCCGTACATCTACGCAAGATTTTACCAAGGCAGCCCACTGAAGCGCTAATCTAAAATCAGTAGCTTAGATAGCGTACCTAGACACTTTCACTTTTCAGTCTTAGAGATTCACTATTTTGACCATGTTGCAATTTTACTTTGATGACCACGACGATCCCCGATCCTTTGAGTTACCAGGGGCAAAACCCCACTACAACCCAGATCGGCCCGGTCAAGTTGAGCATATTGCCTTAAATTTAGCCCTAAATATTCCCCAGCAAAGCTATGAAGGCACTTGTAGTATTCGCCTAAAACCCGTCCGCAATGGCATTCAATCCTTAACTTTGGATGCGGTCAGCCTGAATATTAAATCCGTCAAGGTAGACAAAAAGAAACTATCCTTTGCTTATGATGGGGAACAACTAAATATTAAGCTCAATGAACCCACCAAAGTAGACCACCCTTTCACGATCGCGATCGCCTACAGCGTAGAAAAACCCCAACGGGGCATATATTTTGTCGGCCACGATCGCCACGATCCCTATAAACCCGTGCAAGTTTGGACCCAAGGGGAAGATGAAGACTCGCGGTTTTGGTTTCCCTGTTTTGACTACCCAGGACAACTCGCCACTTCAGAAATAAAAATCAAAGTTCCGAAGCAATTCATGGCCATTTCTAACGGTGAACTGATTGCCGTTAAAGAAGAAGGTGAATCTAAAATTTATCACTGGTATCAAAAAGAAGTTCATCCGACTTATTTGATGACTTTGGCGGTAGGGGATTTTGCGGAAATTCAAGACGAGTGGCAAGGAAAACCTGTCACCTATTATGTAGAGAAAAACCGTCAAGAAGATGCGCGGCGCAGCATGGGCAAAACGCCGCATATGATTTCATTTTTTAGCCAAATTTTTGGCTATGCTTATCCTTATCCTAAATATGCCCAAGTTTGTGTGGCAGATTTTATCTTTGGCGGGATGGAAAATACCTCAACCACCCTGCTGACCGATCGCTGCTTATTAGACGAACGGGCTGCCTTAGATGACCAGCGCACGGAAACTTTAGTTGCCCACGAATTAGCCCATCAATGGTTTGGGGATTTAGTGGTAATTAAACATTGGTCTCATGCCTGGTTAAAAGAAGGCATGGCTACTTATTCTGAAGTTCTCTGGACTGACCATGAATATGGGGCTGATGCGGCAGCTTACTATCGTTTAATTGAAGCCCGCAACTATTTTAGTGAAGATAAAAATCGCTATCGGCGGCCAATTGTCACCCATGTTTATCGGGAAGCAATTGAACTTTACGATCGCCACCTTTATGAGAAAGGCGGTTGTGTTTATCACATGATTCGGGCAGAGTTAGGGGACGAGTTATTTTTTAAAGCGATCGCCACCTTTGTCCAAGACAATGCTCACAAAACCGTAGAAACCATTGACCTATTACGGGCGATCGAAAAAGCCACCGGACGGAATCTACTATTCTTATTCGATCAATATGTCTATCGGGGTGGACATCCTGAATATAGAGTTTCCTATTCTTGGGATAACAATAATTCTTTTGCCAAAATCACCGTCACCCAAACTCAGGTGAAAAGCGACAAAAAAAATCCCCATCCTCATAAAGAATTATTTGACCTAAAAATTCCCATTGCCTTTGGGTATGTCCATGAAACCGAAGGCGTAAAACTCACCACCTTTACGGTGCGGATCCACGAACGGGAACAGAGTTTTTATTTCCCCTTGCCAGAAAAACCCCGATTTATTAGTTTTGATGCCGGAAATCACTATCTCAAAACCGTTCAATTAGACTATCCGGTGGCGGAACTTAAAGAACAATTGAAATTAGATCCAGACCCTATTTCTCGGATCTATGCCGCTGAAGCCCTCGCCGTCGGCCCGAAAAAAAATGGGGGCAACTTAGAAGCAGTAAAAGCTTTGGCAGAAGCCCTCAAACAGGAGCCATTCTGGGGGGTGCGCCTGGAAGTGGCTAAAAATCTCGGCAAAATTAAACTGGATCAAGCCTTTGATGCCCTAGTGGAAGGGTTAAAAGATGAAAATCCCTGGGTGCGGCGAGCGGTGGTGGAAGCTTTAGGCACCATTAAAACCGCTGAAAGTTATAAAGCCCTGAAACCTTTAGTAGAAAAGGGCGATCCCAGCTACTATGTGGAAGCCGCCGCTAACAAAGCCATTGGGTCAATTGCCGCCGCCAAATTAGACGAAAAACCCAAAGAAAGCCGGGTGATTAAGTTACTCAAAACCGTGCTGGAAGAACGGGCTGGTTGGAATGAGGTAGTTAGAAATGGCGCGATCGCTGGTCTAAGTGAACTCAAAACCTCCGAAGAAGCACTAAATATTATCTTGCACTACACCCAAGCCGGAGTGCCTCAACCCTTACGCTTAGGGGCAATTCGGGCATTAGGCACCATTTCCACCGGCCAAAATGCCCCCGCCCTGGAACGCATTTTAGAGCGGTTATCAGAACTCTCCGCAGAAACCTTTTTTCTCACTCAAGTAGCGGTAGTCACTGCCTTGGGACAAATGGAAACCCCAAAAGCGATCGGCATTTTGCAATCCTTAGCGGATCAAACCCCAGATGGTCGTGTCCGTCGGATCGCCGAAGAAGCCATCCACAAAGTTGAGAAAAAAATTGGCTCCGATAAAGCCTTAAAACAACTCCGTGACGAATTACAGCAATTGAAAAAACAAAATCAAGAACTGAGAAGTCGTCTGGAAACTCTAGAAGCCAAATCTCAATAATTCACCTTCGTCCACATACCGTTCACATACCCGTAGGGGCGAAGCATTCCGGCAGATCCGTTATGGCTTAAAAGCAGAGATTTTATCCCGGAATGCTTCGCCCTTTGCATTCCGGCAGTGGTAGGGTGGGCAAATACTTGCCCACCCTACTAACTTGGTATTAACAAACCCACCAACCCCAAAGCCAGGGCAAAGCATTCGGGTAATACATTCTCCGTTTTTACCCAAAATTAATCGCCCGAATGCTTTGCCCCTACAGGTTTTTATCGCGATCGCTTCCCACCCTGAGTGGTAGGGTGGGCAAATACTTGCCCACCCTAGGGGCGCAAGCATTGGACCCCTACTAACTACTAATTCCCCGAAATATTCACCAATTTCAAATGGGTTGCGATACAGACCCAATTGTTCCTTAATAATCAACCAAAGAAACGGGATATCTTCAATCAAATATCGTTTCCAAAGCCGTTTGGGGTCTGAAAGTAATCGATGAATCCACTCAATCCCTAAATTACTCATCCAAGCAGGCGATCGCTGAACATACCCGGCTTCAAAATCAATCGTCGCCCCGATCGCCAAGAACACCTTAATATGCTTAAACCGATCTTTATATTTATAGATCCATTTTTCTTGTTTTGGTGCGCCCACACCCACCGCCAAAACCGTAGCCCCTGATTCATTAATCATCTCGATAATTTTTTCGCATTCCGCCTCATTTTTTTCAAAGCCATAAGAGGGTGAATGCGCTGCAATGACCATTTGGCGACCCACTTTGCGATTAATCTTTTCTTGAGCGGTTTCTGGCACTCCCGGACCACCGCCCAAAAGAAATATGGTCATGGTTTCATCATCTTTATAATAGTCATAAAATCTAGGAAATAAATCTGACCCAGACACTCGTTCTTTCAGGAGTCGATTAATTAACCGCGAAATAAAAATCAGAATTTGACTATCACAAGTGCGATAGTCTGCCTCTTGATAAATCTGATAAAATTCTCGATCTTTTTGCCACTTAATGATATGATCTACATTGGGAGTTACTACCATACCGCCATGTTTCAAATTTTCCAATAACTCCACTATCGATAAATTATCAATTGGCAAGTTTAAAATATTGACCCTATTCATAGCCTGAATAGCCCCAAAATAATTATTTTGGGGCTATTCAGAGCGAGTAAAATTATCCTGAAATATTATTCTATTTCCAATCATAAACCTTAGAAACATATTTCCATGATAAAGGTTTTTGTCAAAATCCCCGATCGCGTAAATCAACGCAATTAAATCGATAATTTCGTTGATTTATTCTATAAAAATCGGTTAATTTACAAGTGTCATGCAAATTTAATAACTTTTGGGCAAAATTGTCAAGTTTTTGTTACAAAAGCATCATCATTGAGCCAATGAGGTTGCCCAATTTCTGTAGTGCTTGTACATCTCTGAAGCTAATTGATCGTTAAGCTAGATATCTGTAATTTGCCAAAAACCAAAAACTCTGACATGGATATAAAATCTCACCAAAGAATAAATCAAACTCTCTTGACCCCATTAGAAAAGCCGGTCTTGCAAATTTTAGCCGCTCAAATGCCCCGTTGGGTGACACCTGATGTCCTCACCGCTGTGGGCATTTTGGGAGCAATGGTGATTTTTATCAGTTATTGCTTGACCAACATCGATCGCAATTTTTTGTGGTTAGTTGACCTCGGTTTTGCGATCAATTGGTTTGGGGATAGTTTAGATGGAACTTTAGCCCGGTATAGAAAAATTGAGCGCCCCAAGTATGGTTTTTTTCTCGATCATACGGTGGATGCGTTTAATGAGTTTATCATCGTCATGGGATTGGGATTATCCCCTTATGTCAGCTTTGCGATCGCCTGTTTAGGATTAATTGGTTACTTACTGCTTTCCGTACTGGTTTACGTTCGCACCGCAGTAGATGGGGTTTTTCAAATTTCTTATGGTCAACTTGGGCCGACGGAAGTGAGAGTTATTTTTATTTTGCTGAATACCATCATGTATTTTATGGTATTCCCGAAAATTACCCTGCCCTTCGGTGTCCTATCGGTTTATGATGTGATCTTCGCAATTTTAGCGGCGATCTTAATTCTGATTTTCATCGGATCTAGTGTCAAATCTGGCATTGAATTATCCAACGTGGATCAAAAATAGGAGCAGAGGAGCTTCAGGAGCAGAGGGGATGAGGGGATGAGGGGATGAGGAGCAGAGGGGAGAGTGAATAGTGAATAGTGAATAGTGAATAGTGAATAGTGAATAGTGATAATTCTTTTGTACGGGCTTTTCACTTTCCCCCGCACCCCCGCACCCCACACCCTACACCCTACACCCTACACCGATGGCAGCCCTACACCCTACACCCTACACCCTACGCCGATGGCGGCCTCACACCCCGTTCCCTGAAACCTCAAGAATTTAATCTTTCTTCTAATTCCCTTAAGATTCTTTGTTTTTCTGAATTTCCCATCATAAAATTACCCATTAGTCCACCTAAACCCCTCTGATTAAGTCGGGTTGGGGCTATCTGGTTGGCGATCGGTAATTGGGGGTAAATCATGCCATCTAATAGGGTCATAATTTGATCGTAAATTTCTGAGGGAGGTAAAGTTTTATGCCCAGATGCGGGCGTTTCCGGTGGCGTAATGCCGAGGTAAATTTTGGCTTGAGTTTCCATTTCTGAAACCGCAGCGATCGCCCAAAATACCGCTGCCCGAATCAAGCCTATCCCCATCTTAGGAAATGCCGGTTCTCCCAGCAGTCCTAACTTTCCTTCCGCCACCGAATTTCCCGAAAACGTACTCGCTCTTTGCAAGGGTTTTACGGGTTTATTTAGATCATGGTCATCATTAAGATTGGCCGCATTTTCCTGGACAAACTTCACGGCTTTTTGGTACTTCTGAAAAGCCGTTAAAAAGTCGGGAATCTCAAAGTCATCATCGGCTTCATGGAAGCGATCGCCAGCTAATTTGTAAATCACTTTGCTGGCCAGGGGAATATCCGCAGCCCCAACCAAAGCATCTAACAAACTTAAAATTTCTGGATCATCCACCGCCTCACCATCTCGGATCTGGTGGTAAACTCCCAGATATTTTTTCTGCTCTTTTTCTGATACTGTACTCAGAATCTCCGGTTCGAGCCAAGCATCTAGAGCTAAAGCCGATGAGGTAGCAGCGGCTATCAAATACTGATGGATTAATTCTGGAAATAAATAGGAATTGAGAACGATCGCATTTAGCTGATGTAAAGCGGTAAAATTCACCACGGCTTCTCCAGCCCGAATAAACTGATAGGTCGATTTAATCAAGCGTTTTTTAGCTTCGGTGAGATAAGCTACCGCTAACGCTTCCTCCAAACATTCCTCAATTGCCCTAAGCCTGGAATTTTGGCTACCAATAATATATCGATCGCGAATTTCCCTAGGTAAATTAGCGGATAACACAATAAAGTCTAATAGGTCTAAAGCCGGTAAATTTTTCACCGCTTGTCCAGCATTAAGTACCCCATAGGCTTCTGAACATTGGCTTTTACTCAGACTTTCAATCGGAGCATGAGCCACTTGCTGATTAATTTGACGATAAATATTGAGTCCTTCATGGAAGAGGGTATGAAACACCACAAAAGCGTCATTGTCCTGAATGCCACATTTCTTCAAACGCCGTTTACAAGCATTTTCTAAACCCGGGGAAATCTTAATGTCATAACTTTTTCCCGACTTTAAAGTGACATTTTGGGAACCGCCTTTTTCAGCAATTTCATAACCGATAAAAACATGATAGACTTCTTCAGGAAGTTCTGATGATCCCGTTGATTTGCCGGAATTAACTTGGGAAATCCAGTTTTGGGTGCTTTGAGTGGCCGAATTAGAAACCTTTTGGGCTTTCTGGGTAATCGCTTGACCCGCTTGAGAGGCTTGTTTAGCGATTCCGCGCAGCGGATCGCTAACGCGAATCGCCTCACTCAAATTATGCGCCGCATCAGAAGCTTGATTTTGCAGTTGATCCTTAACATCAGCGGCTTTTTTACTGATGGCTTGACCCGCTTGGGATGCTTGCTTGGCGATCGCCTCTTTCATGCCCTGGGTCATTTCATTAGCAGCTTGCCAAAAAGATGATGGCTGTTTTTTACTCATGCCACAACATTAATTTTTTCTTTAATTTCGTCGGAGATATTACTTCCTAGTATGACCCAAAGCGATCGCTTTAAACCACAACCCACAGCAGATGGTTCTTTTACCTTCTTTTCCCCGGAGTTTGGCGAAACCTTTCATAGTCACTTTGGGGCAAAGGAAGAAGCCCAGCGTAAATTTGTGGAACCCACCCAGTTATTCCGCAAAGCCCAACAACCCAACCTAAAAATCCTGGATATTTGTTATGGCCTTGGTTACAACACAGCCGCAGCCTTAGCAACCATTAGGCAAAGAAATCCTGATTGTGTGGTGGAATGGGTGGGACTGGAGTTAGACCCCCACGTTCCCCAATGCGCGATCGCGGAAAATCTTTTAAATAGCTGGCCACCGGCAATTGTGCAAATCCTAACTGAATTAGGGAACCATCACCAATTAGATCAACCCAATCTTAGCGCTCAACTGCTGATCGGCGATGCCCGTCAAACGATTCAACAAATCTTAAAGCGGGGATTTGCAGCGGACGCGATTTTTCTCGACCCCTTCTCTCCCCCCAGTTGCCCGCAGTTATGGACAGTCGAATTTTTCCGGTTAGTGGCACAATGTTTAAATTCCAGGGGATATCTTGCCACTTATTCTTGTTCAGCCGCCGTAAGAACTGCTTTAATAGAAGTAGGACTAACAATTGGCTCCACCCCTCCGGTAGGTCGGCGATCGCCCGGTACAATTGCTTGGTGGCCTGATACCAGTGACTCTGATTTTCTCTTATTAGATGAAACCGGGAAATCCGTAGATATTCGTTTGTCTCAACAAGAGCAAGAACATCTACAAACTCGTGCAGCTATTCCCTATCGCGATCCTACCCTCTCTGACTCCGCTGAGTCAATCTTAAATCGCCGAGTTCTGGAGCAGAAAAATTCTGCTCTACCACCTACTTCTCAATGGAAAAAGCGATGGTGGACTAACATATCTATTTGAATGTTTACCACAGAAACGCAGAGAAACACAAAAAATACCCAGATATAACGCTAATATCTTACTTAAGCTAAAAATAGATGCGTTATTACCATTAATTCAAGTAGACAAAAGCGTAACTACCTTCTTGTTACGGCCAACAAACTGACAACAAGTGGTGCGCTATAAAAGATTGTATCATATTTACGAAAAGGTGCTTCAAAGTGAACTTTCTTGAGACAGAACGATCTAAAATTCTAGTGGTAGACGATCATCCAGCCAGCCGGATGACCGCAATGGCTTTATTGTCTGTGGAAGGCTATGAAATTCTAGAAGCAGACAGTGGCCCTGCCGCCTTGGCACAGGTCAAAGAAACCAATCCAGATTTAATTTTACTGGATGTAATGATGCCGGGAATGGACGGATTTGAGGTCTGTCGCCACTTAAAACAAAGCGAAGGAACTCGGTTAATTCCGATTGTATTTGTCACCGCCCTCAATGACCGGCGATCGCGCATCCGAGGGATCGAAGCGGGAGGAGACGATTTTCTCACCAAACCCTTTGACCATTTAGAACTTTCTGCCAGAGTCAAATCCCTAATTCGACAGAAACGGCTAAACGAAGACCTCGACCATGCGGAGAAAGTCCTATTTTCCATTGCCAAAACCGTAGAAAGCCGCGATCCGAATACCGGCGACCATTGCGAAAGGCTGGTAGAACGAGGGCAAGAATTTGGGGAATATCTGGGTTTGCCCCGCAACCAAATTCGGGATTTAATGTGGGGCGGTTATCTCCACGATATTGGCAAAGTGGGGATTCCTGATTCAGTGCTGCTGAAAACAGGTCGCCTCACAGAGGAAGAATGGGTGATTATGCGACAGCACGTGATTATTGGGGAAAAAATTTGTAAACCTCTGCGAACAATGCGAGGGGTGATTCCCATTATTCGCCACCACCATGAACGCTGGGATGGAAGTGGTTATCCCGATGGTTTAATCGGTGATGAAATTCCCTATTTAGCTCAAGTCTTTCAAATTATTGATATTTACGATGCCTTAACCAGTGAACGACCGTATAAAAAAGCGTTCTCTCCCCAAACCGCTTTGGAAATTATGCAGGAGGAAACCGATAAAGGTTGGCGAAATCCTAAACTGATGCAACAGTTCAGAGATTTTATGTTCCAAGTGAGTGCAGAAATTCACTCCTTAGCGAGTTAAATAGTTGTTTGTTGTTTGTTGTTTGTTGTTTCTCCTCTTCAAATAATAACCAATAACTAATAAACAATAAATAATAACAAACAACAAACAACAAATAACGAATAACAATCAATGGTAAAATCTCCTGATGTAGAGATCCCCAAAAAAATAAAAGAAAAAAAAGCATGGTAGCAGTAGCAATTTTAGCGGCTGGACGCGGGACACGCATGAAGTCTGATCTGCCCAAAGTTTTACATCAGTTGGGAGGGCGATCGCTCATAGAAAGAGTGTTAGAAGTAGGGGCGCAATGCTTGCGCCCGCAAGCATTATCCCCCAAGCCCTCGGACATTGAGCCATCCCATTGTTTTGTCATAGTGGGATATAAAGGAGAATTGGTTCAAGCGGTTTGTGAAGCGAGATTTTCCCGGCAGCAGCAGTCGGGACAACTACCTCCCTTAACATTTGTGCAACAAACCGAGCAACTCGGGACAGGTCATGCCATCCAGCAACTACTTCCCCACTTGCAAGGATTTGAGGGAGATTTACTGGTTTTGAATGGGGACGTGCCGTTGTTGCAACCAGAAACCATTAAAATGCTGCTGGAAACTCACACTACCCATAAAAATGCGGCCACGCTGTTGACCGCACAGTTGCCAGACCCCAAAGGATATGGCCGGGTATTTTGCGATCGCGATAATTTCCTGCAACAAATCGTTGAAGACCGAGACTGCACCCCGGAACAAAAGCAAAATCGCCGGATTAATGCGGGGGTTTATTGCTTTAATTGGCCTGCTTTGGCCAAGGTTTTGCCAGATTTAAAGGCGAACAATGACCAGCAAGAATATTATTTAACCGATGCGGTGAATTTTCTGGCTCCAGTGATGGCGGTAGATGTGGCCGATTATCAGGAAATTTTGGGGATTAATGACCGCAAACAGTTGGCGAACGCTTACAGCATTTTACAAGAACGCCTCAAAGATCGTTGGATGCGAGCCGGTGTCACCCTGGTCGATCCGAACAGTATCACCATTGATGATACGGTGCAATTCGATCGCGATGTAATTATTGAACCTCAAACCCACCTCCGGGGTCATACGGTGATTCGTTCTGGGGCGAGGATCGGGCCTGGGAGTCTCATTGAAAATAGTGAAATTGGTGAAAATGTCCGGGTTTTGTATTCGGTCATCACCGATAGCCAAGTAGCTGCGGACAGCATTGTTGGACCTTATGCCCATTTGCGGGGTAAGGCGAAAATTGGTCAAGGTTGCCGGGTCGGTAATTTTGTGGAGATTAAAAAGAGTACCGTGGGCGATCGCACCAATGTAGCCCATCTTTCTTACCTGGGAGATGCCACCTTGGGCGAACGAGTGAATATCGGTGCGGGAACCATTACTGCCAACTATGACGGGGTGAATAAACATCAAACCATTATCGGTGACGGCAGTAAAACCGGGGCAAATAGCGTGCTGGTGGCCCCTGTCACCCTGGGAGAAAATGTCACCGTAGCCGCAGGATCGACCATTACCAAAGATGTGGAGGATAACGCTTTGGCGATCGCTCGCTCCCGTCAAGCATCGATCGCGAATTGGCAACCCTTAAAAAAAGATTAGTTGGTTGTTGATTGTTGGTTGTTGATTGTTGGTTGTTGGTTGTTGGGTAGGGAAAGTGAAAAGTGATGCATTGAAAAGTCCTAGGGGCGAATGGCCATATAGCCTGACGGCATGGGCTTCGCAAGGACGCCCGTACAAAATAAGTATCACTATTCACTATTCACTATTCACTATTCACTCTCTCCTCTGCTCGATTGGCGGCTCGATTGGCGGCTCGATTGGCGGCTCGATTGGCGGCTCGATTTGCGGCTCCCCCGCACCCCCGCTCCGGAGCGACCTCGGGGGGATCGCCCCTACAGCCGCACCCCTGCACCCCTGCACCACTGTTCTCTGTTCCCTGTTCCCTGTTCCCTGTTCCCTGTTGGTTGTTGATTGTTGGGTAGGGATTCTTTGACTGTAAGGACACGGGCTTTCGCCGTGTCCTTTTTTTTTGGTTATACTTTTTTGCTTTTAGGCCAAGAAAACCTGAGTATCTTTGCCCATTTCTAAACTATCTCCCATGCGCTGACCGTCGTGAAACGCGGCCAAAATCACCTCAGAAGTTTTCCCCCAGGCGATCGCCCCTGTCGCATCAATGCCAATAGCGCCTAAATCGCGCTGATGCTCGTGAGACTCTGCAAAAGACCGCTCAAAAGCTTGTTTCAGAGAAAACCCATCCGTTACCCGGATCACAATCTTAGCCGCCAAACACTCGTCAATAATATCTTCCCCAATGCCGGTACAACTCACCGCTGCATGAGGACTGGCATAATTTCCCGCAGGCATAGCCGAATCACTCACCCGACCAATCCGTTCAAATCCTTTACCCCCGGTGGAAGTTCCCGCAGCGAGACGACCTTGGTTATCTAAGGCAACCACGCCAATTGTCCCCCGACCGGCTTCGCTGGGTTTACTCTCTGCCACCACATTCGCCATTGTCCGCGAAAAATTATCTTTGCGTTCTTCGATCCATTCGCCCAAGCGTAAGTCCGTCAAGGGGTCATGGATGGGGATATTTAATTCTCGTAATAAATAGGCAGCGCCATGATCGGACAACACACGGTCGGGACTTGCTTGTAGAAACTGAGCCAAATCAATGGGATTTTTCAGCCGAGAGACATTAATCACCCCACTGAATTTTTGAGTTAGCCCATCCATTAATGAAGCGCTCATTCTAATTTGACCATCAGATTGGAGAACGGAACCAGTCCCGGCATTAAAACGGGGATCGTCTTCGAGCATCCGACAGCCGTGGACGACGGCCTCTTTTGCAGTGGCACCCTCTTCTAGCATCTGATAAACTTCACCGAGAACCTTGTAAAGAGACTGGCGCACCGCTGCTACGCCTCCCTTTCCTTGTAAAGAACTTCCTGCCCCACCGTGAATGATTAGCTTGGGTTGCACCTGACCAGTTGACATGGGTTAATCTTTTGAGGAATGTTTTAAATCTTGCGATCGCCCATTTTACCGTGTTCTCGGTGACATTCATTATTTTTTTGCCATCATTGCCATCATCTCGGTGGCGGTTCGTCCTTGAAAGATGATGCCTGAGAACGACGCCGCCGACACCGTTCAGAGCAATATTTCACCTCATCCCAACAATCCGCCCATTTTTTCCGCCAACTAAAAGGACGTTGACACACGACACAGATTTTTTCCGGTAAATCAGACTTAGATCGCGATCGGCTCATATTCATTATTAATGTTCTTATCAATTAAGGCTCTTACGGTAAATAGTTCTCCAGTGGATTAGGGGTCGATGGGAGAATCACTCCTCCCACCTCCCATTCAGAACCCCCTAAGTGCCACTTTCACGGCAATAGGCTCCTACCTATGTTGACGTTGGCGGTCATAGGTACGACTACCAGAGTGGTAATTCTTCCTCCTGATATCCTTGGGCGCTGCCGTCACATCTTGTCTTTAAGTCGTGACAGTGTGCGTACACAATTGCAGGTTTTTCTATTCATCGAACCCGCCTTTGCTTTTGGGAATGGTTTATGTGATCTACTTCTAGCAGGTCGCTGCTTGTGAAGTATTGTCCGCAATATGGACATTTACCATGCATGCTTTTTCAGCAGTTTTGCCACTCTTGTAGGGGTTTCTATATCATTTCCTCGCCTGGTACTCCAGTAAACAAAGTCTCCGTCGAATGGTGATTTGTCAGGTTGTATCAAGGTGTGTCGTTTGATTTCGACATCCCCTTGCTTCAAGAGGGGAAAGACCGATCGCTAATGTCAATTGGAAATTTAAGTGGTTATGGTTGTATGGTTTTGTTCGTCCTCTAACGGGAGAAACCTACTGGTGGATTCTTCCATTAGTGAACACTCAATTGTGCGGATTTTGCCCGGGAATTGGGTGTCGGTCGGGACAAACAGATTGTGTTAGCAGTAGATCAAGCCGGATGGCATCGGAGTCAGGATTTAGAAATTCCCGTGGGACTACATTTAATTTTTTTACCTCCTTATTCACCGGAATTACAACCGGCGGAAAGGTTATGACCCTGAGTCAATGAACCCATTGCTAACCAATCTTTTGAGAGTCTGGATGATTTAGAAGATGTCTTATTTGACCGTTGTCAAAGTTTATTAAAACAGCCCGATTTAATTCAAGGATTAACTGGTTTTCAGTGGTGGCTTGAAATGGGGGTTTAATTATAACTGATTAAACGGACATGATATAAGAGAAGCGATCGCCTCTTTCCCCCGGAAAAGAAACCGGGTTTTTTTTGGTGGAACTAACAGTTAACTGTGGCCACAAAAAATCGAGTCCCGGTTTCTGTCTACTTGGTTTCTGTGCCAAGAAGAGATCGCTATTTTATTTGCTAGAAAGGCGATCGCATATTCCCCAAACATAATAAACCAGGTTTTTTCTGTGCTTTATCCAGAATTGCCGGGAAAAATAGTAAAAACCCGGTTTCTGGTTGCTGGAATCCCCCCAACCCACCTAAAAAAGGGGGCAGTCAAAAGACTAATTTTTACATTTCTCTGACTACGGGCTGGCCATCTTTGATTTCGCCAATTAAGACCACATCAGTAACATTCACAAATAGGCCATTTTCTAATACTCCGGGCAGGTTATTCAGGGTTTTTTCTAATTCAGCCGGGTTATCGATTTTGTCAAATTTTACGTCAATGACAAAGTTGCCTTGATCTGTGATCACGGGGCCTGCTTTTTTGATGCCCATCCGTAGTTCCGGTTTGCCCCCAAGTTTGGCGATCGCCCGCATGACCGGGGTCATTGCCATGGGCAGCACTTCCACGGGTAACAAAAATGTCGAACCCAGTTTATCCACCAGTTTGGAACTATCAACCACCACAATAAACTGATCGGCGAGGCTATCCACCACTTTTTCACGGGTATGGGCGGCACCACCCCCTTTAATTAAGTTCTTGTTTGGATCCACTTCATCGGCACCATCGATCGCCACATCAATATGATCCACTTCATCAAGAGTGGTTAAAGGAACGCCATATTTTTTCGCCAGCACTTCCGCTTGAAATGAGGTGGGAATCCCTTTAATATCAGTCAGTTCCCCGGACTGAATTCTTTCCCCAATATACTGAATCGCATAAGCAGTAGTCGAACCTGTTCCCAGTCCGACGATGGAACCAGATTTTACCCGATCCGCCGCTGCTTTGCCCACTTGTTGTTTCATTAATGTGACCGCATCTGTTGCTGTACTCATAGTAAATACTCCGATTAATCCGATTAAATTCTCATAACCTTGGGTATTATATGCCTTTAGGGTAAGTTAATTTAAATTTTTTTTACTCCGGGGTAAACCAAGGGTTACATATCCCTAAAGCGAGATTCATCTTGAGAAAAAACAACATTTAATCAACATTTAATCAATGGCGGGATTAGATTTTCTGAAAATGACAAAACCCTGATAACCTGTATCGATTAAAATATGTTGATATATTTTTTGATCGATTAATTCATCAATTACTTTTTTGACGGGAGAATTGTTTTGCTTCTGGGCATCATACCAGCCAAAATAATCATGTAAGATAAAATATCCACCAGGTCTTAGACATGGGGTATATTGAACTACATCCCTTTTACAGCCTTCATAGCTGTGGTCGCCGTCAATAAAGATTAAGTCCGCTTGTCCTTGAACGGTGACAGTCTGAGAGGGGCGATCGATAAATTCTACATATTGATTCAGTTGCGCTTCGTTAATTAAGTCTCTGGCTTCTTGAGTGGGAAATGGGTCAATAGAAAATAATTTTCTAGTTTGGGGTTTTTCTAATTTTTCATAGTTACTATCCGGTCGTTGTTTATGTTGGGCTGGTTCCTGCCAACCAATATCGATAAATTTTAAAGCACTGGCTAATGATAAGGTAGAAAATCCCTTGAATCGTCCGATTTCGATGATGGATGCGGCGCGAATACTTACCGCTAAGGAAAACAAGGTCATGCCTACCCCAAATTCAGATCCTCCCGCAACTAAGGAACGTCGCAGTAAGCCGAAAAATGAGCCAAAATAAGCATCGATCGCCTGATGATTTTGGGGTAAAAATTCTGTTTCAAAGATGGAGTGATTTAGAGGTGACATCGATTTACAATGAGAATTTAATGCACAAATCAGTATATAATAACCGGAAATGTAGATGTTTGACTGATGAAAATTGCTTTTGCTGACCCGATCGCCTGTGATTATACGATTGAAACTCCTTACCAACAACCTCTCGGCGGTTCTCAGTCTGCTTTGTGTTATTTGGCAGAAGAATTGGCAAGTCAAGGCCATGAGGTGTTTTTGCTGAATCATAGCAAGACCCCCAGGATCTCTCGTGGGGTACTCTGTTTGCCCCTGCCTTTGACGAATTTGGATCCGGAAAAACTTCAAGGGTTAGATGCTTTGGTGGTGTTGAATTTGGCTGGATATGGGGCAAAATTGCGCTCTCACCTTAGCGAACAGACTCAGTTAATTCTCTGGACGGGACATACTCACCATAATCGAGATATGCAGGCATTGCAAAATCCCGCAGAATTGGCAATGTATGATGGGTTTGCTTTTGTGAGTGAGTGGCAGCGCGATCGCTTTTGTGAGGAGTTTGCCATTGCCCCAGAAAAAACGGCGATTTTAAGAAATGCGATCGCCCCAGCGTTTACGGGATTATTTCCGCCAAATCCCGATATTTTATCCCATATTTTATCTCATATTTTATCTCAAAAAACTTGGCCGCCCATCTTGGCCTATACCAGTACCCCATTTCGGGGATTAGATTTATTATTGGAGATTTTTCCCCGCATTCGCCAAGCCATCCCAGGCACTCGTCTCAAAGTATTTTCTAGTATGAAAGTTTATCATGTCAGTGATGCCGCTGACCAGGAAAATTATGGTGAACTTTATCGTCAATCTCAGGAAATAGAGGGAGTAGAATATATTGGGGCTATTCCCCAAAAAGATTTAGCCAAAGAGTTACAAAAAGTCACTGTTTTAGCCTATCCTAATACTTATTTAGAAACCTCTTGTATTGCGGTGATGGAAGCAATGGCTAGTGGTTGCTATATTGTCACCTCTGATTTGGGGGCATTGCCAGAAACTACCGCCGGATTTGCGCGGTTAATTCCGATTACTCCTGACCGCGAAAGGTATAAAATCCAATTTGCCAATGGGGTAATTTCAGCACTTCAGCAGCTTGATGAATCGCACCTTCGGGCAATGGTTAATTATATTAATCAGGGGTTTACTTGGTCGGTGCGATCTCATGAATGGGTGGATTGGTTGGAAGGTTTGAGGCAACAGGGAATAGGGAATAGGGAACAAGAAAGCAGAGGTGCAGATGTGCAGAGTTGCAGAGGTGCAGAGGAGAAAAATTCTCGATGGCGGCTTCTCCTCTCCTCTGCTCCCCTGCCCCCCTTTTTAAGAGGGGGGATCCCCGTTCCCAGATTAAACATAATTGATAGAAAATTTCAAGCAGAAAGTAAAATGAAAATTGCCTTTTTAGATTTTTCTGATTGGGAATACCAAATAGATAGCCCTTATAAAATGCCTTTGGGAGGTTCCCAATCCGCTTTATGTTATTTAGCGGCAGCTTTAGCGAAATTAGGCCATGAAGTTTTTTTATTAAATGGGATTAGTAAGGAGACTAAATCCCTGGGAGTGAATTGTTTACCTTTTCAGCAAGTTTTTGCCCCTAATTCTGCTTATCAATCTGTCGTAAACTCCTGGGATGTGGTGATTGTTTTAAGTCACGCTGGTGCCGGAATTAAATTACGACAAATTTTAGCAAAACATACTCGGTTGGTGTTATGGACGCAACAGGTTCCCAGTCTGGGTGTGATGCAAGGATTGCAAGATAAAAATGAGCAAGCGGTCTATGATGGGATGGCGTTTGTGAGTAGTTGGCAGCGCGATCGCTTTTTTGAGGCTTTTGCCATTTCCCCAGAAAAAACCACGGTTTTAAGGAATGCGATCGCCCCAGCTTTTGCCCAACAATTTAACAGCGGCGATCGCATTGTTCAGCATAAGTTAGAACCGCCCATCTTGGCTTATACCAGTACCCCATTTCGCGGCTTAGACTTACTGTTAGATATTTTCCCAAAAATTCGCCAAGCTTATCCCGGTACTCGGTTAAAAGTGTTTTCCAGTAAAAAAGTTTATCAACTGCCGCAATCCGTGGATGAATCAGAATATGGTACTCTTTATAATCAATGTCGGCAAATGGCAGGAGTGGAGTATCTTGGTTCGATTTCTCAGCCGGAATTAGCCCAAGAATTGCGATCGGTTTCCGTGTTAGCTTATGCGAATACTTTTGAGGAAACTTCTTGTATTGCGGTGATGGAAGCAATGGCTAGTGGTTGCCATGTTGTCACCAGTGATTTAGCCGCTTTACCCGAAACCACTGCCGGATATGCTTCTTTGGTGTCCGTGGCCGATGTTCAGGGGTTTTCCGCCGTCCGGGATTGGCGATTTTCCCAGCGGCAAGACTGGAAGGCTTATGGTGAAAGGTTTGTGGCGGCAACTTTGGCGGTGTTGCGGAATTATCAGAGTCAGGAAGCCCATCTGCGTCAGATGGTGGACTATGTTAATCAGGCTTGTACTTGGGATGTCCGGGCCGAAGAGTGGGTGACTTGGTTGCAATCATTGGTGGCAGCGGATATGGCAACGGATAGGATAAATCGGTCTTTACCCCCTACACCCTACACTCTACACCCTACACCCCAAAAAGCGGAGGGGGTAACGGATGAGCTAAAGTTATGTCAGCAGGGTGAACAATTATTTCGTGAAGGAAAATTAAGCGAAGCTTTGGCGATTTGTCAGCAATTGATTCGGATGCAGCCTAATTTTGCACCAGGATATAAATTGTTGGGCAATGTATTGCAGGGGAACGGAAAAATTGAGGCGGCAATTCGGGCTTATGAATCAGCGATCGCGCTAAATCCTGATTTTGTTGAGGCATTAGCGAATTTAGGCACGATGTATTACCAAAATGGTCAGGGACAAGCGGCGATCACTTGTTATGAAAAAGCGATAAAATTACAACCAAAGTTAGCGGGACTTTACTGGAATTTAGCCAAATTATTGGCAGATCAAGGGCAAGGGCAAGCAGCGATCGCTTATCGGCAAAAAGCCTTAGAATTACAACCTTTTTTAGAGGATATTACGAGATGAAATTTGTTTGGATCAGTGGGTTGGTAGTGGGGGCAATGCTGGTCTTGACCAGTTGCACCCAAAGTGAACCTATAACAGGCGATCGGCAAACCATTAAAATTGGCGGTTCGTCAGAGGCTTATGAAGTGATGGAAATTTTGACGGAAGCTTATGCAGCAGAAAAGAAAACCATCGACTTTAAATTTCTTCAGTCAAGTCAAACCAGTGGTGGGGTTCAAGGGGTCAAAGATGGAGTGATTGATATTGGGTTAACCAGTCGAGAACTAACAGAGTCAGAAAAAGATTCTACGATTCAATACCGAGCGATCGCTCATAGTCCGATGCTATTGGCAACCCATGAAATTGTCTCTATTCAAAATTTGACCACGGAACAAATTAAAGGCATCTACAGTGGGCAGATTAATAACTGGCAAGAAGTCGGCGGACCTGATGCAGAAATTATCCTCTTGGATTTACCGGAAGATGAAGCAGACAAGCAGTTATTGCGGCAGCATTATTTAGGCGATATTACAATAGATTACCGGGCAATCGTTTTTTCAGAAGACGATCAAATTATTAAAGCTTTGTTAAGCACACCTTATAGCATCGGAACCGTGGCCAAAACCGAGGAATTTTCCCAAGGGTATATAAATATTTTAAGCATTGATAGCATTTCTGCATCTCCAGAAAATATTGCCCAGGGTAAATATGAGTTATTGTACACAATTGGCATGGTTTTCCCGGATCAGCCTAACCCAGTTACGCAAGATTTTATTAACTATATTTTCAGTGAAATAGGACAGAAAAAATTAGCCTCGTCTGGCTATGCAGTGATTCAGCAGCCATGACCTCAAAACAGCCGATAAAAATAGATGGAGAAATTCAAGTAATGTCACTAAAAAATTATCCAATTACAGGCAATCCCATCACCGTGTCATCCGATAAAGACCAGGATTCTGAACCCAATGGCGAGGCCAATAAGAATAATCATCGGCGGTTTTGGCTAAATCAGGTTTATTCGCAAATGTCAATCCGCCAGAAAATTAGCCTGCCTTTTATTGTGATGTTTTTAGCCACATGGTTTTTAGGATCGAGTGCTTTTGGCTATTACTTTTCACGAAGTTTAGAAGAAAAGAAAAGTGATGAAATAGAAGCTTTAGGTCAAATAATTTTTAGAGATTTTGAAAAAACCAAAAATCAATTAGAGATTCATGCTCGTTTAATATCAGAAAACCATCAAATAATTGAAGCAATAAAATCAGAAAACACGCCAGATTTGTTGCAGAATGTGTTACCGTTAAAAACCTCTTTGTCTTTAGATTTGATTAAGATTGTAGATCAAGACGGGAATAAGTTGATCGATTTACGGGTGCCACTGTTGACCCATGCGACTCTCTTCGATCAAATTGCGATTTCCCAGGCAATTCATGGGGTCAATTTATCAAGCATGATTGCCACAAAAAGCCCGGTGGTTTATGTTTTGGTGGGAACCGCACCGATTAAATCCCAGGAAGGGATCGTGGGTGGAGTTATTGTCGGCCATGCCATTAGTAATGATTTGTTAAAAGAGATTAGTGAAGGACTAGATAAAGATATTGTCGCGCTGCATCAGCAACAGCAAATCGCCTCTACGTTGCCCAATGGGAATCAGATTCAATGGCACAATGTGTTAAACGGTAAAAATCGCGATTCCCCCAAAATATTCCCTTCACGCCCAAAGACTCAAGAACTGTATATTAACCAGCAACCTTATATGGCCAAACCTATCGTAATACATGGATTGGCTAATACAAAATTAGAGTTATTATTACTGAGTCCGCTTCAGAGTTTGCGTCAGTCACAGCGACGGTTATGGATCGCCGTGGGAATTTTTTCTTTGCTGGGAGTGGCGATCGCCTCTACGATGGGTTACTTAATTGCTGGGGCAATTTCCCGACCGATTAAAAAAGTCACTGATGCCAGCACACAGTTAGCGGATGGCGATCTCACTATCCGAGTGCCGGTGATCTCTCGTGATGAATTAAGCCAACTAGCCCAAGGGTTTAATTTCATGGCGGAACAAATCCAACAACGCGATCGCGAACTCAAGCTAAAAATGCAAGAATTACAAGATACCTTGGAAAAACTTTCTGTCACCCAACTTCAACTGGTTCAAAGCGAAAAAATGGCGGGTTTGGGGCAAATAGTTGCGGGAATTGCTCACGAACTCAATAACCCCGTCACCTTTATTTATGGCAATGTGGAACACGCTTTCGATTATATTGAAGACCTGCTAAATTTGATTTCAGCCTATCAACAAGAATATCCCGAACCGACAGAAGCGCTGGCTGAAACCATTGAGGAGATTGACTTATATTTCTTGATTTATGACCTGAAAAAAATCCTCCAATCGATGAAATATGGGGCGGAACGGATTAAAAGCATTATCTTAGACTTGCGTAATTTTTCCCGCTTAGATGAAGCGGATTTAAAGTCCGTGAATTTGCTAGAAGGATTAGAAAATACCTTAAAAATTCTCCAGTATCGCTTTAAGCCCCAAGCCAATCGTCCAGAAATTCAACTGGTTAAAGATTATCAGAATTTACCGCTGGTTGAGTGTTATGCTGCCAAAATGAATCAGGTATTTATGAATATCTTGAGTAATGCTATTGATGCTCTAGAAATGGTTGCCAATCCCATGATTAAAATTAAAACTAAGTTTGCTGAAAATCTTCAGCAAGTTCAAGTGGCAATTTATGATAATGGCTGTGGAATTACTGAAGAGATTATCTCCAAAATATTTGATCCTTTTTTTACGACAAAACCTGTGGGCAAAGGAACGGGAATGGGTTTGGCTGTGAGCTATCAAGTTATTGTAGATCAGCATGGGGGTTTGCTAGAATGTGTTTCTAAACCTGGTCAAGGATCTGAATTTTTGATTACCTTACCAATTCGCCATCAACAGGGGATTTCCGATCATATATCTGATAAAGTTTAATCGGGGAGCCAGGGAGCCCAGAAGCGAGGGAGCCGGGGAACCGGGGAGCCAAAGTCAGCAAATCCGTAAAAAAACTTCAGACACAGGCACTTGGAACCATTTTTCCAGCATACTTTAATGTAACCCACATTCCGCACTTCTTAACATTTAATGAATTATTTTTACTAATATATCGCTTGTAATCTTTATCCTGTAAGCATTCTAGTTATCAGGATTCATTGCCCATAATATGAATAATTGTAATAAATTTTCTCATAAAAATTAGCTATTGAGAAGTTTCATTATTAAGTATTCCTGTAATGGCAGTTTTTCGTAAAAACATCCTGAATAGAGTTAAGATATGTAACGATATATGAAGATGTGCGGAATGTGGGATGTAAGATAGCCATACACATACTTATATTTGCTCTGGCAGTTTATGAAAAAGCATACCGCTTGTACCTCAGCCTTATTTGGTACTCTCGCTCTCCTGCTGACAGCCTGCGCTCAAACTAACAACACTTCTACATCAAATACTATTCCCCTGGGCATTGCCTTGGCACAAACCAGCAACGTAGCTTTGATTGGTCAAGAAGGCATTCAAGGAGCCAAAATTGCTGAGAAATATTTTAATGACAAAGGCGGAATCAATGGGAAACCGATTAAATTAATTATTCAGGATACAGGAGGAGAGGAAGCGGGGGCGATCAATGCCTTTCAAACTTTAATTACTCAAAATAAAGTGGTTGGCATTGTTGGGCCAACTCTTTCCCAACAGGCTTTTAGCGCCGATCCGATCGCCGAACGAGCCAAAGTGCCAGTGGTTGCTGCCTCGAATACCGCCAAAGGCATTCCAGAAATTGGGGATTATATTGCCCGTGTTTCCGCACCCGTTTCGAGCGTTGCCCCCAATTCACTGAAAGCAGCGCTGAAGATCAACCCAAATATCAAGAAAGTTGCGGTTTTATATGCCCAAAATGATGCTTTTAGCAAGTCAGAAACCGAAATATTTCAGCAAGTTGTCAAAGATTTAAAACTTGATTTAGCCACGGTACAAAAGTTCCAAACCACAGACACAGACTTCCAATCCCAAGCCACGAATGTCATCAATCTTAAACCAGATTTAATTATTATTTCTGGCTTGACCACCGATGGCGGCAACTTGGTGCGGCAACTGCGAGAACTGGGTTATAAAGGACAGATTGTTGGCGGAAATGGATTTAACACCTCCAATATTTTTGCCGTATGCAAGGATCTTTGTAATGGCGTGATTGTCGCTCAAGCATACAGTCCCGAACATCCGGGAGAAATTAACCAAACTTTTCGCACGACTTACCTAAATCAGTACAAAAAAGAACCGCCTCAGTTTAGTGCCCAAGCATTTACAGCCGTTCAGGTATTTGTAGAATCTCTCACCGCACTCGATCAAAAAAATCCCGTTAACCAAGTACCTTTAGAGCAACTACGGACAGAACTAAATCAACAAGTCCTAATTGGTAAGTACGATACTCCCATTGGGGAGATTTCCTTTACCCCAGTTGGCGATGTGGTTCAGCAGCAATTTTATGTATCACAACTCAAAGTAGATCCCGATGGAAGCAACGGTAAATTTGTGCCGCTGAAATAGTTAAGTTCATTAAGATTAAAGTGCCAACAACTGTCGGGTTTTTGCTGCGCTTTTCCGATTAATAGAATACTGTATGGGCGAAGCTTATGTGCTAAAATTTCTAATTTTTACTCTAAATTTTACCATGTACGGGCGTGATATTTCCATCAATAAATATGGGCGTTCAAGCAATAACGTATCTGCCGGAAATATCGCGCCCCTACTGCCCAAATGCTTCTCCCCTAATGACTGCTGATAGCTGAAGATTGATTTCAGTCGGTTGCAAGATATTGCACCCCAAATCAAGCACACCCAATCACCCGACAGAGGTGAAAACCCCTGTCTAATAGCGTCCATTCGGTTAAAACCAAATCATTACCAGATTCTGGAGACGCGATTAGGAAGTTTTACAGCAAATTAAACCTTTTAAGCTTAAATATCAATGGACATCACCCTATTTTTTCAGCAATTTCTTAACGGTTTATCCATCGGCAGTGTATATGCCATCTTTGCCTTGGGCTACACCCTCATCTTCTCGATCTTGGGGATTATTAATTTTGCACATGGGGCAATTTTTACCCTCGGTGCCTATTTCACCTATGCGATTATGGGAAATGCCTTTGGCTTTAATGGATTGTTGGCCAATAGCCAATTGCCAATCAAATTACCCTTTCCTATTGCCTTAATTCTAGGGAGTATTCTGGCGGGTTTGGTCGGGGTTGGGATTGAGCGCCTTGCCTTCCGTCCGTTGCGGCGAAAAGGGGCTGATTCTTTACTGACGGTTGTTTCTAGCCTGGGTGTGGCCTTGGTCATCGTCAATTTGATTCAATATTTAGTCGGGGCAGAAAACTATACATTTCCCGGAAATACCTATGGAAATTTACCCGCAGCGATTAACTTTGGTACAGAGGAGCAACCGATTCCGATTCGCAGTGTTCAGGTGGTAATTTTTGGGGTTTCTGTGGTGATTTTATCCATTTTGACCTATTTTATTAATTACACGAAATATGGCAAGGCAATGCGGGCAGTTGCCGAAGATCCGATCGCGGCTAATTTATTAGGAATTAATACAGACGGCTTTATCGTTCTGACCTTTTTCATCAGTAGTTTCTTGGCTGGGGTCGCCGGAACTTTGGTGGGATCGAGTGTCAGCATTGCTGGCCCTTATTTTGGCATTGCCTTTGGATTAAAAGGTTTAGCGGTGATTGTACTCGGAGGGTTAGGCAGTATTCCGGGAGCAGTGTTGGGCGGTTTGGTGATTGGATTAGCGGAGGCGTTTGTGCCCGCAGATTACTCGGCTTATAAGGATGCAGTGGCTTTTGGCATTCTGTTTATTATGCTATTGGTTAGACCTCAAGGTTTATTGGGTCGGAGGTTGATCCAGAAAGTTTAAACCAGAAAGTTTAAACCAGAAAGTTTAAACCAGAAAGTTTAAACCAGAAAGTTTAAAATTTGCCCAGGCTTCTCTGAAGAAAATTTACACAATAGAATCAATAGAATCAATGGCTGATTTTTTCAACACTTACGGGCCGCTCATCGTCTCAATGGTACTAGGGGCATTGCTAGGGCTATCCCTGTATTTGCCACTGATGACCGGACAGCTATCTTTGGCTAGTCCTGGTTTTTATGCCTTGGGCGGATATATCGCGGCAATTTTATCTACTCAAGTTTTTCCCTCCAGTGATAGTTTGTTTCCGATTCATCTGCTGCTATTGGAAATGCTGATTGCCGCCTTTGTGTCTGGGTTATTGGGTCTTTTGGTGGGAATTCCCGCCCTGCGGCTAAGAGGAATCTATTTAGCGATCGCCACCATTGCCTTTGTGGAAATCCTGCGGGTTATTTCCCTCAACCTAGAAATCACCGGAGGGGCAGTCGGGATTTTTGCCATCCCCCAACCTTTTGCCACACCCATTGAGTATTTGTGGGTGGCGCTGCCTTTACTGCTGATTACTATGGTGATACTCTACCGCCTAGAGCGAATTCGCGTGGGACGAGCCTTCATCGCCATCCGGGAGGATGAACTGGCGGCGGGGGCAATGGGCATCAACCCAACTTACTATAAGGTATTAGCTTTTACTCTGGGTGCAATCTTGGCGGGAATTGTGGGTGCAGTGAGTGCCCATTTTCTCAATACCTGGAACGCCCGTCAAGGTACATTTGATGCCAGTATTGTCTATTTGACTTCTGTGTTGATTGGGGGCAGCAGAACTTTTGTCGGGCCAGTGTTAGGTGGGATGGTATTTACCGCTTTACCAGAGATCCTGCGGGCGATCGCCGATACCCCAAACTTACCCCTCTGGTTAGCCCAATTCCTCCGCGATGGTCGCCTAATCTTTTTCGGATTACTGATTATTTTAGGAACCATCTTCTTTCCTCAAGGTCTGGTTACGCCAGACTTATTCAAGAGACGGCAGCACAGTCTAAAACACGAAATTAAACCAGACCCATGACCAGCGAAAACGTAGCCATCACGAAAACAGATCCACCCTTATCTAACAGTCACCCTTTTTTAGAAAGCAAGGGTCTGACCCGGAATTTTGGGGGGCTGGTAGCGGTGAATCAGGTATCTTTTACCGTCAATGCCAACGAAATTTTTGGTTTAATTGGCCCCAATGGGGCGGGAAAAACCACTTTATTTAATATGATTACGGGGCTGGTGCCGCCGTCTAGTGGACAGCTAATTTATCAAGGAGAAGAAATTACTCAGTTACGGGCTGATCAAATTGCCGCTAAAGGCATTGCCCGCACCTTCCAAAATATTCGTCTGTTTGGCGATCTATCTGCCTGGGAAAATGTGATGATTGGTCGGCATATTAAAAGTCGCCACACCTCTGAGGCAACGGCTCTTTTCAGGGGTTTATTCGGATTGCCGCCAACTCCTACTGACGAGAAAGAAACCAAACAGAAGGCTTTAGAATTACTGAATTTAGTGGGATTAGGCGATCGCGCCTTAGAAAAAGCCAAAAACTTTGCTTACGGCGATCAGCGTCGCCTAGAAATTGCCCGTGCCCTGGCCTTAGAACCGCAAATCCTCCTATTAGATGAACCCGCTGCGGGCATGAATCCCAACGAGAAGCATCAATTAAGTGAATTTATCCGAGACATTCGCCACCAGTTTAATTTAACGGTGATTTTGATTGAGCATCATGTCCCGTTGGTGATGGGGTTATGTCACCGAATTGCCGTTTTAGATTTTGGTCAATTGATTGCTCTAGGTGAACCCAGTGAAGTCAAAAATAATCCGGCTGTAATTGAAGCTTATTTGGGTGATGAATGAGGATTTAAAATCACAAATGAATATAGATCAAACCAGCAACTTAGCTCAACCAGAAAAACTAATCCCGCTCCTAGAAATTAACAACCTTTCTGTTAACTACGGCGGCATTCAAGCTTTGCAAAGTATCAATCTCACCGTTAACGTGGGTGAGGTGGTGACTTTAATTGGGGCTAATGGTGCAGGCAAAAGTACCACCTTACGGGCAATTTCTCGACTGGTCAATCCTCGCAGCGGTGAGATTATTTATCAGGGGCGAAATATTACCCGTCGTCCCCCCCATGAAGTGGTCAGACTCGGCATTGCCCATTCCCCTGAAGGACGGCGAGTGCTCGCCAGACAAACGGTGCTAGATAATTTGGAATTAGGCGCTTATATTCATTCTAATTCCGCAGAAATCAAGGCCGATATTTCTCGACAATTTGAAGTGTTTCCCCGGTTGGCCGAACGCCGCCATCAACTAGCAGGAACTCTCAGTGGTGGAGAACAGCAAATGTTGGCGATCGCACGTGCGGTAATGAGCCGACCGAAACTGTTACTATTGGATGAGCCTAGCCTGGGTCTTGCCCCCGCGATTGTGCGGGAAATTTTCTCGATTATCCAAAATCTGCGCGACCTCGGCGTTACGATTCTGCTCGTTGAGCAAAACGCCCATTTAGCCCTGCAAATTTCTCATCGGGGATATGTGTTAGAAGCCGGTCGCATTACTCTGACGGGAAAAGCCTCAGATTTGTTGAATGATGACCGGGTAAGACAAGCCTATTTGGGTTAAAAATCCTCTTTTTTATGGCATCAGACAAAGGGTAAAACTATCAATGTGAAGCCGGACGGAAGGCAAATTGATGCATTTTGGCCGATCACGAAGCGTGCCGGATGGCATGACGCAAAGACCCGAATAAATAGGGCAAACCAGCAGAAATCGAGAAGTTCACATAACCAATTTTTGCTGGTTTGCATACGGCGGTTTTCGATTGAATAGACCACAGATATTGCGGGGTTCGATCTGGGCTTGTAGGGCTGTTGACCCAACTTGACCCAATGGCTGTTGACCCAATTTTTTACGGAAATGCTTCGCCTGAATCCAAGATTTGTGGTTCACTAATCAGACAAATGCTGTAAAGTTCAGAAAACCGATAGCTATCTGATTTTTGGTGGGAATCGAAATAAAAAACCACAAAAAATCAATATTAATTATTTTTGATTCAAAGTAACAATCGTGACCGGATTTAGGGGTGATAACCGGGTAAGTTCGGCAATGGGAACTGAGCGATAAAGATTGACTTGTAATAGTTGATATTGCCAGCCGGATGTTTGCGCCCAGGCGATCGCAATATTCAGATTTTCTATAGAGGTAATCGTTAATACAATGATGCCATGATGAGCCATGTAGCTACTACAAAGACTCAGAATTTGCCGCAGGGAACCCCCGGTTCCCCCAATAAAAATTCGGTCGGGAACTGCTAGGCGATATAAAATATCTGGGGCGCTGCCATAAATTGAAACTACGTTAGACAAATGAAACCGTTGGCAGTTTTGTTCAATTAGGGCAATTCCTTCCGCACTTTTTTCAATGGCATAGATATTAGACGTGGGAAATAACCGGGCGATTTCAATGGCAACTGAACCAGTTCCTGCGCCAATATCCCAAATTGTTTGGTTCGGCTTGAGGGCAAGTTCTCCTAAGATTAGCAGGCGAATTTCTCGCTTAGTAATTAATTCGGGGCGTGAAGCGAAGCTATCCCGAAGGGAATCGCGAAAACTGACAAAGTAATGATCAGGAATGCCGATTTGCGGTAATTTATTTAAATCAATGGGCTGAGTTTTTTCGGGAGATTGGCGGATTAATAAAACGACATTTAATTCGCCTAATTCGCCCAAGGTTTGTGGTTTTATTTCGCTGAGGTCTGAGAAACATTGGACTTTTTCTTCCTGACTACCCAGGTTTTCACAGACCCAAAATTGATAGGAAACCGCTAAATCTAAGGAAAGAATGAGCCGGGCGATCGCGCTGGGGGTATTGCGATCGCCCGTGAGAATGGCAATTTTTTCCACCCCTTTTTTTACCGCGTTAATTAATTCATCCCCAGGACGACCGGACATACTAATGAATGTAGCATCTTGCCAGGGAATTTTGACTCGGTTAAACGCAAGTTGAATACTACTTATATGTGGATGAAAGGTGAGATGTTCCGGGGGAAATGATTCCAGCAGCAGTCGTCCCAAGCCAAAAAATAAGGGATCGCCAGAGACTAAAATCACGATACAAGGCAGAGAAAGCGGATTCACTGAGGAAATTTCCCGCCCCGGTTCCCTATTGCCGAAATTTTCCTGAGTGATTTCCTGAGTGAGATAATTTTCCAGTCGGCGGCGCAGTTTCCGCAAGATAATATTAATTATATTCATTGAGCCAATGACCAGCCGTTCTGCCGGATGGTCTGGGAAATAACTCAGGTGGCGATCGCTCCCCACTAAAATAGTCGCTTGCTCCACAATTTGTCGTACAGGTGCGGTCAACCCGGCGACTCCATCTAAACCAATTCCCACTACATGAATCATCAGTAATTTATTCGGCAACTATCAAGTCTATTAAAATCTCTGACAATTCAATTTAACTTATGTGATGACCATTTCCAAATTTTTCTTTCGCCAAAATTGCTCAATTAACTGTTCACCGTTGACCGTTCACGACGATCATTTATGTGTTGTTGGTTATTTGTTATGTGTTGTTGGTTATTTGTTGTTTGTTGTTTGTTGCTTGTTGTTTAATAATGGTCAATGGCGATCGCCGCATTGAGCATAAATTTGCCTAAAATAAGAAAGAAGTCAATCCGGAGTAAATTCTCCTTCCTACCAGTGAGCGAAAATCCACAACAAGTACAAACAGCGGTCAGGGCAGCTATCCCGAAGGCGATCGCCACCCTGCAACAAGAGTTACCCACTTTATTTGAACGAGATTTATCTTACGATATCTACGCTGAAGATATTTTTTTTAAAGACCCGGTAAATACATTTAAAGGCAAATTTAACTATCGGATTATCTTCTGGACACTGCGATTTCATGGCCGGCTATTTTTTACCGAACTCTATTTTGATTTACATAATGTCCAGCAAACTAAACCAGAGAGTGAACCAGAAATTATCTTAGCCAACTGGACTGTGCGGGGAATTTTACGCTTGCCTTGGAAACCAACACTCTTGTTTAATGGTTATTCCACGTACAAGCTAAATCATGCTGGTTTGATTTACGAACATATTGATACCTGGGATCGTTCACCAATAGATATTTTAAAGCAGTTCTGGGGAGGATCTGATATTTCTTAACGGCTGCTGTTCAAGGTTTTTTCTGTTTTTAACAGTGATATTTTTTAGCGAAAAAATGTGCGATTTAATCTATGATTAAATTTATAAAAAATAATTTTTTGCTTGGTTCTCTAATTCTCGTATATTGTCTGTTTGTTTTGCTTTTACAAGTTATCATTAATCCAAATCCGAGAGCAGAAACACATGAGGCAATCGCCGAAAATCATTATTTAGTCCATTGGAGTTATGGCGGTTCGAGAAACCCTAGCCGTTGGGGGAAAATAAGTGCAGAATATGTCTTATGTAAAACCGGACAATATCAATCACCAATTAATTTCGATTCAGATAATTTTGAGCGAAAAATCAATTCTGAGTCTACTCCGAAGCCGCTTAAATTTAATTATCAGAGAATTCCTTTAACGGTTAAAAATAATGGTCATACGATTCAAGTCGATTATTCTGGGGGCAGTTCTGGGGGCAGTTCTATGGAAATTGATGGAGAAACTTATCGGTTGCTTGAGTTTCACTTTCACACCCCTAGCGAACATACGGTTGACGAGATGGCTTATGGGATGGAACTGCACTTAGTTCACCAGAATCAGGCGGGAAATTTTGCCGTTGTGGGAGTCTTTATTGAAGAAGGATCAGAAAATTATTTTCTCCAGCAAATTTGGGATCATTTGCCGGAAAGTGAAGGAGAAAAAACCCTGGAAAAGTTGATGGTTAATGCCTATAATTTTTTACCAGAGAATCGGGAATACTATAGTTATGACGGTTCTTTAACCACCCCTCCTTGCAGTGAAGCGGTGAAATGGTATGTGATGACAACGCCCATCGAAGCTTCGGCAGAACAAATTGAGCAGTTTATGGAAATTTATCCGATGAATGCGCGACCAGTGCAACCGTTGCATCGGCGCAAAATTCATCATCATTGATTCTGATTAATATTAGTAGAATATTAGTAGAATAATGAGCTAGTCAAGCTAAAAACCCGGTTTTTTTGAAAAAAACCGGGTTTTTCACGCAGCTATTATAGCGCTTTGGGATGTAATAAGGTACATCTCGACCCTCCCAACCCGATCGCGGTGAAAGGGGGAGATCAAAGGGGGGGTGGAGGAGCGAAGTGTATCCCATAGCAGAGGAAACTGCTGTAAACAAAAATTACAGGAAACTTAAAGACATTAATTCATCCGCTAGATTAAAGTTGGCGGTGACATTTTGCACATCATCTAAGTCTTCTAATGCATCCATTAATTTGAGAAGCGATCGCGCCACATCTGGATCGGTTACTTCTATATTATTGCCCGGAATCCAACGCAATTCTGATTCGATTACTGCATAGCCTTTTTGCTTTAAGATTTGAGTCAGATTTTCTAGATTGCTAATTTCTGTAAAAACTTCCGCCCCTGGGATATCGTCCACGTCCGTTAATTCATAAGATTCAGCCCCAGCTTCTAGCAAGACTTCTAGTAACTCATCTTCATCCACTGAACCTTGGATAATACAGACTCCTTTTTGTTCAAACATCCAACTCACGCAACCTGTTTCTCCTAAGTTGCCGCCATTTTTACTAAATGCCACCCTTAAATCTGCTGCGGTTCGATTCCGGTTATCGGTCAATGCTTCAATTAATATTGCCACTCCCCCAGAACCATATCCTTCATAACGAATCGCTTCATAGTTATCGCTGCCAGAGTCCCAAGTTCCGGCACCTTTGGCGATCGCTCGTTCAATATTATCATTAGGAATTCCGGCAGCCTTGGCTTTTTCGATCGCCGTCCGCAATTGAAAATTACCCTCCGGATCTGGAACACCCGATCGCGCTGCCACGATAATCTCTCGCGAGATTTTCGTAAACATCTTGCCTTTTTTCGCATCTACTCTAGCTTTTTGGCGCTTAATATTTGCCCACTTACTATGTCCAGCCATAAAACTACTATTTTTTTTAGGTTTCACTGAAATAGGATAAGGCAAATCAAACCAATCGCCTAAATCCCTCAGAAAATCCGGTTCTAAGTTGCGTAAGTCCTGGACAGCACAACAATAATATTCGCTCTGGAAAATTGGCAAATCACCAGAAAATTCTAGAGCCAAGTATCTTTAGTTAAGCATTTTAGTTAAGAACTTTTTATCTGGACAAATTTTTCCAAATCCACAAAAGATCCCCCGTAAGTCACGGTGGGTTTATCGTAGCCTTTTAAATGCACCGTATGCTGTTGGAATACTTGCTCATTCGGTTCCCAAGCGGAGAGGGCTTTATAAGTGGTTTCCCCAAAGGCAATATCACAGCCAATTTGTTTCGTGGTTGTTTCTAGGCGAAATGCCGCATTCACCGTATCCCCCAGGGCGGTATAGTCTTGGCGATCGCCCGTCCCGGTATTGCCAACCATCGCATAGCCCGTATTTACCCCGGCACCAATCCGTAATGGAAAGGGCAGAGGATATTTCTGATTCAGTTTTTCGGTGATCTGGGCTAAACCAATCAAAGACTGACAAATTTGCAGCACTTCTTCTGAACTCACTTGATTGCTGCGATGAAACCAAACCGCCATCACCGCATCGCCAATATATTTATCCACCCAACTACCATGAGTTCTAATAATATCACCGGCATAGCGAAACCAGGTGCCAATCACTTCTGACAGAATTTTCTCGTCCAGTTGCCGAGTCAGGACGGTGAAATTGCGAATATCCACCACCATCACAGAAATTAAACAGCGTTGATATAAGGCGGCGGTTAAATCCTGGGAGTCTTGGTCATCGACAGACTCCGTAGGTTTGTCCATCCCTGAGTAAAAATCAATTTCCGTTTCCCCAAAGGTGATGCGATCGCCATTTTGTAAAGTGACAGGAATCGTCACCCGTCGGCCATTCACAAACGTACCATTACGGCTGCCCAGATCGATTAAGTAAAATTCACCCCCTTCTGTCCGCTGCATCATGGCATGGTTTCGGGAAATCCATCGGTCTGGCAACACAAAATGATTATCGTCACTGCGACCAATTGTCCAGCAGCTTGTACCGATCAGGGGAAGATAGCGCTCACCGGATTCAGTTCGCAGAATCAAATGAGGATTTCGTTGCAAGTTCACTATGGGCCTCCCAGTGCTGCCAGACCTCGCCCTCTGATTCTACCCTGGTCTTTATGGGGTAAGCCTAAAGGACAGAGGTGGCAATTTTTTTACAGATGTTTTACATAATTGAGCCGAAGATTTTGATGATCCGGAAATTTTTGGCGATCGCAGGAATCGGCGCCATCTATTTCGGCCTATCCGCATTTTCTTTTAAGCCGCCAAAGCCGCCAACCAAAATAGGCCATCCACCAAAATTGTACTGAGAACTGCACCTGAAAATGCCCACCAGTGTAATGTTTCTGATGGGCTGCTTCTACGATAGCCTAAAGGAAAAAAACCGACGACCAGAAGAACCGTAGCGAGGACTGCCGCACAGCCAATTCCCCAAGGGGTATGGACTTGAGCGATCGCACTGCGGAAAATTGGCATCGCTAAATCTGATTCAGCCAGCATCAATTGGCGCCAGTGGGGAATCAGATCCACTAAATAAAAATAAATATCCGTGACCGCAGTGCCAAATAAAGAACCCACATAAAACCAAGCACCCACCAGCCATTGATTGCGACGGATACACCAAATCGCCATCGGCAAGGCGATCGCCTCCACGGGCAAATGTAGGGTCGGTTCCCAACGCAACCCCCCCCAATACAAAGAACCCGCCAACCAACTACCCGTAAAGCCCATCAACAAATCGCCCCAAACCGCCGTAGCAGACTGAGACATTAACCACCGACTCAGCCAAAACCAGCCGCCGGTAAGAATCAAGCTCACTAAAGGCAGATATCTCACCAAAGGAGCTTCAAAAAATACCGGCACCGAAACCAGAAACACTGACGCCGCAAAGACCAATCCCGGTTTGGCGACCCCAATTTTGCCTAGAACAAAAGTGAGCAAATTAACCGGAGACTTAAGCAAAGATGCGGTGACATCCCTAACAGACCAAGTATCGTTAAACAACGGATTTTAATATTCTTTACTTAACTTCATCTTATTTAATATACCAGACTCAAATCCTTGCCAAGTAAATTTAAAGAGCTTTTTCAGATCAATATATTCAAGATATTCAGGGGAACTGATTCAATGTGAATGAAAGAATGTCTATGGTCTGTTCTATGGTCTGTAAGTTGCCCAAAACAAGAGTTGCCCAATACAAAAGGAGGAATCGTGGGTTTATCTAAATTAAAAATATCTAAATCGAAACTATCAAACTGGAAATTATTAAGCGGATTCGGGTCTGGTGTCACCAGTGCGCTATTGCTTTCTAGTCAGGCTTTGAGCAACCAAGTCACGGAAACCAGCACCTCGGCAACCGATGCCCAGATAACATTCTGGGAAGCCATTGTCTTGGGAATGGTTCAAGGACTCACAGAATTTTTACCCATTAGTAGCACCGCTCATTTAAAAGTTGTGCCGGTTGTCCTCGGTTGGGGAGATCCCGGTGTTTCTTTTACTGCGGTGATTCAACTGGGTAGTATTGCCGCCGTCTTGTGGTACTTTTGGGGAGACTTGATCGGATTGACTAAAGGTGCATTCAGTGCTTTACGGGAGCAGAAATACAGCGATCGCGACCTAAAAATCGTCATCGGCATTGCCCTGGGAACCTTGCCCATCGTTA
The DNA here is from genome assembly GCF_001276715.1 of Planktothricoides sp. SR001. Taxonomy (GTDB): domain Bacteria; phylum Cyanobacteriota; class Cyanobacteriia; order Cyanobacteriales; family Laspinemataceae; genus Planktothricoides; species Planktothricoides raciborskii. Next base: position 52,623 of record NZ_LIUQ01000007.1, on the reverse strand, counting down.
TTTTAGGACTAGGGATTAAATTTAACGCCACCATTGCGGATTTTTATGACACAAAAGTCAGAAGTTTATTAGTAATTGCCATTGTTTCCATTATCATGGGGCTATTATTAGGAGTGGCAGAAATATTGGGCAAACGCCAGCGCAACTTTGAGCAATTGAGCCTCAAAGAGGGGGTCTTAATGGGTTGCGCCCAAGCATTAGCCATTATTCCTGGGGTGTCGCGTTCCGGTTCCACCATTACGTCCGGCTTATTTATTGGCTTGGAACGGGCTACCGCTGCACGATTTTCTTTTTTATTAGGAATTCCCGCTATTACCTTAGCCGGGTTAGTTGAGCTTAAAGACTTATTAAGTGAAGGGGTCGGGGGTGTTGGGATGGTGCCATTAATCTGCGGACTCGTCTCATCAGTGGTATTTTCTTATGGCTCGATCGCCTGGTTAATTAAATTCTTACAAACCCAGAACACCTGGGTATTTGTGGGCTATCGGCTAATTTTTGGTCTGACTATTTTAGGCGCGATCGCTGCCCAAATTTCCTGGACAGTAGGACAATAATTCTGTCGGGTGTGGGGTGTAATTGATAATTGATAATTGATAATTAATAATTAATAATTAATAATTGATAATTGATAATTGATAATTTTCTTTAATTGTCAATTATCAATTGTTAATTATCAATTATTCCCCCGATGGCGGCCCTACACCCTACACCCCACACCCTGTCATTTATAAACTTATCCGTTGCTAAATCCCTTGCGAAAATGAGCGAAATATCTATCCGTCCTGCCCAAATTACCAAAATTATTCCCGATTCCATCGCCGCTGAAATTGGCTTTGAACCGGGCGATCGCCTAATTTCCATTAATGGCACTCGTCCTCGGGATCTAATTGATTACCAATTTCTTTGTGCCGATGAATTCCTAGAACTGGAAGTTCAAGACACCAAAGGAAAAATTCACCAGATAGAAATCGAAAAAGACTACGACGAAGACCTCGGTCTAGAATTTGAAAGCGCCTTGTTTGATGGCCTAATTCAATGTAATAATCGTTGTCCTTTTTGCTTCATCGACCAAAAGCCGCCCGGAATGAGAGACACCCTATATCTCAAAGATGATGACTACCGTCTCAGCTTTTTATATGGGTCTTATCTCACCCTGACCAACTTACCAAAAAAAGAATGGGAAAGAATCGAACAAATGCGGCTTTCTCCTCTCTATGTTTCCGTTCATGCCACTGAACCAGAAATCCGCATTCGCTTACTAAAAAATCCGCGATCCGGGGACATCCTCAAACAGTTACAATGGTTTAAAGAACGCCGCCTGCAAATTCATGCTCAAGTCGTCGTTTGTCCGGGAATTAATGATGGTCAACACTTAGAACAAACTTTATTAGATTTAGCCAAATTTGGCCGGGGTGAAGTGCCAGCAGTGGCATCGGTTGCCGTCGTCCCCGTTGGCTTAACCAAATTTAGACCCGATGAAGATGAATTAGTCCCGGTCTCTCCCGAAAAAGCCAGAGAAGTGATTCAGCAAGTGCAGAATTTGCAAGCATCTTTTAGAAAAAAATTAAAATCCACCTTTGCGTGGTTGGCGGATGAATGGTTTTTAATTGCCGGTGAAGAATTGCCCCCGGAATCAGATTATCAAGACTATCCCCAAATTGATAATGGTGTGGGTTCAATTCGCTTATTTATCCGGCAATTTGAGGAATTAGCTGCTGGAATTTTGCCCAAAGAAGTTACCCCAGAACGGCGTTTAACTTGGGTGGTGGGCAATGCGGTGGAAAAAGCCTTTGACCCGATTTGCCAATCCCTGAATCAGGTGCAAGGATTAAAGATACAAGTGGTAGCTTTAAATAGTGAATTTTGGGGGCAAACTATTAGCGTGACTGGGGTTTTAACCGGCCAAGATTTGTTAATGGGATTGCAAGGGAAAGATTTAGGGGAAGCAATTTTATTGCCCACGGTGATGCTGAAACATGGTGAAAGTCGATTTTTAGATGATGTCACCGTTGAAGATTTATCCCGTCAACTTCAGGTGCCCGTGTTAATGGTTCATAGTGTTGAGGAATTGCTAAATACGGCGATCGCTGACCCATTCTGGAGGAAATAAAATTTTCCAGCTTTACAGCAATTTACTGTTGCATAAACCACAAATTTTCGTCTGTAAGGGCGAAGCATTCGGGCAGTCAATTCTCGGTTTTTACCCTGGAGATAACTGCCCGAATGCAGAAGTGTAAGGGCGAAGCATTCGGGCAGTCAATTCTCGGTTTTTACCCTGGAGATAACTGCCCGAATGCAGAAGTGTAAGGGCGAAGCATTCGGGCTGCTAATTATCGGGTTTTCCCCTGGAGATAACTGCCCGAATGCTTCGCCCCTACTTGCGGGAATGCTTTGCCTCTACCCTTGCAGCCAATTTTCTAAATCAGCCAAACTTTGAAAATCAAAAATTGCCTCGGTTAAACTTTCTAAATCCGCTAAAGATAGCTGTTCAACTTGACTGATAATTGGCGGGGTAATTTCTCCAAAACGCTTGGATAGTTGACGCATCACGAGGGCGATCGCTTGTTCAAGTCGTCCTTGTTCCTTGGCATAAGATAGTCGTCCTTTCTCATCTTGCAACATCATCCCCCGGCGATCGACCGCTTCCAATTCTTCTACCGTCATCTTCGCTTGGTTAGCCAAATTCAAAGCAAATTCTATTTCCGAGACTTCCCCTAAACTTGGTGGTATTTCCTCTAAAGTAGCCGCTTCTTTGAGAAAATAAATCCATTTATCGCTTAAAGCACTTAACTCTGAGAGAGTTTTCTTAAATTTGGGCAACTCCACAAATATCAGGCGCAATTCTTTGTCAATACAGGGAAAGTGTTGCGTTTCTTCTTGAAACACAAATTTGTTGATTACCTGTTGGGTTTGTGGAAACAGCATAAAATCGGTTATTGTCACTGCGATCGCTGGATTAAGTAAGGGATAATCCTCCTCTGTAACCAACTGGTTCCTATAGGTTTTTGTCAGATTATAAGCGACTCGTTTGTTAAAAGCGGTCATCGAAGCCACTTGCATTTCGATCGCCACAATTGACCCGTCCGCTAAAACCGCTTTCACATCTAGATAGGTGTCTTTTAATGTCATCACCTGACCGGGGTTATAGGGGTTGACAATGGTTAAGGATTTCATCACTTTCTCTCCCCCATAAACGATCGCATTGAGAAAGCTAATTAAGATTTCTTTACTTTGTTCAGAACCAAAGATTTTTTTAAAGGCATAATCGACCTTGGGACTAATGAATCTCATATTTTTTCCTTTTAAGCCATTAGGGATAGTTATCTAAATTTTACCACAAGGCTTTAGGTGACTTAATCACAAGTGAAGCGTCAAGCTAAGGGCGATCGCAAATATATCCAAAAAAATCACCAAAAAATCACAAATAGGCACAGGAGAGCCCCGCCAGAGGGCTCTCCTGGTGAGTGGGAAGCTATGAGGGTTTTACCTGGCCCGGAGTGGAACTTAACTGCTCCTACTGCTGGTTTTTTCTTGTTTTTTAACCCTTGAGTATCTCCAAAGAGGAACTCCGGGCCGGGTATCCCTGGTTTAGCTTGGGCTTGTATTACATTGGCCCCAGTTAACCTGAGTGTCTTTATAACTATATAATGAGGCTTTATTCTGGATTTGTCAATAGTTTTTATAATATTTTTTTGAAAGTTTATCTAACTGTTAAATTAGGCATTTTTGGCAATTTTTTAGTTATTTTTATGGGGACTTTTGCGCTGATGTTCAGCGTGGGTAATTATTTTGATTTGCCCTCGATAAAATAAAATATTTTAAGTCGCGATCGCATTATATCTTTCCTCTAGCTATTCTCTCGAAAAAAGCGATAGACTTATCTTGGCAAAAAAAGTGATATAAAATAAGTAGTGCGGATTTGAGGAAATAACTTATGGTAATGCAATTACAGCCCCAAACCGAAGCGGAAATCATTTATCCTAAAAGTGATGGACAACCGATCGCCGATAACACCATTCAATTTCGCTGGATTACCGTCATTTACTACAACTTGGCTTGGCTATTTGCCGAAAACGATCGGGTTTTCATAGCCGGAGACTTGCTCTGGTATCCAGTGCAGGGAAATAACTAATTAAGCGAAGCCCCGGATGTAATGGTAGTATTTGGGGTGGAAAAAGGAGACCGAGGTTCTTATCAACAGTGGAAAGAAAATAACATTGCCCCTCAAGTAGTATTTGATATTCTTTCCCCCAGCAATACTTTCACCGAAATGGGTCGGAAATATTTTATCAACGGTATGGAGTAGAAGAATACTATCTCTACGACCCGCAGCAAAATAGCTTAACCGGATGGGTACGTTCTGAGGAATGGCTAGATGAGATTTCGTCAATTAATGGCTGGGTTTCCCCTCGGTTAGGAATTCGCTTTGAATTGTCATCAGATACTTTCCAGTTATATCTTCCTGACGGGCAACCTTTTGCCGACTATATTCAGGTAAGACTAAAAATTTTATCAGCACAACTGAAACAGGAACGTCAGGCTAAGGAAACTGTATCAGCACAACTGGAACGGGAACGCGAACGGGCTAAACGTTTAGAGCAATTATTGCGAGAAGCGGGCATCGATCCCGATATTGCATCCGCAACGCTTCGCGATATTGCATCCGCAACGCTTCGCGAACGCAATTCTTAGCAACTCATAAACATTTTTGCTCTCTGATCTCAAAAATTAGAGCAAAAAAAGCGATCGCCTCTGAGGTAATTTCCCCTTCATGCGATCGCAAGGAATAGGGAACGGGAAACGGGGAATGGGAAACGGGGAACGGGGAACGGGGAACGGGGAAAAGTTGCCTATTCCCTGATAACTGTTCCCTAATAACTATTCCCTTTTTTTTACCGAATTAAGGCCCAGAAAAAACCGCTTCCTGAATATCTTCGCGACTTAAAGAATACTTAAAAGAACGCTTAATATCTTGATTACCACCAGCGGCATTAATATAGCGGACATTAATCTGATCTATATCCAGTTCTATCTCAGCTTTCCAGGTGGGTTTTTCCACATACCAAATACTTAACTCATCGCGGCTTTGTTCGCATCCCATATCGCGCAGCCATTGCTCGATATCAGGGAGAGGATGGTTATAGAGAGGAGTGGTCGGTGCCAGTTTAGTCATCATTTAATTCTAAGCATGAATATATGCGATCATTCTATGACTTATTGAATTGACATTGGACAAAATCATCAGAGAACTCAGATAGATTCCCCGGTAAGCAGTGGTAAAGTGCTTTAGCCCGGAGGCAAACACAAGCAGCTAACGGTTTGAAACGCCGTATCTCCTCGGATAACCGCGATCGCGATCGCCAGCATAATACAGCCCAAAACCGTAATAGCCATAAAAAACAGCGCCGAAATCTCCCCAGCGGATAACGGACGATCCACAGGTTCCAGGGACGATGACTGCGACGAAGGTCGAGCATAAGCGCGATTAGATGCTAACCCCTGCCGAAGCTGATGTTCATAAATCTTTTGCTGATAAAAACGCAACTGTTGATCGTAAATCGCCCGCTGCCGGGGATCGCTCAGAATCCCGTAAGCTTCCTTCACCTCTTGAAACTTTTCCTTAGCCAAATCCGAAGGCAAATTAGTCGTATCTGGGTGATAGCGCTTACTAAATTCCCAGTACGCCTTGCGAATTTCCACTATCGACGCCGAATATGACAATCCCAGCACCGTGTAATAATTCTGTAACTCCTCGGATGCGGCAGGCATTGCCCACCCACCGTCTGTTTGAGCAGACATCCGCTCTCGATCGTCCTGATTTTGAACCCACATCAGTACAAAGCAAATATCAGTTAGTTAGTTCTGATATTATGACTCAACTCGACAGAAGTTATTAGTTGGTGGTTGGTGGTTGGTGGTTGTTGCTTGTTGGTTGGTGGTTGGTGGTTGGTTGGGGAAAGTCGTAGGGGCGAATGGCCATTCGCCCGTACAAAAGAATTATCACTATTCACTATTCACTATTCACTATTCACTATTCACTATTCACTATTCACTATTCACTATTCACTTCTCCCCTGCACCTCTGCTCGATGGCGGCTCCCCCCGCTCCCCCGCTCGATGGCGGCTCCCCTGCACCCCTGTTGCCTTTCGATCGCTAATTCTCGCAATCTCCATACTCTACTCTGGTACAATATAAAGTTTGCAATGTTACAACAGTTGTTGGATGGAGATGCCGATTATGGCCCGGATGTACTACGACGCGGATGCCAACTTAGACCTATTAGCCGGAAAAACCATTGCAATTATTGGTTACGGCTCTCAAGGTCATGCCCATGCCCTGAACCTAAAAGAAAGCGGCATAAATGTAATTGTCGGATTATATCCGGGCAGTAAGTCAGCCGCTAAAGCCAAAGAAGCCGGATTGACAGTTCACACCGTCGCTGACGCTGCTAAAGCCGCTGACTGGATTATGATTTTGTTGCCGGATGAAGTACAAAAAACTGTCTACAAAAACGAAATTGAACCGAACCTGAGTCCAGGCAAAGTCCTGTCCTTTGCTCACGGTTTCAATATTCACTTTGGTCAAATTGTGCCCCCGGACAATGTAGACGTAGTGATGGTGGCACCGAAAGGCCCCGGACATTTAGTGCGACGCACCTATACCCAGGGAGAGGGCGTCCCTTGCTTATTTGCCGTCTATCAAGATGCCAGCGGTCAAGCCCGCGATCGCGCCATGGCCTATGCCAAAGGCATTGGTGGCACCCGTGGAGGCATCCTGGAAACCACCTTCCGCGAAGAAACCGAAACCGACCTCTTTGGGGAACAAGTCGTACTGTGTGGCGGTTTAAGTGCGCTCATCAAAGCCGGATTTGAAACCTTAGTTGCCGCTGGATATCAGCCAGAACTAGCCTATTTTGAATGCCTCCACGAAGTTAAACTAATTGTTGACTTAATTGTGGAAGGTGGCCTTGCCAATATGCGTGATAGCATTTCTAACACCGCTGAATATGGCGACCTTACTCGTGGGCCACGCATTGTCACCGATCAAACTCGTGCCGAAATGCGGAAAATTTTATCAGAAATTCAATCCGGTCAATTTGCGCGGGAATTTGTATTAGAAAATCAAGCGGGTAAACCAGGCTTTACCGCCATGCGGCGTCAAGAAGCCGAACATCCCATTGAGGAAGTCGGCAAAGATTTGAGAGCAATGTTTAGCTGGCTGAAAAAATAGTCAATCAGGGAACAGTTATCAGGGAACAGTTATCAGGGAATAGGTAACTTTTCCCCGATCCTTCCCGTTCCCCGTTCCCTATTCCCTGATAACCGAACCCCGTTCCCTCAACAGTTATCAGGGAATAGGCAACTTTTCTAGGTAACTTTTCCCCGATCCTTCCCG
>NZ_LIUQ01000007.1:33030-45081 GCF_001276715.1 Planktothricoides sp. SR001 | reverse complement strand
TAACCGAACCCCGTTCCCTCAATGGAAAATTTATGGATAAATCTGCTTTTATGTGTAGAATATTGATGCCAAAAACCTCTAACACAGATAAAGCAATTTTAACATTATGAACTGATTAACAGGGTTAATCAGTTAATATAAACGACTTAAAACAAAGCTTTTTAGGAATCATGGCCTAGTGAAATCAGTAATGATTAACTACAGCCTTATTCCTAATTTTTTTACCTAAAATTTACCAAAAAGTTGAGGAAATTCCCTACTTGGTGGATTCAGGATCTTGGTCTAACATATTACCTCGATTATCTTTGGTTTTTGTCACCCAATTAGGAACTAATTTCTCCCCAAATTCAACTAAGGTTGTCCGGGCTTGGGTACTGGCATTTCTCATATTGTCCGGCAATACTGCCACCTTATCGCCAAAGCCAATATAAAGAAAGATGAGAATAACTGAACCGGAAATGAGACTGGTTTTTAACATAGTTTCCCCCGAAATTTAATATTTAATCCTTGACAATCCTTGACAAATGTTTAAGCATTGACCCGGGCGGACATATAATACCTTATATGCTGACATCATCTGTTCTAATTGTACCCAAATAACTCAAAGTCGGTAAAGACCAAATCATTAGCAAGATTTACCAAGAGAGCAAATGGGTGTCACCAAAGCTGTGAATGGGGCAAATTCAGCCAAAAATCTAAAATTTAAACGTTTAAAAGAGGTAAAAGGGGACTATGGAAGTTATTCCCGCGATCGATTTACTCGGAGGGCATTGTGTCCGACTATACCAAGGAGATTACCAACAGTCGGAAACCTTTAATGAAGATCCTGTCACCGTCGCCAAACAGTGGATGAATCAAGGGGCGACTCGACTGCACTTAGTAGACCTAGATGGGGCGAAAGCGGGAGAACAGCTTAACCTCAAAGCCATTGAAGCGATTGTTAAAGCTATATCCCCAATACCTGTACAAGTTGGGGGTGGTTTACGCAGTTATGCTGCGGTCAGTAACTTATTGGGTCTAGGGGTGCAGCGAGCCATTCTCGGCACAGTAGCGGTAGAAAATCCTGACTTAGTTGGGCAGTTGTGCCAAGAATTTTTGGGACAGATCGCCGTGGGGATTGATGCGCGTAACGGTAAAGTCGCCACTCGTGGTTGGCTGGAAACCTCGGAAATCATGGCCACGGATTTAGCCAAACGTATGGAAGAATTAGGCGTCGCGACGATTATCTATACCGATATTCATCGGGACGGCACCCTAAAAGGGCCGAATATTCCTGCTTTACGGGAAATGGCAGAACATATCGATATTCCCATTGTGGCCTCTGGAGGGGTTAGCTCCCTCACAGATTTACTCTCGTTGTTGTCCCTTGAACCAATGGGAGTGAATAGTGTGATTGTCGGTCGCGCCCTTTACACGGGTGATGTTTCCCTGAAAGAGGCAATTCAGGCGGTGGGTTCCGGGAGAATTCAAGATATTCCTCCAGATTTTGGCACTTCTGCTTTGGCTTAAACGGGGATATTCTGGTTCTACAGTCATTTCAATTAAGATTAATACAATTATATAGGGGCGCAAGCATTGCGCCCCTACAATATGTTGATTTGCTTCTTTGGGCGCAATGCTTGCGCCCCTGATGTATTGTCTCAAGTACAGTTGAAATAGCTATACAGAATTTTTGACCGGCAAATACCCACAAAAAAGCCCCTTTACGGGGCTAATCGTCAACACAACGGAGAAGTTGACTAATTTGTTGACCAATTTGTCATCGGTAAAAAATTAGAATCTAAAGGTGGTTCTGAGAGTGCCAATTACCAAGTCATCGTTGTTGCTGTTGTGATCCGGAGCAGTCAACCAGACGAAGGCTGGAGTAACGGAAATGTTATTGGATAGTTGATACTCGTAGAAGCCTTCAATGTGCAGGGAAGTATCAGAATCTTCCAGACCGGCTAACGCTCCATCACTGCTGGTGACTTTGGGTTCCATGCCCACAATCAGACCCAGTTGGCTTCCCGGAGGACCCGCATCGACCCCTAAAGTCACCGCCCAGTTCCAGGCAGCCATGTCACCGTCTAATCCTGAATCTTTGATGTTTGAATCGGTGTAACCCAACCAGCCACCGAGCTTAACCGGCATATCAGCAGTTTCGTAGCCGAATTGCAGGCCGTAGGCATTGGTGGAAGTGGTGAAACCAATGGAAGAAACTGGGGTGGCAAAAATGCTCCCTGTCTGGGTGTCTTTGTTGTAGGCATTGACATAGGTTAGACCCACTTTTAAGCCATCAACGGGCTTGAATACCAACTGAGCTATAGCGCCGTAAGGCCCATCAAATAAACCATTTTGGGGGAGGGGGCTGCCAACAGAACGTCCTAAGTTATCATTACCGGCTAAATAACCCAAGCTGAGTTCGGCTTTACCCGCATCGTAGGTTAAGCCGACACCAGAACCACTGACCAGGTTATAAATGGGCGGGCGAGTCCCAAAGCGAGACACGGCACCACTGCCACCATCTCCATCCATGGGCACCACGGTGCTGGCGAAGTCATTCACCGCTCCGGCATTGGCAATAAAAGCAATCCGAGTCTTGTCACCTAGATTGGTGCTGTACAGCAAGGAACTCAAGCGGAAAGTGGTGTCTCCATCTTGGTCAAGTCCGGCATTAAACATCAGATCCCCTTCGGGGGTGAAGGTGTTGTTCTGGGCAAATGAATCCAGAGTGGCGACTTGCAGTCGAGTGCGGAGTAAGTCTTGACCGGAGAAACTGGTATCAAAGTTGAGACGAGTCCGAGTGCCTAGGGCAAACTCACCGTTGGCATCAGCGTTAGTCGCGCTGCCACCATCAGCAGCGACTAAGGCAAAGATGGATTCCCCAAAGAGTTTGGTGGTGGTGGAGAATTGATTGGCTTCGAGTTCGGCGGTACGCACTTCTAGGGCATCGACTCGGCGGCGCAGAACGGTTAATTCTCCGGCAAATTCTTCTTGCAATCGTTGTAGGGCTTCTAGGTCGGAGCGAGAAACCCCTGTATCTAAGTTGGCAAGCTGTCTTTGAATCTGTTCGAGACAAGCGTCTAAGCCAGCGGCAAATTCATAACGAGTCATGGCCCGATTGCCTCGGTATTCGCCATTCGGGTAAGCCAATAGACAGCCGTGACGTTCAGCTAGATTTTGCAGGGCGGTATAAGCCCAGTCAGTGGGGCGGACATCCCGGAGTTGGTTGACAGAGTTGACTCGTTGTAGAGGGTCATCTCCCCCTTGGGATAGGTTGATCGGATTGTATTCTTCAACTTGATTGAGAATCGAGTTGATGGAGGCATTTTCGTTGGTTGCGGATCCTGAACCCGATACAGGTTCGCTGGCGATCGCTGATGTGGCCAACAACAGGCTGGCACTGACGATCGCTGGTTTAGTCAGCCAGAAATACGGAGATTTTTTAGACATATTTGATTCACGTCCTCACACGGTGGGAAAGATTTGCGACTGAGGGATAAGCACGAAGCTTACAGAACCCTGGATTAAATCTTTATGCCTAGTTTAACTTAGGGTAAAGATAAATGACATTTTTGTCAGGATTTGTGTTTCTGACAGATGAGTCATCTCAGTGATTGGTGACGAATCATCGAAGAATTTGTGGCAATTGTGTTCGATACAGCGCTAACTTAGAGGGCTAACTTAGAGATGATTCGAGCATCTTGCCACTAGGGAGATAGAAATAATCTTTGGGTTTTGGAAGTTCAGGTTTTGAGTATTTTATACGACTTCTTGATTAAATACCCGGAATCTAAGCCTAGAAGAAGCTGTATATTTGGCAACAAAACACCAATTAGGATCTGGGGATATGGGCGATCGCCCATATCCCCAGATCGCCCCAGATTAGTAATTCCGCCAGAAATGCTATTTTAGCAAAGTTTCCGTTCTGCCTAGGCCGACGTCCTAGGATCCATACCGATTGATATCTGTTATGCGGATATCCTCGGTTGGTCACAGTGCAATCCAATCAGATCCCCAAGTGTCTGATGACACTTGCCTTAGCAATAGCGATTAATTTTTTATCCCAGTTAATTAATAGACAAGAATGCTTTCCCAAGCTAAAAAGCCGAGTGGCGCCCTTTTCCGCCATCGGGTGGAGGGATCGAAACAGGCATGAAAGCCAGAATTGTCTAATATTTATTGTGAGTTAATGGCATCTTTTATTAGGAAATTTTTATGATTAAATTAAGTTGTTTATTGACAGGACTTACGCATAAACGCTATCCGTAGGGTGTTGTTCCGAGCGGTAACGCACCAATAAGCCATATATAGATTACTTGCGTAAGTCCTAATTGATAAAATAGATTGTTTAACTTTTTCAGGTTTTTATAAAAATTAATAAATTAAACTTAAATTTCACAGATAATTACGATTAAAAATAATTTATTTAAATTAATTAAAAATTAAAAAGCAATTAAAAAGTAATTTATTTAACCCAAATATTTAGCTTATAGTTTAAATGGTTTGTTTAAATAAATTACCTAATATATTATAGTCGGCTGTCCGAGAGAAGATATTTCTGCTTACTGTAAAAAAATAGGGCAGCATTAGAGAGAGGGATTTGTCAAAAAATCCGCCATTAAAAAATCCGCCATCAAATAAGCTGGAAATATATCATTTGAGAGCATCAGGGCTGAATGCCGGAATTGTTATGGGAGAATCCCTGGACTGAGCAGCGATTTGCATCCGCAAAGCCGATGCGCGATCGCGCAGGTGAAATTACATTTCAAGGTGGCCATCTCACCACCAGAGGCGGTCGAATAGAATTAGGCAGTGTTAGGGGCAGTGTTGATGGAAATAACACCGTTATATTAGTCCCGGTTAATAATGGTTGGACAGCCGCTTATAGCCAAGTAAAAAGCTTACAAAATATTCAATTATCCCAAGAATATTATATCGATTTGGGGGGCAAATAGACGGCGATATTCACCTCCAGGGACAGTCAATTATATTAGATGGTGGCTCGGTCGTCGCGGCCAATCCATTGGGAGATTTGCCAAGAGGCGGCATCACGATTAAAGCAGTTGATTCGGTAATTGTCAGCGGGATTAGTGATGCGTTTAACTTTCCCAGTTATATCCTCAAGGAAGTCGAAGTAGGGGCAACATCTAATGGCGGTTTTATTCATATTTACACCGGCAGATTAATCATCCAAAATGGGGGGTATTTTCCGTGGGTCTATTTGGCAGTGGCGATGGGGGAGACTTAACGATTAATGCCACATAATCCGTATAACTCAGAACACTCATATCCGGATAAATTATCACTCTATTACTCAATGAAGCGAATGAAGAAGGAACCGGCAGCGGCGGAAGTTTAAGAATTAATACCAAACGGTTAATTATGGAAAATGGAGAGAACATTTCCGTAGGAACATATAACCCAGTGGGTCGAGGGGGAGAGATTATTATTAATGCTTCAGAATCTATAGAAATGTCTGGCAGGAGAGGCGACCCGATTGGTAGTGAAATTTCCATTGCCGCTTATAATGATATTCGCAATTTAGCCGGAACAATTTTGATCAATACTGATCGCTTAATATTGCGATAAAAGGTCGAAATTTGCGGCAAAAATCAAGGGTTGGGCGGCGGGGGTAATGTCAAGATTTTTCTAGACACCGAGGCCAGAATTGCCGCCAATACGGAATTCGACCCTGGGGTAAATCTGACTTTAAATATCAGAAATGGATTAGTGATGCGCGGGGAAAGTAGCATTACTACCGAAGCGGGGAATAATGGCGATGGGGGAAATATTGCCATCAATGGTGCTACGGTGGTAGCCTTAAAAAATAGTGATATCGTTGCCAATGCTTTTGAAGGTAGTGGCGGCAAAATAAATATTAATACTCAAGAAATTTTTGGCACTGAATTTAGATAATAATTAACCTCAGATAGTGATATTACCGCTTGTTTTCAGTTTGGCTTATCGGGAACTGTGGTAATTAATAATCCAGCGGTTAATCCCACTACAGGATTAGTCGAACTTCCCGAACGAGTCAATGACCCCACCGGACAAATTCAAGTCGGATGTGCTGCTACCCAAGGCAATTCTTTTACGGTTACTGGACGGGGTGGTTTACCGGAAAATCCTACCCATGAACTTGAAGAGCAAACAATTTGGAAAGATTTACAAGATTTTTCTCAATTGCCTCAGACTCCAGGAAATATTTCTTATGTAATGGGTGAGGTTTTTCTGGCAACCAAGACACCAATCCAGATCGAGGCAACAAATTGGCGGATCAATGGCGATGGCAATGTCGAATTAGTGGCTATTTCATCAAGGGCGATCGACTCCAGAGTGGCTGCGGTTTGTCACAAATAATCCAAGAAACCGAGTTTCTCGGTTAACTGTTTCAGGGACAAGAAACCGGGTTTCTAGGTTAATTTTTGCCCCCCAGCCAAAAGATAAATTAGTAAACCCGGTTTCTAACCTCTCCAAGCCTCTCCAAACAACCAACCCTAGGGACAAGAAACCGGGTTTCTATGTACGGGCGATTCGCGAATCGCCCGTACTTGGTTGGTAGCAAAGGTTGTCCCAAGAAACCCGGTTTCTAACTTTTCCACGGGTAAGGGAAATAACTCGGTACAATCTCGGTACAATAAATAACGTTGAATTACCAACCGATATTAGAAAGTAGCGACTATCCCACAGCTTTACAAAATGCTAAACTAGATTGCCTTATTTTCCGCTGCCAAGGGATTTAGCTTGCTTTAGAGCTATATGCCACATTTTTATTAGCCCCGGAATTGCACCAACATATGCAAAAAATTTCCCAAATTTGATCGGGATGCGGTAAAATGGTAAGATTAAATTAGTTATGTAATTTTTAAAAATATTGAGTATTTTTAACTAAAATGAATGATCTGATTGTCCATACAATTAACATTGCTCATTATCGACTAATCGAGCTTACCAAACTTGCCGACCAAGCCAAACCATTTTATGATTGGGTTGAAAAACAGGCAAAACGCATTACAGTGTCTCATCGGTCTTTAAATGAAATCCTATTGACTTGTTCAAAAATGGAGATAGCAAAAATTATCAAAGCTTGCTATGAAAATGTCAATGATGAAAAGCCTTTGTTATTTGATGGAATTGGTCGGGTTTATCCACATGGTAAGGCGTGTTTTTACTTTTTTGCATGGATGATCAGAGATGCCCCTCAACAAAGACTCTCTCCTTTGATTTCCCGAATGCAAAAAGCCGATAATGTTACCAAAATAATGGCCGAAACGGATGCTTTGGTCGAACTAATATTCGAGTACCGCACTCTGGTAAAAAGTTTTGATTGGTCAGCCCTAAGAGAAGTTGTTATTGATCGCTTAGAAGGTTCTCGACGCAGTATCAGTGGGCATCGCATTGAGGCTAATGTAAGAACAAGTCTAATCACTGCGATTCAGTATTATTATTCTATTTATGGCAACTATGGAAAATTCAAGAAAATTGACATTGCGGATAAGCAGATCAAGCTGGGAAAACATACGATTGATATTTCGGTTGAGTTAACACCAAAAATTGGCAGTGGTAAGGTAGGTTTATTGATTCCAGTCAAAACAAGAGAAACAGAGGGAGGGGGTCATTCCCATCTCTTCACTCGCGACATAATTACTGCAATTAGCGATATTAAGAAGGAAATCAATAACTACCATATAGTTGCGATCATCGTTGCTGAGAATTGGTCAGCATCAGAAATAGCTACCCTGGATAATCAGATTGACCTGATATTTCATTTTAACATGAATCCTAACAAATTTATTGGATTTGATGAAGCATCTCAAGTAAAATTTAATAAATATATCGAGAAGATTCTCGGAGGAGCGTAAAAGTAACATGGAAAATCGGGTAATTCTCGGTGATGCTAGAAAAATTGTCCCCACCTTTGAAGATAATTTTTTCCAGGCGATTATCACCAGCCCGCCATATTTCGGCCAGCGGCGATATTCTGAGGGGGAAAGTAAAGATGAAATAGGTCAAGAAAGTGATGTGGAAATTTATATCTCCAACTTAGTTAGCCTATTTAGAGAACTCAGAAATAAACTGAAATTCGATGGTTTGTTGTGGGTGAATTTGGGAGACACTTATAGAAACAAATCATTGCTAGGTATTCCTTGGCGAGTCGCATTATCTTTACAAGCGGATGGTTGGATTCTCCGCAGTGATATTATTTGGCATAAGCCTAATGCTATGCCTTCATCGATTAAAGACCGTCCGACAACCGATCACGAGTATATTTTTATGTTCGCGAAAAGTCCCGAATATTATTATAATGCTGATGCGATTAGAGAACCACATATAACTTTTACAGAAAAGTCAAGAATGAAAGGGGGAAGAAACCATTTTGGCAAAATCAATGGCACCCCCGAACTAGGGAAAAATTCAGGCAATCAAAACTTACATAATGGCAGGTGGGATCAAGCGTTTCACCCAAAGGGACGAAATAAGAGAACTGTGTGGGAAATTCCCCTGAGTAAATTCCGCGATGTTCATTTTGCTGTCTATCCTGAAAAACTTGTGGAAATATGCCTGCTGGCATCGACTAGGGAGCAAGATTTTGTGCTCGATCCATTTACTGGTTCTGGTACTACGGGAGTTGTGGCGGGTAAATTATTTAGAAAATTTATCGGGATTGAATTAGTGGAAAAGTATCAAATTATGGCTCAAGATAGAATTGATCGGTTGAATATGCAACTGAATCTATTTTCATAACCGGGCTTAATCTGTGGTGATTGGCAAGCGATCGCGAAGCAGGGATAAGAAACCGGGTTTATGGGTAAATTAAGAAACCCGGTTTCTAACTTTTCCACAGATAAGGAAAATAATTCGGTACAATCTCGGTACAATAAATAACGTTGAATTATTACGATGGTGGGTATAAGTGTCAGCAAATCTTTCTCAGTTACTTTTAATTGATGGTCATTCTTTGGCATTTCGGGCTTATTATGCCTTTGGCAAAAGCAAACAGGGTGGACTGCGTACCTCAGACGGTATCCCCACTAGCGTCTGTTTTGGCTTCCTGAAATCTTTATTGGAAGCGATCGACAAAGAACAGCCAGACTCCGTGGCGATCGCCTTTGATTTGGCTGAACCCACTTTTCGCCACCAAGCGGATCCTACCTATAAGGGCGATCGCGCCGAAACTCCCGTTGACTTTATCCCGGATTTGGCGAATTTACAACAACTATTACGGGCGTTTAATTTGCCAGTAATTACCGCCCCTGGGTATGAAGCGGATGATGCGATCGCCACTTTAAGTAAAAAAGCCGCAGCGGAGGGAACTCGCGTCAAAATTGTCAGTGGCGACCAAGACTTATTCCAACTAATTGACCCAGAAAAAGGCATTACCGTCATCCATTTAAGCGCCAGTAGAAATACCAGCCCGAAAGAATTTGGCCCCGCCGAAGTTGAAGAAAAATTAGGGATTTTACCCACGCAAGTGGTAGACTACAAAGCCCTCTGTGGGGACAAATCCGATAATATTCCCGGAGTCAATGGCATCGGGGAAAAAACCGCCGTTAAATTACTCCAAGAATATCAAAATCTGGATAATATTTACGCCTCGATTGATAAAATTAAAGGCAGCCTGCAAAAAAAACTGAGCGAGAATAGAGAAGCAGCCTATCATTCTCGGTTTCTGGCGCAAATTGTGGATAATGTACCCTTAGAAGTGTCCTTAGCGGATTTTAAATTACAAGGATTTGACCCTGCGATCGCCCTGCCCTTACTGCAAAAATTAGAACTCCGTGATTTTGTCCGCCAAATCAACCAAATTCAAGAAAAATTAGGCGGAACCGTCGAGGTAGCATTGCCCAGCGAACCCTCATTATCTAATCAGTATCAGAATCAGTATAATGATGATAATGATGTAAATAATAATCATCTAAATAATTATGAGCGATCGGGGGATATCCAACTTTCCTTATTTACTCAACCCAATATTCCCGCTAAAAACATTCCTGCTAAAAACCCGACAGCTAAACTCATAGTTGACCCCACAACTATCAACATCACCCAGGAAACAGAAACAAAACCCCTGGATACTAAAACCATATCCATTTATCCAGAAATCATCGACACCCCAGAAAAGTTAAACCAATTAGTTGCCAGACTAAAAACTTATACTAACCCCGAAATTCCCGTAGCTTGGGACACAGAAACCACCGGATTAGAACCGCGAGACGCGCAACTCGTGGGCATTGGTTGTTGTTGGGGCAACCAACCCAATGACATGGCATATATTCCCATCGGTCACACTACCGGAAAGCAGCTAGAATTGAGTGAAGTATTAGGGGCATTGCGAGAGATATTAGAAAGTAGCGACTATCCCAAAGCTTTACAAAATGCTAAATTTGATCGCCTCATTTTCCGCTGCCAAGGGATTAATCTAGCTGGGGTAGTTTTTGATACCATGTTAGCCAGTTATTTGCTTAATCCCGATGATAGCCATACCCTCACGGATTTATCCCTGCGTTACTTATCAGGAATTGAATCACTCAGTTACAAATCCTTAAACATTCCCAAAGGGCAAACCATTGCTAACTTAAGCATTGCTGAGGTAGCTAATTACTGTGGATTAGATGTCTATGCCACATTTTTATTAGTGCCAAAATTGCGCCAAAAACTCCAACAAATTCCCCAAATAGACAAACTGTTACAAACCGTCGAACAACCCTTAGAACCTGTCTTAGCGGACATGGAATATCAAGGAATTAGGGTTGATAGTGCTTATCTGGGGCAACTTTCCCAACAAATTAATCAGCAGTTAGAGGAGATAGAACAAAAAGTTTATCAACTGGCAGGTCTGCCGTTTAATTTAAATTCTCCCAAACAAATGAGTGAGGTATTATTTGATACCTTAAACTTAGATACCAAAAAATCTCGCAAAATGAAAACTGGCTATTCCACAGATGCAGCAACTTTGGAAAAACTCCAGGGCGACCATGAAATAATTGATTATCTTTTGGATCATCGCACCTTAGCCAAATTAAAATCAACTTATGTGGATGCTTTACCCCAATTAGTCCGCCGGGATACTCAACGAGTGCATACGGATTTTAATCAAGCGGCAACGGCGACGGGACGGTTATCTTCTTCTAATCCTAACTTACAAAATATTCCCATTAGAACGGAATTTTCTCGGCAAATTCGCCAAGGATTTGTCCCCGAACCCGGTTGGCTATTAGTCTCGGCGGACTATTCCCAAATAGAATTAAGAATTCTTGCCCATTTAAGCCAAGAACCTGTTTTAATTCAGGCTTATCAGACTTCTCAAGATGTCCATAATTTAACCGCCCAGTTACTTTTTGAAAAAGAAAATGTTACCCCCGAAGAACGACGCTTAGGTAAAACCATTAACTTTGGGGTAATTTATGGTATGGGGGCGCAACGGTTTGCGCGGGAAGCGGGCTTTACGGTGGCGGAAGGGAAAAAGTTTATTGAACGATTTAACCATCGCTATGCTCAAGTTTTTGCCTATTTGGAAACCCAGAAAAAAGAGGCGATCGCCCACGGTTATGTAGCGACGATTTTAGGGCGACGGCGTTATTTTACCTTTGAGTCGCCCACCTTGCAAAAACTCAAAGGGTCTAACCCTGCTGCCATTGACTTAAACCTGGGTCGATTAACTCAGCAAGACTCGCAAAATCTTCGCGCTGCCGCCAACGCACCGATTCAAGGTTCTAGTGCTGATATCATCAAAATTGCGATGGTAAAAGTACATCAACTTTTACAAGAATATCAAGCCCGGTTACTGTTACAAGTCCATGATGAATTAGTCTTTGAAATTCCTCCCCATGAGTGGGCAGAATTGCAGCCAAAAATTTGCCAAACAATGGAAACAGCAGTTAAGTTATCCGTTCCCCTCTTAGTTGATATTCATTCTGGGCATAATTGGCTGGAAGCGAAATAAAATTTGTGGTTGGGTAGGGATTCTTTGGTTGTTTCTTGGGGAACGGGGAACGGTTATCAGGGAACGGGGACAGTCGTACGGGCGAATGGCCATTCGCCCGTACAAAAGTCGTAGGGGCGAATGGC
>NZ_LIUQ01000007.1:0-32930 GCF_001276715.1 Planktothricoides sp. SR001 | reverse complement strand
TTCACTATTCACTCTCTCCTCTGCTCCTCTGCTCCTCTGCTCCTCTGCTTCCCTGTTCCCAGTTCCCAGTTCCCGGTTGCCTGTTGCCTGTTCCCTGTTGGTTGGCCGATTTCAACTTAAACTTTATAAAAAATACTGAAAAAATACTGAGAGGCGAGACGGGAGCAAGCCCCGACTACTCAGCTAATTTGAGATTTTCTTATGGAGTATAACTCAGGAAGATTGAAGCCGGAGTCGGATTTCTTCGCGCACCGCCATCAGAATTTTTCCTAAGTAGTTATGGCCGGTATGATCAGCCCCGCATCCCCAGTAATAATCTTTGGGTGAGTCTTCGATCAGTGTTTCATCTCCTGTGTCTAAAAGTTGTTGCTGAATATCCCGGTGAGAGAGAAACTTCTGTAAAACTGCCGATCGCATAATGGGTCGTTTGACTTGCTCCCAGTCAGACCGGAGGATCAGGGTGCGATCGCGGCCTAAAGCCGCTGCCGCTTCTGGGGTTGGGGCTGCCGCAATCAAGGGAATCACCGATTCATTCGGACTGCCGACAAATTTTTGCGCTTGATAGTAATGTTCGACCGTTAGCCATTCGGCACTATCTAGATAAATTCCGTGCAGAGAGAAATTGGACAAATAGCCATAAGGATTTTCCACCTTGTAAAAATAAATCGTCATTATCTTAATTAAATGTTAACTGTTAATTGTTGACTGGTACGGGCGAATAGGGATTCGCCCCTACAGACTGTTGTTAGTTATTGGCTATTGGTTATTCATTATTCTTTATGTGGATTCTTTATGTGGCTAAATAACCACTAACCAATAATAACTAATAACGAATAACCAACAACTAATAACCAGTAACCAACATAATATTTTAAGCCTTTTAAGCCGCAGCTAAAACCCGTTTCAAAGCTTCTAACAGCAGCAGCACATTTTCCGGGCGGCTATTATATCCCATCAAACCAATCCGCCAGACTTTACCGGCTAACTCACCTAAACCGTTGCCAATTTCCACATTGTAGTCATGCATGAGTTTTTGACTCACGGCCTTGCCATTGACGCCATCAGGGATGCGTACCGTGATTAAAGTGGGCAAGCGAAATTCTTTCGCCACATGACAAACTAAGCCTAAATCCTCCAATCCTGCCCACAATAATTCAGCATTGAGGCGATGACGTTCCCAGCGAGCGCCCAATCCTTCTTCCGCAATTAAACGCAACGCTTCGCGCAAGGCATAGTTCATATTAATCGGGGCGGTGTGATGGTAAATCCGTTCATCTCCCCAATATTTGGTCAATAGGGACATATCCAAATACCAGTTAGGCACCACAGATTTACGTTGGTGCAATTTTTCCACAGCCCGAGGACTCATGGTAAACGGGCTAATTCCGGGGGGACATCCGAGGCCTTTCTGACTGCAACTATAGGCCAGGTCTATACCCCATTCATCGATGAATAATGGCACTCCCCCTAAACTTGTCACCGTATCTACGAGCAATAAGCAACCATGTTTGTGACAAAGGTCGCCGATCCCTTCTAAGGGCTGGCGCACCCCCGTGGAAGTTTCCGCATGGACTAAGGCGAGGATTTTCGGTTGATGGGTTTCTAAGGCTTGGCGAATTTCCTCCAGGGTAAATGCTTCGCCCCAAGGTTTCGTTAGTTTGCGGACATCAGCGCCGTAACGAGTTGCCATATCCACCAGGCGATGTCCAAAGTAACCTTTGACTCCGACTAACACTACATCTCCCGGTTCTACGGTGTTTGCTAAGGTGGCTTCCATTGCGGCACTGCCAGCGCCACTGATGGCGATCGTCAGCCGGTTGTCCGTTTGCCACGCATAGCGTAGCAAGTCTTGGATTTCGTTCATTAGTTGCAGAAATGCCGGATCCAAATGCCCGACTTGGCGTAAACCCAGGGCGGCCAATACCCGGGGATGGGCATTGGACGGGCCTGGGCCTAATAATAGTCGTGGGGGCATATCGATTTGCGGCAGTTGTGTGCGATAACGATCGCTGATTTCCATTTCTGTGCTCATTTGTGACTTTGCCAATCTTCTACAGGCAAATTTTACAATGTGCAGACCCCTGGGCGATCGCGCCTACGCAGTGAAATGATTTGTTTTTTCCTTGCTCGATCATAGGTATTTTGGATTATTTTTCCGCTAAAATAAACTCACGAAATCAATTTAAGGCTGTCCTCAGAAACCCCGATGATCTGTACCGGAACACAGAAAACCCCTTGGAGGAAATCAGTTGAACATCTGCGATTTCACGGGTAGCGATCGGTTGTCATTTTTAGCCTTAAATCGATGTCCGACTAAACCTCAAGTCATAGCTGAAATGAATCAGCGGTTCAATGGCGAGTAAACATAATAAACGCGATCAGAAATTTCCTATTTCACCCACTGACTAGCAAGAATTGACTCTCGATACCATAATAAATCAATTAATCTGAATGGTTCCAAGTGATGTCTTTCCCAACTTCCGCGAATCCAATGCTCCAGAATTCGGTCAAAGTGCCACTGCGCTTAATGCTAATCATCCCCTTTGCACTGCAAATTTTAGTCGCTGTGGGGCTGACTGCGGGGCTATCATGGTACAACGGCAAAAAGGCTGTGAATGACTTATCAAGCCAGTTAATGACTGAAGTTGCTGCCCAAGTAAAACAGCGAGTGAATCAGTTGGGCAATCCCCCCGATCGCGTACTAACCCCTTCAGAAATTGGTAATCTTCTTCAAAGTTTAAACATAAACCAATTTAAACAAATTGCCATTGTGGAACGCTCCGGGAAAATTGTAGTCCGTCGAGAGTCAAACTTGCCTTTGATTCCTAACTCTGAAGCCCCGGAAAGCATTAAGACAATGCCTAACGGTGACGAGTTAATTCAATCCGCCATGCAATTTTTACAACTTGATCGTCAAGACTGGGCGGAAATTGATCAAAGTCAGCGCTACCGTTTTACATTCAATGGTCAGTCTTACGTTTTCCACGTCACCCCGATTGCCCAGGGTCCTGAGTTGGATTGGCTGCTCTTTATATTGATTCCCGAATCAGCTTTGATGGCTCCAATTAATGCGGATCTTGGCAAGGCCATTTTAATTGGCATAGGGGCGCTGGGATTAACCAGTTTAACGGCGCTAACGATCACGGAATTTATGCGTCAGCGAATTCGTCAGTTAAGGGAAGCAGCTCAGGAGATCGCCCAAGGGAAAACCGGGCAAACCATTGACAGGATTACCGTTGACAGGATTATGGTCAAAGAATTGGCAATTCTGGCGCATTCTTTGGACGAGATGATGCAGGAAATGCAGCAGTCTGCCGAAAAATCAGCGGTCTATACTCAAGAATTACAACAGCAACTTGAAGCAAAAACCGAACAGTTAGAACGAGAAATTCGCGATCGCCACATTGTCGAGCAGCAACTCCAAACTTCTGAAAGAAAAATGCGGGCATTTTTTGCAGCGATGACTGATCTCATCCTGGTGCTAGATACCGATGGCAACTTTGAAATAGCCCCTACCAATCCTGCCGCTTTATATAGCCCAGATATTGATATTATTGGCTTAACTATTGAACATTTTTGTCTGGAAGAAAATTTTCAATGGCTTCAGGATAAAATTCAACGGGTTTTAGAAACCCAAGAAACTTTGAATTTTGATTACCGCTTGACCGTCGATACCGAAGCAAAATGGTTTACCGCCCGGGTTTCTCCCATGTCGGAAAATTCCGTGATCTGGGTAGCGCGAGATATTAGCGATCGCAAAGAAGCCGAGTTAGCCCTGCATCTTGCCCAACAACAATCAGAAAGTTTACTGCTGAATATTCTGCCGAAAACCATTGCCGAACAGTTGAAACAATCCACGGATGCGATCGCCGAACATTTTGATGAGGTGAGTATTTTATTTTCCGATATTGTCGGGTTTACTCCTCTTTCCGCTCGATTATCCCCCATCGACTTAGTAAAACTGCTCAATGAGATGTTTTCCAAGTTTGATAAATTGGCCGAAAAGTATCAATTAGAAAAGATTAAAACCATTGGGGATGCATATATGGTGGCCGCTGGTTTACCCGTCCAGCGCAAAAATCATGCCCAGGCGATCGCCGAAATGGCCTTGGATATGCAAGGCTCGATCCAGCAATTTTCCCTAGAAAATCGAGAGGAATTTCAAATTAGAATTGGCATTCATAGTGGGCCGGTGGTGGCGGGCGTGATTGGCAAGAAAAAGTTTATTTATGACTTATGGGGAGATACGGTTAATGTTGCCTCCCGGATGGAATCATCAGGAATTCCCGGCAAAATTCAAATTACTGGTGACACTTATGAATTATTAAAAGATCGGTATGTTGTGGAAAAACGCGGTCAAATATTTGTCAAGGGCAAAGGAGACATGATTACCTATTGGCTGATTGACAGAAAGGCAGATAAATTGTCAGGGGAAAAATCCCAGAGCACCCAGAATAGCCATCCCGCATAAATTGGGGCTATTTATCTCTGGGTAAAAAAATATTTAGGGGTCGAGGGAGGAAGCATGAGGAAACAGGAGGAAACATTTAGGGCTAAATCCTCAATTTCCCCATAGCCAAGGTTTCAGTCTGTCGGGATTAATGCAGCGCCCCTTGACTGATGCGCGATCGCCCATCAAAAATGCCACCTTATGCTCCCAAATATCTTATGGTAGCCACCCATTAACATATCAATGCAGGATAATTCCCCCGCCCTGGTTCAGGTGGCCGCCAAAGACCAGCGCCGGAATCGTGCTAACATTCATCATTACTACTGAATTACTACTGAATTACTGATAAATTATTCAGCCCGGTTGAGAAAAACTCGCTGAAATCGACTAGATTTAAAATAATTACTGCTAATTGCCTTCATTTCCTTTTCCATTAAATTGTGACTTCTAGTTTCAGCGCTATCAGACCCGATCCAGAACCGGCAGACCGTGCCGCCGGTTCTCCTGCCGTTTTGGTTCGTGCGGTGCAATTTAAAGAACTGATAAAAGTGGCAGATATTTTAACCGAAAGTTTTCACTCTCAAGGAGGAATAAACTTCTGGTTAAATCCCTTGTTTCGCCTGGGAATTTATGAAGATTTACGCACCCGGATGCAATCCATTTCACCCCATTACATATGCCTAGTGGCGATCGCCTCCAACCCGCTGAACCTTCCCGTCAGCGATCGTCCCATCATTGGCACCGTGGAAATGGGCAGCAAAAGCCCCTCGGTGGGACAAAATCTCGCTTCTCGATGCTTATACTTATCCAACCTCGCGGTTTCTCCCCCATATCGGCGCCAAGGGGTAGCCGCCCAATTATTGCATCGTTGTGAAGAAATTGCCCTAGAGTGGGGGTTTAATGAGCTTTTTTTGCACGTCCTAGAAAATAACCAAGCCGCCAAACAGCTTTACTTTCATCATGGGTATCGGTTACAGTACATCGAACCTTATTGGATGTCTTGGTTCTTTTGGCGACCTCGGCGAATGCTCTTACATAAGCACATTGCCGGTTGCCGCTAATGGGATTAATGCGATCGCTAACCATTCATCCCCCGGTTCATCAGTCCTGCCCCTGCCAAATCTCCCCAATTCTAGGCACTCAAAGGATGTTTGGCTGCCGCTTCATAAATTTTAACAAAAAATTTATCAAATTTGGCTAAAAAGAAATTGACATTTTGAACCCGCTTAAACAATAATAGAAGATTGTGTAAACTCTAGCTGGACAGACCCTTGGCTAACGTCGTTGTTATAGGCGCCCAATGGGGCGATGAAGGAAAAGGTAAAATCACTGACTTACTCAGCAAGTCAGCCAACGTAGTAGTACGTTACCAAGGAGGGGTCAACGCCGGTCATACGGTTGTGGTAAACGACCAGACCTTTAAACTGCACCTGATTCCTTCTGGTATTCTTTATCCTGCCACTGAATGTATCATTGGATCAGGGACGGTGATTGACCCGAAAGTTTTGATTCAAGAACTGGATCAGCTAGAGGGTCTGAATATTTCCACAAAAAATTTGATGGTGTCTCAGACTGCCCATGTCACCATGCCTTACCATCGACTCATTGACGAGGCATCGGAAGAAAAACGGGGCAATAATAAAATTGGCACCACGGGACGGGGCATTGGCCCAACTTATGCGGACAAGTCAGAGCGGACTGGCATTCGGATCCTGGACTTAATGGATCCAGATGGGCTGAAAGAAAAACTGATTTGGACGATCAATTATAAGAATGTCATTTTAGAAAAGCTCTATGACTTGCCGCCGTTAGATCCGCAAACGGTGATCGCCGAGTACCTGGAATACGCCGATCGCCTGCGACCCCATGTCGTCGATGCGTCCTTGAAAATCTATGACGCAATCAAAGAACGGCGCAATATTTTGTTTGAAGGCGCCCAAGGCACCTTACTGGACTTGGATCACGGCACCTATCCTTATGTCACCTCCTCTAACCCGGTGGCTGGTGGGGCTTGTGTCGGGGCAGGAGTTGGCCCGACAATGATTGACCGCGTGATTGGGGTCTCCAAAGCCTATACCACTCGTGTGGGGGAAGGGCCATTTCCCACGGAAATGAAAGAAGGAATTGGCGAGTTGTTGTGCGATCGCGGGGCAGAATTTGGCACCACCACTGGTCGCAAACGGCGTTGCGGTTGGTTTGATGCGGTCATCGGTCGTTATGCGGTGCGGATCAATGGTCTAGATTGTTTGGCCATTACCAAAATGGACGTACTCGACACCTTAGAAGAAATCAAAGTTTGTGTCGCCTACGAAATCGATGGCGTTCGCTGTGAAAACTTCCCCAACAATGCCCGTCAATTTGCCCGTTGTCAACCGATTTATGAAACCGTACCCGGTTGGAAGCAATCTACGGAAAATTGCCGCACCCTGGAAGACTTACCCAAGGAGGCCCTGGACTATCTCAAATTCCTGGCTGAACTGATGGAAGTCCCCATTGCCATTGTCTCTCTTGGAGCCGATCGCGACCAAACCATCATTGTCGAAGACCCGATCCACGGGCCAAAACGAGCCTTGTTAGATGCCAATGGCACCCCGGTCAGCGCCAAACCTTGATTTCTGATCCGCTAAACCAGGAGAAATGCAGGCTAATTTGCCTTGAATCAGCCAAAAAACTCAAGGAAAAAATGCTAAGATTGTATGTTTGTCAATCTCTATTGACGGCGATCGCCGTGATTTGAATCATCGGCTGGAATCATCTTCCTGGCTGAACTGAAGCCAGACATAGTTCAAAAGCCTGATGGCTAAACAAGCACCAATCCCAGCGATCGACCAATAGAACTGACAGAACTGACACTGAAATCTTAGACAAAGTTAATCACGACAACCTAAAACCAACAATCAATCAAAATGGAACTTACACTTGAATGTCAAAAACGCCCTGAAGGCAGCAAAACCAAAGCCCTGCGTCGTGATGGATTAATTCCTGCCGCCCTCTACGGTCACAACGGGGCAGAATCGATTTCCCTCACCGTTAATGCTAAAGCCGCCGAACTGTTGCTCAAAAGTGCTTCAGTCAATAACACTTTGGTAAATTTAACCATTCCTGAACTCTCTTGGAATGGTAAAACCCTGTTGCGGGAAGTTCAAAGTCATCCTTGCAGACCTTTAGTCTATCACCTCAGCTTTTTTGCGATTTCCGCACAAGACAGCGTGGAAGTCACTATTCCCCTAGCATTCGTCGGTGAATCTCCTGGAGTGAAGTTGAATGGTGGTTTACTAGACCCAGTCCTGACTGAACTAGAAGTCAAATGCGCTCCCGATAGCATCCCGGAAAAAATTGAAGTGGATATTTCTAGTCTGCAAGTGGGCAGTGCCCTGCATATCAGTGAACTGGTTCTGCCTGCCGGTGTCACCCCGTTGATTACCGATGGCAATCAAGTGGTCGTGACGGTCTTAGGTAGTCAAGGTGGATATGAGGGAGACGGAGGAGCCAATTAGACGTAGCGGCACCTAAGTAAAAAATCTTTGAACCAACCAGGGGAATATCCCTGGTTTTTTTGTAATGACGATCTGACAGATTTCGCCGCAATAACCTAGGATTAGGATCAGAAAACCGATCCAAAATCAAAAACACCAGCAAGGAAAAAAGGAAAAGAAAAAACATGACTGATACCAATCTTCCCCCAGTTATTCAACAAATGTTACAGCCAGAGTTCTATCCCCATCCGGTGCCAGAACCTGTGAAATTAATCCAAACCCATGTTTCTTTTGTACTGTTGGCTGGGGCTTATGCATACAAACTAAAAAAACCCGTCAATTTTGGCTTTTTGGATTTCTCAACTTTGGCAAAACGCCAGCATTTTTGTGGGGAAGAATTGCGGATGAACCGACGCAGTGCGCCGGACATTTATCTAGAAGTATTGCCCATTACCCAAACCGGGGATAAATATCAACTAGGCGGTCATGGCGAACCAGTGGAATATACCTTAAAAATGCGCCAATTTCCCCAAGATGCTCTGCTGATTAACCTGTTTGAAGCCGGAAAGCTGAATCAAACGGAAATGCAAGAGTTGGGCAAAGTAGTGGCTGATTTCCACCGCCAAACCGCTACCAACGATTACATTCTCAAATTTGGGGAAGTAGCGCAAATTCGTCAGGCTTTTGACGAAAATTATGCCCAGAGTGAGAAATATATTGGCGGGCCACAAACCCAAGCACAGTTTGACCAAACCAAAGCCTATACCGATAGCTTTTTTGGCGAAAAAGCTGCCCTATTTCAAGAGCGGATTGCCCAGGAAAAAATCCGGGAATGCCACGGAGATTTACACCTGAAAAATATTGCCATCATTGATGAAAAAAACGTCCTGTTTGACTGTATTGAATTTAACGAGCCATTCCGCTTTGTCGATACGATGTATGATGTGGCTTTTGCGGTGATGGACATTGAAGCCCGGGGACGAAAAGATTTAGCCAATGTGTTTTTAAACACCTATATTGAGCAAACCGCTGATTGGGCAGGATTGCAATTATTGCCTTTATATTTAAGTCGCCAAGCTTATGTCCGCGCTAAAGTCACGTCTTTCTTGTTAGATGACCCAGGGGTTCCCGCTGACCAAAAAGCTCAGGCAGAAAAAGCAGCGGCAGAGTATTATAAATTGGCTTGGGAATATACTCAGCCCGGTGAAGGTCGGTTATTTTTAATGTCTGGAGTATCCGGGTCTGGAAAATCAACGACGGCTCGCATTTTAGCGGAAAAAATTGGGGCGATTCACTTACGTTCTGATGCGGTGCGTAAACATTTGGCGGGTATTGGTTTAAATGAACGGGGTGGTAATGAAATTTATTCTCCGGAAATGACCCAGAAAACTTATCAACGTTTGTTAGAATTGGGCATTATGCTGACAAAATCTGGGTTTCCGGTGATTTTAGATGCGAAATACGATC
The DNA here is from genome assembly GCF_001276715.1 of Planktothricoides sp. SR001. Taxonomy (GTDB): domain Bacteria; phylum Cyanobacteriota; class Cyanobacteriia; order Cyanobacteriales; family Laspinemataceae; genus Planktothricoides; species Planktothricoides raciborskii. The sequence goes on along the minus strand of NZ_LIUQ01000007.1, from coordinate 23,537 downwards.
GCATTCAGTTACGCTCAGAGGCGATCGCCGCCGCAAAAGCCCAGAGCTTGCCCGTCACCATTCTGCATTGCACCGCACCGGAAGCGGTATTGCGTCACTGGCTCAGTCAACGCAGTGGAGATATTTCTGACGCCACCGCTGATTTACTTGCCAGTCAACTAGCCGCAACCGAACCATTTACTGAGGCGGAACAGCCATTGGTGAAAACGATTGATACCACCCAAGATGTGGCGGCACAATTGGCAACCATTGTGTAAAAAATTGCATCACCATCAGATGTAGGGTGGGCGGAAAGCCCACCACCTTCGATCCTGTCTGAAAAGGGAGAAGTATTTCAGGTGCCGATCGGCTCTTTTGCCAGTGGTTTTGACCCACAATTCCCCGAAAAATGGCCAAAAACTAGCTTTTTCCCTGGCTGCCTTTAAATTACCGGCCTTTGAATTACGGCATTTAAATTACTGTAACTCTCAAAGTTGTTGCTTGAGAATCAATTTTAGCATCAATGAACGATTCAAACTCTTGGTTCAATTCTTGATGGTTACTGGTTAAGCAGAAATAGCGTTTCGTCTTTTCCGGTAAAATCGTATCCGTAAAATTTGCCTCGGATATATTTGCCCCAATTAAAGTGGCATTGCTCAGATCCGCACATTTAAAATCCGTGCGCCGCAAACAAGTCCAATTGAGATTGGCGTGATCCAGCCATGTGAGAACTAATTTGGCTTCGGTGAGATCGGCTCCAGATAAATTCGCTCCTCGCAGTTGGGCTTCAGTGAGATTCGCTGCGATTAAATTTGCTCCCTCTAATTTAATCCCATTCATTTTCGCCCCTTTGAGATTAACGGCGACTAAATTGGAACCCGTCAGATCCACTCCATTTAAATAAGCTTCTTCCAGGTTAATCCCATGAAAAACGGCGCCATATAACATGGCGCCGCTAAGTCTGGCAAATGACAGATTCGCCCAGCTAAAATTTGCCCCACTCAGGTTAGCGCCACGCAAGTTAATCCATTCCAAATTGGCACAACCAAAGTTGGCACTACGCAGGTTGGCTTGGAAGAAATTCGCCCCGACCATATTGGTGCCAGTTAAGTTGGCTCTAGGAAGTTTGGCTTTGGCAAAATTGGCGCCGGTCATGGTGGCTTTGGCTAAATTAGCATCTGGGAGCTTGCTTTTGTCCATCTTGACGAAATTAAGATTCGCCCAGTATAAGTTGGCTTGACTTAAGTTCGCTCCTGTCAGGTGCGCCCGACTCAAATTGGTGCCTTTCAGGTTGGCGCTAGTCCAGATAATGCCCGGTAAATGACAGCGACTGAGGTCTAGTCCACTGAGGTCAGCCCCGGTGAAATCTCTCTGACCGCTGGCGTATAAATCGAGAATTTCATTGCGTTCCATATGTTTACTTCCCTGTATATGCGATCGCCTTCTGGGTAAATGCTAATGTTGCTCCAAACGATCAATCCCCCAGAAAGAGAGTGAATCACCTAAGATGATCGCCCATACGGACATCTCAGACTTGGAAACCGCTCTTTACCACAAATTAACCTAAAAAAAGTAATTTACATAAAATTTTAATAATTTGTGGTGACGTGGTGACATTTTAGCATTAGATGGCATGATTAACCGAATGATTGACCGATAATTTGTCGATCGATCATTCGTGCATGAGCATAAGTGCTTAATATGGATGGTTTTAGCTTAATCTACCATTGAACGGAGTTTGTATATGTTGAGCAAAATAGGCTTTGGACTACTATGGCTGGGATTTGTAATATATGCGTTTATTTTTGCCCCGCCCGACCAACCGGACACGATCGCCCTAATTACCAATCTCTCCACGGGGAAATGGGAAAACATTAATCCCCTAATTATTTCTCTATTTAATTTGATGGGGATTTGGCCGATGGTTTATACTTGCATCCTTTTAATTGATGGCCGGGGGCAAAAAATCCCCGCTTGGCCATTTGCCTTGGGGTCTTGGGCTTTGGGAGCTTTTGCTTTGTTGCCTTATTTTGCCTTGCGTCAACCGAATCCTCAGTTTTCCGGGCAAAAAAATCTCTTGCTCAACATCCTGGATGCTCGCTTAACCGGAGTGGTGTTAACCCTTGGCACCATTGTTTTATTCGCATCAGGTTTGATCAATGGCAATTGGGCAGATTTTATCCAGCAGTGGCAAACTTCCCGATTTATTCATGTAATGAGCTTGGATTTCTGCGTGTTAAGTCTTATTTTTCCCGCATTACTGGGAGATGATCTCCCCCGTCGTGGCATTAACAATCCAGTGATTTTTTGGCTAGTAGCCTTAATTCCTCTATTTGGTCCAGTGGTTTATTTAGCCTGTCGTCCACCCTTGCAAATTGCCGATTCTGAGGCGATTCGCCCCTAAGCGCTTTGGGGCGCAAGCTTCACGCGGATCCCCGCCCAGTCCCCCATCACCCCACCACAACCAGCCCTTAATTCAAGGGTTCTCCTCGTGAATAAACTGGTGAATCAATAACTGCCAGCCCGGTTTTTTTCCTAAACACCGGGCTGCTGAATTAATCCCTTCATTCAACTCGTGAAGGTAATTTTAACTTGGTTCCGTTTTTGAGCATTTCTTCCAACTTATCTCCTGGCACAGGGGGGCTAAAGAAATAACCTTGAATTGTGTTACATTTTTGTTCTCTGAGAAACTCTAGTTCGGCTTCAGTCTCCACCCCTTCGGCAATCACGTGCAAGTTCAGTCCATGAGCCATAGAAATAATGGCCTTAGTAATTGTCGCATTTTTTTCATTGGTATTAATATCAGTGACAAAACAACGATCTATTTTTAAAATATCTAAATTAAAGTTCTGCAAATAACCTAAAGAAGAATAACCCGTGCCAAAATCATCCAGGGAAATGCTAATTCCCAAAGCTTTTAACTTTTTCAAATGAGTGGTGGCAAGTTTAATATTATCCACTAGCATACTTTCCGTCAGTTCTAACTCTAAATACTGGGGTTCTAACTTAGTGTCTGTCAAAATATTGACAATTTTCTCAGTCAAATCCGGTTGATTGAATTGCCGAACCGATAAATTAACGGCAATGCGGAGCGGCGGTAAGCCCCGATCTTGCCAGGTCTTCACTTGTTGACAAGCGGTTTGCAGCACCCATTCGCCGATCGGCACAATCAAGCCATTTTGTTCTGCCAAAGGAATAAATTGTCCAGGAGAAATCAATCCTTGTTCTGGAAGCATCCAGCGCAGCAAAGCTTCAGCCCCAATAATCCGCCCAGAGGTTAAGTCTACTTGCGGTTGGTAATATATCTGAAATTGAGAACGTTCTAAGGCATACCTTAAATTCGTTTCTAGATTCAACAATTCCACCGAAACCGCCTGGATATTTGGGGAATAAAATTGAAATTGATTGCCCCCGAGTTGCTTGGCATAAGAAAGCGCCGCCTCCGCGTGTTGCATTAGTTCGTCAATATCTTCGCCATCTTTGGGTGACAAAGCAATCCCAATACTGGCGGACAGAGAAATTTTGTGTTGATCCAATGTAATCGGTTTTGACAGACGTTCGATAATCCTTTGGGCAACTTGTGATGCTTGCTCGGTAAGTTCGAGAGATTGTTGGTTTTCTGAAGCTAAAATAATCGCAAATTGATCGGTATTTAGTCGGGCTACGGTATCGCCAAAATCAACACAGGTAATTAAGCGGTGGGCAACATTTTGAATTAGCCGATCGCCCGAAGCATATCCCAAGGATTCCACAATCCGGTAAAAGCGATCGATCGCCATCACTAAAATCGACGGCGGTTGACCTGAACCTTTTTGGAGCAGACTTTCATCAAACTTTTCTCGCAATAGCAGTTGATTGGGCAAGTTGGTCAACCGATCATAATAGAGAGAATGAATCAATTCCTTTTGCGCCACTTCGAGTTGATCGTGGTAACGTTCAGTCATCGCCTGGTGTTTGGCCAATCGTGCGGTGACAGCGGTGAGCAGTTCGGTGCGGCGAAAGGGCTTGGTCAAGTAATCATCAGCCCCCAAATTCATCCCGGTGCGAATATCCGTTTTGTCTGCCCTGGCCGTCAAAAAAATAAATGGAATCGTTTTGGTGGAAGAATTTTGCCGCAATAGCTTCAGTACGCCATATCCATCCAGTTCTGGCATTGTTACGTCACAAATAATCAAATTCGGTAGATTCTTCACGGCGATTTCAATACCTCGGCGACCATTTTCCGCGCCAATGGCTTCAAAATCACCAGATTCTAAAATTTCCACAATATTAGACCGAACGATTTCTTCGTCTTCGATGACTAAAATTTTGTTCATAACCTCTGCGATCGACTGATGGAGTTGGGACAATAGGGATTTATTTCACGGGACTGTGCTGATGAGTTATATTTTAACTGACTCTGACTCAGAAGTCTTTTGAGCGAACATTTCCCTGGTTTCTGCTGGCCATTCGAGTCTTGAACGAATTTGTATCAGTCGCCCCCTGGCAAAATGCTCATCGGTTCAGTGGTGAAAACAATATTACGGACAATCTATTGACGGCAGGATAGCCTTGGGCAGATTTAACCGAGGACGCTAAATTTCTGCTGTTTTCTCCCTAATATAATTTTTTATCCGATTTCATAATGGATTTGGCTTCAATCAGGTTAAATTGCCGTAACAACTTGACGTTATCTAAGGTCAAGAGTTCTTGGACATCAGAGACTTGATTTAATAAGGCAATTTCTTTGTCAAACTCTTCTTGCAATATTTCTAAATAGCGATCGCGTGATGCTCCTGGGGGGGTATTTTTTAGCATCTTAATTGCCAAATTAATCTTGGATAGAGGATCCCGTAAATCGCTGATTAACTTCATCAGCAATCCCTCTTTGGTTTCACTGAGTTGCTGGAGATCCTGCATTTTTGACAGTAATCCTTCCGCCCTTTGAAACTGGGATATATACTTTTGCATCACTGCCGCTTGTTTTTCCAGCCGGATGTTCACCGCTTCCAGCAACTCTTTGCGGCGAAACGGCTTAGAGATATAGTCATCTGCTCCCAAATTCATCCCTTGACGCAGATCCCCTTTATCTGCTTTAGCCGTGAGAAAAATAAACGGAATAATTTCGGTTAAGGGCTGAGAACGCAGTTTAGTCAGCACTCCGTATCCATCTAAAACCGGCATCATAATGTCACAAATGATCAAATCGGGGATTTCTTGAGTAGCCAACTGAACGCCTATCTCACCATTTTCGGCGCCAATTGCCCTAAAACCTCCTGATTCCAGAATTTCTATGATGTTGGTTAAGACGGGTTTTTCATCTTCAATCACTAAAATTTTTTTCATAACCTGCTCCCAGAATTGTGCCGCATATGCTTATGATGGTTGTCAGCATAACCAGTTTATTAGTGTAGCATTTTTTATCTAAACCTCGTCCATATTAAAAAATTTCTCCCTCGAAGCCGGAAACGGTTTTGAGGCAAATAATCCAGATTGAAAGATTCTACCTAAACCTCGTCCATGTTGAAAAAGTTCTCCCTCGAATCCGGAAACGGGTTTGAGGCAAGTAGTCCAGACTGAAAGATTCTACCTAAAAAACTCCAGGTAGAGACCTGGACGCGGTTTAAACAATGGCATTTTCTCCTCCCTGGATTTGAATTTTACCTGGGTTGACGCCAAACTGTAAACCGATAGGTAGATTTATTGTTAGCAATGATGATGTTTCTGGGTTTTTGGCACTAAAAACCCAGAAACATCATTAAATAATAGTTGGTCAGCGGTACTGGCAATACATGAGCCGCCAATTTCTAATTGGGCATTGGGGCAGAAGGATATGCCGTTGGGATTGATTAAAAATAAGTTAGCATTGCCATTAGCCCGAATTAATCCGTCAATGTGAGAAAGATTTGCCCCGGTAATTCGGGTGATAATATTATTGATAGTCTCTGGGTTGTTAAAATAGGCTTCGGTTTCCGTGGATACAGAAAATTCTTGGAAGCTATGAAATATGTTTTGCCTCGCCGTGGTGCCACCGTTAATGGTGAATATGTCGCCATTTTGAATCACCTGGGAATTATTCGGTAGCGTATTATCTGGGATAACTTGCGCGATCGCCAAATTGTCGAGCAGGCTCAATTGCAGGATAATCAAACAAATGCGATCAATTGGGCATTGATAGAAACACTTAACTTGTTGGCGATCGAGTCTGAGAGTTAAGAACATATTGGTTAAAAAATATATGATCGAAATTACAGGTTTTCTCTCTGTGACCCTCTGTGCCTCTGTGGTGATAAAGAAATAAAGAATCCCTACCACAGAGTCACAGAGGGTCACAGAGGAAGTACAATTAATTCAGGAATCAAGTCAGGAATAATTTAGGCCATCGCCGGTTTCTTGTCTAATGTTGTCCCATATCTTCTAGTGGATACTTATGGTTTTAGCACTCTCGAAAAATCACACGACCTACGAAACGAAAACTCAAGCAATTGCCAAAGAACTTTTGGCCGCAACTCAAGAAAAACGCTCGTTTTTGGCTCAGTTACAAGACCAAATGCGCTGGGATGATAAGTTACTGGACTGGACAATGAGCAACCCTGGGCTACGGGTACAACTCTTTCGCTTTATTGACTGCCTCCCAGCATTACGCAGTCAGCCAGAAATTGCCCGTCACCTCCAAGAATATCTCACCACAGAAGAAGTGGAATTGCCCGATGCTCTGAAAAAGCTACTGAGTTTTACTGGGACAGACTCTCCCGCAGGTAAAATCGCTGCAACTACGGTCGCGACGGCAGTCAAAACCTTAGCCCAAAAATATATTTCTGGGGAAAATATCAAGCAATCGATTAAAACCATTGAACGTCTGCGGAAAGATAAGATGGCGTTTACGATGGATTTGCTCGGTGAGGCGGTGATTACTGAGTCCGAAGCTCAATTATATTTAAATCGCTATTTGGAATTGATGGATGAGCTTACCACCGTAGCCCAAAAGTGGTCAAAGGTGCCAGAAATTGATGAGGCAGACGGGCAACCGTTGCCGAAAGTCCAAGTGTCGGTGAAACTGACGGCTTTTTATTCCCAGTTTGACCCGGTAGACCCCCAAGGCAGTACGGTGATGGTGAGCGATCGCATTCATACTCTGTTACGTTATGCCAAAAAAGTAGGGGCAGCAGTTCACTTTGACATGGAACAGTATGAATATAAGGATATTACTCTGTCGATTCTGAAAAAACTGCTCCTAGAGGAAGAGTATCGCGATCGCACGGATATCGGCGTCACCTTGCAAGCCTATTTGCGGGATAGCTACCAGGATTTGCAAGATTTAATCGAGTGGGCGAAACAACGGGGCAACCCGATTACAGTGCGCTTGGTGAAAGGGGCATACTGGGATCAGGAAACGATTAAATCCCAGCAACACCATTGGCCGCAACCCGTTTTTAATGATAAAGCCGCCACCGATGCCAACTTTGAGCGCATGACCGAGTTGTTGATGGAAAATCACCAATATTTATATGCCGCCATTGGTAGCCATAATGTGCGATCGCAAGCCCATGCAATGGCGATCGCCGAAACCCTGAATATTCCGCGCCGACGCTTTGAAATGCAAGTCCTCTACGGCATGGGGGACAAACTGGCCAAAGCCTTAGTCCAACGAGGCTATCGGGTGCGGATGTACTGCCCTTATGGGGACTTGCTGCCAGGAATGGCCTATTTAATTCGGCGGTTATTGGAAAATACCGCCAATAGTTCTTTCCTCCGCCAAAGCCAAGAAGACCGACCGATAGAACAATTATTAGCAGCCCCCAAGGTTTCCGAAGCCCAAGCCAAAGCGGAATATCACGCTAAACAAGCATTTCCCAATGCGGCAGATACGGACTATGCGAATATCCAACTGCGGCAAAAAGCCGAACAAGCCTTAAAAACCGTCCGGCAACAACTGGGTAAGACCTATTCACCGTTGATTAATGGGGAATATGTGAATACCCTGGAAACTGTTGATTCCGTCAACCCTTCCCACTACAGCGAAGTAATTGGCAAAATCGGCATGATTTCCATTGAACAAGCGGAAAATGCCATTCGCGCTGCTAAAGCTGCCTTTCCCGCATGGCGCCAGACTCCCGTCCGGGTAAGGGCTGGGGTGTTGCGGAAAGCTGCGGAAATTATGGAACAACGCCGCCATGAGTTAGTGGCTTGGATGGTATTGGAAGCGGGCAAAACTTTACGGCAAGCAGACCCAGAAGTTTCTGAGGCGATCGACTTTTGCCGCTACTATGCGGACGAAATGGAACGGCTGGCAGCCGGTTATAACTATGATATTCCTGGGGAAACTAACCGCTATCATTATCAACCTCGTGGCATTTCCGTGGTGATTTCTCCCTGGAATTTCCCCCTGGCAATTCCTGTAGGCATGACCGTGGCTTCTTTGGTGGCGGGAAATTGTACCCTATTAAAACCGGCAGCGGTCACCAGTGTGATTGCGGCCAAAATTACGGAAATCTTGGTAGAAGCGGGCATTCCGGCTGGGGTGTTCCAATTTGTGCCGGGGAAAGGTTCCACGGTGGGGACTTATATGGTGAAACATCCGCAAGTCCATACGATTATCTTTACGGGTTCCCAGGAAGTAGGCAGCCAAATTTATGGGTCAGCGGCCATTTTGGAACCGGGGCAAAAGCACCTGAAACGGGTGATTGCGGAAATGGGCGGCAAAAATGCGGTGATTGTGGATGAAAGCGCCGATTTGGATCAAGCGGTTGCCGGGGTGGTGGCCTCAGCTTTTGGTTACAGCGGACAAAAATGTTCCGCTTGTTCGCGGGCGATCGTGCTGGAACCTGTGTATGATGCCTTTGTGCATCGCTTGGTGGAAGCGACGCGATCGCTGAATATTGGGCCTGGGGAAGTTCCCAGTACCCAAGTCGGGCCGGTGATTGATGCCAATGCCCAAGCCCGCATTCGCGAATATATCGAACAAGGCAAACGGGAAGCCACTTTAGCGTTGGAAATGCCCAGCCCAGAAAACGGCTATTTTGTCGGCCCGGTGATTTTCACTGACGTGAAACCTGATGCGGTCATTGCCCAAGAAGAAATCTTCGGCCCAGTGTTAGCGGTCATGCGGGCAAAAGATTTCTCCGAAGCCTTAGATATGGCGAATGGGACAAATTACGCTTTAACTGGGGGGCTATATTCCCGGACTCCTTCCCATATCGACCGGGCAAAAGCCGAGTTTGAAGTGGGAAACTTGTATATTAATCGGGGAATTACCGGGGCGATCGTCTCTCGTCAACCCTTTGGTGGCTTTAAGTTGTCCGGGGTAGGATCCAAAGCCGGTGGCCCAGATTACTTGCTGCAATTCCTAGAAGCGCGCAGCATCACGGAAAATATTCAACGTCAAGGGTTTGCCCCCATTGAAGGAGTGGAATAGAACTTCCTCGTTTGTTGAAAAGTTGTTCGTTGTTTGTTATTCGTTATTTGTTGTTCGTTATTCGGTTGACATCCCCAAAAATAACCAATAACCAATAATTAATACCGAATTAAATCCCATCCGCTAACTGTAACCTCAAGTAGGATGGGCATTGCCCATCCTACTTCTAAACTTATTTTTTATTGGTTATTGGTTATTGGTAAGGCAAAACATAACAAACAACCAACAACCAAAACCCCCCCAACCCCCCCTTAGACCGCCATCGGGCTAGGGGGGAGCAACAACCAAGAACCAACAACCAACAATAAATAACAAATGAAGTGGATTATTCAGATTAAATCTACCAAAAGATATCTGCCGATCGCCATCACCATTGTCATGGGTTCGGTGTTCTCTGTGTTGGGTTTTTTGACGATCGGAAATTTAGAAAAAGCCACAAAGCAAGAGGAATTTGAACGATTAGCGAGTTTGCACACGATCGCGATCGAGCAGCAACTTAATCAAAGTCTAGATTTAATATTATCTCTTCAAAGTTTTTATCATGCATCGGATAATGTAAACAGACAGGAATTTCAGCGATTTGTGGAGCCGTTTATTGAGCGTTATCCCAGTATTCAATCCATCGAATGGATCCCGAAAGTTACCGCCCCACAAAGGCTGGCCTTTGAGCAAACAGCCAGGGCGGAGGGTTATGCTAAATTTGAAATCTGGGAACAAGTGGGACTGGGAGAAAAATTCCGGGCGGGCGATCGCCTGGAATATTACCCAGTGTATTATCTGCAACCTTACGCCAGAAATGAGGCTTCTTTCGGGTTTGATGTGGCTTCTGATCCGATTCGACAGACTGCTTTAAATCAAGCCAGAGATACGGGAAAAATGGTAGCAACTCCAGGGATTAAACTGCTTCAAGAAACTAGGGATAACCTGGGTTTTTTGATTTTTAAAGCTGTTTACGATCAAAATATTTTGCTCAATTCTTTAGAAAATCGCCGCAATGCATTAAAAGGATATGTCGCGGCAGTGTTTAGCGTTGGCAGGGCGATCGAAAATGCTTTAGCCAATTTTCCGGAAAAGTCTCAAATAATTGAGGTATATCTTTTAGATGAATCAACCAAAGAAACCCCACAATTTTTATATATTGATTTCAGCATAAATTCCGAAAATTATCAACAGGAAAAAAACATAATCAAACAGATTTCATCTAACCAAGTTAACGATAAATTTAAATTTAGCAAAGTGCTTCCCATCGCCGGAAGAACATGGCGACTGGTTTTAGTGGCGAAATCTGCGTATATTTTCAGTGAAAATTATTGGCTGGCATGGGGCATTTTGGCAACGGGTTTTCTATTTACTTGGTTGTTATCTTTGTATTTTTGGAATAATATTAAACGAACGGTAAAAATTGAAGATTTGGTTGAAGAAAGAACCCAAGAAATATCGCGCCGGAATCAAGAACTAAAAAAAGAAGTTGGCGATCGCATTTTAGCAGAAGAAACCTTACGGCACAGTGAAGCCATCATTCGCGAACTGTATCAATTCACCGCTGCAAAAGAAGGAACTATAGAGCAAAAATTAGAGGAATTATTGAAGATGGGCTGCGGTTGGTTTAATATGGAAATTGGCATTTTGGCTCGGATAAAACTGGCGAAAAGTAAACTAGATTACCAAGAGTATGAAGTAATCGCCGTACACGATCCCAATCGGCTAATTCACAGGGGAACTACTTTTGATTTAAATCATACTTATTGCAGAGAAACGATTAAAGCTTCCGAATCAGTTTATATTAAATCCAATGGCAATGATTGGTTTAGAAATCCTGCTTTTGCCGCTTCTTACCAAGTCCCCGTACAATCTTATTTCGGGGCGCAAGTAATCGTCGGGGGAAGTGTTTATGGCACTTTGAGTTTTTCCAGTACCCAAATAGATTCTAACCAAGTAGCTTGTACCGAAGTAGCTTGTACCCAAGGAGATTCTAACCAAGTAGCTTGTACCCAACTATCTTGTACCGAAGTATCTTGTACCGAAGTAGATTCTGCCCCAAATAATGACGGTGCTTCTGCATCGGTGAATCACGAACTGTTAAAATTAATGACCCAATGGGTTGGTACGGCACTAGAAAGCAAATTTGCCGCCGCAGAATTAGAAAAAGCCCGGGACAAAGCGTTGGAAGCAACTCGCGCTAAAAGTGAATTTTTGGCCACCATGAGCCATGAAATTAGAACTCCCATGAATGGGGTAATTGGCATGACCAGTTTATTGCTGGATACCCCTTTGAGTGAGCAACAAAAAGACTGGGTAGAAACCATTAGAATTAGCGGCGATTCTTTGTTAACAATTATTAATGATATTCTAGATTTTAGTAAAATAGAATCGGGTAAACTAGATTTAGAGTTTCATCCTTTTGATTTAAGAAATTGTATAGAAGATGCGCTCAAATTATTGAGTACATCAGCGATCAAAAAAGGACTAGAATTGACTTGTCATATAGATCCTAAATGTCCTTATTCAATTCTAGGAGAATCCACGCGGATTCGGCAAATTTTAGTCAACTTGATTGGCAATGGGATTAAGTTTACCGAGAAAGGGGAAATTTTAGTCAGTGTCACCAGCAAAAAATTAGAACGCCGACCAGATGAAACTGATAAAAACCAAGCCAGAAAATATGAAATCGAATTTTCGGTGAAAGATACCGGCATTGGCATTCCTCCAGATAAAATGGAACGGTTGTTTCAACCGTTTAGTCAAGTGGATGCTTCTACCACGCGCAAATATGGCGGTACTGGCTTAGGTTTAGTGATTTGTAAGCGCTTAAGTGAAATGATGGGGGGGACGATGTGGGTGCAAACCCAAATGGGGCAAGGATCGACTTTTTATTTTAAAATTGTGGCTGAGGAAAGTGAGGCGATCGCCCCAGCTTATCTGCAAGATGAACATCCCCAATTAGATGGGAAACGAGTGCTAATTGTGGATGATAATCCCACCAATCGTAAAGTTTTATCTTTGCAGATAGAATCTTGGAAAATGGAAGCATTCACGGTGATTTCCGGCATCCAGGCGATCGGCTGGTTAACCCAAGAACAACATTTTGATTTAGCCATTTTGGATATGCAAATGCCCGAAATGGATGGGTTAACTCTGGCCAAAAAAATTCGCCAATTACCCAATTACCAAAACTTACCGCTGATTATCTTAACCTCCCTAGCGATGTCAGAAATTGAGGATTTTAACGCGGAGGAGTTGAATTTAGCGGCTTTTTTGTACAAGCCAATTAAACAATCGCATCTTTATCATGTGCTGCTGAAAATTTTTGGCGCCCAACCACAAGTGGCGGTCGATCGCTTAATGGCACCACCGCTGATTGATACCACCCTGGGGCAAAAAAATCCGTTAAGAATTTTGTTAGCAGAAGATAACGTTGTTAACCAAAAAGTTGCCGTCAATCTTTTAGCCCGTCTGGGCTATCGGGCTGATGTGGTCGCCAATGGATTGGAAGTCTTGGAAGCCTTGCACCGTCAGCATTATGATGTGATTTTGATGGATATGCAAATGCCGGAAATGGATGGATTAGAAGCCACAGCGAAAATTTATCAAGATTGGAATCATTCACAAGTTCCATATATTATTGCATTGACCGCTAATGCGATGATAGAAGACCGTCAGAAGTGTTTTGATGTTGGGATGCACGACTATGTGAGCAAGCCAATTCGTCTAGAAGAACTCAGTCAAGCACTGCGAAAATGCTCACCGCAAAAGTCAGAAGAAACATCAGAAGAAACAACGGAGACGATCGCTTTATCAAAAGCATTGACTAAAACCATAGGAAAAAACCAAGCAATGAATGATAATTATGAAGTTAAGCGCAACTCTGCCCAAAGTTCTTTAGAGCAGCCCTTAGCTCTCGATCGCGCGGTTCTGCACGCTTTAGGCGATCCTAGCGATCCAGAGTCAGCCGAATTTATGATCGATTTGATTGATAGTTACTTAGAAGATGCGCCCTCGCTGCTGACGGAAATCTCTGCTGCCGTCACCGACAACGATCTAGACAGTCTAGAACATAATGCCCATACCCTAAAATCTATCTGTTTTAGTCTGGGAGCAATGCCTCTCGGTGACATTTGCAAGAAATTGGAATCCCAGGCTCGATCGGGAAAAGACAAAAGCCAACCTTTAACCCCTGAAGTCCCTGATATGGTCAGTAAGCTTTGGACTGAGTATGAACGGGTAAAGATAGCCTTAGCATCGGAACGACAGAACTATCTATGATAATTGCTCCTGAGGTAATTACTCCTGAGTGATTGCGATAACTCTGGCAGGATATGCGAAACTAATAAGGCAATTTTAGTCAGGCTGTGCTGAGTCGTGCCGGAGAGAAATGCTGCGGTCAAATGCCCAGGACAGCTTGCGAGGATTTCAACCCAGGTTGAATTGTGATGGACTCGAACACTGCCAAAATTTTAGACGGAAAAGCTCTCGCCCAAAAAATTCAGGGTGATTTGCGATCGCGCATTGACAGCCGCCCCCCAAATACCCGCCCCCCTGGTCTAGCGGTATTGATGGTGGGGGATAACCCCGCAAGTGCGGCTTATGTGAAAAATAAAGAAACAGCTTGTGCCAAGGTGGGAATAGCTTCGTTTGGGCGTCATTTTCCCGAAGATGTTTCTTTGGCTACACTCCAAGGAGCGATCGCGGAATTAAATCAAGACGATCGGGTAGACGGAATTTTGCTACAACTGCCGGTGCCCGGTCATCTCGACTCTGTAACCTTACTCAATCAAATTGATCCCGATAAAGATGTGGATGGATTACATCCCACCAATATGGGCCGCTTGATGCGCGGAGAACCGGGTTTACGCAGTTGCACTCCCGCTGGGGTGATGCGGATACTGCAAGAATATAATGTTGACCCCAAAGGCAAACAAGCGGTGGTGATTGGTCGCAGTATCCTGGTAGGCAAACCGATCGCCCTGATGCTTTTAGAAGCCAATGCCACTGTCACCATTGCCCATTCCAGAACCGCAGATTTAGGGGCTACGGCTCGCACGGCAGATATATTAGTGGTGGCGATCGGACGAGCGGAAATGATTACCGGAGACATGATCAAACCTGGTGCGGTGGTCATTGACGTAGGCATTAACCGCGTCACCAATGAAGCCGGAAAATCCCGTCTGACTGGGGATGTTCACTTTGAATCCGCCCAAGAAGTAGCCCAACTCATCACCCCCGTTCCCGGTGGTGTTGGCCCAATGACCGTAGCCATGCTGTTAGAAAATACCGTTTGGAGCTACAGTCAGCGAATGGGATTTAAGATTTAATTAGTTATTTGTTGTTAGTTGTTTGTTGTTTGTTGTTGGTTATTTGTTGGTTGTTATTAGTTGTTTGTTGTTTGTTATTGGTGGAAATGTCAGCCGAAAAACACAATTAACCAACAACAATGAACAATCAACAATCAACAAACAACAACAAACAACCAACAACCAACCAACAACCAACAACCAACAACCAACAACCAACAACCAACAACCAACAAAAAGAAAACATGATCGCAGAAACCGAAAAATTATCAACCAATTCGACTAATGTAGAATTTGATTTAGCTGCCTATTTAAAAGGACGGCAAAAGCTAGTCGAAGCGGCTTTAGATGCTTCGATTAAAGTCGAATATCCCGAAAAAATTTATGAATCTATGCGCTATTCCCTCATGGCTGGGGGCAAGCGTTTACGACCTATTTTATGTTTAGCCAGTTGTGAACTGGTGGGGGGAACTATTGACATGGCCATGCCCACCGCTTGCGCCTTAGAAATGGTTCACACCATGTCCTTAATTCACGACGATTTACCGGCAATGGATAATGATGATTACCGCCGTGGCAAGCTGACCAATCATAAAGTTTATGGGGAAAATATTGCCATTTTAGCCGGAGATGGCTTGTTGACCTTAGCCTTTGAATTTGTCGCCAGTCAAACCCAAAATGTCCCAGCGGAACGAGTATTAAAGGTGATTACTCAGTTGGGGCGGGCTTTTGGCGCTGCTGGACTGGTGGGCGGTCAAGTGGTGGATATCGAGTCTGAGGGCAAACCAGATGTTTCTCTGGAAACCCTGCATTTTATTCACACCCATAAAACTGGGGCTTTATTAGAAGCTTGTGTGCTTTGTGGGGCGATTTTGGGCGGCGCTAGTGAAGAAACCTTGCAAAGACTTTCTCGTTATGCTCAAAATATTGGGTTGGCCTTTCAGATTATTGATGATATTCTCGATATCACTCAAACCCAAGAGCAATTAGGTAAAAGTGCCGGGAAAGACTTGGCAGCCCAAAAAGCAACTTATCCCAGTTTCTTGGGGCTAGAAGAGTCGGAACGGCAGGCTATTCAGCTAGTTGCCGAGGCAAAAGCCCAGTTAGCACCGTTTGGTCAGCAGGGGATGCCCTTATGCGCGATCGCGGACTTTATCACCAGTCGAACTTACTAGGCAATACAGACGGACGTAGCAGCACATTCCTGTGTCCGGTTATAGCTGGTTAGGACAGCGACAGGTTAACCTAAATGCTAGGCTATTCAAGGCTCCCTAATCGAAACTCACAAAAGGTGCAATACCCCATGAAGGAATTTGGCCATATCCTCGACAACCGGGTCTTGCTGGTTGCGGTGATTGCCTGTTTACTCGCCCAATTCTTAAAACTCTTTTTCGAGTTGGTGAAAAATCGCCAGCTTAATTTTCACTTACTGGTTGAATCTGGCGGGATGCCGAGTTCTCATTCAGCCCTAGTCACCGCCCTGGCAGCCGGTATCGGTCAAACCGTGGGTTGGTCAAGCACTGAGTTTGCCCTGGCGACCATTTTCGCGGTGATTGTCATGTACGACGCGGCTGGAGTTCGTCGGGCTGCTGGGGATCAGGCTCGTGTCCTGAACCAAATTATCGAGTTATTTGAAGATCATCAATTTACCGAAGACCGTCTTAAAGAAATTCTTGGCCATACACCTTTTCAAGTGTTGGTCGGTTCTATCTTAGGGGTAATCGTCGCCTGGGTTGGTTCATTCGCTTACTAACCTTTTGCTGAAATATAGCACTTGTCAGAGTTGTGAAGTACAAAAAAAACCTGTCATTCCCGCGCAGGCGGGAATCCAGAAAACCTCTGTAATCCGCATTGCGAAGTACAAAAAAAACCTGTCATTCCCGCGCAGGCGGGAATCCAGAAAACCTCTGTAACCCGCATTGCTACCGCTATAACGGGTAGTTTATCTGATAAAAATTACTCAGCCCAGGCGCCGCTTTTCCGTTAAAATCTAAGTAAAAATTTGCCTTCAAAACCATGTCCCAACAACCTACACTTGGCGTAAATATTGACCATATTGCTACCATTCGCCAAGCCAGACGCACCGTAGAACCTGACCCCGTAGCGGGCGCCGTGTTGGCGGAACTCGCAGGCGCTGATGGGATTACGGTGCATTTGCGGGAAGACCGCCGCCATATTCAAGACCGTGACGTGCGTTTGTTGCGGCAAACGGTGCGGACTCATTTGAATTTGGAAATGGCAGCTACCCCAGAAATGGTGCAAATTGCCCTCGACATTAAGCCAGACTATGTAACCCTGGTGCCGGAACGTCGAGAAGAAGTGACCACCGAAGGAGGACTCGATATCGCCGGTCAATGCGATCGCCTCACCGAGGTCGTGTCCCAATTACAAGGCGCAGGCATTCCCGTCAGCCTATTTATTGATGCCGATGACGCACAGATCGAAGCTTCCGCCAAGACTGGCGCCAAATTCATTGAACTGCACACTGGGGCTTATGCGGAAGCCAAAGGCGAAATCGCCCAGGCGAAGGAATTGGCAATTTTAACCCAAGGATGCCAAAAAGCTCGTCATATGGGTTTGCGCGTCAATGCCGGTCATGGTCTAACCTATTGGAATGTGCGCCCAATTGCTTGCATCGAAGGCATGGAAGAACTCAATATTGGACATACAATTATCTCTCGTGCTGTTCTGGTCGGCATGGAGCGAGCGGTCCGAGAAATGAAACAAGCCATCAGAGGCGAAGTTTAATTTGTTCTTTGTTGTTGGTTGTTGGTTGTTGGTTGTTGGTTGATTGTTGTTGGTTGATTGTTGATTGTTGTTGGTTGATTGTTGATTGTTGTTGGTTGTTGGTTGATTGTTGATTGTTGATTGTTGATTGTTTGTTGATTGTTGATTGTTGTTGGTTGATTGTTGTTTGTTGTTTGCCAACAACCACCAACTAACAACCATTAACCAAAGAATCCCTACCCACCAAGTAACAACTAACAACCACCAACTAACAACCAAAGAATCCCTACCGAACAACCACCAACCACCAACCACCAACCAACCACCAACAACTAACCCATATATTAATCGTCAATCAAATTGTCAAAAACTATGCAAACTTATCATTATGTCTTAGCGAGTCAACGTTTCTTATTAGAAGAAGAACCCTTTGAAGAAGTGCTCAAAGAACGCACTCGCCACTATCAAGAAACTAACAAAGAAATTGATTTTTGGTTAGTCAAACAACCGGCTTTTTTGGAAGCCCCAGAAATGAAGGATATTAAAGCAAAAGTGCCTCAGCCATCAGTGGCGGTGATTTCTACGAATCCCCAGTTTATTACTTGGTTGAAACTGCGTTTAGAATATGTGGTTGTGGGCAAATTTGATGCTCCTTCTGCTTCGATTCCTAATCCCTTAGCTTCTCTGGTTTCCGCTTAGAAAATTCGGGAAATCTTGACCGGCAATTGATATCATTTTTGCATCAGTCATTCCTAACGATGCCCCAAACCTCCCTGTTGTTGTCAGGGGGGTTATTCTTTGTTGGTTGTTGTTGGTTGTTGGGTAGGGATTCTTTGGTTGTTGGTTGTTGTTTGTTGGTTGAGGGGCGCAATGCTTGTGCCCCTATGCATAAATTTTGGTAAATGGTATTACAATATTGTCAGTATGTAACTGCAAACTTTATGCTGTGGAAACCCATCGAAGATTTATCATCCAATTGGCAAGATTTAGCCAGTGTTGAATTGCCACCTCTAGTCACGGTTTGGAACGAGCAAGCAGATCGCTTGCGGCAATCTGGAGAGTTTCAAACTTTCAGCGAAAAACTCCGACGGGAAATCGCGATTGAAACGGGAATTATTGAGCGATTGTACACCATAGATCGCGGCATCACTCGGTTATTAATCGAACAGGGAATTAATGAGGCATTAATTCCTCACGGAGCTACAGATATTCCAGTTAAACAGGTAGTTTCCCTGATTAAAGACCAAGAAGCTGCCATTGAGGGATTATTTGATTTTGTTGGGGGACAAAGAAATCTATCCACTTCTTATATCAAGCAGTTACATCAAGTTTTAACTCAGAGTCAGGACAGCACAGAAGCCTTAAATCAACAGGGAAAAATCTTTAAGGTTTCTTTAATTAAAGGCGACTGGAAACGTCAACCGAATAACCCCCTAAGACCTGATGGCACGATTCACGAGTATTGTCCTCCCGAACAAGTGGCATCGGAAATGGATCGATTGATAGCATTACATCATCAACATCGAGAACAAAAAGTTACTCCTGAAATTGAGGCGGCTTGGTTGCATCATCGGTTTACCCAAATTCACCCATTTCAAGATGGAAATGGTCGAGTAGCTCGTTGTTTAGCGAGTTTAGTATTCATTCAAGCGAGTTGGTTTCCTTTGGTGATAACCCGTGACGATTCCCTCCGGGACGCTTCGCGAACGCGCCGTTTATATTGCCGCTTTGGAAGATGCCGTTAGCGAAGCTATCGCGCCAGCGAATCGCGGTGATTTGTCGAGTTTAATTAATCTTTTTGCCAAGAGTCAAAAGCAAGCATTTTTAAGAAGCCTTGGTTTATCAGAGCAAGTGCTATCAGAGACTAGAAGAGCCCAAGTCATTCTGGCGGCGATCGCAGATAAATTGCAACAAAATCAGTTAGGTTCGGTTCAGGAAAAATGTCAGAAATCAGAAAGTTTTGCTGCCATTTTATTTGATATCGCTTCTCAGCGCTTCCAGGAAATTGCTAATGACATTAAACTATCTGTCCAAAATTTATTAAGTGATGCGGCAGTTTTCACAATTGCTGCCCCCGTTGGCGATCGGCGATCTCATTACCATCGCTATCAAGTGGTGGAAACCGCTAAACAATTAGGATATTTTGCCAACCTGCGGAACTATCACACTTGGATTCAGTTGGTGATTAATATAGAAACATCCGTAACCGTTCTTCTTTCTTTTCATGTTCTCGGCCATGAATACCGTGGTTTACTTATCTGTAATGCCTGTGCTTATCATCGAGATAATGGTGAAGAAGGGGAACCTACTATTAGCGATCTTCAGCCTTTAACCGATTCACCTTTTCAATTTTCCTACGCTGATGAATCAGAAAATTTGATTCCCCGTTTCCAAAAGTGGCTAGAAGATGTCATTGTCACGGGTTTAGAGTATTGGAATAAGAGTATTTAAGAAAATTCCCGAATTTGTTTCAATTGCGCTTGATACAATGCTGTAGGGGCGATTCGATGGCGGTGGTCGCCCGCGCCCCTACAGGAAATAACGATCAATAGGGGTTGGGGGTTATTGGTGATTGGCGGTTCGGGCTGGGAAGGTCTCAGATGTATCAAAAGATTCGCCAATTTTGGTAAAAACTACTATAATTACCAAACACAGGCAAAAAGTAGGGTTTCACCCACTCACTCAACCACTCACTCAACTCAACCACCAACTATGTTTACCACTGCATTTCTAGAACGGGATGCCACCGCAGGCAACCAAGTGCCGGATAACCTCTATGAAGCGATCGCCGCCCTGAAAAAAGAACTCAACGCCGTCATCCTCGCCCACTACTACCAAGAGTCAGAAATTCAAGACATTGCGGACTATATCGGCGACTCCCTGGAACTTTCCCGCAGGGCTGCCAACACCGACGCGGATGTAATTGTCTTTGCCGGGGTTCACTTTATGGCGGAAACGGCCAAAATTCTCAACCCTGACAAACTGGTGCTTTTGCCCGACCTAAATGCTGGTTGTTCCTTAGCGGATACTTGTCCCCCAGACGCTTTTGCGGAATTCAAAGCTGCCCACCCAGATCATAAGGTAATTTCTTATATCAACTGTTCGGCTGGCATTAAAGCCATGAGCGATATTATTTGCACGAGCTCTAATGCGGTGAAAATTGTCAGCCAAATTCCCAAAGATCAACCGATTATTTTCGCCCCAGACCGCAATCTTGGTCGCTATGTGATGGAACAAACCGGGCGAGATTTGGTGCTCTGGCAGGGTAGCTGTCTTGTCCATGAAAACTTTTCTGAAAAGAAAATTGTCCAACTGAAAATTCAACATCCAGAAGCGGAAATTATCGCTCACCCAGAGTGCGAAGCGCCGGTACTCCGTCATGCGAATTATATTGGGTCAACAACCGCTTTATTGAAGTATGCCCAAGCAAGTTCTAGTTCAACTTTTATTATTGTCACTGAACCGGGCATCATTCACCAAATGAGTAAGCAAGCCAATGATAAAACTTTTATCCCGGCACCGCCTACGAGTAATTGTGCTTGTAATGAATGCCCTTATATGCGGCTGAATACTTTAGAGAAATTATATTTTTGCATGAAAAATCGCTCTCCAGAAATTACTTTACCAGAAGATATTCGGATTGCGGCTTTGCGACCGATTCAGCGGATGCTGGAAATGAGCGCTTAATTTTCATCTTAATCTGATGTGGTGGAGCCATGAATTGCCCGGTGGCGATCGCTCACCATCTGATGATGAAACTATCACCAGGGCAATTAAATTTGGTCGTAATTCTCAACTAAAATTGTGGGTTATATACCCCCCCGTGTTTTTCAGGAAAAAAGCGGCTTCAGGGTTAATTTACCCACAATTTTAGCGGGGAGCGATCGCCCATATAGGTTGGCCTTCCACGTTTCATGGTTGGTTTTCCTCCAATCATCTTGGGAAATCACTTCAGAAATTTGTTTTAATGTAACAGATAAATAGCAGATTTAATCTGTGATTTAATCACAGATTTTAATCACAGATTATTTAAGCCAAAAAGCAAGCGACGGGAAATACCAAGTATTCCAGGAAAAAGAATTTCCAGATAAATTGATAATATGCGGCGATCGCGGCTTGATTTTCTAAGTCAACGGATAAACTACGCCCCCAGAGAATGATTAAAGCGGTGATATGGGCGATCGCGACAAAAATTGGGTTAACTCCGGGCAGAAACCACCATCCCAAGATCACCATACCCAAATAACATCCGGTTAACACCCAACGGGCTAAATTAAACACCGCTTTGGCCCCAAAGTGAATGGTGAATGTGGTGATATGATATTCTCGATCACCTTTAATATCGGGAATATCTTTGAAAATGGCGATCGCAAAAGTGTAGGCTAAAATAAATAGAGTCAATGCCCAAATTTCAGGGGGAATCGAAAGCTGATAAAAGTGCCGTAAATCCTTACCATGATTTAACAACCAGAGAGAGTGTAAAAATAGCCCTAAATTAACAATTATTCCCCGAACGGTATAAATACAAAAAGCTGCCCAAAAAGGAAACCGCTTTAACCGAATTGGTGGCAGAGAATACCCCGTCCCTAACAATAAACTAATCCCCACGGTGGCCAATAACCACTGGCCGCCCAGTACCGCTAATAATAAAGCAAAAATTCCAGTAATATTGACAATTATCCGTGCTTGTTGCCGGGAAATTTCTCCCGCAGCAATGGGCAAATGAGGCTTATTAATTTTATCAATTTCTACATCTTCTAGTTGATTTAATCCGACAATATAAATATTTCCACATAAACAGGCAATCCAAGCCGTAATTAGTGGTAAGATAGAAGGAGATGTAGCCGCAGGAGTTAAGGCCATCGCGATCGCATATAATCCGAAAACACTTAAACTGGTGCCGATAATGGTATGGGGGCGAGAGAATTTCCAGAAGGAATACAGCCACCGGGTATCAAAGCCTTTAGAAGGATGGGAATTAGACAGTTGACTCATGGAAAAATTTTATCCTAGGTTTGATGTCATTCTAAACATTTTCTAGAAAAATAGCAAATTTAACCCAGTTAAACCGGGAAAATCATATATTGCGAGCGTTGCCCACCATACGCAGACAGAACAAAGGGATAAAATAAATAACTACAGAATATTAATATAAGATTAATTGAGCCAAGCTTATGATGAAATTTGAATTGGGTTGTCACCTAGTTTACAGCATCTATGAACCGAGTACATTTGTGTTTAACATTGGGGTGGTTCATAATCAGTATCAGCAAGTTGAACAAGAAAAATTAGAGATTTATCCCCGCTTAGAAATAGAAGAGTATAATAATCCTTTTAATGGCAATCGTTACTTACGATTAAATGCTCCGAAATGCCAAATGGAAATCAGCTATCAAGCGATCGTAGAACTACATCATTTCTTGCAGGATCCCCATGAGGTTCAAGAAGTGACTCCCGCTAATTTACCGTTGGAAATTTTACCCCTGTTGCTACCGAGTCGCTACTGTCAATCGGATCAGTTAATTAATCTGGCTTTTTCTGAATTTGGACACCTGACTCCAGGCTATTCTAGAGTTACGGCTATTTGTAATTGGATTTGTCAAAAAGTTATCTACTTATCTGGGAGTAGCGACCATCATACATCTGCTTATGATACAGCCACAGAAAGAGTGGGAGTTTGTCGGGATTTTGCCCATTTAGCAATAGCTTTTTGTCGAGCATTAAATATCCCTGCTCGGTTTGTTAATGCTTATGCTTATGGCTTAAATCCTCCAGATTTTCATGCTTGTTTTGAAGCCTATTTAGGCGATCGCTGGTATCTGTTTGATCCCAGCCGGTTGGTGCCTCAAACTAGCATTATTCGCATTGGCACTGGACGAGATGCGGCGGATGTTTCTTTTGCCACAATTTTTGGCATGGTGGAAATGAATGAGATGCGTTTATCGATGCAACCTTTGCCCGATCCTACAACGGGAAAAGTTGACCAGCCTTTTTTCACCACCGAGGCGATCGCAATTTCTTAGGGCTTACGAGGACTAAGAAACCGGGTTTCTTTAAGAAACCCGGTTTCTGGGTATTTCTGGGCAGGAGGAAGCCCCTCACAGGGGCTTCCCGAAGTGAGTTTGGAAACGAGTTAGGGATTTTAC
>NZ_LIUQ01000157.1 GCF_001276715.1 Planktothricoides sp. SR001 | reverse complement strand
AACGGCGTAGCAACAGTTATTTAGCTTCAGCCCAACAACTTTATCAGTGGCTAATTGCCCCCATTGAACCCCAATTACAAGCAGCAGAAATTGATACTATATTATTTAGTATGGATGCCGGTTTGCGGGGTTTACCCATTGCTGCTTTACATGATGGTGAACAGTTTTTGGTAGAAAAATATAGCCTGAGTTTGATTCCTTCAGTTAGCTTGATGGATGCTCATTATCAATCACTGCAAGGCAAAAAAGTTTTGGCAATGGGCGCAGATACCTTCCCGGATGTAAATCCTTTACCGGGAGTCCCTGTGGAGTTGAATTTAATTACCCAGAATATTTGGCCTGGAACTCAGTTGTTCAATCAGGATTTTACGCGAGAAAATTTGCAGCAAGAACTAGAACATCATGGCTATGATATTGTCCATTTAGCCACTCATGCTGATTTTACCCCAGGCCAAAATAACCAAACATACATTTATTTCTGGAATGATAAGTTGCCCTTAGATGATTTGCGTGATTTGGGGCTAAATAATCCCGCCACTGAGTTGTTGGTTTTGTCCGCTTGTCGCACCGCAGTGGGTGATGAAATTGCTGAGTTAGGATTTGCTGGGTTGGCGGTTCGTACCGGGGTAAAATCCGCTTTGGCAAGTCTATGGTATATCGATGATATGGCTACTTTGGGTTTTATGATGGAGTTTTATGAATCTCTCCATTCTGCCCCAATTAAGGCTGAGGCTTTGCGTCAAGCACAAGTGGCAATGATTCATAATGAATTACAGTTTTCTAGTAGTCAATTGCCTGGGTCTAAGCAGTTAAATGAGACTAATTTGCCCCCAGAGTTGGTGCGAGTGCAGAATATGAATTTGTCCCATCCTTATTTCTGGTCTGGATTTACGATGATTGGTTCTCCGTGGTAGAAGGTGCGTTACGCTTTGCGCTTTCACACCCTACCGATAGTAAACCACACCCGTCGGGGATTAAAATCCCCGCCTCATAGCGCAAGTCGGTTAAAACCGACTAATCATACTTGGTAGGGGTCAACGGCTGTTGACCCCTACAACGGCTGTTGACCCATACAAGATTTTAGTCGGTTTTAACCGACTTGTGCTGTTAGCCAGGGAATTTATTCCCTGGCGGTTAATTGGCGGAAGGCTGTGGTTTATTAATTTAAAAACCGCTGTATATTTGGCAGCGGATTGGCAGGCAACGGATTTGGCAACGGATG
>NZ_LIUQ01000005.1:181588-217907 GCF_001276715.1 Planktothricoides sp. SR001 | reverse complement strand
ATGCGATCGCCTTCACCGGCCCGATTGCTGTATTCGTCAGCGTCTTCCTGATGTACCCCTTGGGTCAGTCTGGCTGGTTCTTTGCTCCTAGCTTCGGTGTCGCTGGTATCTTCCGTTTCATCCTCTTCTTCCAAGGTTTCCACAACTGGACTCTCAACCCCTTCCACATGATGGGAGTGGCGGGTATCCTCGGTGGAGCCCTGCTGTGCGCCATTCACGGTGCCACAGTGGAAAACACCTTGTTTGAAGATGGCGAAGGTGCCAACACCTTCCGGGCATTTGAACCCACCCAGTCGGAAGAAACCTACTCAATGGTGACTGCCAACCGCTACTGGTCTCAAATCTTCGGGATTGCCTTCTCCAACAAACGCTGGTTGCACTTCTTCATGTTATTTGTTCCCGTCACCGGGCTGTGGATGTGCTCCATCGGTGTGGTGGGCTTAGGTCTGAACCTGCGGGCTTATGACTTCGTGTCCCAAGAATTGCGGGCGGCTGAAGACCCGGAATTTGAAACCTTCTACACCAAAAACCAACTTTTGAACGAAGGTCTGCGGGCTTGGATGGCTCCGGCTGACCAACCCCATGAAAGCTTTGTGTTCCCCGAGGAAGTTCTGCCTCGCGGTAACGCTCTGTAATAGTATTCTACTTATCCGGCTTTGAGTGTTGAGTCAATCAGACTGACCCAACACTCAAAACCAAAAACCCCCTAATTGTTGAGTCGATCGCAAAAGAGGTCGTAGCCTGTGCAAAGCACTTTTAATACGTCAATGATCGGCGGACGTGACCAAGCCACTACCGGCTTTGCCTGGTGGGCTGGTAACGCTCGTTTAATCAATCTGTCTGGTAAACTCCTGGGTGCTCACGTTGCCCACGCTGGCCTGATTGTCTTCTGGGCTGGAGCCATGACCCTGTTTGAAGTGGCTCACTTCGTACCAGAAAAACCCATGTACGAGCAAGGTTTAATTCTCCTGCCTCACTTGGGTACCCTGGGCTTTGGTGTTGGCCCTGGTGGTGAAGTAATTGATACCTTCCCTTACTTCGTGGTTGGTGTTCTGCACTTAATCTCATCTGCTGTTCTCGGTTTTGGCGGCATTTACCACGCCATCCGTGGTCCAGAAACCCTCGAAGAATACTCTTCTTTCTTTGGGTATGACTGGAAAGACAAGAACCAGATGACCAACATCATCGGCTATCACCTGATCCTGCTCGGATGCGGTGCGCTGCTTTTGGTGTTCAAAGCCATGTTCTTTGGCGGCGTCTACGACACTTGGGCGCCTGGTGGTGGTGATGTCCGCGTGATTACTAACCCCACTTTGAACCCCGCTGTGATCTTCGGTTATCTAGTCAAGGCTCCTTTTGGCGGCGAAGGCTGGATCATCGGTGTCAACAACATGGAAGACATCATCGGTGGTCACATCTGGATTGGCCTGACCTGCATTGCTGGTGGTATCTGGCACATTCTGACTCAGCCCTTCGGTTGGGTACGTCGTGCCTTCATCTGGAATGGAGAAGCTTATCTGTCTTACAGCTTGGGCGCTCTATCCCTGATGGCCTTCATCGCCACTGCTTTCGTTTGGTTTAACAACACTGCTTATCCCAGCGAATTCTACGGGCCAACCAACGCCGAAGCTTCTCAAGCTCAAGCTTTCACTTTCCTGGTTCGTGACCAACGCTTAGGTGCCAACATTGGTTCTGCTCAAGGCCCCACTGGTCTTGGTAAATACCTCATGCGCTCTCCCACTGGTGAAATCATCTTCGGTGGTGAAACCATGCGTTTCTGGGATTTCCGTGGCCCCTGGGTTGAACCCCTCCGTGGTCCTAATGGCTTGGATCTCAAAAAGCTCAAGAACGACATTCAGCCCTGGCAAATTCGTCGTGCTGCTGAATACATGACCCATGCTCCCAACGGTTCTATCAACTCCGTCGGTGGCATTATCACTGAAGCCAATGGCTTCAACTATGTGAACCCTCGCGCTTGGCTCGCTGGTTCTCACTTTATTCTGGCTTTCTTCTTCTTGGTCGGACACCTCTGGCACGCTGGTCGCGCTCGCGCTGCCGCTGCTGGTTTTGAAAAAGGTATCGATCGCGAAAACGAGCCAGTTATGTCGATGGATTACATCGACTAATCTTCTATCGGTGTTGAATTAATTCATCACATCAGATAAAAAACCCCTGTATTCAATTACAGGGGTTTTGTTTTTTTATGAGAGAACTACTTCAAAAAGCGTCCCGCTAGATTCATCACATCAGTGATATCGATTGTCCCATCGCCATTGGCATCTAAAAAAGCATTCAGCACTGGATTGGCGGCTTGTTGCGGATCCGTGGTACTGGCACCAGTTTTTAACAGACTCAGCAATGCCGGAACCACTATGGGCAACATGGCTTGAATTGTTGAGGCATTTAAACCACTTTTTTGAGCAATTTCTGGGACGATTTCCGCTAATTTAGTTTGACTAAATAAGGCAAAAACAGCTTGCGGATTTGCCGAAGTGCCGCTAAACTGATTTACCAAATTTTTGACCATATCTGACCCTTCGGTATTTTGCTTTTCCTGCAAGGCAGACCGCACATATCCCCCCACCATTGACAAGAGCATTTTACTTTTGCCAGGGTCAGCACCATAAATACTGGCCGTTTGTTGAATATTGGTCAGAATATTACTCAATTCAGCTAAATTTGCTTGCTGATTTGGATTGTTGACCGCCTGTAAAATTTGGTTAAATAGTCCCATGTTTATGCTCCATTTTCTTGATTTCATCAATATTTTATCAATATTCGATATCAATTTAATAGACAATTCTGGCTTTCATACCGTATAAGATCCCCCCAATCCCCCCCTTAGCCCCTTCTTTGAAGGGGCTAAGGGGGGGTGGGGCTTTGAACGAATTTTGCCAGAATTGTCTAATGATTTTTCACAATATCGATATCGAGCACCGATAATTTGATATTTAATTACTAAAATCATTTATCTAATTTTAGCCATGATTTTGTGCTTAAATTATGATTTAATGCGGTTTAAATTGATTTAGATATTTATGGAAATTATAGGTAAAAAATTTTTTGAAAAATTTTTTTTGATTTGAGTTGTTGATTTTTAAGTTTCAATACTATAATAAGTTATCACAAAAAAATTTAGTCAATATTTATTTCCCCCTGTAAAACTATCAATCTGCCTAGACCGATCGCTGAGTAGCCTTGTGAATTCATGCAAATAAAACATAATGAATTGTTAGCTATCAGCGGCGATCGCATCCTTTTTTCCTTTCTATCACATTGGTGATATTTCCATGCGCCCCACTCGTCTGTTAACCATCTATATCGGTTTGGCCCTGATTTTAGGGCTGATTCTGTGGCTGGTGAATTCTCTTTACCAGCTATATATTCAGGTCTCTTATACCGCTCCATTTTTGGCGTTATTGCTGGTATTACTGGCGATCGCCCTCCTGGGGCTGTTAGTGGCCACCTTTCTCTATTACATGGGACTCCTGCCCGGATACCCCTTACCCACCAAAGGGGGAAGGCGCCCTAAAAAACGCCAAATCCCGGTGCAAAAAACTGCTGCCGCTGCGGAAACTTTGCAGGCAATTCGAGAACAGGTGACGCAAATTCAAGATGAAGTGGCCCGCCAAGCCATGTTACGTCGCACCCGCGAAATTGAAGCCAATTTAGCCAGAGGAAATTTGCACGTGGTGGTCTTTGGCACTGGCGCCGCTGGCAAAACCTCCGTGGTCAATGCCCTCTTAGGGCGGATCGTCGGTCGGGTCGAGGCGCCAATGGGCACCACCGAGGTGGGAGAAACCTATACTCTCAAGTTGAAAGGATTAGAACGAGATATTCTGATTACTGATACACCGGGAATTTCCGAGACAGGTGTGGCTGGTTCTCAACGAGAGGAAATTGCTCGCAAACTCGCCACGGAAGCCGACTTATTATTATTTGTGGTGGATAATGACCTGAGTCGCACGGAATATGAATCCCTGCAAGCCTTAATGGAAATTGGCAAGCGATCGCTCTTGGTCTTCAATAAAACTGACCTCTATACCGAAACGGAACAAGAAATTATCCTCGCCCGACTGCGAGAACGAGTGCGGGGCTATATCTCCCCAATGGATTTAGTCGCAGTAGCAGCGAATCCCAAACCCGTGCAACTCGAAGGGGGCGGTTGTTTTGAAATGGAACCGGATATTATGCCCCTGATTCGCCGAATGGCCGTGATTTTAAGGGCTGAGGGGGAAGATTTAGTCGCCGATAATATTCTGTTGCAGTCGCAAAAATTAGGAGAAGAAGCCCGAAAGCTGATCGATAGTCAGCAACGACGCCAAGCGGAGAAAATTGTGGAACGGTTTCAATGGATTGGCGCTGGGGTGATTGCCTGCACCCCAGTCCCCGTGGTGGATCTGTTAGCCACAGCCGCCGTCAATGCCCAAATGGTCGTAGAAATTGGCAAAATTTACGATTGTGAAATTAACGTGGAACGAGGTCGAGAAATGGCCTTGTCCTTGGCTAAAACTTTGGCGAGTTTAGGCATTGTTAAAGGCGCATTAAATTTACTGACCACCGCCTTACAACTGAATCTAAGTACCATTATCCTGGGTAAAGTGATTCAAGGAATTACCGCTGCCTATTTAACCCGCATTGCCGGAAAAAGTTTCGTTGAATATTTTCGACACGATCAGGATTGGGGGGATGGCGGCATGATGGAAGTGGTTCAACGCCAATTTGAACTGACCAAAAAGGATGAGTTTGTCCAAGGTTTCGTCAAAGATGCGATCGCCCGCGTCGTGGATCCGCTGAAAGAGAACTTACCTAACTTATCCGATACCCTGCCACCCACTTTTGAGGGGGAGTGGGCTGCCCAAGACCCCGGATATCAGGCAGCTTATCCGTCAGAATATCCGTCAGAGTACCCGTCAGACTATCCGTCAGAATATCCGTCAGACTATTCCGACTGGGAAACGCCGCGATCGCGACAACGAGATGATTGGTAAGTTATGGGTTATGAGTTACTCGTTATTCGTCAGAAAAATCACCAAATAACCCATAACCCATAACTCATAACTCATAACTGATAATTAAATGAAAAATGACCAAATCATCCCTGGATCGATCGGCGCCGGAATCATTTCTCCCCGTAAATCCAACAATTGAACCAACATCAGATATGCTACGGCTAACACCAAAGAAATCGCCCCAGTCACAATCGCCACAATTTTGGAACGATCCATAACTTTCCTCCGTTTTGTAAAGTTTTCCTCAAAAATTTTAGGCTAATCGCCCCCTAATGGGTTATGTTATTTGTTATTAGTTATTGGTTATTGCTGATGTTAATTATTAAACAACAAATAACAAATAAATAATAATCAAATCAACAATAATCAATAACTAATGAAGTATCAAGTGATGAAAAAGCTCAAAGGTGGAGACTATGATATGGAATCTGTAGCTGATTTATCTCCTCAACCAATTAGCCGTGAAAATGAGGCAGTTGTCCAAACCTGGGACTTGAGTAAATTCTATCGGGCTGGGTTTTGGATGAATCAAAAAATCCTGTCCTTAAAAAACTGTAATTTAACCATTTATCCTGGCGAAACCTTTGGTTTATTAGGGCAGAATGGTGCAGGCAAAACCACATTAATTAAAACTCTTTTAGGAATTGTCAAACCCACCAGCGGACGAGGGGTTATTTTCGGGCGTCCTTTGGGCGATCGCGCCGTGAGAGAACGCATCGGTTACTTACCGGAAAATGCTTATTTTTATGATTATCTCACGGGCTGGGAATGCTTAGAATTTGCCGCTAATTTATTTCAAATTCCTGGGGAAGTTAGAGAACATCGGATTATTGATTTACTCGATTTAGTCGGGCTGGATAAATCCAGTGCTAAAAACAAACAAATGCGTCAATATTCCAAAGGAATGTTACAACGCATTGGCATGGCACAAGCTTTAATTAATGACCCGGAATTACTCTTATTAGATGAACCAATGTCCGGTCTTGACCCTTTGGGTCGATATCAAATGCGGGAAATTATTTTATCCTTGAAAAAGCAAGGAAAGACGATTTTCTTTAATAGCCATATTTTAGCAGATGTGGAAAAAATCTGCGATCGCGTCGCTATTCTGGCGCGAGGAGAAATCATTGCGTCTGGCACAATTAAAGAACTGATTGGCACATCAGATATCTATCAAGTCAAAGGCCAAGGAGGTAACTTAGAGGTATTAAAACAATGGCTCAACAATTTAGAATTTGAAGATGAAACTTGGCAAGGCATATTACAAGGAAATACCCAATATTTTTTAGCCAGCTTACAACTGATGGAAGCGAAACTGATTTCTCTCACTTTAGCCAATGGTTCATTAGAGGAGTTTTTTGTCCAACAACTTCGGGAAAAAGGGTTAACGGTTACGCAATAATTACGCAATAAACCGATGGTTCGGGACACGACCTTGCCGTGTCCCTGGGCAAACTATTCTTGTGTCCGATTAGGGTTCGATTACGGTAGGAAGCATGACCGCCAGTAAATGATTGCTAAAAAGCAGATATTGACTGGCGGATATTTCCGCGAGTCAATATCACGATTTTAGATCGCGATCCAAAATCACGCATCTATATACAAATAATAGCGCTACGAGGCGGTAAAGTCAAGTTAATTTGATTGTCCTGGCAAGATATTTGTCCCTGCCCATATAATCGCTGATTTTGCTTAAATTCACCGCGAATACTAAAGCTTTTTATTGCCGATTCTATCCCGCAATTAATGGCGACCAATATCGATTCTTCTGGGCAATTCCGGGCAAACACATAAACCATTCCCTGACTGCCGATAATTTCATAGTCTCCTATCTGTAAACACTGATAATTTCGCCGCAGCTTAATTAACTCTTTGTGCATCTTTAAGACCGATTGATTCCATTGATTTTCTGGGGGGAAGCCCCGACGACAATCTGGGTCATCACCTCCCGGTAAACCCACTTCATCCCCATAGTAAATACTCGGCGATCCGACACTGGTCATTAATAACACCGTGGCTAATTCTATGGTAGCTAAGTCTTCTCCACAAATGGTTAACAATCTGGCGGTATCGTGACTATCTAATAAGTTTAATTGGGTGAGTTGAATTTCCCACGGATATAAATTTAGCAGGTTTTGCATTTTTTGGGCATATCCAGCGGCATCTAAAGCGGGATAGGGGTAATATTCGTGATGTTCTACCAGTTCCATTTTGACGCGATCGCCTGCGGTAAAGGCGATCGTTGGTCCGGTAAATAAATAATTCATAACCCCATCAAACTGGGTGCCATCTAACCATTGTCGCGAGTCTTTCCAGACTTCTCCCACAATATAAGCATCCGGGTTTATGGCTTTCACTCGTTGGCGAAATTCCTGCCAAAATCCGGGAGTTTCCACACAGTAAGGCACATCCAAACGCCAGCCATCAATTCCTTGTTGAATCCAATATTCGGCAATTTGCATAATATATTCTCGCACCGCTGAATTGTCGTGGTTAAACTTAGGCAGCGATCGATTATTTGCCCAACCGATATAATTCGCCAGTTTACTGCCATCGTAAGCGGATATAGGCCAATTTTCTATTAAAAACCAATCTACCCAAGGAGAATTTGGGCCATTTTCTAAAATATCATTAAAAAAGAAAAATCCTCGACTGGCATGATTAAATACTCCATCCAGTACCACCTTAATTTCCCGTTGATGGGCAGCATCTAGCAAAGCCATAAATGCTTGATTCCCTCCCAATATGGGGTCAACTTGGTAATAGTCATGGGTGTGGTAACGGTGATTACAAGCGGATTGAAAAATTGGGGTAAA
The DNA here is from genome assembly GCF_001276715.1 of Planktothricoides sp. SR001. GTDB lineage: Bacteria > Cyanobacteriota > Cyanobacteriia > Cyanobacteriales > Laspinemataceae > Planktothricoides > Planktothricoides raciborskii. The sequence continues at coordinate 210,079 of NZ_LIUQ01000005.1, read as the reverse complement.
ATAAATGGCATTAATGCCTAAGTCTTGTAAGTAATCCAATTTCTCTATTACTCCCCAAAGATTCCCTCCTTTGTATCCTTGTAGGGTCGGAGGTGCATCCCAGGGTTCTAATTGTTCCGGTTGCCAACCACCCCCCGGTTGACGGCAAAATTTTCCCGCAGGTGGTTCACTTTTGGCGAAGCGATCGGGAAAAATTTGATAGAAAACAGCTTGTTTTACCCAATCAGGGGTTTGAATTTTCATATATTCTCCGATTTGATATTACTGGGCGATGGCCGATATGATTGAACGATACTATATTATTAAGCGATATTGGGGCTTGTTCAATAAGAAATATTGCTTTTATTTTTCCGGCATTGATGGTTTGCTATGATGGGGATATATTTGTTTAATCCACACCCAAGAGGTTGATTATGTACGATCGCAACTGTGATAATTTTCATACCCTGACAGAAACGGTTAAATTAGTGTTCTTCTTTAAAACCATTGTTGGGACAATTTTACTATTATTTGGCATCGCGATCGCCTGGGAAGTCCTGCAAATTATCTCAACTTTGATTCAAGCTTCTGAGACGATCCCCCTCGTGGAAAACATTATCCAGATGGGTCATAGTGGCAGTGAATTCAGAAACCAACTACCCGCGAGTGACGTGCATGGAATACTAGGCGGTTATGAAGATGCAGTTTTTGGTTATGGAATCTTGATTTTTCTGCTCTCAATTGAGGAATTGCCCAAACTTTTCTAGGTATTGGGGCAGAACTGATTAAGTCAGACTTGAAAAGCTTATTAGAAAAGTTAGGAGAAGAACTAGCCAGACTGGGGAAAAGTTTTAACCAGAATTACTAAACAAATCAGATTTTATCAAATTAAACTAATATAAGATTCAATTTTAGCCGATATTTTTCCTTTAACTGGGTTACTTTTAAGCATCTGCTATCGTTGGAGAAGTAGAAATTAGAGAGGTTTAATATGCATTTCCCTCGTCAACCGGCCAGCCACCGCACCCCCTTCGATACGGGGTTATGTCAGGGGATTACCTCAAGACCAAGGACGGGACTGACTTTGGCGATCGCCTTAGCCATAACCCTTGACTGCACTGCCCTTTCGCCCTCCACCCAAGCGGAAACGTTTTCCAGGGATAGCGCCAACCCAGAGTCCTTAACGGTGGCAGCAGAACCTAGCCCATTACCTCACCCCGGAAATTCTGACTCATCTAAACATCTAGAATCTCAAAATCTAGAAACAAAACCAGAAAAAAATCTAGATAATCTAGATAATCTAGATAATCCAACAGCATCGCCCAAAAATTTAGAAATAAGCCAAATAGACGAAGCGGAAATGATGAGGACAGAGGCTTTAGAAACAGCGATCGCCGAGGAAAATTTCACCCCTCTAATTAGCTATTGCCGCATGGGAGAATGCGTTGAATCCTACTACACCTTTACCCGCTTAAAGCGCGAAGCCAGAGGGGAAAAACTTTACCAAACAGAAGTGTTAGTCTATCATTCGGTTATGGGTAAACCAACCGAAGGAAAATGGGTTTGGATGAAGGCGCCTACCCAGGTTTTGTGTTCTACGGAGCGTCCGATGGCGATCAATTTCGATGGCACCGAGTACATCATCGATCGCCTGAGTCCGGGAAATTATCCGCCCGGTTTCCAGAGGGAAGCTGATGCTTTGTATTGGGCGATTTGCCACGATACCAGCGTCACAGATTTAGACAAGAATCAATCCAGAGAACAGCAAGCAATTCAGCTTGGTTACGACCTCAACCGAGAAGCCGAGCAAACCCGTCAAGACTTTATTGAATTAATTGAAGACTAGGACTAATACCAAGCATCAAAAACTACTCCTGCAATTACGAGGTTAATTTGGGCGCACGTAGGGGCACACCGAAGTGGTAGCCAAGCGCAAGGTCGCAAGCCGCCGCGCCCCTACTACCACCAAGAGATTAAATGTATCATTTTTATTTAAAAAAATATAATATAATATATTTATTGGCATTATAGATAATAATAGAGCATCATAGATAAAGAGTAAATATAAGCTTTATAAGCGATCTAATTCTCTTTGTGTCCTCTGTGTCTCTGTGGTTAATTCAATAAAAAAAATTTTTTAGGTAAATTAATTTATATTAACGCAATCATCTAGAGGTATTATTTATTTTAGGCAGCGAGATTAAAATTATATATGTTAAAACAACCTGCAATTGACATTAAAAAGTTAAACCATTTTTTTGGCAAAAACAGCCTAAAAAAGCAAGTTTTATTTGATATTAATTTAAAAATATTTCCCGGAGAAATCGTGCTAATGACCGGGCCATCGGGTTCGGGAAAAACCACCTTATTAACCCTGGTGGGAGGACTGCGATCGCCCCAAGAAGGCAGCTTAAAAGTATTGGGTAAAGAACTTTCTGTCGCCCAACCCAAAGATTTTGTCTTACTCCGCCGAAATATTGGCTATATTTTTCAAGCCCATAACTTACTCGCTTGTTTAACCGCAAGGCAAAACGTGCAAATGTCCCTAGAACTTCACCCAGAAATTCAAGAAAATCTCCGGGAAAAAGCCGCCGGAATTCTCACCGCAGTGGGACTAGAAGATCATATTGATTACTATCCCGAAAACCTATCGGGAGGGCAAAAACAACGAGTAGCGATCGCCCGGGCATTAGTCAGTCATCCCCAACTGGTATTAGCGGACGAACCCACCGCTGCTTTGGACAGTAAATCTGGTCGGGATGTAGTCGAAATCATGCAGCATCTTGCTAAAAAACAAGGTTGCACCATCTTGTTAGTGACTCACGATGACCGCATCTTAGACATCGCCGATCGCATCGTACATTTAGAAGATGGACGTTTATTCAACAACTAAGAAAGTGCAGCCACCGGACAAGGGCAAAAATTGTTGGGACTTAATTTCACCCAATTCATTAATCAATTTAATCATAAACATTAACAAAAACAACCTATTTGTTGCCTGTCTGAATCCGTCCGATTGTTTACATCGGCCTCTAGGAGATGAATCCATTCGCGCAGATAACAGGGCAGATAACAGCGCAGATAACCCGATCGGTTTGTAGTGGAGATTGATCCGGGAATGGCTTTATCCCCTACCTTACATTATTCAATCGATCGCCAAATTCTGCTGACCATAGAGAGTTATACTGTAACTCAGTCCCGCTCGTAAAAAATCTTCATAAATTTGAAGTAACAAGCATGAACCAAGGAATAGACTTACAAGGAAGCGTTATACAATTGCTGGTGGACTTAGGACTGCCTCCCCAAGTCGCCAAAGTGATTTGGATCCCCCTGCCCATGTTTTTAATGTTAGCCGTAGCCACGGTTGGGGTATTGGTAGCAGTCTGGCTAGAACGAAAAATCTCTGCCGCAGTACAACAGCGAATTGGTCCCGAATACGCTGGCCCATTGGGGGTATTGCAACCCGCCGCTGACGGGCTAAAGCTAATTTTTAAAGAAGATATCGTCCCCACGAAAGCGGATCCGATCCTCTTTACCCTCGGCCCAATTCTGGTAGTGCTGCCGGTATTTATCTCTTACCTGATCGTTCCCTTCGGGCAAAATCTGATCATCAGCGACTTGAGCATCGCCATTTTCTTATGGATTGCCCTTTCTAGTGTCGCCCCGATCGGTTTGCTGATGGCCGGTTATTCCTCCAACAACAAATACTCTCTGTTAGGTGGACTGCGGGCGGCTGCCCAGTCCATTAGCTATGAAATTCCTCTGGCTTTGGCGGTATTGGCGATCGTGATGATGTCCAATAGCCTCAGCACCATTGACATCGTAGAACAACAAAACAGTTACGGCATTCTCGGCTGGAATGTCTGGCGTCAGCCCGTTGGGTTCCTAATTTTTTGGATTTGCGCCTTGGCTGAATGCGAACGTCTGCCTTTTGACTTGCCGGAAGCGGAAGAAGAACTGGTGGCCGGATATCAAACCGAATATGCGGGGATGAAATTCGGTCTATTTTATGTGGGTTCTTACGTCAACTTAATTCTTTCCGCCTTATTGGTGTCAGTGCTCTACTTCGGTGGCTGGACATTGCCCATTCCCATTGAACTGATTGCCCAATGGATCGGGGTCAGCGAAACTACCCCTTGGTTCCAAGTAATCGCAGCGGTGCTGGGAATTACAATGGTGCTCCTGAAAACTTACTTCTTCGTGTTTCTGGCGATTCTCTTGCGCTGGACTCTGCCACGAGTGCGGATTGACCAACTCCTGAACCTGGGCTGGAAATTCCTGTTACCCGTGGGTCTGGTGAATTTGCTGTTAACTGCCGCCTTGAAGTTGGCTTTTCCCTTCGCTTTTGGTGGTTAAGGGATTTGGGACTCGGTGTTATCGGTGTTTTGGTGAACGACCAGATCGCCGCAAAAATTCCCTGCCAACACAGTCCCAAAACAGCGCGATCGATCTAATCATGCGATCGATTCATCAGATCAATTCATCTTCAATCCAAAGCACATTGATATTCTCTGCCATCCTTCACTTATGCTAAAGTTCCTCAAACAAGTTAGCGACTATACCAAAGAAACCTTTCAAGCCGCCAAATATATTGGCCAAGGTCTTTCGGTGACATTTGACCATATGCGTCGTCGTCCAGTGACGGTGCTCTATCCTTACGAAAAACTGATTCCTTCCGAACGGTATCGGGGACGAATTCACTTTGAATTTGACAAATGTATTTCTTGTGAAGTCTGCGTGCGGGTTTGTCCAATTAATCTGCCGGTAGTGGACTGGGAATTTAACAAAGAAACCAAGAAGAAAAAGCTGAAACACTACAGTATTGATTTCGGAGTTTGTATTTTTTGCGCCAACTGTGTGGAATATTGCCCCACCAACTGTCTGTCGGCGACGGAAGAATATGAACTAGCCGCCTACGATCGCCATGATTTGAACTACGACAACGTGGCAATGGGGCGTTTGCCTTATAAAGTCACTAATGACCCAATGGTGACGCCCCTGCGAGAATTGGCCTATTTGCCCAAAGGGATCAACGACCCCCACGATCTGCCGGAAGGCTCGGTTCGCGCTGGTAAACGCCCAGAAGAACTCCTGGAAAAGATGGAAAAATAATTCTTGGCGGTGGATGGTTCACTGTTAATTGAAATAATTGAATATCGTTAACAGTGACCCGATCGATTTTTCTTGACAAGTGATATAAGGACAAAACTGTGAATTTAGCGGAAGGCGTTCAGATAGTTTCGTTTGGCTTGTTGGCCTTAATGATGATTGGTTCAGCATTAGGAGTGGTGCTGTTTTCTAATATTGTTTACTCCGCGTTTTTGCTCGGTGCTGTATTTACCAGTATGGCCGGGATCTATGTGCTGCTGAATGCAGATTTTGTGGCAGCGGCTCAACTGCTGATTTATGTGGGTTCGGTGAACGTGCTGATTTTGTTTGCCATTATGTTGGTGAACAAGCGGGAAAAGTTTGCCCAAGTGGGAAATGCCGCCCTGCGTCAATTAGTCACCGCGTTGGTAGGCTTCGGTTTGTTTGCCCTCCTGGGGACGATGATTTTATCGACTCCTTGGCCGGTGAAAACTGGCGCGATCGCCCCTGGGTCTTCGACCGTAGAGGCGATCGGCAAACATTTCTTTACGGACTTTTTACTCCCCTTTGAATTAGCCTCACTGCTACTATTAATTGCCATGATTGGCGCAATTATTTTGGCGCGGCGAGACTTCTACCGGGATGACATTCCGGCGGCTCCCGTTGCCCCGGTGCTCACCTTACCAGAGCGGGCTAAAGAATCCATTGGCGCCTTAAGTAGCAGCCAGAAAAAATCATAACAAGTCATAAAATTAATGACAGTTATTCCCGCAAAGTGCGGGAATATGTCTGAAACTTTTCCCCTCAATTAGTTTAAACCGAATAAATCGAAAATTAATTGAGAGGGTCAATTAACCCACAGACAATCAACCCAGAGAAATTATCGTTGGTAGGATTCATGCAACTTCACCTTGAGTATTTTTTATTGTTGGCTGCTGCCTTATTTTGCATTGGCATTTATGGTCTGGTGACAAGTCGTAATGCTGTGCGAGTTTTGATGTCTATTGAGTTACTGCTCAATGCGGTTAATCTTAATCTGATGGCTTTTTCTAATTTTATTGATTCAGCCACGATTAAAGGCCAAGTGTTTACGGTGTTTGTGATTACCGTAGCTGCCGCCGAAGCTGCCGTAGGTTTGGCGATTATTTTGGCGATTTATCGCAACCGGGATACGGTGGATATGGAACAGTTTAATCTGTTGAAATGGTAAAAAAATTGACTGTGAACTGTTGACGTTTGACTGTTAACAGTTCACAGTTATTTATTAGGGAATAGGCATTCTGGAAGTAAGGGGTAAGCAACAGCAATCAACAACCAACAAACAACAATCAACAATCAAAAAATCCCTACCCAAAGAATCCCTACCCAACAATAAACAACCAAAAAACAACAATTAAGGAGACTGAAGTGCAAGGAAAACGGTTTATCCGCACGCTGCAATTAAAAAATTTACTTTCTTATGGCAGTGAAGAGTCAACAATTGACCTTCAACCCTTGAATGTTTTAATTGGCTCTAATGGATCGGGTAAGTCGAATTTAATTCAGGCAATTGGGCTTTTGCAGGCAACTCCTAGGAACTTGGCGGCGCCAATTCGGGAAGGGGGAGGGGTTAGCGAGTGGCTTTGGAAAGGAGGGAGTGAACAACAATTTCCGATCGCGCATATTTCGGCAACGATTGATTACCCGGAAGGAGTGATGCCGCTGCGTTATCAGATGAGTTTTACCATGAACGGTCAAAGACTGGAACTGGTGGATGAGTCGGTAGAAAATGAGCAAAAATTCGATGATAACTATGAAGATGTTTATTTTTTCTACCGATACCAAAATGGTCATCCGATCTTAAATTTCAGAACTAAGCCTGAAGCGAAAGCGGGAAGGGAAGATCAGAGAGTTAAACGATCGCTTCAACGGGAAGAACTGAGTCCAGAGCAATCGGTTTTATCCCAGAAAAAAGACCGAGATTATTACCCAGAACTGACTTATTTAAATCATCAGTTTTCTCAGATTCGCATCTATCGAGAATGGAACCTAGGCAGATATACGCCGCCCCGACTGCCACAACCATCGGATTTACCCAATGATTTTTTAGAAGAATATTACAGTAACCTGGGTCATGTTTTAAATAATTTAGACTTCCAAGTATACAAACCATTACTCATAGAAAAATTGCAAAAATTCTATGATGCGATCGCGGATATCCTTGTCCGAGTTGAAGCAAGTACATTGCAAGTATTTCTGCGGGAAAAGCAACGCCACCGACCAATTCCGGCAACTCGTCTATCCGATGGCACCCTGCGTTATCTATGTTTGTTGACCATCCTTTGCCACCCCAGTCCACCGCCTCTTGTTTGTATCGAAGAACCAGAAATCGGCTTACATCCAGATATTCTCCCGATGGTAGCTGAGTTGCTCATTGAGGCTTCTCAGCGAACTCAATTGATCGTGACCACCCATTCTGATGCTTTAATTTCTGGCTTAAGTGAAGTCCCCGAATCAGTCTTAGTCTGCGAACAAAATCAGAAAGGGAGTTATTTGCGTCGTTTGAATCCTCAGCGGTTAAAAAAATGGCTGGAAGATTACAGCCTCGGAGACTTATGGCGCATCGGTGAAATTGGAGGAAACCGATGGTAAGCGAAATCGGAATTTATATTGAAGGGATTGGGGATTCAGAACCACTCGCAAGACAACTTCAGCCTCCCCCAAATCGAAAAATTAAGCTGCCCAAAAAAGAAACTCAAGCAGGACTAGCGCCAGGGTTTAGAACTTTTTTCCAAAGCCTCGATCGTCTAGCATATAACCACGGAATCAAAATCCAACTAATCATCTGTGGGGGGCGGAAACAAGCTTATAATAATTTTCACAGAGCGATCCAAGATCACCCCGATGCATTCAATGTTTTACTGGTAGATTCAGAAGGGCTTTTATCCGATATAAACCAACCTTGGAAATATCTCCAGGACAGGCCAGAATATCAATGGGATTCACAGGGGATTGACGATAGTCATTGTCAATTAATGGTTCAAGCGATGGAGGCTTGGTTTATTGCTGACCTTGATACCTTAAGACAATTCTATGGGGAGAAATTTAAGGATAATAAAATTATCCGGGGTCTGGAGCAATATCAGACTGTCGATCGAGTTTCAGTATATAATCTGGAAAAAAGGCTCACACAAGCGACTAAGGACACACCAAGAGGCAAGTATAGTAAAACAAAACACGCTCCCAAATAGAACTTTTGAAAGTCGATCGCGTCAGGGCTGCTTGTCCATCGTGCGATCGCCTGTTTAAGACCCTTGAGCAAATCATCACTGCGCCCCCATAAGTCACCGGATTCACTTTTAATTCGCTGGATCGGCACAATTCATTTTGAGAATCTGAAAAATTCACCCCTTTTTACTATATAGTATTATATAGTATTATTAATCAATATCTTGGTTAGATGCTCTGGAATTAATTAAATTTATTTGTCAATCAGTCTGGGTGGAGATGGTTTTTCTAATTATTCATCATAAGTATCCGTAATACCCGCAATACTCGCTCAAAAATCTGTGAAAAACCAAAAAGTTCACCTCTCCCCTCTAAACATCTCTCTCCTCTATAAATATCGTGGAACTTAAACAAGTTATTATTGCCCATAAAGCTGCCGATCCCCTGAGTAAGCGTCGCGCTGAAGAATGCGCTCGACAGCTTGAATCCCTTGGCTGTAAAGTGTTAATGGGACCGAGTGGCCCGAAGGATAATCCCTATCCAGTATTTTTGGCTTCTTCGACCCAAAAAATAGATTTAGCAGTGGTGTTAGGAGGGGATGGGACGGCACTGGCAGCAGCACGGCAGTTGTCTCACGATCACATCCCTATTTTGGCGGTGAATGTGGGCGGGCATCTGGGTTTTTTGACGGAACCTACTGAAACATTTCAAGATACTGAGACGATTTGGCAACGGCTGATTTCGGATCGCTATGCGGTGCAGCAACGGATGATGTTGCAAGCGAGGGTCTTGGATGGGTTGGATCGCAGTTTGAAGCCGGTCAGCGCTACGGAAACTCAGGATCCGCCTTTTTTGGCGTTGAATGAGATGTGCGTCAAACCCGCAACGGGCGATCGCATTCCCACTTCTACCTTGGAAATGGAAGTGGATGGAGAAATCGTGGATCAATATCAGGGAGACGGTCTGATTGTGGCGACCCCCAGCGGGTCTACCTGCTACACCGCGTCAGCGAATGGCCCGATTATGCATCCGGGAATGGAGGCGATCGCCGTAACGCCGATTTGTCCCTTGAGTCTTTCCAGTCGTCCGATCGTATTACCCGCTGGTTCGGTGGTGAAAATTTGGCCATTAGGCGATCGCGACTTAAGCACTAAACTTTGGACTGATGGGGTTCTTGGCACCTCAATTTGGCCGGGACAGCACGTCGAAGTCCGCATCGCCCAATGTCAGGCTCAATTTATTATTCTCCAAGAAAATTATTCTTATTACCGGACTTTGCGAGAAAAACTTCACTGGGCAGGGGCGAGAATCTACTATAACAACAATCACCGCAATTAATTGGCCTTGGGACAACCCTTTCTTTGGGGTCGAATATCTCGTTGATTATCTTTAAGAGTCATTCATTAATTGCTCCGAAGACTAATCCTTAAGACTTAAGACCAATAGAAATGATGCGTCAGTCCCTTGACGGCGATCGCCGATCCAGTGCGATGATCGAGGGCTATCGAATTATTCATTAATAGACTCAATAGAGTCGGAGTCAAAAATGATCGCTGGGTTAATCAAAGTCCTAGTTGTCGATGATTCGGCGTTTGTCAGGAAAACGATCAAAGCGATGTTATCCCGCAGTGCTTTTATTGAAGTGGTCGGGACTGCATCTGATGGACAAGAGGCACTCGAACTCATCCCACAACTTAACCCTGATGTAGTAACTCTAGACTTAATCATGCCGTATATGAGCGGTTTGGAGTTTCTAAGGGAGCAAATGGCGCGTCGTCCTTTACCGATGATTGTTGTCAGTATTGCGGAGGGGAATAGCCAGCAAGTCGTCGCGGCATTAGCGGAGGGTGCGGTTGATTTTATCCACAAACCCACCGCTTTGGCATCAGAAGGTTTATTACAAATGACCGATGAGTTGATTGCTAAAGTGAAAAGCGCCGCTAAGATTTCTATACCTTCTTTACCTCCGCCAACCAACACCCCAGAACCAACCACAAAATTGTTAATGACTCCAAAAAAGCCACCTGCACCAATCAACTTAGTGGCGATTGGCATTTCCACTGGCGGTCCTGCCGCATTGAGTCATATGATTCCTGAGTTGCCGGAGAATTTTCCCGTACCCATTGCGATCGTGATGCATATGCTCGAAGGGTACACGGAAATTTATGCCCAGCGCCTCGATCAGCAATCACCGCTTAAAGTGGTGGAAGCAAAACATGGGGATATTCTCCGACCGGGGATTGTCTATATTGCTCGTGCGGGGCAACATATGACGTTTACCAGGCAAGCGGATGCTCAAGTGGCGACTCGCTTGAGTTTTCTACCCCTGGAAACTATCCATCGTCCCAGTGTGGATGTGATGTTTGAATCCGCAGCCCAAATATTTGGCGATCGCGTTTTAGGGGTGGTAATGACGGGAATGGGTTCTGATGGCCACCTCGGGGCGGCCATGATTAAATCCCAAGGGGGCTTAATTTTTACTGAACATGAGTCCACTTGTGTGGTCTATGGAATGCCTGCGGTGGTGGAAGAAAATGGCTTAAGTGATTTGAGCGTTCCTCTATCTCTGATGGCTACAGCAATTCTCCATCAAGTGAAATTACATCAGCAAACTTAATCTCCGCTGATTAGTGCCAATTACTATCCCCTCGGTTCGGCGATCGCGTTCTTGTGCCAAACTCTGAATCAAACCATACAGGGACGATAAGCGACTCTCGATATCTCCAAGCTTTTGGGCCAGCGGTTGACGTTGGGCGATAATGCTTTTAATTTCCTGGCTTTTGTTCATGGCAATGCCTATGGTTTGCTAGGTAGAGAAGTATTGCAAAATATTATAGTCTTGCCGGGAAGTCAGAAAGCAGGTTTTTAAGTTAATTTTTATTATTGCTAGGTATGCGATCGCTTTATCCTCTTTTAAATTGTCCAGAAACCGGGTTGTTATGGCTATCTTGGGGAAAATGCACCAACCCATCAGAGAAACCCGGTTGCTTGATGACTCAGAGAGGCGATCGCATGAATGCCCCGTGGGATACTATCAGCGATTTAATGGCTATGTTTGATACTCTTCATATTTACCCTTCTCGGTTTAAAATTTCTTCATATTCATCATGGGTTCCAATCCATACCCAAATAAAATCTTCGCCATCTTTTAAAGCTAAAGAACGGTAATTTATGCCAATTCTAGCCGACCAAAATTTTCCTACTTTTTTAAAATGTAAAGAAGGATGATTGGAGTCACGTTTGAGCAATTCAAAGTTTTTTTTTGGCCAGTTCTTGAATCGAGTCTGGCAATTCCTCAAAACATCGCCAAAATCTTTTAGTATTTTTATGCACTTAAAGTTCCTGTAGTTCGTCTTGGGCTTTTGCTGCTAACTCCTCATTAACTAAAAAATCTAGTTTTCCTGAAGCCGAATCTTTTTCAATTTGTCGATCCCACTCTTCCCAGTCTAACTCGATCATCCAATTTCTCAAATAAGTGAATTCATCAGAGGAAAGAGACTGAATTGCTGCTTGATTTTTTTGTAATTTGGTCATCTCTGTCACCGTAATTTTCCTATATTTTAGCATTTAGCGATCGATTTGACGCAATTTTGCGAACCTTTTTTTGGACAACAACGATTTAAGCCAAGATTGCGCCATGTATAGTCATTTAAATTGCGTTTGAGACAAAACATCAGGGGCGCAATGCTGGCGCCAGCATTGCGCCCCTACAATATATGTTGATTTGCTTCTTTGGGCGCAATGCTGTCGCCCAAATTAACCTCGAAATGGTAGCAATAATCTTTGAAATTAGTATAATATTAATTATATCAAAAAGGCAATTCCTCATCTTCATCAAAATATTCATCAATATCTGCATCAAAATCTTTACTAGCAAAAAATAATGAAGGTTCTAATGCTGCTTTTGCCTCTTTTATCTTGTCAAACAAAGAATTGGGCGATCGCCGTTGTTTTTCCATTAACTTATCAATCCCGTATTTAACCTTAAGGCGATCGATAAATTCCTGAGAAATGGGTTCTTGTGGCCATTGAAAATCTGCCGCCGTCACCACGGGCACCCTCGGCCCTAAAGGTTCAATGGGCATTTCAGAAATGCGGACTAAAAAATAAGCACGACGCCGTTTAATCTCCGCTGCCCGCTGGTCAATTTCTTGTAAAACACCCGCCAATTGACTGGGATGATGGGAAGAAATTGCCACCCGAACTTCCAAATCATCTAAAGGAATTCCTAACGCTGCCGCTTGACTGAGTAACTCCTGGGGAACATCAGTCATCAATGGGGGATTAATCGCCGCAGACATAGCGGATAAAGCTTGTTTTACCGTTTCCATTGTTTCTGCAACGGTTTGGTTTTTTGCCCGGTCTGGTGGCGTAGACTGCACCATATTTTCTAAATGGTTAGCCGCTGTTTTTAACAGAGAAATAGCTTGGTTAATTTGTTGGTAATCCATAAATTTTTAGCGGGTAATAATTCACCACAGAGACACAGAGGACACAGAGAATATATTGCTGGGGATTATCCCGATCGCTGTGAATAGACTTTCACAGCGGTATTCTGTTGCATAGACCATAGATATTTGGAGTAGGGGCGCGATCTTTTCGGCATTAAATCTCTGTTTTCAGAAACCGGGTTTCTTGTAGGTTCCGGCAGTGGTCGCCCCGGTATAAAACCAGAAACCCGGTTTCTCCTGCGGTCAAGATCGTGCCCCTATAGATATTTGTGGTTGACCAATCTGAAAACTGCTGTAATTGATAAAAAAATTTACACAATTTTTGGGATCGCCCCTGATATGCTGAGGCAATTGATCGATTGCCTCTGGCAGAAATAGAGAAATAGAGATTATCTGTAAATCCTGAATTATCTGATCCTATTTTTCTTTTGAGATGCTACACATTATTTGTACCAGGTTTGAATGAAATTAGTACAAGTTATGTACAAACAAAAAGCTCCAGGAATGGTTGCGCGAATTATGCCCCTGAAAAAACACCACCGATATCTAACTCATTGGCTGCTGAAAGAAGACCGCGACCCAGCCAACGAACATCATTTGAAACATTCTTGGTGGCAGGTGATGTGTTTGACTGGCGTGGATTATTTTTCCACTTTGGGATATCAGCCGGGAATTGCGGCCCTGGCAGCGGGAGCCCTTTCACCTTTGGCAACATTGATTTTGGTGCTGGTGACACTTTTCGGCGCTTTGCCGATTTATCGACGAGTGGCTACGATGAGTCCGCATGGGGAAGGCTCAATTGCTATGCTGGAGCAGTTGCTACCCTGGTGGCAGGGTAAGATATTTGTGCTGATTTTACTCGGTTTTGCGGCAACGGATTTTATCATCACGATTACCCTGTCGGCGGCAGATGCCACGGCTCACATGATCGAGAATCCGTTTTTGTCAGGGATTTTGCAGGGACAGGCAGTTCCCATTACCCTAGTTCTGATTGCCTTGCTGGGAGCGATATTTCTGAAGGGGTTTAAGGAAGCGATCGGATTAGCGGTGGTTTTGGTGGGGATTTACCTTGGCCTTAATCTAGTGGTGATTGGGGTTGCGGGGTATCAGATCATTCAAGACCCCACAGTGTTCACAAGCTGGAAAATGGCCTTGCTGAACAGTCATGGCAATCCTCTGGTGATGGTAGGAGTTGCTACCCTTTTGTTTCCCAAATTGGCTTTGGGCTTATCGGGGTTTGAAACAGGTGTGGCAGTGATGCCTTTGGTGATCGGCAGTGGCAGTGATACGGAGGCGCATCCCACGGGGCGGATTCATCACACCCATCAACTCCTGTCTACGGCTGCCTTGATTATGAGCTTTTTCCTGGTGACGAGCAGTTTAGTCACCACATTGTTGATTCCACCAGCGGAATTTCAGGCTGGGGGGAGTGCCAATGGTCGGGCCTTAGCCTATTTAGCCCATCAGTATTTGGGGAGTCTCTTTGGGACGATTTATGACCTGAGCACTATGGCGATTCTTTGGTTCGCGGGAGCATCGGCAATGGCGGGACTGCTGAATCTGGTGCCCCGTTATCTGCCCCGCTATGGGATGGCTCCAGATTGGGCGCGGGCTGTCCGTCCCCTGGTTTTGGTCTATACGGCGATCGCCTTTATTGTCACCCTAATTTTTGAAGCCAATGTGGAAGCTCAAGGGGGTGCCTATGCTACAGGGGTATTGGTGCTGATGAGTTCTGCCGCAGTCGCTGTAACCCTCTCAGTGTATCGGCAGGGGGCAGGCAGGGGGCAAAATTGGGTGGGCACAGTCTTGTTTGGGGCGATCGCGATCGTCTTCTTCTACACCACCATTGTCAATATTATTGAACGACCGGATGGACTTCATATTGCCACCTTCTTTATCGCCGCCATCATTATCACTTCCTTAATCTCTCGCGTCTTTCGCTCAACGGAACTGCGAATGGTTGGGATGGAACTGGATGACACAGCCCGTCAATTCATCCACCAATTGAGACAGCAGCCGACCCGGTTAATTGCCCACCGTCCGCAAAAAGGAAATGCCCTGGAGTATCAGCTTGGAGAGAAAAAGGTGCGCGAGAATAATCACCTGCCCTCGACGGATCCGATTTTGTTTCTGGAGGTGCAGGTGACAGATGCCTCAGTGTTTATGGATGTGATTCGGATCCAAGGGGTTGAGGTGGAAGGATACCGAATTCTGCGGATGCAAAGTGCCGCAGTCCCCAATGCGATCGCCGCACTCTTGCTCTATATCCGCGATCGGACGGGAATCCTGCCTCACGTTTATTTTGGTTGGACTGAGGGGAACCCGATTCAATATCTGCTACGTTTCATCCTCTTTGGGGAGGGGGATGTTCCCGTTGTCACCCGCGAAGTGCTCCGCAAAGCTGAACCCGATCCAGCGCGTCGTCCTGGGATTCATGTTGGGTAAACTTGAAGATAATTCAAAAGGGAAGGAAATAGCGAATGAAATTCTTTACATCCCTGCCCAGATGGTTTCTGTGGGGACTGGTGCTGCCGTTGATCATCCTTAATGGGTGGGCGTTACTGCTGTTACTTAATTACTTTCAGGGTGCGATCGCCATATTCCTGACGGCAATGTTGCTGGCTTTTGTCCTGAATTATCCCGTGAGGCTGCTACAGCGCCTCAAGATTTCCCGAAACCTTGCGGTGTTGATCGTGTTGTTGGTGGCGATCGCTCTTCTGGCTATTTTTGGTGTCACCGTCGTTCCGGCGCTGATTTCTCAGGTGAATGAACTCGCGAATCGCCTGCCGACGTGGATTGATTCAGGAAGTGAGCAGTTGCAAATCTTCCAAACCTGGGCGGCAAGCCATCAAATATCCATTGATGTCAGCAAGCTGATTACCCAACTGGAAGAACGGCTATCAAACCAATTGCAAACTCTCAGTGCAACAGTGCTGAATTTCCTACTGGATGCGATCGGCAGTATCCTCAATCTAGTGTTAACGATTGTATTGACTTTTTACTTACTGCTTCATGGTGAAAAACTCTGGAATGGCATCTTCCAGTGGTTCCCGTCTCAGATTGGGGCGCAAATTCGTCAAGCCTTGCGACAAAATTTCCAAAACTACTTTATTGGACAAATCACTTTAGCATTACTGATGGGAGTCTCCATGACTACGGCATTTGTGATCATTCAATTGCCATTTGGACTTTTGTTTGGTTTGGCAGTTGGATTAATGGCACTGTTTCCCTTTGGTGCGGCCTTTGGCATTACCGTGGTCAGCTTGCTCACCGCCCTAAAAAGTTTCTGGCTAGGCTTAAAGGTCTTGGTGATGGCGACGATCATCGACCAGGCGATCGAAAATGGCATCGCTCCTCAACTCATGGGTGGCTTTACCGGACTTAACCCGGTCTGGATTTTGCTATCTCTATTGGTCGGTGTCAAAGTTGGGGGATTGCTCGGACTCGTTTTGGCTGTTCCATTGGCTAGTTCCCTCAAAAGCATTGTCGATATGCTTCATACCCCTAAAGTTCAACGGGCTTCAGCCAATCCTATTAAGACGGGCAGTGACAACGATATAGTCCAAGGTAAAATTCACCACAGAGACACAGAGGAAACAAAGGAATAATAGTAAAAATATTTTACAAATTGGCTAAAAATAGTCACTAATATAAAGACTCAAGCCTTTTTTCGCATCAATATTAAACTGTAGTCCCACTTCGGTTTCACTGGTAATTTCTATTTGACTCTGGGAAACGTCATCAAGCTGAATAGAATCACAGCCAAACGGCAGTCAATTATAGTTACTCGGCAATGACTTGTGAAAGCATATCATCAAATAGTTTAATCCGCTTTTGGATATCAGCTTTGGTTTTCCCCTCTCCGGTTAAAAGACGAGAGTCTTCTTGGTCAAAAAGTTTCTTAGTGGATGCAATGACTTTTTCCTGGCAATTAATCAATAAACCTCTGGCACAATTCCCAAAAGCCGATAGCGGTTTTAAGGGGGGTTGAGGGGATCGAGATATTTATTTTGCGCTCTTGTCTATTATATCATAATGGTGAGGATTCACCACAGAGACACAGAGGACACAAAGAATATATTGCTGGGCATTATCCCGATCGCTGTGAATAAATATATCATTATTATCTTGAATATACCACAAAAATTTGGTAGGGGCGAAGCATGACCGCCGGTATTTTTGGGTTAAAAGCAGAGATTTAATCCGGTCATGCTTCGCCCTCTACGGATACTTATGGTTGATTAATCGGAAAACCGCTGTATCGGCGAATAAACCGGGGTTATTTCTGTTTAATAAAACCCAGAAATAAACCCGGTTTATCGGAGGGTGTTAAGTAGGTGAACATAATTAATTGCACTTTTCGTTCCCCGCCGATAGGCTGTGGATTCCCGCCTTCGCGGGAATGACAGTTTTTTTCTCATTGGGTCTGTGGTGCATTTATTTCTGCCCACCTACTTATTTGACTTCTAAGGTGGTAGAAGCCGATCGCCCAAATTCTTCTGGGGCATATTGTAACTTCACTTCTGCCCCAGGCCATTCAAAGGTTCCTGGTGTGACCGATCGCACTAAATAATGGAGGCGATAGAGTCCAGGACCGAGGCGGTTGGCATAAGCCATCACCCGATCTTTGTAGATGGTTTGATAGCTAATTTCCCAGCTATCTTGTTGGGCTTGAACCGCTTTATTAGCGGTTTGGAAACTGGTATCAACCGCTTCAAAACCCGCAGGCAATGGGTCGGTAATGACTAGATGATCCACCGGGCGATCGGTGATAATTTCTAAGCCAATATCAAACACTTGACCTGCCGGAACTTGTAAGGGTTTTTTCGGCGTAGATAAGCCAATAGTTCCGAGTATCATATCTTCACCCGCAGGGCGAATGGTGCGATCGACTCGTAGACCATTAAATCGTCCCGGTTGGTTGCCTTTTAACCGATAGTTGTATTCAACAAAATAATGCAGATTTCCCTGACCAGATTTGCTTAAGTTTAGGTCAGATTTCCCTTGGGGTAATTGATCCATTGCCAGATTAATAAATTGGCTAGGATTCTGATATCCCTGAAACTGCATTGAGTCGATATTTTGACCGGCTAATTTCACCGTAGCGGTAAAGTTTGGCGGTGTGGGTTGCGTATTGGCATATTCCACTAAAGCGGTTAAGGCTTCCGCATTACTATAAGTGGTTTGCCAAGTACCATCACGCCGCAAATTTAGCAGTCCTTGTAATAAGCGGTTGCTGATTTCTGGGCTACTATTTTGGGCAATAGTTTGGGCAATAGCTAACCGTAAAGTTTGCGCTTGGGCAACGGTGGGCGGACTTAACCAGCCCCAATCTTCCGGTAAATTTACTGTAGCCGATCGCCCGGTTTCATAGACAGTTTCTTGCAACTCATTCCACATAGTTCGGGCTTCATTGCGCCAGCCTGGGACTTGCATTAAATAACGGGCTAATTTGGTTTGCGCCACCCGATCTAATTCCCCGCGTTGGGCATAAATATCCGCGAGAAAATCATTGCGGCGATCGCCTAATTCCGCTAACCCAATTAATGCCCCCAGTCGCAACCGATTTTTACAAGCTTGAGACTTGCAATAGTCATATTTTCCTGGGTCAGCGAGAGTTTGTTGCAAATAAACCCGCAGCCGAGAAATCATTGATTCATCAACAGCAAATCCCGCTGCTTTGGCTTGGGCTAAACTTTCCGCCGCATAAGGACTAATAAATGGATCGGAGTTACTGCTACCAGGCCAAAATCCAAAACCGCCGTCAGTTTGTTGCAGTTTTGCCAACTGTTCCAAGGCCAATGTTGCTTGATTTGTGGGATTAAATGCGGTAAATGTTTGGCTATATTTTTTGCCCAAAATTTGCAAATTGGCCGCGATCGCTAACTCAGAAGCAAGCGGTTCCAAAAAGGGCAAGGGATCCTCGGCAAAAATTTGCCGCGCTGGGGCAGTAATTTCGGGAATCAACGTAGAGGCCAAATCAATATTTAAACCGCCTACAGTTCCCTCGACATTTTTATCCACATTTACCGGAATTGTCGCCTGATTATTTGTCACCCCAGACTCTACCACCGTTTCGCTGACCGGCAATTGGCGCACGGACAACGGCACCTCAAAAGCATCACCTTGCTGCTGATTTAGTTGGGCTGTAAAGCGCACTTTTCCTTCACCCAAACTATTAGCGGTCATGGGGAAACGATAAACTTGCGTATCCCAATCCGCTTTAGTCCGCAAGGTTTCATTATTCGTGGACTTTTCCGCAAATAATAAATTATTACTCAGAGAACCATTAACCACTAAATTACCCACTTTTTCCGTGGTATTGGTGACAGTTAAACCACCATCAAAGCGATCGCCTAAGCGCACAAACTGCGGCAAAACTGGGTTAGCCATCAAGGGTTTTGTGGTCATAAAAGTATTGTCCCCTTGACCAAATCGCATATCCTCAGTTGTTGCTACGGCCATAACGCGCCAAGTGGTCAAATCATCGGGCAAAGAGAAGCTAACCGTTGCCTGTCCCCGTCGATCGGTCGTCACCGACCCGTTGTAATACGCCAGGGGCTTAAATTCTGTGCGTAACCGGGTACTATCGGCCCCTGCGGAAAAGCCACCGCCATAACCCCAACCTTTATCCAGGGGGGAACTCAGGGGCGAAATCACCACTTCAAAGCGGTTATCGCTAAATCGAGTGGCGATCGGTTGGTCTGCATACACGGTTTTCACCAAGTCTGGAGGCCGATATCCGGTGAGTTGCAAAATCGCCTCATTCACCACCATTACCGTAAATTGCCCTTTCACCGGCTGACCGGCAGCATCTTTGACTTGCAATTTCACCGTAGTTGCAGTTCCCGGGGCAATTTTTTCCTGATTAGGAGTGACTTCAACTTGCAGATATTTTGCCGCCAAATTGATATTAAATGGGGCAAAACCAATTTTCACTAAGTCTTCTACGCTGCCCGGTTCTAACTGTTCCAAAGGTTGCCCTTGTCGAATTAAAACTGCTTGAACTGCCGCATTGGGCAACATTTCCGGGGTGACAGTAAATTGAATTTGCGGCGCACCACCTGTCACCTTGGTTAAGGTTTGATACAAGGGGCGATCGCGCACCACAGCAAAATACAATTCCGCCTCTGGATAAGGGGATTGAATTAACGCCGTAGCGGTTTCCCCAGGCTGATAGGTTTCTTTGTCTAATTTCACTTCCAAGAAATTATCTTGGTCGCTACGGCTGGCCCAAAATACTGACCCACCACCTGTGGCCCAAATTTGTAAATCTGTGGCAGTGATTTCATCCGTATTATTCCCCAAAAATGCCCGAATTCGATAAGAACCAGATTCTGGGGGGGTGAGGTTAACGGTTTTCGCTTCTGTAGCAGATTTAATGTCTTGTCGATCGACGGTTTGATATTCCACCTGATAACGACTATTTCGGCTACCGGCAACCACGCGGTTGACGCGGCTATAAGTCATTTTTTGTAATTCCAGGCGGATACTTTCTCCGGCGATCGCTTCCCCTTGAAGGTTGGTGACAATAAACTCTACAGAAAACGGTTTACCCGCATCAGCAACCCACTTACTTTTTAAGCCAATTAATTTATCACTGGGTAAGGCGGTAAAAGTCTGGCTATTGCTGACGGAAAGATTGGCTAAATCCGTCACTTCTGCATCTACCCGATAGGTCATGGGATAGGGTAAATCCCGGTCTACTTGTACCTGGAAATTACCGGAACCGCCCCGATCCAAAACGGCATTTTGTTCCAGGACATCACTACTAATAGAAGGCTGTTCTTCCGGCCAAAACCATTGGCGACCAAAAGAGTATTTTTCCCAGCCTTTCGGGGCAAAGTCCCGCGCAGGCGATCGTGTGACATAATATTGAACTTGGGCGTTAGATACGGGAGAACCAAACAGATAATCACTCTGGATATTTGCGGCAACTGTTTCATTAGGTTTGGCAATTGCTTGATTCAGGGTTAAGTCTACCTTAAAATTCGGCGGCTTAAACTCTGCTACCCGAAATTCCCCATCAATTTCTCCCTGGTTTCTGCCTTTTCCTTGCAGAGAATAATAACCAAGGGGCTGATTTTCATCTAGGGTAAATTCCCAGGAAAACGTGCCAAATTCATTGGTGCTTGGGGTTCCTAGTTCTTTTTCGTTGCCGTCTGGGTCGCGCAAAACCAAAGAATAAACATCATTTTGATCTGATGTTAATTGACCATTTTCTAAATAATAGGCAACTCCAGTTAAGGCTACTTTTTCGCCCGGTTGATAAAGTTGGCGATCGGAGAAAATCGTACCCCGTGATACAGGTTTGTCACTATTCCAATCTCCATAAATTCCATAGCCATAAGCCCCACTCCAAGACCAGGTGCGATCGAAAGCCCAATCATCCCCTTCTCGGACAATCGCCACAACTTCTGGGGCTTCATCAGCTTTCTTACTACAGCTTTTTACCTGGGCTGAAGTTAACACTAACGTGCCATAATTATCCGTAGTACCCGTAGCACAAGGAGTCGGATTACCGCGAGTTTTGCTATCGGTTTGAGACTGATAAACTTGCACATTTGCTCCAGGAACCGTTGCCCCATCAGACAAATGATTTACATGAATCAATCCCATGTCAGGGAACCACTGACTAAATACCCCCAAATTAGTTAATTGTACCATACCATAAAAGGTAGGTTCGCGCCATTCTTCCTTGCCATCCATTACATAACGATTGGTCTTAGCGCTAACCCCATAAGCGAGTAAGCCAGTATTTTTATCCAGCTTTTCACGCAAAGGAACTGTGATAGTTTGCGTCTGATTTTTTTCTCCAGAAATGGGGAAACTTTGCCAACTTGTCTGACTTGACAATAAATCAGTTGATTCACCTCTGGGATATGCGTTATCCGCATAAATCAAGTCCGTGGGTTGTACCACCTTGTAAGTGGCTTTATACTGCGATTCTGGTAAATTAACCGCAGAAATATTCAGTTCTAAATTTTGCTGGGCTGGGAAAATATTTAACCCATCCGGAGCCCAAATATTTCCGGCAATATCCCCGGTATTATATTCTTGAGTCAGAGTTTCACCCAAAGTTTGACCAAAGGCATCTTTTAGATTATTACCAATGGTAATGGTGTAATTCGTATTCGGTTCTAATCCCCAGGGATTAATGCTGATGCTTGATTCTTCATCATAAGCTTGAACGGCGTTAACTCCCTCTTTGGGTGGCGGATTAATGGTAATATTTTCTAATACCGAATCAATCTCCAGTTTGTTATTAAACTTTAACTCCGGTGTACCATTAACAAATCGGCCATAAGCCCCGCTCATATCCGGTTGCCCAGTAAACTCCATCCGTTCCAATTTTAACGGTGAATAAGTCTCAACTTCAGAAACAAATTGAGTGTCACTAGGTAAATTGCCGGGAAATGGACGAATTCCGGGAGCAAATTCTAAGCGATATCGAGTGCCTTTTTCTAATGGACGTTTCGGGGTTAACGTATAACTCCAATTTCTTAAAGCGGGGTCAAAGGTTTCCCCCGGAGTGAGTGAGGCTACATCATCGTTTTCCTCCACGGTGACGGGGATTCCGGTTTGAGTGCCTCTGGGAATAAGCTGCACTTTTTCCTCTAATGACTTAACATCTAATTGCACATTAGAGGTAAAGGTTAATTGGGGTTTGACATCAATATATTCAGGATCGACATATTCGTTTTCCTGAATTTTCGGTAAGTCGGTCAGCTTAATCGGTTCGGTGTTAAATGTCCAAGCCAAATCTTGATTAATTTGGTTATTTTTTAAATCGCTTAATCCCGCTTTCAGGGTGACTTTAATCCGGGTAGCTTTGGGGAAAGCTACGTCAGATTGAAATCCCACCATGCGCGGGGTGAGAAATCGAAATCTCCCCGGTATGTTTGGTTCAATTTCAAATAGTTTGAGTTTTCCTTCTTCTGCCGTAGACTCCAGACTTTCTAAAGGAATTAACGGTTCTTTAAACCGAATTTTAATCTGGGCTAGAGTTTCTGCGGTTTCTGTCGGACTAATTTGTTCGATCCAGTCCGGCAGTTGTGGGGTGACGAGAGGCGCCACCTCTGGTAAGGGTTGGTTGAATTGTGAGAAATTGGCGGATTTCTGTTTCTGGATGTTTCCACAGGCTGATATGCCCCAAAATAGAAATATACCTACCAGAAACCACGACCAAAATCTCTTGAAGATTCTCGACATAGGTTTGTCTCAATCAAAAATCTGTGAGTGAAAAATGCGATCGCACTTGGGATAAGAAAGCTGGGGGCAAGAAACCGGGTTTCCAGAGCAATTTTGCATCGCAACCAAGATTTATTAAAGAAACCCGGTTTCTTCGGCCCTGGTTTCTCACCCCCGGCGATCGCGCATACAATCCCTATTTAATCTCAGAATTTTGCTTTTGTGGGGATTTTGCAGATTTTCTTAACTCAGATAAAATTCGGTAAGGTGTGTTACGGTGGCCAAAGGATTAAATCTATGGAAAAAATTTACCAGCGATCGCCACCTAACCCACCCTACCGCATATTATTGCAAATCATTGCAAATTGTTGCAAATTATTGCTTATTAGAATAACTTTAATTTAAGTGAATCAAAGGCATCAACAATGCAAGCAAAAATTAGAGACACAGAAATTTATTTTGATATTGAAGGGGCAGGGTTAGTCATTGACGGCGATCGCATGAAAGAAAGACCCACGGCGTTTCTGGTTCATGGGGGGCCAGGGGGCGATCATACTTCCTACAAAGCGGGACTTTCTGACCTAAGTCAAAAAATGCAATTAGTCTATTTTGACCATCGCGGTCAGGGACGGTCTGCCCGTGGCCCAAAAGAAACTTATACCTTAGAAAATAATGTCGAAGATATGGAAGCCTTGCGCCAATATCTCGGCTTAGATAAAATTATCGTCATCGGCGGTTCTTATGGGGGCATGGTGGCCTTATCTTATGCCATCAAATATCCGCAAAATCTCTCCCATTTAATTGTCATTGCTACCGTTTCCGACTATCGTTTTTTAGAGAAAGCCAAACAGTTTATCGCCGAAAAAGGCACACCGGAACAAAAGAAATATGCGGAACTTCTCTGGGCTGGCAACTTTAAAGATGAAGCGGAATTAAAAGCCTATTTTCAAGTCATGGCGCCCTTATACTCTGTCACCTATAACCCGGAAGCGAAAAACCAATCTGACAACCGAACCATTTACTCAGTGGATGCAATTAATCAGGCATTTGGCGGATTTTTGCGGACTTATAATATCTTAGATCAACTACATAAAATTACTGCTCCCACATTAGTTATTGGTGGTCGCCATGATTGGATTTGTCCCCCGGAATTTTCCGAAGAAATTGCCGCCGCTATCCCCAATTCAGATTTAAGAATATTTGAAAATAGCGGTCACTTAATCCGCGTGGACGAACCCCAAGCCCTCAAAGATGCGATCGCGGGTTTTATTGTCTATAAAAAATGATCTAGGGTGTGTTAGGGGCGGCGATAATTTAATTAACTAACAATTATCTCAAAAATTCGCCCCGTAACGCACCATCATCAACCAGAAAAAACTTATAATCAATCGTAGGGTGTGTTAGGGGCGGCGCTAATTTAATTACCTAATAACTATCTGAAAAATCCGCCCCGTAACGCACCATAAAGCACCGTAAAAATAGTTAACCCACAGGAAAATAAACCTGTTTTTTGCGATAATTTTGCTTTTATGCTAATATTTATTAAAAAAACACGGTTTCTCCGTCCGGGCGATCGCGCATTTTTTTCCCCAGTATCACCAGAAAAAAATACTGCTACTAAACTAATCCTATGACCACATTCCTGACCGATTATGCTGATATTACCAGACTTCATTGCTCTGCCAAATTGAATCAGAAGCAGCGGAGTGAATTGGGGCAATTTTTGACTCCTGCTAACATTGCCCGGTTCATGGCAAGACAGTTTAATAGTCTATCTGGTCATATTAAAATTCTCGATCCAGGATCCGGAGTAGGCACATTAACTGCGGCAGTGGTAGAGCGGTTATTAGCTAATCCTAATCAAGTCAAAAGTTGCTACATCACCGTCTATGAAATTGAGCCAATTTTTATCGAATCATTAAATCAGTGTCTTAGGGATTGTTGTACGGCATTACAAAATCAAGGAATTGAGGCTGATTATTCCTTGCACCAGGATAATTTTATCAAAGCTGAGAATCAAATAAATTTACCACTTTTTTCGAGTTTATCCCCAGAATTCACTCACATTATTCTCAATCCGCCCTATAAAAAAATTCACAGCCAATCAATCGAAAAAAAGATCCTAACCAGCTTGGAAATTGATACGGTAAATCTCTATAGTGCATTCGTTTGGCTTTCTATGTTACAGCTTGCTCAAGGCGGTGAGATGGTCGCTATTACACCGAGAAGTTTCTGTAATGGGGTGTATTTTCGTCTTTTTCGCCAAGCTTTTCTAGAAAAAATGGCGCTGCAAAAAATTCATATTTTTGAGAGTCGGTCAGCGGTCTTTTCAGAAGATAACGTTTTACAAGAAAATATTATATTTCATGGAATAAAAACAAAATATCAGCCGGATTATGTGGAAATTACCAGCAATTATGAAGCCGAAATTAATCAAGCTTTAGAATTGAGATATGCTCCCTACGATCGGGTAGTTGAAAATAACGATGATCATAGGTTTATTCATATTGTCACAAATCCAATTGCCGATTTGATCCGGGTGCAAATGAATCAATTTTCATCGACTTTAGATGAAATGGGATTAGAAGTTTCAACAGGGCCAGTTGTCGATTTTCGTCTTAAATCATCTTTGAGAACTTGCCCAGATAATCAGACGGTTCCGTTGCTTTACCCAGAATCGATTAAATTCGGGAAAGTTGTGTTTCCACCGAGGAATCCTCGCAAGGCGATCGCCATTGCAGAAAACCAAGAAACAGCAAAATGGTTAGTAAAATCTGGCTGGTACGTTTTGACTAAGCGTTTTTCTGCGAAAGAGGAAAAACGGCGGATTATTGCTGCTGTTTGTCCTCCCGTTAATACCGCCGTACTAGGCATAGAAAATCATTTAAATTACTACCATGCTAAAGGTAAGGGAATAAATCCCGACCTAGCCAGAGGTTTAGCAGCATTTCTGAATTCAACTTTATTTGATAGTTACTTCCGGCAGTTTAGTGGACATACACAAGTTAATGCCACAGACTTGCGGCGGATTAAATACCCTAGTAAAGATGATCTGATCCGACTGGGGCAGCAAATTGGTGATTCTGACTTAAATCAGGAGCAAATTGATCGGATTGTCCATAGAGTTTTATCAATTATGAAAGAAGCAACAAATGCGATCCAGGCTAGTAAACGAATTGAGGAAGCATTGGCAATTCTCAAAGATATTTCTACGCCAAAAGAACAACAAAATGAAAGGTCTGCCCTTTGCTTACTGGCATTAGCAGATATTCGCCCGGATACACCTTGGAGTGAAGCCACCGCCCCCAGACGAGGAATTACAGAAATGATGAACTGGTTTCGGGATTACTATGGTAAACAATATGCACCAAATACGAGAGAAACCGTGCGACGACAAACGATGCATCAGTTTGTCCAAATGGGAATGGTTATGGAAAATCCAGATCAACCAAATCGCCCCATTAACAGCCCTAAATGGTGTTATCAACTCGCTCCACAAGCATTATCACTACTGAAATTATATAATTCTAAAAAATGGCCAGAGGCTTGCGGAAATTATGCCAATTCAGTGACTAATTTATTACAGGATAAAAATCGAAATATCCCCATGATTCCTGTATGTTTGCCCGATGGTCAGGAGATTGAACTATCATCCGGTGGGCAAAATATTTTAATCAAAGATATTTTGGAAAGTTTTTGTCCTAGATTTACTCCCGGAGGTTTAGTTCTCTATATCGGTGATGCAGGGGATAAGTTTCTGATTAATGAAACTGAAAAATTCCGAGAAATAGGCATTGAGTTAGATCCTCACGGTAAAATGCCCGATATTGTGATTTATTATCAACAGAAAGATTGGCTTGTACTCATAGAAGCGGTGACAAGTCATGGCCCAGTTAATTTGAAACGTCACAATGAATTAAAGCAACTTTTTCGATCGAGTCAAAAAGGCTTGGTTTTTGTGACAGCTTTCCCAAGTCGCAAAGAAATGACCCGATATCTAGCGGAAATTTCCTGGGAAACCGAAGTATGGGTGGCAGATCAACCGGAGCACATGATTCATTTTAATGGCGAAAGATTTTTAGGTCCATACGAAGATATAAAAAATCTGTCTTGACTATTTCGGTGTTTGACGCTTAACACTATGGATTCAACACCTCCCGAAAAGAAACCGGGTTTCTACAACAATGAGCGCATTTTAGCCAAGATTTATTAAATAAACCCGGTTTCTCCATAAATAGCGTTGGGGTAGGGTGTGTTAGGGGCGGCGCTAATTTAATTAACTAATAATTATCTCAAAAATCCGCCCCGTAACGCACCATCATCAACCAGACAAAAATCGTATAATTGTATAGATACAAATATCCGTATCAAGCAAAATTTTCATACAATTTGCTCTCGTTCCATCGGTAGGGAGCGATCGCGCTCAATTTGTAAATCCTCTGGGAACTCTTTCAGGGCATCAAACATCTATTTATAGCAAATATTCTGCTACTCAAGCAATGCCGAAATGAATTATGTTATAATTATGGCATTAACTAAGCGGCTTAAGCAAATTTATGATCGTTAGAGCTAAAGGAATTAAGCGCGGTCAAACTATTATTTTGAATCAATCGCTTTCTCTACCGGATCAAGAAGTGGAAATCATGGTCATACCTATTTCCGATCCGGGGAGTGAACCCTTGAAAAAAATACATTAGCTGACTTTGTGGGAAAGCTGCAAAATTCACCCAATTTTCAAGACGATCGCTTCTTGTCTTAGAGCATATTTTTAGAGGATAATCATGCTAAAAACATTTAAAGCACTATTGAAAGGAAGTCATGTAGAGTGGATTGAGGATAGACCCGATCTGGGAGATGAAATGTTAGAGGTGTATGTAACTTTACTCGATAAAAAACCAGTCCCAGACGCAAAAACACGCGGGCAAAAGATGGCGGAAATCTTAGAAAATCTGGCGGCAACAGAAGGATTAGAAAATATAGATCCTATCTTGTGGCAACGAGAAACTCGACAAGACCGTTCATTACCGGGGCGATAAACGATGCTTCTTGATAGCAATATTATTATCTATTCCGCACAGCCAGAATATGCCAATTTGCGAGGATTAATTGCGGAAAATTCACCAGCAGTATCAGCCCTCAGTTATCTGGAAGTATTGGGCTATCATCAACTGACGGAGCAACAACGGCAGTATTTTGAAGCGTTTTTTCAGGTTGCTGAAGTTCTGCCGATATCCGAGGAGGTGTTGATTCAAGCTGTTGCTTTGCGACAACAGAGAAGAATGTCATTAGGGGACGCAATTATTGCCGGGACTGCATTGGTGCATCAGTTAACATTAATTACCAGAAATGTGGATGATTTTCAGTGGATTGCTGACATAAATCTACTGAATCCGTTTGATACAAGAGAATAGCAATAGTCACAGGATTGAGAGGATAGCTGGTGTAGGGCGCACCATAAATAGCCTTGGGGTAGGGTGTGTTAGGGGCGGCGCTAATTTAATTACCTAATAATTAGCCTAAAAATCCGCCCCGTAACGCACCATAAATAGCCTTGGGGTAGGGTGTGTTAGGGGCG
>NZ_LIUQ01000005.1:156416-181494 GCF_001276715.1 Planktothricoides sp. SR001 | reverse complement strand
TCATCAACCAGACAAAAATCATCTAATTGTATAGATACAAATATCCGTATCAAGCAAAATTTTCATACAATTTGCTCTCGTTCCATCGGTAACGATAACTCTTAGGCAAGCGTACCGCCTGACTATTCCCGCTCATAAACAGCTTTGCCGTTTCCATTGGCTGCTCCGTATATACAGAAGGATATACTATTATTTATAGTAAATATTCTGCTAGTCAAGCAATGCCGAAATAAATTATGTTATAATTATGGCATTAACTAAACGGTTTAAGCAAATTTATGATCATTAGAGCTAAAGGAATTAAGCGCGGTCAAACTATTATTTTGAATCAATCGCTTTCTCTACCGGATCAAGAAGTGGAAATCATGGTCATACCTATTTCCGATCCGGAGAGTAAACCCTTGAAAAAAAATACATTAGCTTCCTTTGTGGGAAAGCTGCAAAATTCACCCAATTTTCAAAATGATCCGGTTGTAATTCAGCGTCAGATGCGTGATGAGTGGGATTAAATTTTTATTAGATACTAATGTGGCGATCGGCATTCTCAAAGCCTATCCATCGGCGATCGCATTTCTGGCAACCGAGCAGCTAGAATTTGAGAACTGTGCTATCAGTCAAATTACGCGAATGGAGTTACTCAGTTATCCTAACTTAGAGGCAGAAGAGGAGCAGACGATTCAAAACTTGTTGGCAAATTTATTAGTCTTGAAATTAGATGAAAAAATTGAACAAGAGGCGATCGCCTTTCGACGCAACCATAATGTGAAGTTGCCCGATGCGATTATTGCAGCAACTGCGAAGGTTTATGGGTTACGATTGTTAACGTTGGATCGGCAATTACAGGCTAAATTTAGCATTTAAGTAGGTGGGCAGAAATAAATGCACCAAAGACCATATCAGAAGAAAAACTGTCATTCCCGCGAAGGCGGGAATCCAAGGGGTAGGGTGTGTTAGGGGCGGCGCTAATTTAATTACCTAATAATTAGCCTAAAAATCCGCCCCGTAACGCACCATCATCAACCAGACAAAAATCATATAACCAACCGTAGGGTGTGTTAGGGGCGGCGCTAATTTAATTACCTAATAATTAGCCTAAAAATCCGCACCGTAACGCACCCTAGCCTAGGAAATTAAATTTTTCACATATTGTTTAATCGCCGGTTGTAGAGTAAAACCAGAGGTTTTTTCCACCAAATTTCGTCTTTTTAAAGATTGAATCGCTTTTAAGAAATCGGCATCTGATAAAAGTTCTGGTGGTTTCTGGCTGATTTTGACAGGTTGGTCTTGGGTGGCTAACCACTGAAGCAAGATTTTCTCAGATTCACAAAGGCGTTGATAATGTTGTTTAAGGATGGGTTCTAAGTCTCCTAAAAATAGGGTGGGATAAGAGAGATATTCTTGGACGCTACCGTTAAATAAATCCAGAATAGTAGAGGCGATGATATTCAGCCATAAAGGGTTGGCGCTATAAATTTGGATTAGTTCTGACCATTTTTTCTGGTCTTTGAGTTTTCTGGCGCTGAGAATTTCGGTGGCTAGTTTACCTAAGCCGAGAACGGGTAGGGTTTTACAATAAGAATTTTCGGTTTCTAGGGCAGCAATTTCTAGGGGTTGTTCCCAGGTAAGAAGCAGTAGACAACTGTGATGAGTGTGTTGGCCAATTTCATTAATTAGTTGACCATAGTTTTGATATTCTGGGCGATAATTGCCGACTAATTCCCCAGGGGTTAAGGTTTCTTGAAAGTCGTCGAGAATGATTAGGCAACGGTGGTTTCTCAGATGGTCTAAAAGGGAATTCCGAGAGTTTAAATAGTTGACGATTGATGGGTTTTGGCTGGGTTGAGGTGGGGCAAGAAATTCGATGATGTGGCTTTGCAGGGCGTTGAGGTTGGGCAATTTGCGATGACTGCGCCACAGGATGCGATCGAACTTGTCTTCGATTTGTTCTACCAGTTGTCTCGCGAGGGCGGTTTTCCCAATTCCCGATAGTCCGGTTAGGGTGATGATGCGGCTATTTTCTTCTAGTATCCATTGTTTGAGGGTAGCCAGTTGTTCGGTGCGGTTGTGGAGGCGGTTGTATTCCGGTGCTTGGCTGAGGTCGTGGCGAGGTTCTGGTTTGTTGCGGGGGGTGAAGGTGGCGGGCGATCTTTTTTTTTGATTGATTGTAGAGGTCGCTACAGACATTTATGTGATTGCCAATATTCCCAATTTGCACCCCATTAAAGGAAGAGAATATTTTATTTTCGATGAGCGATCGCACATTCTTTTTCTTAACATCTTCTCCCAACATATCCGACAGGAGTTTCCACAATTCCGATGCTGACTTTCTCACATGATCCTTGCTACAGTGGTACTCCTCAGAGATATCCTGATATTCTTTACCGTTCCATACACCCTCCAAAATAGCGCGTTGCAGGGAGTCCAGATGCTTCCCAGTTCTGGCAAAAATCAGATTATCGGTCCACTGCAAGGCTTCTTGAATTTCCATAGCTGCTAAGTTTGGTTGTAGTTTTGTATAGTTTTGTGTACTTTTACCCCCCATTATCCCACATTTTCCCCCTTTTAGCCACAAAATCCCACATTTCCCCCTTTTTTAGTTTTAAACCCCTCAGAAATACCCCCCTAGATACCACTTTTGGGGTGTTGAATTATAGCATAAAACTTGAGATAATTCAGCAAAATTATTAGTGGATTTATTTATTATGAGTCCAGAAAAACCCCCAGATCGCTCTGGTAAATTTGAAAGTCAGATGATTAAGTGTCCAAAATGTGGTGGTAGTGGCCAAAGAACTTTTACTGATAAATCATCGGGTAAAACAGGGACTTCTCAATGCCAGACTTGTAAAGGAAAAGGACAAATACCTGGTTAAAACAGAGCTAAAGTTTTTTTAAAATTAGGTAAATATATATGTCTAATATTTCTGATTTATCAATCACACTTGCGGAAGTCTCCCGCGCTTCTAATTTAAAACCGTGGCAAATACGCAATATACAAGCAGATGTTTCTCAGGCTGCTAATATCATATATTTTTTTTGGTTTATTCTCATCACGCCTATTGTCTTTTCGTTGAATTTATTGGCTACTGGTATTAATATTTTTATAGTTATTATTATAATGATTATATATTTTAAATATATTTGGTACTGTCGCAAGAAAAATTGTAATAAATTTAAGCATTTTCTTAATTTATATAGACAATTTTTAAATTTTAATTCATTGATTGAAAGCGCTGAAGCATTAGATGAGGCTGGACGTTCAGGTGGTTCCAATAGATTAGAAAATCGAGAGAAAGTCATCAAAGCTTTAACTTCTATCCGGGCGGACTTGATTTCTGCCCTAAGAATTGAAAAAGCATTTAGAGAAAATCCTAATTTCAGTTCCAGTAGTTTTACTCCAAATTTAGAACCTTTGCAATTTTTGCAACTCAGTGAGCAATCGAGTGAATATGGGAGATTATTTAATGAAGCACTTCAAATTGGTATGAATGTTCAAGAAGAGATGCAAACCCTTCAAAGAAGATAGTAATCAGTCAGTCTGGTAGTCTGGTAGGTTGGGTTGAGGAACGAAACCCAACCACCACAACAATTTGCCAATCCAGAAACTTAACGATTAAGAGCAGGATGGGGAAGCGATCGCCACATCATTAAGTAACTGACTCATCCGCTGCCATCAAAACATCCGCATACAGTTGGCTACTAATTCGGAAATTGGCTTGTTCTATTAAATTATCCATAATCGGCTTAACTTCCATAATTATTTTTTGGTGTTTTGCTAATAGAAGAATTCCTAAAACTCCAGTAATCTTTACCCCGAAATCTCTGTTATACTAACTTGCCCGACCTTCGCCAAATTGGAAATCGGTGAAGTGTTGCTGACAACAATCATTACTACTCCGTTTCCTCTAAAGTTTTGAGGTCTTCCTGAAACTCATCAATATCATAATTAACGCAAATACCTCGGTCAGAAATCAGTTTTTGAAACTGCATCCGATGCAGCCCCAATAACTCACTGGCTTTACCCAAACTAATTTTATCTTGCTGAAATAACATCAGCACAATTTCCCCAAATAACTCATTTTCAGAAAAGCCACTAGCCTTTACTAAATCATCGGAAATCACTAAACTCATGGTGTTCTCTCCTGGGCTTAATTTTCCTGCTTCAATATTAGCACACCGGAGAGCGACGGGGAATACAGAAACCAGGTTTCTCTGATGGGTTTCTGCATCTTTACTAAGATTTGACCAGAAACCCGGTTTCTCTACAACGCCACCACTCGTGTTTCAGCTTGTCTAAAAGACTTAGGTTTTACTACGATTTCCACATCTCGACCCAACGCATTTAAAAAACGAAACAACCGAGTAGTGGAAAAACCCGATAGCTTGCCATTCACTAATGCTGACACTTTAGGCTGGTCAATTCCTAACATTTGTGCCGCCTCAGTTTGAGTCATATTTTGGGCGGAGATAATACCACTAATTCTCCGGGCAAGTTCTGCCTTGACCAGTAATTCATCAGAATTTTCTAACTCTAAATCTGCGAAGACATTGCCACTGCCTGCTTGTACTTTAATGGGCTGATTCATATTTTTCCTACTGATTGATGTAATTTTCTGAATTAAAGCCTTTGAGTGGTTTCGCAGAGGGGTGCTTTTCACCACATTGAGCTAGATATAGCGCATAACCAACACCTTGCCGAACCTCCTCCGGGAACTCCTTTAAATCCTCCAGAGAACTGCCAACCCACTCAACTGGTTTTAGTAATTCACTCATGCCTCAATTATGCTACTTTTGGCATATCATGTCAATCCCTGAATCCTGCTAGACTGAACTTAAGAAACTGATGAAGCTAAGTTTATGAAAATTAAAGCCATTATTCATCCAGCAGAAGAAGGGGGCTATTGGGCAGAAGTTCCAGCCCTTCCCGGTTGCATTACCGAAGGCGATACCTGGGAAGAGGTCACGCATAATTTACAAGATGCCGTTGAGGGTTGGCTGAGTGTTGCGAATAATAGCCTGAAAAAAATAGAGCCCACAGACGAATAAAAAAACCCCCAGCAACAGAATGAAATAAAATGATTTTGTTGAAGAAGCGATCGCGCCTGAGACTTAGAAACCGGGTTTCTGTGAGAGTTTCTGCATCCTAACTGAGATGGCAATAGAAACCCGGTTTCTTGGCATAAGTAAGAGCGATCGCCTTCCCCTAAAATAGAGTGAGTTGACCTTTATCTATATGAGTGAAACAGTTTACATCGAAACAAGTATTTTAGGGTATCTCACTGCTAGATCGACCAAAAACTTGATTATCGCTGCCAATATGGAGATTACAAGAGACTGGTGGGAAGCCGGAACGCCTTTACTCTTTATACATCAGAAGCCGTTTTAGACGAAGTGGCACAAGGAAAACTAGCCGAAATTAGTCTTGATTTTGGCTATGTGCTGCCTGTTCTCTGTACGCCAAACGAACTGATGGGAGATTAGTCCATGTGGAAAGATGAAATTGTCGAAGAAATTCATCAAATTCGCGATCGCTATGCCAAGTCTTTCAACTACGATTTGAATTCTATATTTGAAGACCTCCGCAAAAAGCAAGCAGAAAGCGGCAAAGAAGTTGTCACGTTGTCGCGCCCACCCGGTGTAAAAACCCGTTGGAGTGGACGATATTTTGATGGTGAAATAAAGGAAACTAACCCCACTTAGAAGCGATCGCGGTTACGGATGGCATATCCCCTGAGACCAAGAAACCGGGTTTCTTTTAGGAATTCTGCATCTTTACTAACATTTTACTAGAAACCCGGTTTTTGAGGTACAATTGCCGTAAAGCAAAACTCTCAACCCTGCTTGTCCAGAAAATATCCCTATGAACAGTCAAGAAATCACTGCCATATTTGATGGTCAATCCTTACAATTAGAATCGCCCTTAAACTTAGAAATAGGAACAAGAGTGAAAGTTACAGTGGAAACCCTATTGCCCCCTAAAAACACCCCCAAGACATTTCTCCAAACAGCCCAGTCCTTACAGTTACAAGGTGAGCCAGATTGGTCCGAGAATATTGACCAGTATCTATACGGAAACTCCATTACTGACAATGAATGAAGTCTTTTTAGATACATCTTTTGCGATCGCACTTTCTTCTATTACAGACCAACATCATGCTAAAGCCATTAAATTAGCCACTCAACTAGAAACTCATCAAACCAGGTTAGTAACTACTGATGCTATTTTATTAGAAATTGGTAATGCCTTGTCTAAATCAAAATACAGAATGGCCGCAATTCAACTATTAGAATCCCTAGAGAACGATCCGAATGTTGAGATTATTTCCCTAACTAAAGACTTATATTTTGCGGCTTTTAGGTTATTTAAACAACGACCTGATAAAGAATGGGGGTTAGTAGATTGTGTGTCATTTATTGTCATGCAAAATCGAGGGATCACCGACGCACTAACCGCTGATGCTCATTTTCAACAAGCCGGATTTCGAGCCTTACTCAAAATCTAGTCCCTAAGAATTGCTTCGCCCAAACATCCAAAAACCGGGTTTATTTCAGGAATTATGCACCTACTAACATTTTACTAGAAACCCGGTTTCTTGGCATAAGTAAGAGCGATCGCCTAGACTCAGAAACCGGGTTTCTCTGATGGGTTTCTGTATCCTAACCAAGATTTCACTAGAAACCCGGTTTCTCTGCACATTACAACGCCACCACTCGTGTTTCAGCTTGTCTAAAAGACTTGGGTTTTACTACGATTTCCACATCTCGACCCAACGCATTTAAAAAACGAAACAACCGAGTAGTGGAAAAACCCGATAGCTTGCCATTCACTAATGCTGACACTTTAGGCTGGTCAATTCCTAACATTTGTGCCGCCTCAGTTTGAGTCATATTTTGGGCGGCGATAATACCACTAATTCTCCGGGCAAGTTCTGCCTTAACCAGTAATTCATCATAATTTTCTAACTCTAAATCTGCGAAGACATTGCCACTGCCTGCTTGTACTTTAATGGGCTGATTCATATTTTTCCTACTGATTGATGTAATTTTCTGAATTAAAGCCTTTGAGTGGTTTCGCAGAGGGGTGCTTTTCACCACATTGAGCCAGATATAGCGCATAACCAACACCTTGCCGAACCTCCTCCGGGAACGCCTTTAAATCCTCAAGAGAACTGCCAACCCACTCAACTGGTTTTAGTAATTCACTCATGCCTCAATTATGCTATTTTTGGCATATCATGTCAATCCCTGAATCCTGCTAAGTAGGTGAACATAATTAATTGCACTTTTCGTTCCCCACCGATAGGCTTTGGATTCCCGCCTTCGCGGGAATGACAGTTTTTTTCTGATATGGTATGTGGTGCATTTATTTCTGCCCACCTACTTAGACTGAACTTAAGAAACTGATGAAGCTAAGTTTATGAAAATTAAAGCCATTATTCATCCAGCAGAAGAAGGGGGCTATTGGGCAGAAGTTCCAGCCCTTCCCGGTTGCATTACCGAAGGCGATACCTGGGAAGAGGTTACGCATAATTTACAAGATGCCGTTGAGGGTTGGCTGAGTGTTGCGAATAATAGCCGGAAAAAAATATAGCCCACAGACGAATAAAAAAACCCCAGCAACAGAATGAAATAAAATGATTTTGTTGAAGAAGCGATCGCGCCTGAGACTTAGAAACCGGGTTTCTGTGAGAGTTTCTGCATCCTAACTGAGATGGCAATAGAAACCCGGTTTCTTGGCATAAGTAAGAGCGATCGCTCTGATTAAATTACTCTTCAAATATAGGCGATCGCTCTCATTGTAAATTGCTTGTAAATTCCTTCTCGGTGTTCTCTGTGTCTCCGTGGTGAAAAATCCCCAGATTGACTTTACCGAAAAATAGAGGGGCGATCGATTATCAGAAATGAAACCATCAGTCTTGAAGTTCAGGAACCCGATCGCTTTCATATTGTTCAATTAAAACACCGAGAATATCCATCAGTGAAGCGAGAGGATGTGCTTCATCTTCGCCAACTTCATCAATCAGGCGATCGAGCCAATCAACCAGATATTGATAACTGGCTTCATCGCGGGGAATGACTAATTTAGTTGCTAGGGGCTGCCACAATTTTTGAGTTTCATCAATGCTCAACATTTTTACTCTCTCCATTTTCCTTGATCGTACTCTGCATGAGTCAAAACTGCCCGAATATAAATTTTTTGTCGATTATAGTGAATCGCCGCTATTAACCGGACTTTGTTCCCACCAATATTAAACACTGTGAGGTTATCAACTTGGTCAGCACTGGGAAACTCGTTACGAAGTTCAACAAAGGAATTAAATGTTCCTGATTTCACCAGTTGATACCAACGAGCCAATGCGCTTTCTGTGTCCGGGTATTTTGCCGCAAATTCATTGAGCCGTTTGCGTGTGATAACGTGCATAATGAAACTCAGGGATATTACCCAATTATATCATCGGTTTGAATGTCTGCGTCGCGCTCCTTAAATTTCCTCTCCAAAGAACGAAAAACGCGATTCCCTCTAGGTATCCGCTTCGCGGAATCGCCCCTGAGACTAAAAAACCGGGTTTCTGTTAGGAATTATGCATCTTTACTAAGATTTTCCTAGAAACCCGGTTTCAGGAAGGAAAATTTAGTTAAAATATTACTGTACTCTCAATCCTCAGAAACCATGACGCAAACTCAATATCAACTCTCTCTAAACTTTGAGCAAGTTTTAACCTTGGTCAAACAACTGCCCGAACCCGAAAAACTGCAATTAAGTCAAGAACTGGCTAAGGAATTGTTAGACAGTAAATTAACCGCCCTTTTAGAGTCTTTCAAAACTGATGAACTGTCCCTAGATACAATTACTCAAGAAGTTGAATCCGTCAGAAGTGAAATTTATGCTAGTTATGCTAAAAAATCAGCCAATTAAAGTAATTATCGATACTAATATGAAGGATTAGTTTCCTGATTGGCAAAGAATTAGCGAATCTTAAAGAGTTAATCGTCAGTCAGACTGTTCAAGTCGTCTTTTGTGAACAAATCACAGAAGAAATTAATCGGGTGACGCAAAGACCAAAACTCCAAAAATATTTTTCGGCTGATAAAGTCAAAGAACTGCTAGAGCTTTTGGCGGTTATTGGGGTATCCATAGAAATCAGATCGGAAGTTTCTCTTTGTCGGGATGCCAAAGATAATTTTTTATTGGCATTGGCTAAAGATAGTCAAGCGAATTTCTTGATTACAGGGGATGCAGATTTATTAACTTTAGGTAGTTTTGCCGGTACAAAAATTATTACTTACCAGGATTTTTTAGAGCAGATAAATCCATAAACTTACCCGGCAATGATTCGTTTTGCCAACAGATAATCCAGTGAATTGGCAATATCTAACAATTTAAAGCTGCGGATACCATATCCCCTAGACTAAGAAACCGGGTTTCTCTGATAGGTTTCTGCATCTTTACCAAGATTTCGCTAGAAACCCGGTTTCTGGGTAGACAGCGATCGCCTTTATGTCAGAATGGAGGGAAAGTCAAGATACTTCAAGGAGTCTCATGGCGATCGCCGAACTAGATCGTATTACTATCAACCCAGCAGTATGCCTTGGACAGCCAACGATCCGGGGAATGCGGATCACTGTAGAATTTGTCCTCAAACTACTCGCTAGTCACTTATCTGTGCCAGAAATTTTAGAATCGTATCCAGAATTGGAGGAAGAAGACATTCGTCAGGCGCTCAATTATGCAGCCTGGGCGGTATCCGATCGCGTTGTTAGCTTCACTTCAGTATGAGTAGTATGCGTTTAATTGCCGACGTTCATATTTCTCCTTTGACAGTTGCGGCGTTAAAGGCACAGGGCTACGATATAGTCAGGACTACAGATTTATTACCTGCGACTGCTGCTGATGCGGAGATTTTGGCACTTGCGAGGGTACAAGGTAGGGTTATTTTAACCCAAGACCTAGATTTTTCCATGCTGGTGGCTCTCAGCAACTATGGACTGCCCAGTTTAATCACATTACGATTGTCTTCTGTAAAACCCGATTTGGTGACACAAAAACTCCTAGATGTTTTACCGACTGTGGAAACAGAACTGACAGAAGGTGCAGCGGTGACAATTAATGATGATTCTGTGCGGATTCGTAAGCTGCCAATTCGATGAAGTAATGTCTAACAATTCTCTTATAGCGGGCTGAAAGGATCTGCGGATGCTGAGGAAGTTAAAACGATTTCCAGCGAGACGCTTTCCTCTAAAGTTTTGAGGTCTTCCTGAAACTCATCAATATCATAATGGACGCAAATACCTCGTTCAGAAATCAGTTTTTGAAACTGCATCCTATGCAGCCCCAATAACTCACTGGCTTTCCCTAAACTAATTTTATCTTGCTGAAATAACATCAGCACAATTTCCCCAAATAATTCATTTTCAGAAAAGCCACTAGCCTTTACTAAATCATCGGAAATCACTAAACTCATGGTGTTCTCTCCTGGGCTTAATTTTCCTGCTTCAATCTTAGCACACCGGGGAGCGATAGGGAATACAGAAACCGGGTTTCTCTGATGGGTTTCTGCATCTTTACTAAGATTTGACCAGAAACCCGGTTTCTTGGCATAAGTAAGAGCGATCGCCTTCCCCTAAAATAGAGTGAGTTGACCTTTATCTATATGAATGAGACTGTTTACATCGAAACAAGTATTTTAGGGTATCTCACCGCTAGATCGACCAAAAACTTGATTATCGCTGCCAACATGGAGATTACAAGAGACTGGTGGGAAGCCGGAACGCCTTTACTCTTTATACATCAGAAGCCGTTTTAGACGAAGTGGCACAAGGTGATCCGGCGATCGCCGCCCAACGACTAGATATTTTAAGTGATTTTCCTTTGCTGGCCTTGAATCAGGCGGTACAAGCCTTGGCCGCACAATTTTTAGCCCGCAGTAATTTGCCCCCTAAAGCTAACATAGACGCGATCCACATCGCCGCCGTAAGCACATCGCCAATGCCCAGATTCAAGGAAAACTAGCCGAAATTAGTCTTGATTTTGGCTATGTGCTGCCTGTTCTCTGTACGCCAAACGAACTGATGGGAGATTAGTCCATGTGGAAAGATGAAATTGTCGAAGAAATTCATCAAATTCGCGATCGCTATGCCAAGTCTTTCAACTACGATTTGAATTCTATATTTGAAGACCTCCGCAAAAAGCAAGCAGAAAGCGGCAAAGAAGTTGTTACTTTGTCGCGCCCACCCGGTGTAAAAACCCGTTGGAGTGGACGATATTTTGATGGTGAAATAAAGGAAACTAACCCCAGTTAGAAGCGATCGCGCCTAAGACTAAGAAACCAGGTTTCTGTGAAAGTTTGTGCATCCTAACTGAGATGGTAATAGAAACCCGGTTTCTGGGTAGATAGCGATCGCGCCCCTGAGACAAAGAAACCGGGTTTCTCTGATGGGTTTGTGCATCCTAACTGAGATGGCAATAGAAACCCGGTTTCTTGGCATAAGTAAGAGCGATCGCCCATCGTATCGTTTCAATGAATGTGGTATAATAAAGAGCAAATCCATATTTTATGCATCTAACCGCCAGTCCAACCAAGACCAGCCTCTTGGTGGATATTATCGGTTTCTACATCGGTAACTTTTAGAGTATATTATTCATAAAAATTGACAGCTATTATGAATCAAAAATTAGTCTAATCTTTGGTGCAAATTATTACTTCGCTTTCTGATGAATAGCGGCAATGCTTGAAACGTGAACTCCAGAACTTTTATCAATAAAACTAGATTGCTAATTTGTAACATAAACTAAAAAAAATCAAAAAAAATATCATATGTAATACCATAATCTCATAATTTTTATGAAAAATTTCAAAAAGGTGAACTAGGAGATTTTATGGATTTTTTTGAAGGTAACACATATTATCAAATGCTTACAGCTTATTCGATAATTACTAATTACAATATCAGCATTTAGTAAACCAGTTATTGAAGCTGTCTTTTCCGCTCATAATCAGAGCAACTTCAATTAACTTTTCTAGCACTTCCATTGCTCTTGTTGGGAACATTCTTATCAGTGACTTCACTGTTGACCACAACATAGAAATCGGATTAAAGCCTGGTGAGTAGGGTGGTAAATATTCTACTCTAGCTCCCGTAGCCGTGATTAATTCTTCAATACCTTCAATGGAATGAATATTCAGGTTATTCATCACTACCACATCCCCTGGCTTCAGCTTAGGAACCAGGTCATCCTCTACAAACTCCTTAAAGTCCTTCCCTTTCATCGAGCCTTCAATTACTTTTTTCGCTACAACTCCTTCAATACTTATTGCCCCAATTAAGGTCATTTTTCTCCCTTTATAAAAGGGTCTTAAACAAAATGCCTTTTTACCCTTTTCACTCCTGGCCACCTCCCGACTCATCCCCACCCAGAATGCTGTCTCATCAATAGACATCTCCGAAAACAATCTAAGCTTCACCATGACTGCGTTTGAGTAAATGAAGGCTATGTAGATATTCAGATTATACGTACGATAGAATCAGGGTTGAAAATGCCTGTTATTGGAAATTAACTAAAAAATAGCATCTCGAAGAAGCATATTTTATCTGGAAAAAATGCAATTGTTCTAGCTATAAAATCAAACTACCAATCCGTAATTGGACAATGACACAAATATTCATAATTATTTGTTCATATTTCTGGGTATTTAATCTAAATCTTTCTTGTGCTACTCTAAATATCTTGACTAAACGAATTAAATGTTCAACAAAAATTTTCTCTGATGCTAGTTCTTTGTTTTTTAACTTTTGTTTAACTTTGGTTCAGGGGTTAATTCTTGTTTTTTCGATTTTTTCGCCGGGGTTTTAATTGACTTTTCTCCTTGATAAGCTTTCTCGCCATTGAACCTTTGGTTAGATTCAAATTATTTATGAGTTTCACGAAATAAACTTAGATCGCTTTTTGAACCTGGTTCACCAGCGACTACATCTACAATATCTTTACCATTGGGTAGGACAATTAGCTGGTTTTTTTATGAGTTTTTTTTACCAGAGTAATAATTTTTTTGAGTCTCATATTCTGAAAATCTTTCTATAGGCTGTTCGTAGCTATCCACAATTAACTCAAAATTTGTTAACTTTTTTTTAACAATTTCGTGGTCCCTGGAGTTTTTTTTGTGATATTAAACTCGGTGGTAAGATTTCTCCCAGGAGGGGAAACCAATAGTTAAACGTATCATTGGCGGTTGTCTCACTTACGCCAAACTGAATACCCAGCAACTGAAATGTTGTTAAATGAAGTAAATATGTTAAGGTTAAAATTATTTGT
Organism: Planktothricoides sp. SR001; assembly: GCF_001276715.1. GTDB lineage: Bacteria > Cyanobacteriota > Cyanobacteriia > Cyanobacteriales > Laspinemataceae > Planktothricoides > Planktothricoides raciborskii. The sequence continues at coordinate 168,185 of NZ_LIUQ01000005.1, read as the reverse complement.
GATTCTAGGGTTAATTTGGGTTTACGTCCACCTCCAACCCTAATGATTCTGAATTTTTTAGATTCTGCCAATTCTTTTTTCTGATTATGTATATTTATTGCTTTTTCTATAAGTTGCTTTAACTGTTGATGCTCGATTCCTAATAACCGATGTGATTCTTCAGGATTGTTATTAATATACTCAATTATGTTGCTCATAATTTCAGGTTAAATTAACAACTATTTGCTATAATACCACAATTTACTTCTTTTTCGGAGATGTCTAATGGGAAAATTTCCCGACTGGATAGAGAATTCTCATTCATCCGATGGCTGTGGATCAGGGGTTTGGGCTGATCAGTCCAGAATTTTACCAGAATTATCTCATCATAGTAAAGCCACATTTTCTGCCGCGAGAGTAACGGTAAAGGGAGATTTTTTCCTAAAAATTACCTAATTAATTAAAAGATACTCAAAGATATTCAAAGATATTTTAAGAGGCAAAATGCCAAATTTTGACCGTTCTGTCCCAACTGCCACTGACCAAGGTTTGACCATCAGAACTAAAAGCTAAAGACTTGACAGTTCCTAAATGGTTGAGAGTTTGTAGTAATTCTCCGGTGTGATAATTCCAGATTCTAATGGTGTTATCTTGACCCCCACTGGCTAGAGTTTGGCGATCGGGACTGAAGGCTAAACAAGATACATAACCTTCATGGTCAGTGAGGCTTTTTTCTAGTTTCCCGGTTTCCAGATTCCATAAATAAATTGGTTGGTCAGAACCACCGCTGGCAATGATTTTGTCATCGGGACTAATGGCGATCGCCCAAATAATGCCTTTAGACTGATCGAACCAAGATGCTAATGACCCAAAAAAATCATCGGGACGGTTTAATGTTCGCAGTCTTTTTTCTGCCCGCCAATTCCAAATCATAATCGCACTATCTGCCCCACCACTGACCAAAATTCGACCATCAGAACTAAAGGCGATCGCGGTAACTTCCCAGCCATGTCCTTTTAAAGTGTATGCAACTTTGCCCCGATCTATTTGCCAAATTCTAATCGCCGTATCTACAGCGGTAAAACCAATATGCCCACTGGCAAGATATTGTTGGTCAGGACTAAATGCCAAACTCCCTACCCGCAGATTGACTAATGAAGCGCCCAGGGATTTTTGCAGCTTTCTCGTAGTTAAATCCCACAGCTTAATTGTGCCATCATTAAATTCGTGATTGCTGGAACTAGCTAATATTTTCCCATCGGGACTAAACGCCAACGCAATAATCGCGCTATGATGTCCAGTGAGGGTTTCTAGGAGTTCTCCGGTTGCCTCATTCCATAGTTTAATTGTATTATCTTGACTGCCACTGGCGATGGTTTTTCTATCAGGACTCATGGCTACGCAAATAATCGGTTGCGTATGTCCAGTTAAGATATGTTTGATTTTCCAAGCAGGAGGCGGTAAAAAGTCTTGCCAAGTGGGAGGCTTAACGGAGGGATTTTGGCAAATTACCGGCAACCAACTCACCCCCGGATATTTTTTATCCCAGGCATCTTCGAGTTTTTTTCTGGCTAATAATACTGAGGTATAAAAAGATTCTTTGCTGGCAAAGGCAGTGAGGAAATCCCTTAAAAAATGCTGGGCTACTTGGTCTGGTATGCGATCGCGCATGACAATCATTTGCGGCAAATGAAATCGCTGCAATTGTTTGGCGAAACCTAAGCCATCACAAGAGTTAAAAATTACCAACTGTAATCCGTTGGCGATCGCCTCTTTTAAAGTGTTCTTCAACTCATTAATCGTTAAAGTTTCTGTTTGGTTAATATCGAAATAGCCAATTCCGTCGCTGGTAAAACTATGACCAGCAAAAAATAAAATATGCCAGCCTCTTTGATCTTCAATATCTTTCAATAAATATTGTTTAGTCGGTTGTTCGAGAAAGTGGATATCGGCCTGATTTTTTGGCAGTTTCTCGAATTCCTGCTGGTCAAACTTCGTATCAATATTATCGTTCCTCCCCAAAACGGCAATAATTCTCACCTTTTCCCCTACTATACCCTTCGTTTTCGGTAATGCATATTCTGTCGTACTCAAGGCAATTTCAGAATTTGGAAAACCTTCGGTAAAAACATCCCACTCTTGCCAAGGCAATTGCCGAAGCTGATTTTCTTCCGTTTGAATTACGACCCTAATTTCGTCGGTTTTAGTCAAATATTGTTGTAGGCGATCGCGAATTTTTTGCCACTTTTCATCCCCAGAGTTTAGCCATTGATTCAGTTCTTGTTTTAGCTGTTCCGCTGAATTCTTACTAGAAAATACCCTAGCTTGTCCCTGTGCTTTCATCCGAGGATAATTCGGAGATTCTCCCCTATCATTACCTGTAACCTTCTTGCGAAAGTCTTGTTGCCAGTTGGTAAAGGATTCGGTGATTCTGCTCGATCCAGGAAGAAACCCGGTAATTTTCAATTCAGTTTCCTTGCCATCCTTACCCATTTCCAGAATTACCGGAAATCCCTTTTCAAAATTTCCATCAAGTAAAGTAAGGAGAATCAGCTTTTTCATTATTTTATCTCCAAAATATCTCTATGTATCATGTATCTGTAACCCAATCATCACAGGTAGGGGCGCGATCTTGACCCCAGTAAATCTGGAGGTGATAAGCAATAAATTATCTACGGTCAAGAGTCCGCCCTTACAAATATATTTACAGGCATCTTCTTTGCTTCCTATTTATCGGATATAACTCTTCCTCTTAAAAACTTTCGGTGATTTTTGTGTTGCCTAGAGTAAGCTGCACATAAAATAGTTCATATAATCCCACACTAAATGGCACTTTAATCGAATCAGCAAAACTTTTTATTTCTAGAGATAATTCTGGGACAACTGCTTCGGCTTCATCGAGAATAAGCACTTGCAAACCCGATGGCAAATAAAGGTCATCGTTCACTGGGTAAATCTCTATAATTACCTCAACTTCTTCATCTGAAGTTGGGGTTTGCTGAACCACCAAAATCACTGAATTGCCATCACCAAAGTCAACTTGCTTCGCTAATTCCACCTGCCCTGCGGCTGGGGTGGCGTCCGTTATTCGCGATCGCGACTGCTTCGGATTTAATAGTGAATCTACAGATTGCCAAGACCTGTCATACCCGGAGTTAATTCTCTGTTTATTCACCAAAACATTACCGGAAAATTGATCGAGTAGACTAAAAAGCTGCTGCATCAAAGCTTCTTCCTCTTTTTCTATCATCGCCTTGACTTCCACCAACCAACCTTCTGTTAATATCCAATTTTTTTCTACTTTCAAAGATTGGGTTAAATTTTTTTCACAAACATCTTCCCAGTTAACCCCAACAGCTTGGCAAATACTCACAAAGTTTTCGTGAACAATTGGGATGCGCCGCCAAAACTTTTTTAAAGCAGCTTGTCCAACCACAGCCGACTGAGCCCAAGAAAGAGAATACTTATTCAAGTTTTTGATTCGGCGGGCGCCATCGACTATATTCAAGCCTTCCTCACTAGCAATCAGACTTACTGCCATCTTTACCTAAATTGTATTTTTTCAGTTGATTTCATTTTTGGGTGTACTTTTAGTACCATTCCTAATAGTACCAAAATATAGAGCTTTTTTGCCTGGATAAATCCACCAAGATTAAGGGGTGGAGAAAAGTTAGCGCTAACTCCCTTTCTCCTCAGCAGTCAATCAATGACCTTGAGGCAGAAACGAGCTATGAAAACTCAAATTTTGACTTCCCCAATCCTCGTTGTAATTATACTACTGGTCGAGTCCATTTCCTCAGCTTCTTTGGCCGCCAATTCCCAGTTAAGCCAAAAAGCTGCTATGACCTTGACTGACTCGGAAATTATCGCCAACCAAGACGGCGATCGCACTTCAGAATCGGATCAATGCAAAGAGCAAATAGATTGTGGCAAAATACAATCAACCCGCCTTGTTCTCTAATTTTTCGTAGTTAGGGCTGAAAAAATGCCCTAATTCTTGAACCAATGTAAAAATATTCCCCCATTCCCAGCCTTATTGCCAAGGGGGTTGGGGGAATCTTGTGCATAACCCTCGATATATTTATTTCAATTGTGATTGATACAATGCTGTAGGGGCGATTCGCCAATCGCCCCTACTTGTATTAAGTTTAATTCAAACAACTATAAATTAGATTTAATTACCCCGATAAAAGCACTTTTGCTCTTTTTATAGTTTTGCTTAATAATAACTATTATTTATGATTAAATATGAATATATTTTTTGCTATAATAACTTTATTTATTATATAATTAAAATAAGCAAATAGCTGCCAAAATTTATGGTAAAAATAACTGGCATGACTCGCGAAATCCATGACCAATTTGCTAAAGACTATCTCTCAGAATTATTATCTCATCTCGGAGAAGTCGAAACCAGCCGGGAAGTCACATCAGAAGTGCGACAAGTGGATGTTTATTTTATCCCCGCCACTACGCCAAAAGACATCGATCCCAAACTCTTAGGGTTACTCGCGCCTATGGCCAAAACCGCTGGTTTATTTGAGCCATTTCGCAATCCTCCGACCCCGGTAGAAATCTCTAATTGCTTGGTAAAACTATTTGGCATTCAGGGGGAACAACGCCGCCAAGCCCGTCGGGAAAATGTCAGCCAAACTCAACTTGACTCACCGCGTTTGTGGATTCTATCTCCTTCCATTTCAACGCGAATTCTCGGAGGATTTGGGGCGAAACCAGACGAGTCAGAGGAATGGCCACCGGGAATCTATTTTCTGCCAAAATTTTTTTATACGGGACTGGTGGCAATTCATCAGCTACCCGTGACCCCAGAAACTCTCTGGTTGCGGGTTTTGGGTCGGGGAGAAGTCCAAAAAGCGGCGATCGATGAGTTGGTAGCTTTGCCAGAAGCCAATCCTTTACGGCGTTATCTGCTGGAAATCTTGGCCTCCTGGCGGATCAATGTGGAATTAAGTCAAAATTTAGATGAGCAAGAAAAACAGGAGTTGACTATGAACTTATCACCGGCATATTTACGTTTGCGAGAAGAAACTTTTCAAGAAGGTCGTCAAGAAGGTCTTCAAGAAGAACGCCGTTCAATGATAGAAAATTTCCTGCGAGTTCGCTTTGGAGAAGTGGATGAGCAATTGTCTCAGATTATTGAGTCAATGCTAGGATTGCCTACGGCAGAATTGACCGTAATGTTGCTGAATTTTTCCCGGTCTGAGTTGTTAGAACGATTTGATCAAAATCCTTAATTCTGTAGTAGGGACACGGCATTGCCGTGTCCCTACAAGGCAATGCCGTGTCCTTGGTCAAGTCATACCAAAAATATCTGAATAATTAATCCTGATAGTCTTGGCGTTATTTTTCTTTTAACCAATTATCTAATTCTCGTAATCTGATAGAATATATGGGACATTTTGCTAATGCGTCTTTTGTAGCAGACTCGTTTTTCAAATAATCCATTACTGGTGCTAGAATACAATAAGCTTCTGGCCGATCGCCGTTAATTGCGATCGCTTCTTCCAGGGATTTTTTCGCCTTTTCGTATGCGTCCAGGCAGAGTTGTGCTCTACCCAGGTTAGTCAGCAAGGCATATTTTACTGAATTATTTGTAACGATCTTTAAACCCTCTAAAAATAGGGAAGCTGCCCGGTGACAATTTTGATCTAGCGCATAGAAAAGTTCGATCCGCCCTCGGTTATTATAAGCTGTGGCGTTTTGATATTTCATAGCTTCCTCATATTGCCGAATCGCTGAATCAATATCGTTTTGGTCTTCATAAAGGGAGCCAAGATTATAATAAGCTTGGTCGTAATCAGACTTTAGTAATATTGCTATTTGATAGTAACTTTTAGCCCGGTTAAACTGCTGATTTTTGTGATATAAAATTCCCACTTTATTCATCTCAACAGCCAGTTTATTTGACTCAACAGCCAGTTTATTTGACGCAAAATGCCAGACGAACCCCAATGCCGTTAGTAATAATATTACAGAAGCGATCGCTTTCTTTGCTTTAAGAATTTTTTCTATTATATCCTTAAATGGGATAATTTTGCCTGCCGAATCACCAGATTTAAAACATTCTAAACCTTCTAAAGATGCTAAATCATTTAACCGGGATAAAATAACTTCGGTACTAGAGGGACGTTCCCTGGGAAACAAAGCCATCATCTCATCCAGTAAATCTGCCAATTTATCGGGAATTTCCGATGCGCGATCGCGCCAAATTAAATCCCCGTTAGTTTCATTTTCTGGTAAATTAATCGGCACAATTCCCGTCAGCAAATGCACCATTGTCCGACCGAGGGCAAAGAAATCTGATTGAGGCACCGCTTTGCCATTAATTTGCTCAATTGGGGTATAACCTTCTGGAGACATTAATCTCGTATGTTCCCGATCTTCTCCTAACTTTACCAGATAAGTATTGTTAATTTGCCTGACTCCCCCAAAGTCAATTAAAACCAGCTTGCCGTTCGGTTGCAGCATAATATTTTCTGGCTTAATATCTCGGTGAAAGTAATGATTTTGGTGCAGTTCTTGCAATATTTCCAGCAGTTGTTTTAACCAGTCAATTGCCAATGACGAGGCAATCGGTTGACGATCTCTTTGCTTTAACCAGGTTAATAAATTTTCCCCGGCAATTTTTTCCATCACCAAACAATGAATGGTTTCCTGGTCATTTTCAATGGTAAAATATCCCTGGGGTTCGACCTTGGGAATGCCGGGATGATTGAGATAGCTTAAAACTTTTGCTTCTCTTTGAAAAAGCGCGATCGCCTTGTCTTTCTCTGATGCGGGAATATTTTCTAAATTGAGAACTTTGAGAACTTTAATAACTTTAACTTTATGGCAAGACTTTTCATCCCGGACAGCAAAAACTTCGCCAAAGCCCCCTGACCCAAGCTTTTCCACAATTATATAGCGATTTTGCACCCGCATTCCGGTAGATAACATAAGCAACTCACTGGAATATGTGCTTAAATTGGTTAACAATATACTTCATTACCACGGGCTGAAGGGTAAACATCACTGGATCGGAGTCGCTGGTTTTTTCCGTAATTTTTTCAATCAGCGATCGCCTTGCTAAAGACTCCAAAACTTCGAGAATTTGCGAGTGAGAAACCGCTGGGGAAATTTTATCCCGCATTTGGGAAATAGTTACAGGTGATTCAGCGGTAGCAATGCGATAAATTACCTTTTTTTCTATCTCGGAAAGTCGCTCAAACTGCCGGTCTAAAACCTCACTCAATTGTCCCACAAATATAGTATTTTGTTGGATAAATTCCGAACTTTTCCCATTAAATAATTCTAAAATGGTATCAGCGATAATTTTTAACGCCAAGGGGTTGCCTCGGTAGCGTTGAATCAGTATATCCCATTCCGGTTCTTCGACTAATCCTTGTTCTTGCAAAAGTTGTCGGGCTGCCCTTTTTTGCAGTCCCGATATTTTTAAACAACGCACCGGACGCTTATGACCTTCTAGCTTGACAATTTCACGGGGTTTTTCGTGACTGGTAATGACAAAGCAGCTTTGATGAGGCAATGCGCCAATTTGATGGAATAACTTGGCATAATCTTCATAGCCTGGGCGATATTTTCCCGCCAGGTCGTTATTACTAAGAAGGGATTCTAAGCCATCAATAATAATTAAACAACGGTGGGAATTGCACAATTCAACTAACCGATTGATGCTACTTTCTAAGGTATCTGGTAATGCTTTTTTGGTTTGATAATTGGGGATTGATTTAAGCAAATTGGGGATAAATTTTTCTAAAGGCGGGGCATATTGCAGACTGCGCCAAATGACGATTTTAAACCGATATTGTAGCTGTTTTGCTAGTTGGATGGCCATGGTGGTTTTGCCAATTCCTCCCATGCCCAAAATTGCGATTAAGCGGCAGTTTTCTTCGCCAATCCATTCGCTCATTTGTGTCAATTCTAAGGTGCGATCGTAAAAAATGCCCACCTCTGGGCAGCTATCCCAATCAATGTATTGACCGTCGCTGAATTCTTCCAGGTCGGCGCCGGGGCGATCGGCAATTGAGCGCCAGTCGAAGCCTAAAACTTGGCAAAAAGCTTTAAATGCAGGGACAGTCACCGGAGATCCGGCTAAAAAACGTCTCCAGGTGGCTTCGGAACAGCCCTCAGCGTAAGGCCCGCCCAGTAGCCACTCTGACTCTGGATCCAAAACTTCACTGGCGGCCACAAGCCATTCAGCGTCGTCTCGCTTTCGCCCGCTTTCTTTTCGAGCCTGCTGAATTCTTTGTAATCCCAGTTCAGAGGCTTTAAGAGTACCCATGCTACCTGAATATCCTTGTAACTTTCTAGGTTAATTTTAGATCGGTTTGGGGCGCAGATGAAATTTAACTAGGAAGATTTGCCGATCCAACACTGACCTGGATTTTTGCTGAAAAATAGGCGAGCGGAGAAATTAGGCAGGTTTTAGAACAGTTGAGAAGCTGAAACCGGGTAAGCAACTGAAGTGTTGAAAGAAGCAATTGAGTTGTTAGGTTAAGAACGGCGATCGCCTTTTCAGGGAGCGATCCGGTACGCTTCGCGATCGCTTTTTGGGTGGGCGATCATTAGTTTCTCCATCAAACCAAGGTATTGCCTATATAATTGATTGGACTGAGAACCTAAATGAGGTACTTTTATGGAAGCAAATCTTAACAACATATTGGTAGAACTAAAGCCGCAGATCGAGTAGCTTTTCGTCGGCGATCGCAGGATATTACTGAAGTGGTTAGTGGAATTATGACAACAAGAACCTTTTCTCAAACAGAGAATCCAAAATTCAAGAGGGAAGCTATGAGGCTTTTCGCTTTTGTTTCCCAAGCAGAGAAACCGGGTTTCGCCGAAGTTACCCGGTTTCTAATCCCTACGTTATTTATTGCTGAAATCCCCGGAGGCGATCGCGCAATATTTCCGCTTGTTTTTCCGCCTCAGCTAAAGCATCTTTTGCTCCTTGGACGACATCAGCAGGGGCTTTATCCACAAATTTAGGATTACTTAATCGGCCATTAATTGATTTAATTTCTCCTTCTAATTTCGCTAATTTTTTCTCCATTTTAGCTTTGAAAGCTGCCACATCAATTACCCCAGCTAATGGCATAATCACCTGCACCGTTCCCACTACACTAGCAATACTTTGGGTCGGTTCTTTGGCCAAAGCCGCCGTAATAGTTAACTCTTCTACTTTGCCCAACAGTTGCAGATAATTTTGGCCACGATTTAGGATATTGCGCTCGCTTTCTGAATCACTTTGTAAGGTGATATTTGCCTTAATTCCTGGTTTAATATCCGCTTCTGCCCGTAAATTGCGAATAGTGCGAATTGTGCCAATAACTAACTCAAACTCTTGTTCAAGTTGGGGATTAATTAAATCATTCTGCAATGCGGGATAAGCTTGGGTGGCTAAAGATTTCCCCCCCTCTGCTTGGGTCAGGGTTTGCCAAATTTCCTCGGTAATATGAGGCATGAAGGGATGCATTAATTTCAGAATGCCTTCTAATACTTGGGCGATAATTTGTTGGGCAACCTGTTTAGAGGCAACATCCTCCCCTTGTAGCCGAGGTTTGACTAATTCAATGTACCAGTCACAGAAGTCACCCCAGATAAATTCATAGAGTCCTTTTGCCGCTTCTCCTAATCCATATTGGTCAATATAGTTAGCAGTTTGGGCGATGGTTTGATGATAACGGGAAAGCAACCAGCGATCGCACAATTCTAGGCGATCGCTTGCGGGAGTTCCTAGCTGTTGCGGAGTTTGTCCCTGCAAATACATCATCACAAACCGGGAAGCATTCCAGAGTTTATTGCAGAAATTTCGGGAAGCTTCCACAGAGATAGACTCATCAGTTTGCCGGTTATATTCTAAACGAATATCTTGACCAGCCCCAGCCACTTCTTTAACTAAAGTATAACGCAGGGCATCAGTCCCATATTTGTCAATTAATAATAAGGGGTCAATGCCATTCCCCGCAGACTTGGACATTTTCTTGCCATTTTCATCCAAAACCAAGCCATGAATATACACATCTTTAAAGGGAATTTGCCCCATAAAATGTTGGGACATCATGGTCATGCGGGCTACCCAGAAAAAGATAATATCAAACCCGGTGACTAAGGTAGTAGTGGGGAAATAAGTATTTAAGTCTGGGGTTTTTTCTGGCCATCCGAGGGTAGAGAATGGCCATAAACCGGATGAAAACCAAGTATCAAGGACATCCGGGTCTTGTACTAATTGGACATTTTCCCCAAATTGCGCGATCGCTTTTGCCTTAGCTTCTGCCTCAGATTTGGCTACGACAAACGGGGTATTATCGGTAATATTTCCGCCGGTTTCACTCACCGCATACCAAGCGGGAATTTGATGACCCCACCATAGTTGTCGGGAAATACACCAATCTTTTAATTTTACCAACCAATCGCGATAAACTTTTGTCCAGCGATCGGGGATAAACACGGGTAAATTACCCTCATCTAATGCTTTGAGAGTAGGTTGAGAAAGCGCCTCAATTTTCACAAACCATTGGGTAGAAATTAACGGTTCAACCGCCACCTTACCGCGATCGCTATAAGGAACCGAATGACTATAATCCTCAATTTTCACCAAATAGCCATCGGCTTCTAATCGCTGCACCACATTTTTCCGGGCTTCAAAGCGGTCTTGACCCACAAACGACCCAGCATTCTGATTTAAACTGCCGTCCTTATTCATAATATTAATAAACGGCAAATGGTGGCGTTTACCCATTTCAAAATCATTCGGGTCATGGGCCGGAGTCACCTTCACGCAACCAGTCCCAAATGCCGGGTCAACCAACTCATCGGCAATAATCGGAATTTCCCGCCCCATAATTGGCAAAGTAATCGTTTTACCAATTAAATGTTGATAGCGATCGTCATTAGGATTCACTGCCACCCCGGTATCGCCCAACATAGTTTCTGGTCGAGTTGTTGCCACTTCCAAAAAGCCACTGCCGTCGGTCAAAGGATAGCGAAAATGCCACAAATGACCATTCACTTCTTTTTGTTCAACTTCCAAATCAGAAACCGCTGACTGACTTGCCGGGCACCAATTCACCAAATACTGACCGCGATAAATCAGCCCTTGTTCATAAAGACTGACAAACGCCTCCAAAACTGCCTTGGATAAGCCTTCATCCATTGTGAACCGTTCCCGCGTCCAATCCACGGACACCCCCAAACGGCGCAATTGATTAACGATCGCACCTCCTGACTCGGCTTTCCACTGCCAGGCCCGTTCTAAAAACTTCTCGCGGCCCAAGTCATCGCGGGTTTTGCCCTCCTCTCGCAGTTGCTTTTCCAAAATCGTCTGAGTGGCAATACTCGCGTGGTCAGTTCCGGGCAAATAAAGGGTATTGCGTCCTCTCATGCGGTGATAGCGGGTCAACACATCAATCAGGGTATTGTTAAACGCATGACCCATGTGCAACCGGCCCGTAATATTCGGCGGCGGAATCACGATACAGTAAGGTTCGCCGGAATGGTTGGGGTCTGCTTTAAAAATATGCTGTGATTCCCAATATTCTTGCCACTTCGCTTCAGTGGTGGTCGGGTCATATTGGGAGGGAAGATTAGGAATTGTTGATGTCATCGCGAGTTTATGTAGTTTAGGCCAACTGTCTAATGTAACTTATTTTGTGTAACTTTTATTGCCTTTATTCTATTTTTTGGTTTTTTGATGGGAAGATTCACCACAGAGACACGAAGGACACAAAGGAAGTTAATTATCAGTTCTTTGCGTTCTTTGTGCCTTTGTGGTGA
>NZ_LIUQ01000005.1:0-156207 GCF_001276715.1 Planktothricoides sp. SR001 | reverse complement strand
TTTGGGAGAATAAATTATTCACTACAGAGACACGAAGGACACAAAGTAAGTTAATTATCAGTTCTTTTTTCGATATTTTTTTCTTCTATTACTAAGTTAAAATATAAAATATAGCAATAATCTAAACAAATAAAAATTTTAATTGTTTTTATGATGTAATTTAATCCATAATTTTGGTTAAATTTTACCGACAAAATTATCGTATGTGGATGACGATCGCCCAGAATTTTTTGATAGATTTTCCAGGCTTGCCGATATAGCGCTTCGGCGGCTTAAAACCCCCGTTGGTAGTAGTAAACCATTTCTAAGTTGTTCAGCGATCGCGCCACATTTGGATGATTTTACCCCAGTAATCGCTGAAAAATTTTTCAAGGTTTTAATTAATCAAAGTTCGTTTTGTTGATACTAATTATGGGAATAATAAAGATTTGCTTATTTGTTCAGATAACTGGCTACATCGTGATGATTCTCTCCCGAAATAAATTTGCTTAAATATCCCTAAAGCTTGCGATAAAAGTGGTTCCGCGTTTCTATATCTTTTTTGGCAGTGATTCACCATACCTAAGTTACTTAGAGAAGCGGCTAAGTCCAGATTATTTTCTCCCAAAAACCTCTTTATAATTACTCAATATTGGCAAATAGTTCTACTTCTTGATATTGCTTTTGGTAGTAAATTAACCCCGTAAGATTCAAGATATCAGCTACTTCGATTTTTTGACACAATTTTTTTGCGAGGTAATCGCTTTTTCAAGGTATTTAATTGCTAACGCTTGTTCTTTTAAATAGTCCCGATATTCCCACCGTTGCACTCTAGTTTGATATCTATTTTGGTAAATTTTCCCTATGTTGGCATATAAAATACTCAAACTGGTGTCTTTGACTCCTTGCTGCTTTTTTTGGGCAATTAGCTGTTGGAACTCTGTTAAGGACAATAAGACATCATCGGTGTCTTCAGCATCCGAGGATAAGCCACTTTCTAGAGATGGCAAATTTTTTGATTCGTTTTGATCAGAAATTGCGGTTTTTTTGTCTGAAAAGCGAGAAAAATATTGGTGATAACGCCAAACCCTTGGGGCGACAACCAGGTCTGGGCGATCGGGGTTTTGTGGTGTTTGATTTTTATCTTTCTGATGGTTTTGAGAGGCGATCGCTCAATTCTTCACTATCCATTAGATAATTTTCCTTCTTTGTAGCCACTCGGTGACAAGAGACAATGACAAGAGACAATTCGGCGATTGGATATACTGAATACTTTACCCCAAATTTGGCCAAGAGTTAGAACCTCAATGGGGGATTAAGTCTAAAATTTGGTCAGTTGGTTGAAACTTTTTGCATAATTATTGAGAATTATTGAAACATTTTCATGGTATTGATTCTAGGGATAATCCTAGGGATATTATTTTAATTTTTGCAAAGACGACGAACCCATGCGCCCATACCGGGGGCGATACCGAGGGCGATCTAAACCCCTGATGGTGTATGGGCTGACAACCCGGATCCTAAATCCTTTGAGCATGGTCTATATTAAAGAAACGCTGTAATCAACGCGGCTAATGGCAGGTCTGTGACAGGTAATACAGATGAGTGATGATCCTAAACCCAATCTACCCCCAGATCCAAAAGCCCAAAAGCTTTCGAGTTTTTGGTTTCGTTTTCTGTTTTGGGTAAAACGACCCTCGACCATTGCCATTATGTTTTCTCTGGTGGCATTGGGGACGGGGGCTACTGTTTGGGCTTATCTATTTATCACCCAAAAGCTGGTGCCTCTGGTATCGGAACAGATGACTAAAATTGTGAATCGACCCGTCGAATTAGGCAGCGTCGAACGATTTTCTCTGAATAGTATCCGGTTTGGTCGGTCTGTAATGCCTCCGACGGATAGTGACCCCGATCGCCTCTCCATTGAAGGGGTAAAAGTGGGTTTTAATATTGTGCCACTATTGTTAAAACGTTCTCTACCTGTAACAATTACCTTAGAAAAAGTTAATGCATATATAGAACAAGATGAGTCCGGGGCTTGGCTGGATCTAAATATCACTACCGAAGATAAACCTTTGCCTATAGAAATCCCCACCACCATTAAAATTCCTGATGCCCAAATTGTGCTTTTGGCCAAGGGCAAAACCACCCCGTTGTCGGTAAATATTGATTTAAAAACTCAGTTATCGGAAAAATTTAAACAGGCAAAATATGATGTTAATTTGGGTATTAAAACCGGCAAGGTAACGGTTAAAGGGCAAACGTTTCTGGCAACAGGCGAAAGTAAGGTTAATGCTAGAATCGATAATTTTGCCCTGACAGATTTAAACCCGATTATTCCTGATTTGCCGATTAATTTGACCAATGGTTTGGTAGCCGCAAATTTAGATGTTAATTTGCCATCATTTCAGGACTTACCCACGGTTTTGGGATCTCTGGGTTTTCGAGAAATTGAGGTGAATGGGGATATTTTACCGGAGAAACTTTTGGCTAATGGTTTACTACGTTTCCAAGGTCAAACGGTGAAACTGGAAGATTTACAAGCTAGTTTAGGGGCGATCGCCGCTGAAGTTTCCGGTCAAGTGGATTTAAACCAAGGGTTTAATGTAGCCGTAGATGTGAATCCGTTTTCTTTGAATAGTCTCCTAGAACTTGCCCAAGTGGATTCTCCGATATTTTTAGACGGGGATATGGCGGTTAATTTGCAAGTTACCGGGCCTTTAAAAAATCCACAAGTTGTCGGGAAAGTCGAAGCGATTAGAAATACGCGAATCGACCGCGTAGATTTTGAGGAAATTTCTCTAAATTTTTTGGCTGATTTACAACAATTTACTCTGACAGAATTGCGGATTTTACCTCTAGCTGGAGGACAAATTACTGGAGAGGGTGAGGTGAAATTCCCGTCCAAGTCTCCCCAAGATATTCAATTAGCGTTTGATTTTGGGGCTGATTTGCCGATAAATGCGATCGCCTCTCCATACAATTTGCCCCCAGAACTGGCGATCGGTAATATGAAAACTGCCGCTAAAATTCGCGGGACTGCGGATAACCCAGAAGCATCTTTAAATTGGCGATTACCGGCAGCGGAAATTAGCGTCCCCAACCCAAATAATCCCTTAGCGATCGCCCTTTCCGGGTTTGGTGAAATCATTTTTCGCGATAAAATTGTCCGCTTGCGGAATACCTTCTTAACACTCGGTGATGGTAGTATAACTCTGGCGGGAAATGGCAATTTAGAAACGAAAAAATGGCAATTTTCTATGGCTGCCGCTTCATTTACTCTCGATCCATTTTTGCCTGTACCGATAAAATTAGCGATCGCCAATGCTAACACTAAAGCCTCCGGTTCTTTAGACAACCCCGACCCAAAAGCGATCGCGGCTTCCGGTGAATTGGGCTTAAATATAGAAGGGGGAACAATTCAGGGAGAAGGGCAACTTGATCGCGGCAATATTTCCGCCTCTGCTGCTATTAGTCAAATTGAATTAAGTCGATTTACTAATCAATTTAATCCCCCACTGCCGTTAACCTTACTTGCAGGTGACATAAAATTATCCGGTAGTTTAGATAATTTAGGCCCTGGGGCGATTCAAGCATCTGCTAATTTAGGGTTAAAAGTTGCCGATGGTTTAGTGAATATTCAAGGGGAAATTAATTCTGGTTTGGTCAAAGCTGGGGTCACAACTTCAGCGATTAATTTAGCGAGAATTGTTCCACAATTGCCCATCCCAATTACTTTACTGGGTAGCCAAGTTAATCTTTCCGCTTCGATCGCATCTTTAACTAATGCGGCGATATCTGCTAAATCGACAAATGAAGGTTTACCCACTGGGTTAAATTTAAACGGCATTGACCTTAATACGGATATTCGTTTAAAAGTTGCTGAAGCTTTGGTTAATGCCCAAGCCCAGATTAATTCTGGGGCAGTCAAAGCGGCTTTAAATACCACAGAAATTGACGTATTGTCGTTGGTTGTTAAGAAACCGGGTTTCTTGGAGAAACCCAGTTTCTTGCCTGAGTTATTAGCTGACGTAAAATTACTGGGAATTCAGGCAAATCTTTCCTCATCTTTAGCGGCTTTAATTAATGCCGCGAATCAGTTTAAAGAAGCGATCACCCGTCAAGAATTACCCCCCGCCGATAGTTTAACTGGCATTGACCTTGATACGGATATTCGTTTAAAAGTTGCTGAAGGTTTGGTTAATGCCCAAGCCCAGATTAATTCTGGCAAAGTTAACGCGGCTTTAAATACCACAGAAATTGATGTAGCTTCCTTGCTTGTAAAGCTTCATAAACCCGGTTTTTTGGAAAAACCGGGTTTCTTTGCTGACGTAAAATTACTGGGAATTCAGGCAAATCTTTCCTCATCTTTAGCGGCTTTAATTAATGCCGCGAATCAGTCCAAAGAAGCGATCGCCCGTCAAGAATTACCCCCCGCCGATAGCTTAAACGGAATTAACATTAATACGGATATTCGTTTAGCCATTGCTGATGGTTTAGTCAATGCCCAAGCCCAGATTAATTCTGGCAAAGTCAACGCGGCTTTAAATACCACAGAAATTGATGTATTGTCGTTGGTTGTTAAGAAACCGGGTTTCTTGGAGAAACCCGGTTTCTTGCCTGAGTTATTAGCTGACGTAAAATTACTGGTATTACAGGCAAATCTTTCCTCATCTTTAGCGGCTTTAATTAATGCCGCGAATCAGTCCAAAGAAGCGATCGCCCGTCAAGAATTACCCCCCGCCGATAGCTTAAACGGAATTAACATTAATACGGATATTCGTTTAGCGGTGGCTGATAGTTTAATTAACACTAAAGCCCAGTTAAATGCTGACGGAGTAAAAGTTCGCGGTAATGGAGAAAAAATTAATCTCGCAGCATTTCTCCCTAATTTACCACTACCAGTAGGGGTAAATAGCTTACAATTTAACCTAGCCACCTCTTTACAATCGCTGTTATTATTGCCACAAACTCAAGATTTTCGTGGGCTTGATGCCAATGTAAATATGGATTTAATCGTGGGCGATGGTCGCATCAACGTTGAAGGGCGATTAAATGCTGGTTCTTTATTGGCGTCGGCAAAAAGTTCTGACCAAATTTATCTCCCTAAATTATCCCCACAACTGCCCATTCCTATCACTATATTTGCCAGTGGATTTACCCTGTCTGCTGGAGTAAACCCGCTAATTTCCGCCGCCCAAAAAATAGCGATCGCAGGCATTGATGCCTTAAATCATGAAACCTTGCGAGATATCCAGGTAAATGGCAATGTGGATATGGCGATCGCCCAAGGTCGGGTGAGTGCGATCGCTACCGTCAGGGAAAATCAATGGCAAACTGCCATCAATACGGTCAATATTCAACTATTAGAATTTGCTGCCTTCTTACCCCCAACAGTATTAGAAAATCAGTTTTTAGAATTAAACCCCGATAAATTCCAGTTAAATAGTCAAGCAAATTTAGCCGGAAAAATCGCCCCTTTATTCGCTTTCGGCGCTGAACCTGTAGCCATTGAATTGCAAAATGTATCGGCACAATTGGGCGATCAATCCTTAAAAGCTAAAGGGTCAATAGTATTGACCGATTTAATCACCAATCCTGATGTTTCCCAATTGCAATTAGAGTTAATGGTTCGGTCTAATTTAAATACCTTACCTGTGAATTTGCCCCCCCAAGTGGTCGCCCAAGGACAGATTTCGTTTGATGGCCGCTTAGAAGGTAAAAATTTAATTTCTGACCCGTTATCACCGGGAAATCTGCAATTTATCAGCGATTTACGTTGGGAAAATGTAGCCGTAAATGAATTTAAATTAGACCCTATATTAGCCGGAAAGTTAAATATTCAGACGGGCAAAGAAGTGGCGATCGCCTTAAAAGGAAAACGAGATATTTTATCTGCCCAATTAGCCGCTTGTAATCAGCCAGAATGCTTGCTGCCATATTTGCCGGTTGCCTTAGCAGTAAAACTAGGGTTAGACGCAGAAAATACCCTGATTATTAACGGCAACCGTGAAGGCGATCGCTTTAATCTGAACCTAGAAGAATTTTCCCTAGGGGTGTTAAATATAGCCCCCGCCATTGACTATGGAATTACGGGAACCGTTGGGGGGAATGTCAGCGCCAATTTAGGCATTAACTTATTTACCCTAGCCAGTTCGGGAAATTTGCGAATTACTAAACCATCCGTAGGCTATATTCAAGCCGAAGAATTCGCCACCAACTTTGCTTATAAAGATGGTATTGGCCAAATTCCCCAAGGATATCTTAAATTGGGGCAAAGTCAATATGAATTTGAAGGGGGAGTCAATCTAAATACCAGGGCAATTAACGGTAAAATTACCACCAATGTTGCCCAAGTAGAAGATATCCTCAACACCTTTAGCTGGTATCGCTTTGAAGACCTAATTAGAAATATCCAATCCCCCAATACTGACTCAGGAAATTTACAAACCGCCTCGCGAGGACTGCCCAATGAATCACTGATCAATCAGCTACGTCGCTTTGCCGAAATTAATGCACTTTTGCAAAGAAATGCTGAAGATGCTAAATTAGCTTCGCCACCAAATTTAATCGATATTCGCGGCGGTTATCAAGCGGATATCTTAATTGCGGGTACTGTAGAAAATCCCCAATTTGACTTAAAAGTAGCAGCCCAAAACCTAGAGTGGCGCACCAAACCGCCAGTGGTTGAAGTGGGTGAAACAGGAATAAAAATCCAAGATTATAAAATTATTCCCATTGATAGAGTGATTGTTCAAGCAAATTTTAAAGATGGGTTTTTTACGGTGCAGCCCATGCGTGTGGAGTTTGGGGACACGCTAATTTCTTTTGTGGGCAAATTAGGGCTAGAAAGCACCACGGGAAAATTTCAAATGGAGAAACTTTCTCTGGATACTTTGCGTAATTTTGTCGAAATACCAGGGGTGAAAATTGATGGCAATATTAACGCAAATGCGGTATTAGCAGGAACGATTAATAATCCGCAAATTCGGGGAGATATCTCTTTAACCGAAGGGGAGATTAATGATCAAGCAGTCGATCGGGTATTTGGCACTTTTTCCCTATCTAATCAACGGTTACTTTTTGCCACGACTCAGCCGTCGTCATTACAAGTGTTTGGCAGTGTCCCGGTTCCCCCTGTCCCCGGAAAAAACGACATGGTTTCGCTCAATTTGAATATCGGTACAGAGGCGATCGCGCTGTTAAATTTATTCACCCAAAGACAACTAGAATGGATATCTGGAGAAGGAGACATTAAACTCTCAGCCAAAGGTAAACTAGACTTAGAAAATAGAATCTTAAAACAGTTAGAAGCAACTGGGGCAATGACCTTTCAAAATGCTGTCCTCAAAACCGCTACCTTAGATGAAGCATTAACTATCAATGGTCAAATTGCCTTTGACCAAGAACGGATCCGCATCGATCAATTTGCCGGGACATTTGCCAACAGTATTTTAACCGCCCAAGGAGTGTTACCCATCTTAGAACCCCTGAGTTCTGACGATCCAGACTTAGAGTATCCGATGACCATTTCCCTGAATGAGGGCAAAATTAATCTAGAAAATATTTATAAAGGAAAAGTAGGGGGTGAAGTGACGATCGCCGGAGCAATTTTTCGCCCGATCATTGGCGGTGAAATTCGGTTATATGATGGCAAAGCGTCTGTTCCCAAACGAGACGAAACCACATCAGCAACTTTCACATTAGAGGAAAAAGAACCGCCTATTGTCCCCATCTTAGATAACTTTAGAATTATTTTAGGCAATAAATTTGAATTAGAGAACTGGCCGTTATTTGATTTTAGGATTACCGGGGATTTAACCGTCAATGGATCCTTATATGACTTAAAGCCCGATGGCATAATTCAGTTAGTCCGGGGACAAATTAATTTATTTAGCAGTCAGTTTTTTGTGACTCGGAATTACGAGCAAATTGTCGAATTTTCCCCAGATTGGGGGTTAGATCCCAATTTGAATATTCAGTTAGGAACGGTGGTGTTAGAGAAATCTAGCGAACAACGTCTCCCCGATTCAGAATCAGAAATTGCGGATCCTTTAGTGTTTTCTGCCCGACCAGATCAAATTAATGTGCAATTAACTATTAAAGGGCGATCTAGTGAACTTTTAGCCGCAATGGATAGTAACTCTCAACTGCTGGATTTGGTGGAACTCACGAGTATTCCTAGTCGGAATAAGAGTGAAATTATTTCCCTGTTAGGCAATAAATTTTTAACCACCTTAGAAGAAATTCAACGACTTCCGGGAGATTTATCAAATCGATCCAGTCGAGAATGGTTAGAATTAGCGATTAATAACTTTATCGTTAAACCTTATGTCCAAGAGTTGCAGTTTACCTTGGAAGATATGGTGACAAAAAATGGTCGCAAGATTGGGTTAGAAGATTTACGAGTTTATCCCACAATTGAAGGAATTTATCAAATTAATGAACAATCGTTTTTGGGAATTTCTTATGATTATAATTATCAACAGTTTGAGGTTGAGTATAAGATTCGATTTTAAACGGCGACCAAAACCTAGTTGCGGAACGGGAGACTCAGAAACCGGATTTCTTTTCTCGCTTACTACGGGCGGGTTGGAAACCCGCCCCATGATTCACAGTTTCCGATCAGGCGACTATCTCCAGTTTTCCCAAGAATTATTAAAAATGGAAGTATCGGGGAAAATCACCGGATTACCATTCATTTCTAACCGCCGTTGTAATAATTCTAAATCCGGTTCTTTGCGGGGCAATTCATCCACCATTTCATAAGGTAAAATGCCCTTTTCCATCGCAAAATTGATCGTGGTTCCCGCCGCAGCGCCCACAGACCATTCAAAGGAATGCACCCGATAAGCGGCGGCGGCTACATGACTGGTGGCGATACTCTTGCCTGCAACCAGCATATTGTCAATTTTTTGGGGAATCATAGCACGCAAAGGCACTTCAAAAGGATAAGCGTTCCCTTGACCTTGGCGTTCGCCTTCCCGTTCCGTATTGCCTGGGGCTTCTGCTGGGGAGAAGCTCATGCAGGGATGAAAGTCGATCGCATAATGGCCAATACCCACCGTATCTGGGAAAATCGTCGATCGCGATCGCTTAGTAATTTCCGTCAGGGGTTTAGCGCCCCCAATAGCACCAGCCATTTCCAGACCAGCCAAAGCAATTTTTAACTGCCGGAACTGTTCTGGCAGCAAATTCACGCGATAAAACTCATTACTATAATCTTGGCGAGAAATATCAATTTCCCACAGAGTAAAGCCATCAGGATGACTCCAAGAAGGGCGACCAATAATCCGTCTGCCTTCGCGCATATAAGGATACTTTGACAAGCCATGCGCCGTAGCCATTGGGGAATCATAGCCACTCATATACCGATGATTAGGATAAGGCTTTTTCACCCCATCCCCTAACTGGGAGTCAGTAGTTCCAGTCACCAGCCAATAAAAATAACCTTTGGCGTGTTCTTCACCCGCTGCCAGGGTTTCCGTCCGCAGTCCCCCCAACCAGCCGCCCGGTTCAAGCTGACCTGTAGCTTCGAGTTGGTCGCGGGTATAAATTAAGTTATCTTGAGACGTACCCGGTCGGTAGTCATTGCCCCAAGTCCAGTTTTGCATGGAAATATCCCCAGGATTAATCGGCCATTCCCGGACATTTGCGGGCAGATTTTTGTGATGTTTGGCACTCCAAATCCGCCGATAAGTGTAAACCAGGTTAAAGTTGGCTAATCGAGGTAATTCATAACTGTAATAAGGGGCATAGCGTTCGTAAAAATCTGGCAATTTATGGTCTTGGGGGTCTTTGGTGGCTTGCATAGCAAAGGTATAAGTAAACCCTTGGGTGCAATAAGGATCGCCGTTGACACTAGAAGAAGAGGGTTCAAAGGCCGATCGCGGATCAATGCCTAAGCGGTACGGGACATCAGCTAGGGCAATCAGTTCCCCGGTTTCCGTGGCTTCCACCACATACCAGTCTGCGGGGCGAGGGGGTGGGGTTTGACCGCGTTTGACCTTGGGCGGTTGGGGGACAAAGCGGATAATGGTTTTATCGAATAGCCGGGAATTTTCGTAACGATAAGAGTCTTCAATGGTTTGGGAAAGGGGCAGAGTATTCAACGGTGGTGTACCCTGGGCTGGTCGGTGTTGAATGGCGATCGCGCTTCTAATCTGAGAATTAGCGATATCCAAATCTTTAATCACCGTGTTGGGATACCATTTCAGCTTGCCCTTGCCCTTTTTCTCTGCCTCTTTTAACACCCGCATCAGCAGCTTATGGCCATCCTCCGGCAGAAAACAAGATTCACTAACCCAGCATTGACCCGGATTAAGTTTGCCATAGTGTCGCTGAATGCGATCGCGCAACTTCAGATAACCGCGTTGATAATACAGCATTTGTCGTTGGGTCGGGCGTTCATCCAAAGCGGAAGTCCCCTGGGAAGAAATTTGACCCCCCACCCAATCAGTAATTTCCGTCATACAAACAGTGTGACCGGCTAATAAGCCTTCATAAGCTGTAGCAGCCCCTGCTAGTCCCCCACCGACAACTAGAATTTCACAAGTTTCCTCTTTATCGGGGTTTCTCGGTGGAGTCGCCTTTGCCACCTCTGTGGGTAGTCCGAAAGAAGTGATGGTCAAACACACAGTTAAGCCCCATGAAATGCGGCTTTGATGACCCCTGAGTCTTTTAGCTGCGTCTTTTTGCTGCATAGTCTATCGGTAGTCTGAGAATTTTCTGAAATAGTCTGGTATCCAGGGCTAGACGCAACTTGTCGCCAAATGTTCATAGGGTCAGCATTTCCACAACTATACCCATTAAACGCTATCTATATGGGTTGGCGGCGGGAATCCCACTCTACATTTGGGGTAAATCCGTCAGTCATATGTGTTTAATTTTTGCTTACAATAGCCCTAAGCAAGCATTGAAATTTCTAATTCTAACAATCAGGTGTAAAGAATGTCAGAACCGTTAAGCTAGAGTCAGTCATCAAGCAATCGTGCCGAGGTATTTTTCTGGTCTTTTTTAACCTGAGTTTTACCCCAAGGCGATCGCGATAGCGTTGCGAAGCAATCTCGCGATAGCGTTGCGAAGCAATCTCGCGATAGCGTTGCGAAGCAATCTCGCGATAGCGTTGCGAAGCAATCTCGCGATAGCGTTGCGAAGCAATCTCGCGATAGCGTTACGAAGCAATCTCGCGATAGTGTTGCGAAGCAATCTCGCGATCAAATGGCCGCAGAAAATTACCGCCTAATTATCAGCCTAATTTTCTACCTAATTTTCTGCCTAATTTAATTAATATTGAGTGTAAATTGAGTGTAAATATTAGTAGATTTCGGAGACTTAGCCGTGGACGAAAGACAACAACAGATTATGATGTATTTCATCGAGGAAGCCAAAGAACACCTCGATACCTTGGAAAAAGGGTTATTGGATTTAGACGCAACAATGCAAGATCCCGAAACCTTACAAGAATTATTTCGCGCTGCTCATTCGGTGAAAGGCGGTGCAGCAATGTTAGGATTTAGCAGCATTCAAAAAACAGCCCACCGCTTAGAGGATGCTTTTAAAATTCTCAAAGAAAACCCCATTGAGGCGAATCAAAAACTAGAAACGTTATTTTTAAAAGGATTTGATACCCTGCGGGACTTACTCAATCACCTGGCGAGTCCTGAAGGGCTGAGTGACGAACAAAGTAATAGGATTGTTAAAGAATCTGAACCGGCTTTTATCGATTTAGAAAAATACCTGCATCAATTAATTGGTGTTCCTGAAGATGAAGGAATCGATCCAGAATTTGGAGAAAAAGCTGTGGAATTTTTGCGAGAAATGCTGCAAATTTTTAAACAAACTGCCACTGATGCTAACCGGAAAAAATTGGGTTATTTATGTACAAAATTAGCGGAATTAGACAAGGAACTCGCTATCGAACCTTGGCAAAAAATTGTCAAAGCAGCGAGTCAAGCGATCGCCAATCCAGATAACCTCTACCCCACCTTAGCCCCGGTAATCATCAAAGAACTAAAAATGGCCAGTGATTTAGTGGTTTTGGGTCAAACCAATGCGATCGGGCCTAGTCCCGTCCTCGTCCAACTAGCGGGTCCTGCCAAGGGCTTAGGCGAAAACCAAATAGCGATCGACCTAGAACCCAAAGCTGCTGCGAAAGCCTTGTTAGGCGCATTTAAGAAAAAACAACTGGTAACGCTGGTCAAATTACTCGCGGAAGCGGTGAAAAGTATGTAAGAGGTTGTTGGTTGTTGGGTAGGGATTCTTTGGGTAGGGATTCTTTGGTTGTTGGGTGTGGGGGAAGAAAGTGAAAAGTGAAAAGTGGTAGGGGCGAATGGCAATTCGCCCGTACAAAAGAAATATCACTATTCACTATTCACTATTTACTATTCACTATTCACTATTCACTATTCACTATTCACTCTTCCCCTACACCCTACACCCTACACCCTACACCCTACACGACGGCGGCTTCCCCCTACACCCTCTTTCCTCTTCCCCCTACACCCTACACCCCACACCCTACACCCTACACGACGGCGGCTTCCCCCTACACCCCACACCCCACACCCTACACCCTCTCTGCCCCTCCACTCCTCTGCACCTTGGAGAGAACATCCTATCAATAACTCTGAAAAAAATAGATTTTCCTATTGACAATTTACCCAAATTCTGCGAAAATACTCTTATAAAAATATAATGAGAATCTGTGTCGCCCTACGATATAATTGGCAATTAACAACCAACAACCAACAACAACCAACAACAACCAACCAACAACCAACAATTATCTTGCTGTCCTGCCATGACCTATAGCCTCAGAATTGCAGATTTACCGCTTAGTGAAAGACCGCGAGAACGCTTAATGGCTTATGGCCCAAAAATTTTATCCACCGCTGAATTAATTGCCATTCTCTTACGCACGGGTCAAGGGCAAGGAAAATTATCGGCGGTAGGTTTAGGACAGCATATTTTACAGAAATTAAGCGAAAACCAACGCGACCCCCTGGAACTTCTCCGGGATATGACGGTGCAAGAATTAACCGAAATTCCCGGACTCGGCCCTGCTAAAGCCACCACAATTTTAGCGGCAGTGGAACTGGGCAAACGAGTGTTTTATTCTCGTCCTCCAGAACGACAAATTATTGATGACCCAGATAAAGCAGCAGCAGCATTAGCCCATGATTTAATGTGGCAAGCCCAAGAAAAGTTTGCGGTGTTATTGTTGGATGTAAAAAATCGTCTAATTGGCACAAAAGTAATGACTATTGGGACAGCAACGGAAACCCTGGCCCATCCGCGAGAAATTTTCCGGGAAGTGTTGCGTCAAGGGGCTTCGCGAATCATTATTGCCCATAATCATCCTTCGGGAAATTTAGAACCCAGTCCCGAAGATATTGACCTAACCAGTCATTTGTTACAAGGGGGGCAATATTTACAAGTACCGATTTTGGATCATTTGATTTTAGGTCAGGGAAATTATCAAAGTTTGCGGCTGATTTGTGATTTATGGGAACAATATCCCCAAGGGGAATAGAGCACCGGGAAGTTCTACTATTTTTAATTAAAAATACCTGTAGGGGCGAAGCATTCCGGCAGACAAATTATTGATCAAAATATTGTAAGGGCGAAGCATTCCGGCAGACAAATTATTGCTAAAAATATTAATCTGATTACCGGAATGCTTCGCCCCTACCGGAATGCTTCGCCCTACCGTGGTTCAGTAAGAAAGAAAACCTCTGTAAACCACAAAGGCACAAAGAACACGAAGAGATAATTAAGACCTTTGTGTCCTTTGTGTCTTTGTGGTGAATTAATCACTCCTCTAACAACTCCTGCAACACCTCCTCTGTAAACGGATTCTTCCCCTTCTTCAACGCATCCACCCAACCCTGACGCTGTGCTTTGCTCTCATCATTATTAGTCCACTTAATAAATGCCTCCAAATCTGAAATTGCCCCCGCATAATCCCCAGTTAAAGCCCGCGCTACCCCGCGACTATCCCGAATACCTCCATGATTGGGATCGCGTGTCACCGCCATTTCGCACGCACTCATCAACTCAGCCGCATAACCTCGCAAACTGCCATAGCGACATAAGTTATTTAAATCCGATATATCTGATTGTTTTAATTGAGCATCTAGCTTTTGTGCTTCCTTATACTTAGCTAATGCTTCAGTAGCATGATCTTCTTTTATTAACTCGACTGCCTGATTCACTAAAGCAGGCACCACCAATGATTTTGCCTTCGCTTCCGGGTCAAACTTTAAGGAATCATCGAGGGTTTTAGCTTCCTGGAACTTGGCGATGCTTTCTTGTAACTTGCCTTCTTTTCCTAATTTTTCCCCTTCAGAAACTAACACCGAGGCTCTTAATTCTTTAGCTTTAATCTGTGGATCATATCCTAAAGACTGATAAAACTTTTGCTCCAACTGTTTGGCTTGGTCAAACTTCTCTTTCGCGGCGGCAAAATCTCCAGTCAACCGCGCTACAGCCAAACCTTGCCTGACCCAAAACTCGGCTTTTTCCTGGTTATTCCATATACTTTCACCATTTTCTTTAATCCCTTTTTCACAAGTTTCCACAGCTTCACTGGCTATTTGCAAGTCTTCCCCATCTCCCGAAAGCCCCCCGATGATCGGGGGGTTGGGGGGATCATCTTCTCTTAGCCCCCCTTTTGAAACGGAATCATCTCCTAGCCCCCCGATGATCGGGGGGTTGGGGGGATCGTTTTCTAGCCCCCCGATGATCGGGGGGTTGGGGGGATCACCCGCCTCCACAAACACCGGATGCAACCGCAGCTTGTCACACCCAGCATCCAACCAACCCTGCCAAGTTCCTAACCACAGCCGAACCGTCCCGTCCCTACTCCCAGAAACAATCTTTGACCCATCAGGGGAAAATGCTACTGAGTAGACAAAATCCTCATGGCCTTTGAAAACGGCTAATTCTGACCTGGAGTTGATATCCCACAAACGAATAGTCCTGTCCGCACTCCCAGACACAATTCTGTCACCATCTGGGGAAAATGCTACGGAAAATACAGAATACTCATGGCCTTTTAAGACGGCTAATCCTGATCGAGACTTGACATCCCACAGTCGAATTGTGTTGTCCAAACTCCCAGAAACAATCTTTGACCCATCCGGGGAATATGCTACTGAGTAAACAGTAGAGTCAAGATTAAAGACACCTAATTCTAACCTGGAGTTGACATCCCACAGGCGAATCGTGTTGTCATAACTCTCAGAAACAATCTTTGACCCATCCGGGGAAAATGCTACTGAAAACACAAAAGACTCATGGCCTTTGAAAACGGCTAATTCTGACTGAGACTTGACATCCCACAGGCGAATCGTGTTGTCATGACTCCCAGAAACAATCTTTGACCCATCCGGGGAAAATGCTACTGACCTGACCCAATCCTCATGTCCCTTGAAGATGGCTAATTTTGATCCGGACTTGACATCCCACAGGCGAATCGTGTTGTCCCTACTCCCAGAAGCAATCTTTGACCCATCCGGGGAAAATGCTACTGAAGTGACAATAGACTCATGGCCATTGAATACGGCTAATTCTGAACCGGACTGAATATCCCACAGCCGAATCGTCTTGTCCTTACTCCCAGAAGCAATCTTTGACCTATCCGGGGAAAATGCTACTGACCTGACCACATCCTCATGGCCATTGAATACGGCTAATTCTGAACCGGACTGAATATCCCACAGCCGAATCGTCTTGTCCTTACTCCCAGAAACAATCTTTGACCCATCCGGGGAAAATGCTACTGACCTGACCCAATCCTCATGTCCCTTGAAGACAGCTAATTCTAACCCGGAGTTGACATCCCACAGGCGAATCGTATTGTCCTCACTCCCAGAAGCAATCTTTGACCCATCCGCGGAAAATGCTACTGAACTGACAGAATCTTTATGTCCCTTGAATACAGCTAATTCTGACTCAGAGTTGACATCCCACAGGCGAATCGTGTTGTCCCCACTTCCAGAAACAATCTTTGACCCATCGGGGGAAAATGCTACTGAGTTGACAGAAGACTCAAGATTTCTGACAGCTAAATCTGACTCAGAGTTGATATCCCACAGGCGAATCGTCTGATCCCCACTTCCAGAAACAATTTTTGACCCATCCGGGGAAAATGCCACTGAGGAGATATAATCCTCATGGCCTTTGAAGACAGCTAATTCTGACCGGGACTTAATATCCCACAGGCGAATCGTTCCGTCCCCACTTCCAGAAACAATCTTTGACCCATCGGGGGAAAATGCTACTGAGAAGATATAATCCTCATGGCCTTTGAAGACAGCTAATTCTGACCGGGACTTAATATCCCACAGGCGAATCGTTCCGTCCCCACTTCCAGAAACAATCTTTGACCCATCGGGGGAAAATGCTACTGAGTTGACAGAAGACTCAAGATTTCTGACAGCTAAATCTGACCCGGAGTTTATATCCCACAGGCGAATCGTTCCGTCCCCACTTCCAGAAACAATTATTTTACCATCCGGGGAAATTGCTACTGACCAGACATAATCTTCATGGCCTTTGAATAAGTTGCGTTCGTGTGTCACCTGCAATGC
Source organism: Planktothricoides sp. SR001 (assembly GCF_001276715.1). Taxonomy (GTDB): domain Bacteria; phylum Cyanobacteriota; class Cyanobacteriia; order Cyanobacteriales; family Laspinemataceae; genus Planktothricoides; species Planktothricoides raciborskii. The sequence goes on along the minus strand of NZ_LIUQ01000005.1, from coordinate 139,633 downwards.
TGCGAATAAACTAGATTGCACGAGAGGCAAAACTTGACCCAAGTCTTTTTGACTTCTGCCGGTGACTTGAATCGCACGAATTAAAGCGTCTACTGGGTCAGCATCCACTAAACTTTTTGCGAACAAAGTATCTGCTTTAATATTGGCTTCTGTTGCTAATTGATTAGCTTTTCGTTCTTGTTCTTTCGCTTGTAAGCCAAATAACACGGCAATCACCGCCGCCCCACTGACCAATATAATAAACGCTGCTACTAACCCGATTTGTAACAGTCGATTATTCCGGTTTTGTTGCCGACTTTTAGCAATAAATTTCTTTTGTAAATCGGTGGCTGGTGGTTGCTTATTTTCTGCCTCACTTTCCCGCAACCAACTCTCAGCCACATTTAACTCACTGCCCCGCAATAATAAATCCTTAGTTTGAGATTTTTCCTCCCATTCTAAAGCCCGTTGCGACCATAAGGTATGACTCTGCACATGGTCTCTGTCTGTGTCTAAGGTTCTGACTAATTCGCTAAAATTTGCATAAAAATCTCCTTCATGCTGGGTAAAATCAATCCATTGCACTTTGGCCAAAGCCGGATGTAATGTTTTTGGCTCAACTTGACGATATAATATGGTGACAAATCGCTTATTTAATTTTTCGGCATATTCCACCTCATCGCTACAATAGGCAGAAGATACCGAATGCGGCGATATAATAAATAGGAAGTTATCAGAATTTTCTATGCCCCGGTATATTTCTTGCTGAAAATCTGTGCCAGCGGCGATACTTTCCTGGTCAAACCAGGTGGTTTTTCCCTGAAATTGTAAGGCATCATTGATTTTTCGGGCTAAGTCGGAATCCGTCCGGGAATAGGATATAAATACTTCTAAAGATTTGGCTTGATGCTGACTGCTGGCTGTTAGAAATTCTTTTTGTAAATCCGTTGGCGGATGGTCATGGGTTTCTGCTATTTTCAGCCATGCCTGAAAATGTTGTAGGTTATATCCCCGAAACAGAATGCTAGGGTTATGATTTTGCTCTTGCCATTTCAGGGCTTGCACTAATAAAATCTTATGCTGATGATAATATGCCTCATCGTCTTTAATTTGTTTAATTAATTCATTTGCCTGATATTCATAACTAAATTCTGGCAGGGTCTCGGTGTCTTTATTCGGGACTATGAAACATATTATTCGCTTGTGATAAGATAAGGCTAAATCTATTTCGGTTTGGCAATAGTGAGCGGTGAGTGACTCTGGGGAAACTAAGTAAACAAAATTATCCGCGATCGCGATACCCCGATGCAGTTTTTCCTGGAAACTCATCCGTTTTTTGATGTCGCTTCTCTCAGTCCAAATGGTGATTTTTTCTCGCTGCAATGTTCGAGTGAGTTTTTCCATTACTTCTCGGTCTGGTTCCGCATAGCGGATAAACACCTGAGTCAATAAATTATTGGCATTTTTAATGCTTTCACAGATATATTCACAATGTAAATCCGACGGCTGACAGGGGGCTTGTTCTTCTTTAAACCGAATATCTAACCATGCTTCGGCGGCTTGGCGTTCTTGCCCAATTAATAAATAACGACTGGGCTTTTTATTTTGCTCCCATTCCCGGGCTTTGGCTAATATTTCTGTATGCTGTCTCACATAATCTTCATGGCTGTGGAATACTTCGATAAGTCCCGCCAAAGATGTGTCAAAATTATCCGCATCTTCCCGGAAATATACCCAGTTAATTTTGCCGATTTTTGGCGGCATATTGGTCAAAGAAGAATCCAAACCTTTTGCTTGATATGCTTCCCAGTCTTCCTTTGTCCCTTGGGGATTTCGTTCTTGCCAAATTTCCTGGGTAATTTGCTCAATATGGAGTAAGGGAATAATGCGCTTATTGTATTTTAATGCCCGATTAATTTCCTTCTGGCAATAGGGCGAATTCACCGCATGGGGGGCAATAATAAAGAGGAAATTATCCGCTTTGGCAATGCCATCATCGATTTGATTTTGGAAATCTACCCCCAAGGGAATATCGTTTTGGTCAAACCAAATGTTAAAACCGGCGCTGGTGAGGCAATTGTAAAGTTTTGTAGCAAATTCTTTGCTATCGGCGCGGCCATAGGAAATGAAGGCGTTGTAGAATTTTGTCATAAGCTAATAAGCGGTTTTATACTAAGTAAACCACAGCCTTCGGGGAATGAATTCCCTGGCGGTTAATTTGGTTTATTTATATAGGACTTACGCAACAACTTTATATATTGTTTATTGGTGCGTTATAGCTCGGAACGGGCACCCTACCGATCTCGTTAATGTGTAAGTCTTATTACAGATAATTCTAGCAAAATACCGTTTTGGGGTGGATTTCCCCAACTCCCCCAACTCCTCTGAAAAAGCTCATCTTGTATGGGTTTGGAAAAGCTGTCTTCACAAATATTTATGTATCGTTATTTCCTGTAGGGGCGCGGCGAAAAGCGCCCCAAGAATTTCTCTGATTGTCGCCCGATGATTGGAAACATTATTTGAGACGGGGATGAGGCTGAGTTTTAAGCCGATCGCATCTTAGCCGCAGAACAGTGTTGCTGAAGTTGATACATATGATTAAATAACCGCCAGCAATACTGTTCCGGGAGTCCGCAAGTAACGGCACCCCGTAATACGGTGTTGAGATACCAGTCATTAGGGGCTAATTCTTCCGATAACTTGTCAATCACTGAGTAGGTGCGAACATTCTGATAGCGTTTCCCCTGACTGACCAGTTCTACTATTTCATAACGATAACCCACTTCTCGTCGATCTAGGGCGTCACTTAATCTCATGGGAAGTTGATATAACACTCCTTCAACAGAAGCATTTGGCTGTTTAATCACATCCAATACGCCACAGTTGCGTAAATCCGAATAGCCATAAAATGCCAGTCGATAGTCTGATAATGTCGCGGGGCCAATCACATATTGGTGCGTATTTTCACCGAGCGATCGCTTCAAATCTACCGGGCACATACAAGAACCGTAAGCAAAATAGTAAAACTTATGTTCACTGCTTTGGTTTACCAGTTCCAGATGTGCGGTGAACCGGCGATCGTGTAAAGGTTTTGCGTGATTTGAGTGAAACTGTCCAGGTTGAACTGTCATATATGGCTATTAACTTTAATTTCTATGATGATTTCTGTGTTGATCTACATTTTACTCAAATTTTCCCAAAAAACAACATAATCCCGACCGAGTAACCGTAGATTAAAGAATTCTTAACAATTTGTGCCGATGGCCGGGGGGCGATTTTCCGGTTGGGGAAATCGTTGCACCAGGGATAAAAAATAATTACTAATCGATCCTGAATTTTCCGTAAATATTTCCGTAATATTTTTTAACATTTGATTAGAAATTTTATTAGACAGTCTTGGCATCGTTCAGCATCGATTCCGCCAAATCCCTCTGGAAAAATAGTTAAAAATAGGAGAAAAATAGGGCAAAAATAAGGCAAAAATAGGGCAAAAATAGAGCTTTTTTTCATCAATGAATTATGGCCTATTTTTCATCAAACTTAATCAAACTTAATCAAAAATTCAATTTCGGGGGCGATCGCGGAGATATTCGCGGGGATATTCGGGGGGAGACGAACAACCTCGCGATCGCCGCGATCGCGCTTCCCGATCTTGGTTAAAGTGATTTGTTAAAGTTAGATTAGATTTGCTAAAAATAATCCAGAAGCCGGACTCAAGACTCCCAACCCGAAGATGCTTTACTGCCCTCAAGGACATAAAAATCCCCCTGGTAATCGCTTTTGCCAAGTCTGTGGCCAAGAAATTCAGCAACCTGTCACCGAGAAACTTGGTATAGAAGCATCCCTTTTACAGAAACTACTAGGCGATCGCTATCGGATTATTCAACAACTGGGACAGGGGGGCTTTGGGCGAACTTACCTGGCCCAAGATATTAATCGTTTTAACGAACGATGCGTGCTCAAAGAATTTGCCCCGAAACTCCAAGGGGCTTCTGCCTTAAAAAAAGCTGAGGAACTGTTTAACCGTGAAGCGGGAGTGATGTACAAGTTGCAACACCCGCAAATTCCCAGATTTCGGGAAATTTGCCGCTGTCAAGTAGGTTCAGAAACCGGTCTATTTTTAGTTCAAGATTATGTAGAGGGTCAAACTTATCGAGATTTATTGATTCATCGCCAAAGTCAAGGATATCGATTTAGTGAAGCGGAGGGGATGGAACTGTTACGGCAAATTCTGCCGGTGTTGGATTATATCCATTCTCAAGGGGTGATTCATCGGGATATTTCCCCAGACAATTTAATTTTACGCAGTAGCGACCAACTGCCGATTCTGATTGATTTTGGCGGGGTTAAACAAGTAGCGGCCACCATTGAACAGTCGGGGAATGAGTCGAATGAGTCGAGTTCTGGATCGACAGGAAAGCATGGACAAACACCACAGAAAACACCTCCGTTAATCACGCGAATTGGCAAACTGGGTTATGCCCCAGAAGAACAGATGGTATTGGGGGTGGTTCATCCTCACAGTGATTTATATTCTTTGGCGGTGACGGTGCTGGTATTGTTAACTGGCAAAGAACCATCGGCATTGTTTGATACCCATCAAATGTGTTGGGCTTGGGAACAGTTTGTCTCCCTGAGTCCCCGGTTAACCCAGGTGCTGAATAAGATGCTGTCGCGACCACAAGGCGATCGCTTTCAATCAGCGAGAGAAGTCCTGCAAGCCCTAGGTTTCTGGGCTGGTCTGACTCCAACACCGGCTGTTATGTCTGCCAACCTGCCTGCCAACCAATCCAACTCCCCCACGGAATTGCCCCCAGAGTTGAAGGCTGCATCAGGGTGGGCGCCATCATCTCCTCACCTAGACCCTGGTAAATCCACCGCTGTCTCCCTGCCACCCAGGTTGCCGGATACCCAGTTAACGGGTTTTCCCGATAGTCAGATGCCCTATAACGCTTCAACCACAACCCTGAAACCGTCTTTTGCTCAAAGATTTTGGGGATTTTGGGGAAAAATTCTCTTATTATTATTAGTGGGATTCGGTGCCGGTCATGCCGGTTGGAGGGTGGCGAATTATTGGCTACAATCTCGCGGGGATCAAAATCCTGCTAATGAAAATAGATTATTTGAATCCGGCGATAAAAATTTATCGGAGTTTGAGAATAAGACTGAGGCCGAATTGAAAGCTGAATTGCAAGAAAGGCGAGCAGCTTTGGGGATTAACGAGCGGTTTTTTATGCGTTTAGTAGATCAATTATTTTATCAGCAATATCCCGAACAAGCAAATAAAACTTTGACTATGAAGCCAGAGGATGAAATTTGGCGATCGCGCTGGCATATTGTCGGACTTGAACTATTAGTAAAGCTGGAATCGTTAAGCGAACCAGCCAGAAAAAAACTGGGTAAATATAGAACCTCTGATTTAAACAAATGGCAAGATGTTTTAGCTGACAGTAATCTAAATAGTTCCGCCCTATTTGAAGAGACGGATGCTAAATTTTTTGCTTTGTTTCCTAATGTCCAAGATGAGGATTTTATTAACCAGCCCATTGGTCAAGTTTGGTATGCGATCGCCTTCGATCAATTTACTATGTTACAAAATCAATATCAATAGGGATTACCGCGTTTTTCAGATTAATAAACTACAATAATTTGTATGGGCGAAGCATTCCGGCAGATAAATTATTGCTGACAATATTGTAAGGGCGAAGCATTCCGGTAGGGGCGAATGGCCATTCGCCCCTACAATATTTTAAGCATTGTAGGGGCGTGATCTTTCCGGCAGTCCATTTAATATTTTCAGCAGTAGGGGCGAATGGCCATTCGCCCCTACACTGCCGGAAAGATCACGCCCCTACTACCGGAATGCTTCGCCCGATCCTGGTTTAGTATTATATTGTAGGGTGGGCAAAAATTCACCATCATATATGGTAGGGTAGGGTGGGTAAAATTTTTTGTCCACCCTACGAATGTTAGGGGCTGTTGCATTAATTTTTGTTAATTTTTATTAAAAAATGATTAAAAATTTAGGAAACATTCCGTAAACAGGTCTTCTGGATATAGACTAAGAAGCATTGGTTTATTCATCGCCGCGAATCCTTACCATTGGTTATACTATGAACAATAATCAAAAACCTTTCGGCAGTATTGCGATCGGACTTTCTGGTGGCGGCTATCGCGCCACTGCGTTTCACCTCGGAACCTTGGACTTCCTCGAATATGTGGGAATTCTCCAGGATGTGACGATGATATCAACGGTATCAGGGGGAACTTTTACCGGCGCCAGATATGCACTATCCCAGGCTGATGGTAAAAGTTTTCCAGAATTCTTTCAAGGATTTTACCAGGATCTCGCATCCACTCATCTTCCCTCCCTTTGGTTAGAAGAACTCAACGCCCAGAGAGAAAGCGGAACTGGTGAAATTAAATTAATTAAAGCCGCTGCGAATGTCTACAACCAACGGCTGTTTAACGGATCTAAATTCGGCCAGTTATTTGATGCCGCCCCTAATATTCATCTCAAAGAAATCATCTTTAACGCCACCGAGTTTGACAATGGCTTAGTCTTCCGATTTCAACGCAGTAACGGGGGGCTGATTGGTAACAACAAAATTTCTATTCCTCCAGAAGTCGCCAAACAAATCCGCATTGCCGATATTGTGGCAAGTTCCTCTTGTTTTCCTGGTGGCTTTGAACCAATGGTCTTTCCTGATGACTATTTCTCGGAAACTGAATATGAAAAAATCAAAGAAAAACTGCCGGAAAATTTGAAATCAACACTGCCAGTAGCTTTGATGGATGGGGGCGTTGATGATAATCAGGGGGTGCAAAGCCTCATGCTTGCCAATGACAGAATTCGTCGTCAGATTAAACAAGGTAAAACCCCGGAAACGGCAGAAATTGGCCTACTAATTGTCTCAGATACGGATAACATTCAGCCCAGTACCGAAGATATTTTTCAACCATCTTCTTATGTGAATCCCGAAAGTCAAGCTAAAACAAACCAAAGAATTTTAAGTAATGTAACTTTGGAAAATCTGGTTTTGATGAGTCGGTTTGCTCGCGGATTTATCTATCTAATTCCATTCCTGTTATTAGCTCAAGCCATTAGCGATCTGGTCAATCAAAAGTTTGAACCAATGGAGCTTTTATTGGTAGGAGTGCCATTTTTATTAAGTTTGAGTGTGGCGGGATTTATCGGTCTTTTATTCCAAGAATTTCGAGGAAATTTATTGCCCAATGTTCAAGAAAATTTACAGAAAGAACTTGGAGTATCTCTTTGGGATAACACGCGAACTTTGACCGTTGATGAAGTATTAAAATTGGTAGAAATTCGCGTTGGTTCTATGTTAGTCTTGCCCACGGTTTTTATGAAACGAATTCGTAGTTTAGTCTCTCGCGAAGTTTACTCTAAGGATAAAGATGGCAACTTTAACACCTATGGCAATATCGTCATTGCTAACTATATCTACGATTTAGAAAAAAAACAGGGTAAAAAATTTACCGATCCGAATTTAAAAAACCCTTCGGAGAAAATGCAACAAATAGCCACAGCATCTACCAATATGGCAACGACTCTATGGTTTAAATTGGGAGAAGAAAAGCAAGGTTTAAACCAAGTGATTTCCTGTGGTCAAGTTACTATGTGCTTTAATTTATTAGAGTATATCCTGGAACAGAAAGCTGATAAAATTGGCCAAGATCCAGTAGTGACAGAAGTCTGGAACAAAAGTAAAGAAGCCTGGGAACTGATGCAAAATGACCCAGAAGCTTTAATTAAGCGATATCAGCTTTAGAGAATTTTCTGTCATGCTCAATCGGAAACCTAGGGAAGCATCTGGGCAGACGGCGAGATGCTTGGGATCATCCTAATGGGTAATTCTTAAAACATTAAAAAAGCTTCTGATATCAGAAGCTTTTTTTTGCATCAACGGATTAATTTTGGTTTAAGCCGTGAATTTTATTGCATCCCGGCAGCAGCTTTAGCAGCAGCGGCTTCGTCGGGATGAATATTTAACCGAGTCAGGTTAATCCGACCTTTGTTATCAATTTCGCGGACTTTAATAATCACGCGATCGCCGACACTCAGTTCATCTTCTACCTTACCCACACGGTAGTCAGCAATTTGGGAAATATGAACCATCCCTTCTTTACCGGGGAGGAATTCCACAAAGGCACCAATGGGAATAATCCGAGTCACCCGACCCACATAAACATCCCCAGCGGAAATCTTGCGGGTCATATTTTGAATAATGGTAATTGCCCGTTGGGCTCGGACATTATCCATTGCGGAAACGGTGACAGTGCCATCATCTTCAATATCGATTTTGGCGCCGGTTTCCTCGGTAATACCTTTAATGGTCTTACCACCAGGTCCAATCACCATGCCAATGAGATCCGGATCGATCTTAATGGTCAACAACCGAGGAGCATAAGGAGAGATTTCTGACCGAGGTTGATCGATGGTGGCCAGCATTTTCTCCAAAATATGCAGTCGGGCCGGTTTAGCTTGGTGGATAGCTTTGGCGACGGTTTCCAAGGATAGCCCGGTGATTTTCATGTCCATTTGTAAGGCAGTAATCCCCGCGTCTGTCCCCGCAACCTTAAAGTCCATATCCCCTAAGAAATCTTCAATCCCTTGAATATCCGTGAGGATGCGTACTTCGTCCCCTTCTTTAATTAACCCCATTGCCGCACCAGATACGGGTTTAGAAATTGGCACCCCGGCATCCATCAAGGATAGGGTGGAACCGCAGACCGAACCCATTGAGGTAGAACCGTTGGAGGATAAGACTTCGGAAACTACTCGAATCACATAAGGGAATTGTTCTTGGGGCGGCAACACTGGCACTAAGGCGCGTTCGGCTAATGCCCCATGTCCAATTTCCCGGCGTCCCGGCGATCGCATGGGTTTGGTTTCCCCCACGGAAAAAGGCGGGAAGTTGTAGTGATGCAGATAGCGTTTTTCGGTTTCCGGGTTGAGATCGTCCGCGAGTTCTTGGGCATCTCCGGGAGTTCCCAAGGTGACAACGGACAGCACTTGAGTTAAGCCCCGTTGGAACAAACCCGTCCCGTGAACTCGTGACGGCAGCAGACCCACTCGACAGGAAATTGGCCGGACTTCATCAAGCTTACGACCATCGACGCGCACCCCTTCATCGAGGATTTGTTTCCGCATCAATTTTTTGGTGACGTTCTTGAAGAAATTCCCCACCGCTTTACCATTTTCCGTGGCGGCGACTAACACGGGGTCTTCTTCCGGTAAAGTCTCGATTTCTTGAGCGATTTCATCTTTAATGGCATCAAGAGCCGCATCCCGTTCCATTTTGTTCAGGTCATGGTTCTTGAGCACCACTTGGATTTTCTCTGTGGAGCGATCGCGAATAAAACTCTCCAAGACTTCATCTTCTGGGGGCGGTTCATCGATAACGATCTTCAGTCCGAGTTCCTCGATCATTTCCTGCTGGGCTTTAATCAAATCGCAGGCGGCTTCATAGCCAAAATCGATCGCTTCAATAATATCTTGTTCTGGGAGTTGATTGGCTCCGGCTTCCACCATAATCACCCCATCGGGGGATCCTGCGACGACCAGATCGAGATCGCCTTCTTTAATTTCCTTATAGGTGGGATTAATAATAAAATCATCTCCCACCAAACCGACGCGCACGGCGGCCATTGGGCCATAAAAAGGTAACTCCGCCAACAGAACCGCCACCGATGCCCCAGTCACCGCCAACACATCTGGGGGAACTTGTTCATCCATTGACAGAGTTGTGGCCACAATTTGGATATCATCGCGCAACCAGTGAGGGAACAAGGGTCGCAGCGGACGGTCGATCAAACGGCTGGTCAGCGTCACCTTCTCTGGTGGACGCCCTTCTCGGCGCAAAAATCCACCGGGAATCTTGCCCCCCGCATAGAGTCGTTCTTCGTAATCTACTAACAGGGGGAGAAAATCAATCCCTTCTCGGCCCTGAGCTCGTGTGGCCGTGACAAAAACCGCAGTATCTCCTGACTGAATTAACACGGCACCCCCTGCTTGAGGTGCCAACAGTCCTACATTCAGTCGAATATCTCTTCCGTCAAAAGATATCGACTTAGAAATCTCTTTCATCTAGTTATTTATCCTTCTATATTCACTCGCTATCCTTTGGCAAGGCGATCTTCAGGGGGTTAGCTTTGGCGATTCTCAAGCTTAAACGTTCTATGTTGACTATTCACTCCGGGCAATTGCAGCACTGTTTTCAAATATTCGAAGTTTTGCTGGGGCGAGGAACCAACTGGGGGAGGGGGGTAATCGCTATCCTACTTTAGGATGTTCATGCTTTAGCTATCTTACTCATCAAGAGAGACACAAAGCTTTCCAGCATGATTGGCGAGGGGGCAAGCATTGCGCCCCTACAGTGGTGTTTCTCCAGGAAGAAAGTTTTTTCCCCCTGTAATTTCTCATTTGTTCCGCTTCTGGCCACTGTTCCACGGCTTCCACTCGGTCTGGCAGTGGTATAATATCGCCCGATGTCACTCCAGCTACATTTTCTGCCTCCCCAGAGCTTTTAGTTTTCAGGAGAACCGACGGCTTGGCTAACTCGATATGACGATCGCTCAAGAGTGCTATTCCAGTCTTACCTTTTAGGATCAACTATGTATGATAACCCACTCAGGTGACAAATGCTCTTTAAATTAGAACTGAGGCATCCACTCTGGTATGTTCGGCGGCCAGTGGCCGGGGATTCCCCAGATACAGGATTTCAATTCAGACAAAGGATAAGCTCTTGAACATTTTCAACCCGATAGTTAAAAATACTGGAGAGGGAAGCGACTAATTTTTCCCTGCTGGCGGAAAATTGGCTCTGTTTCTGAGTATTTCTAGCGATAAAATATGCTTTGGCGTGATGATTTATTCTTCGATAAATCTCCCTCTTGCTTGTTTGGTCGAGCGGCGTCACTCAAAATAATTTTCTGAAAATGTTTGAATTTTGAGACGTATTTTCACCGCTCTATGTTAACCAGGTTAACTGGCTAGGATAGATTGGTGGCAGTCAGATGATCGCTCTAAGAATCGTCACAGATAATTATTATACATAATTAGCGGATAATTAGCAAATAATCCACCCCAATCAAAAAAATATAAAAAATATAAAAAATATAAAAACTTAGTAAAGTTGCGGTAAATTAATCAGGTTTTCGTGATATTATGGCAAATATAGAGTCAAAAAAATCTGACTAAATTTTAAAAAAGCTGTCAACGAACGAGATCGCATAAACTGTAAAAGAGATTTTTGAGGCAACGGAATCAGTATGGGAATTTTACATGGTAGCTGGAAACTGGAAAAACAGGGCAGTTATCTATTTATTTGGGGAGAAACTTGGCGGAAAATAACCGATGGAGAGAACAATCCCGCTAGTGAGATCGCCCCACATCCTCTGGGGATGAGTGGAGCAGAATTCACGGATTTTCTCACGTCACTTCAGCAAAGTAACCGGATTAAGTGGGAAATCCCCGTGGAGAAGCCCCCAGAAAAAGCAAAAAGCAAACAGCGATCGCGATTTTACCAGGCGAATCTTCAACCAAATACCTCTGAGTATGTCTCTGAATGGGGCATAGAGGCGATCGCCCTGCCAACTCAAATTCTGGAAACTGGCAGCCCCATTCCCCTGCATTCCGGTGCCACCATTCCCGCCAAAACCGATCCCAATTACTCATCCCTTTCCCTCTATCCTTGGCAAGTCGAAGGCATTCGCCTAGGCACTGTAGACGCTTTAAAATTTTTACAAGCCTTACCCCTAGGGGGCGTCACCGAAGAGCAAAACTGGTTAGGGGCTGACCTGCGCTTTTGGTCTCATGTGACCCGATGGACCTTAGATTTACTAGCGCGGGGCAAATATCTCCCCGGACTCGCCCCACAAGGGGAGCGGATGGTGGCAAGTTGGCAACCTCTTCTGGACAGCGCCACAGACCAAAGCCGCTTTAACAACTTTGTCCACCTGATGCCCCTGGCCTGTCGGACTTATCAGGGAGAACCAGAAGCCGCAGCCGCCCCAGACCAACCGCCAGGGGAAGGCGAACCAGAAGCCCAGGAAGCCAAGATTGGTCTGTGCGTAGATTTATTCATCCCCCGGCGAGTCTTGCTGCGATCGGTTTTACACCATTTAATTGACCTTCAAATTCGCCAAGCCCTCACGGGGCAGTCTCAGCCCCAAATCACCTCGGTTCCTCTACGCCAATGGTTAGAAAAGTTAGCGGCGCCACAACCGCAGAAAATGGCTCCAGCGGTCGCCGAAAAAATTAGCGCTATTTGGGAAACTTGGACGGGGCCGGTGAAACATCATCTGGCGGGGCAACAAAAGTTTCGCGCCTGTTTTGAACTCATGCCCCCCTGTTACGGCGACCCCCATTGGACATTACATTATTTCTTACAAGCGGTTGATAATCCTCACTGTTTGGTGAAAGCCCGCACGATTTGGCAAAATCCTGTAGATGAATTCATTTATCAGGGGCGAAAAATTAAAAATCCCCAGGAAACTTTGCTGGCCGGTTTGGGGTTAGCTTCGCGAATTTATCCCCCCATTGAAGCGAGTTTAAACCAGAAATCTCCTCAGTCTTGTGCCTTAAATCCCCAAGAAGCTTATCAGTTTATTAAAGCTGCTGCTTGGCGCTTTGAGGATAGCGGTTTAGGGGTGATTATGCCGGAAAGTTTGTCTAATACCGGCGGCTGGGCTAGTAAGTTGGGCTTGAGTATTCGGGCGGAAACCCCCAAAGTCCGTCAAGGTGGTTTAGGGTTACAAAGTTTGTTGAATTTTCAATGGGAATTAAGCATTGGGGGACAAACTTTAACTAAGGCAGAATTTGAAAAACTGGTGGCGCTGAATTCTCCTTTGGTAGAAATTAATGGGGAATGGGTGGAATTGCGATCGCCGGATATTAAAGCGGCACAAGAATTTTTCCAATCCCGCAAAGAGCAAATGTCTTTATCCTTAGAAGATGCTTTACGGTTGGCCACCGGGGATACTCAAACCATTCAAAAATTACCCGTAGTTAACTTTAGCGCCGGGGGACAACTGGAGGAATTACTTAATACTTTAACCAATAATCAAGCCCTCAAAGATATTGAACCGCCAGCTACTTTAAACGGCACTTTGCGACCATATCAATTACGCGGGGCTAGTTGGTTAAATTTCTTACAAAATTGGGGTCTGGGGGCTTGTTTGGCGGACGATATGGGTTTGGGTAAATCTGTAGAAACCATCGCCTTTTTACTTCATATGCAAGCACAAAATAATTTATTGTCCCCGGTTTTATTAGTTTGTCCCACCTCGGTGTTAGGCAACTGGGAACGAGAACTGAAGCGATTTGGCCCTAGTTTAAAAGTGATGGTGCATCATGGGGATAAACGGTATAAAAGCCACCAATTCGCGATCGCCGTTCAGCGGAAAAATGTAGTTCTGACCAGTTATCCTCTGTTATACCGAGATGAGGCGACGTTTAAAGGGGTGAAGTGGCAAGGGATTATTTTAGATGAAGCCCAAAATATTAAAAATCCCCTGGCGAAACAATCCCAAGCAGTGCGAAATTTAGAGGCATCTTTCCGCATTGCCCTGACGGGGACTCCGGTAGAAAATAAACTCCAAGAACTCTGGTCTATTTTAGAATTTCTCAATCCAGGTTATTTGGGCAGCAAGCAATTTTTTCAGCGCCGCTTTGCGGTTCCCATTCAAAAATATGGCGACACGGAATCATTGCAAACTCTGCGATCGCTGGTTCGTCCCTTTATTCTCCGTCGCACCAAAACCGACAAAACCATTATTCAAGATTTACCGGAAAAACAAGAAATGCCGGTATTTTGTGGACTCTCCAACGAACAGGCGAGTTTATATCAAAAATTGGTGGATGAATCTCTGGCGGAAGTGGAGTCAGCGGAAGGCATCCAACGTCATGGCATTATTTTAGCATTACTCACTAAGCTGAAACAAATTTGCAATCATCCGGCGCAATTTCTGAAGGAACAAACCCTGGAGAAAGGCCATCGTTCGGCGAAATTAATGCGATTAGAGGAAATGATTGAAGAATTAATTTCTGAAGGCGATCGCGCCTTAATCTTCACCCAGTTTGCAGAATGGGGAAAACTGCTGAAACCTTATTTAGAACAACAACTGGGACGAGAAGTTTTATTTCTCTATGGGGCGACGCGGAAAAATCAACGAGAAGAAATGATCGATCGCTTCCAAGAAGACCCCCAAGGGCCACCGATTATGATTCTTTCCTTAAAAGCCGGTGGCGTTGGGTTAAACTTAACTCGTGCTAACCACGTTTTTCACTTCGATCGCTGGTGGAACCCTGCCGTAGAAAATCAAGCCACTGACCGAGTATTTAGAATTGGGCAAACCCGCAACGTGCAAGTGCATAAATTTGTTTGTAGTGGTACGCTAGAAGAGAAAATTCACGACTTAATCGAAAGTAAGCAAGCCTTAGCAGAACAAGTGGTTGGTTCTGGAGAAAATTGGCTCACTGATTTGGATACAGACCAATTGCGAAACTTGCTGATTCTTGACCGCAATGCGGTGATTGATGAAGATGAATAAGTTTTGCATTTATAGCACTTGGCAGAGTTATGAAGTACAAAAAAACCTGTCATTCCCGCGCGGGAATCCAGAACAACTCTGTACTTCATCGGGATCATAACCGCTATAATGGTTATTAGTTGTTGCTTATTGGTTGTTGGTTATTAGTTATTGGTTATTTGGGGGTTTTTCCGAATCACGAATAACCAATAACTAATAACTAAATCAACCAGTAACTAAATGATTAATTTGCCGATTCACTCAATGTAATTAACCTAATTAACTGCCGCAAAACATGGCCAAAAAAAAGACAAAAACCGCTCCGCAGCCGAATACAGATTTAGCCCTGTCTTCCTTTCATTTGCGCTTTGATGAATTACAAAAAGACCATCAATGGCTGCTGAAGCAAATTCAAAAAAAACGTAAAGAATTAAATAATTTTCTGGAGCAAATGCAAAAAATTGCGGTTGAGATTATCCAACAAACTCAGCCGTTTCATAAAGAACTGATCGAACTCGATCAAGAAATTCATGCTTTATTTGCGGAGATTTTTGAAACTCGTAAATTGGGGAAAAAAACTCAAAAAGAAGTCAAAGGAATTTATCGCAGGCTTCAGATGTTAGGGATAATTAGTCCGAAAGAAATGCATAATTCAAATGATGAAGATGAAGCGGAGGATAAAAACGCCGATAAATCTGCCAAAGATGACGAAGATGATGATTTTAATTTCGGCTTCGATGGGGATTATTTTAACCAGGAAAATAATCCGCCACCAGACCATGACAAGTCTAAAGCAAGTGGAGACTTAAAGCAAATGCGCCGGACTTTTCTCCGGTTGGCAGAAGTCTTTCATCCTGATAAGGTGAATAACCAAGAAAATCAGGAACATTACACGGAGGTGATGAAAGAAATTAACCGCGCTTATGAGGAAGGAGATTTAGCTCGATTGTTGGAAATTGAGCGCCAGTATCAGGTGGGTCAATCTATTGACTTGGCGAATGCTTCTAGTAGCGAAATTGAACGACAGTGCGATCGCCTGGAACAGGATAATCAATTACTGGAAAATCAATATGAAAACTTAAAATCTGAACTACGCTGGATGCGAGCTACTCCAGAAGGGGAGATGGTGAAAAGCTATCGGGCAATTAAGAAAGAAGGGTTAAACCCGATTGACTACATGGTGGCCGATGCGAAAAGGCACATTGAAGAATTGGCAAACGTCAGAACATTTGTGAAAGATTTTCGCGATAAAAAAATCACCATTAAAGAGTTTTTAGATGGGCCAGTTTCCGCACGGGATAATGCTGAGGATGATCTGGATGCGATGATTCAGCAAGCTTTGCAAGAGTTAGGGATAACAGTTATCAGAAGGCGTTGAATTCGGGAGCGGAATTATTCGATCGCGGGTTTGATTTTGCTGTCTCAGCTAAAATTCCGGTGCATTCAGCGATCAGGTGATTTTTGTCCGGTATTTTGTCCGGTATTTTGCCCGGTATTTTGCCCGGTATTTTGCCCATCAGCAGTAGAGACGGCAGGTGAAACCATCTCTATTGCTTTCCCGAATATTTAAAAATAAATCAGTAAATCAGATTATTAATTTTTAGTTAAATTTTCCCAAATTTAGCCCGGTATCAATTAACGAGGCTCAAATTATCTACAATAGGGGAAACAGGATTAAACAAAGGGTCTTCTCCTATTGGAAAAGTCCGGCTAACAAGGAAGGGAAAGGGTTATGCAGGCAGGTTGGCGCATCGGATCTATATTTGGCATTCCTCTATATATAGATTCTTCTTGGTTAATTATTATTACATTGATGACTTTGGCGAATGGGTTAGAATTTGCTAACCGATGGCAACCCGTTCTGGCTTGGAGTGCGGGCTTGGCAATGGCGCTGTTGTTATTTGGTTCTGTATTGCTGCATGAGTTGGGGCATAGTCTGGCGGCGCGGTCGCAAGGCATCCAAGTTAACTCGATTACTTTGTTTATTTTTGGGGGCATTGCGGCGATTGACCGAGAGTCCAAAACTCCCGAAGAAGCGTTTCAAGTGGCGATCGCAGGTCCTGCGGTGAGTTTTATTTTATTTGTGCTGCTGGCAGTGGTGGGCAAATTTTTGCCAGACAAGTCCTTACTTCAATCTCTGGTTGCCGATTTATCCAGAATTAACTTAGTTTTGGGCTTGTTTAATCTGATTCCCGGTTTACCCCTGGATGGGGGTCAGGTACTCAAAGCAGCGGTGTGGAAACTCACGGGCGATCGCTTTGCCGGGGTGCATTGGGCAGCGAAAACCGGCAAAGCTTTGGGTATGACCGCGATCGCCCTGGGGCTATTTCTGGTCTTTTTAGCCGATGATTTCAGTGGTTTATGGATTTCCCTAATTGGCTGGTTTGCCTTTCAGAATGCCACTGCATATGATCGCTTTACCAATTTACAAGAAGCCTTACTAAATATCCATGCGGAAGATGCCATGACTCGTGCTTTTCGCGTGGTCAATGCCGACATGACCCTCCGTACCTTTGCCGATGAATATATCCTGTCTGACGATCGCTATTCGATCTATTTTGCCGCCGCTCATGGTCGGTATCGCGGCCTAGTTCAGCCCAACGATCTGCGGATGATTTCTCGCAGCGACTGGGACAATCAAACCTTAAATAGCATTGTCCATCCCTTGCCAGAATTAATCAGCGTCGGCGAACGGTCGTCCCTGGTAGAAGTGATTAAGCTGATGGAAGCCAAGAATTTACCCTGGATTACGGTACTGTCTCCAGCGGGTGCGGTTTCCGGTGTGATCGATCGCGGGGATATTGTGGCGGCTTTAGGGAAAAAGCTGAATATTCCCATTTCTTCGGCGGAGATTAAGCGAATCAAAGAAGAAGGCAAGTATCCCCCCGGTTTTCAATTAGGGGCGATCGCTGATGCTACCGAAGAATAATTAATCGCTAAAACCAACAATATTGTTGATTGTTGATTGTTGGTTGTTGTTTGTTCATTGTTGATTGTTGATTGTTGGTGGTTGTTTGTTCATTGTTGTTTGACCAGCGAATAACCACCAACCAACAACAAACAACAAACAACCACCAACCACCAACCACCAACTAACAACCAATTTCTGCCCATTCCGCCTCAGTGAGTGGCTGGGTGTAGAACTTAACCCCCCAACAATCTTGGGCCGCTTGAACTAAGGCGTTAATCAAGATCGGCATCAGGGAGGCGCGATCGCGGGGCAAAGACGGGGGAAAGCGATCGCTGCGGCCAATTTTGGCCAATGCCTCTGCCCCAAAAACCTGACAAAACAGATCCGGATCTGGTTGTAGTTGAATCGACCCATGCTGTAAGTAGTAGGTTTGTTGCCCGTCCCGCGAACGCAGTTGGGCGCTGCCAATCAACTTAGCGCCGTCGGGCAACACTAAATCTGCTACGGTGGCGGTGCCAAAACAATTCACATTTTCCTTGGGGGGTTTGGTTCTTTCCACCTGTCTGCTAGTGCCATAGTCCAGGTGAATTCCCAGGGACAGAAACCCTTGAATCAAAAACTGACAAATCTCTTGATAGGCTTGCAGGCGATTCCCGAAACGGGGATTCCTTGGGGCATCGCCTTTCACTTCGCCGGTTACATCCCCTGTCACCTCGGAAGTAACCACCATATAGGTTAAATCCCCTTGGTGCAGCACCGCCCGACCCCCAGAAGGGCGTCTGACCAAATCCACGGGCTGACCAAGATAGGTCAAATTTTCCCAAGACTTTGGCCAATGTCGTTGATGATAGCCCAAAGAAATCGCCACCGGCGACCAGGTGTAAAACCTTAAAGCCGGTGGATGTTTACCCAGTCGGTGTTGTTGTAACAGCCACCGATCGATCGCCATCAGTTGCTCCCCGGTGGCTTCCATTGGGGGAATTAGACGCCAAGGGGCAGAACTGGCTGGATTCTTCATGCGATACCGAATTCTTCCATCAGGGGTTCATCACTATCATCCGCGATCGTGGCCACAATCGTAATAGCGCGAGAAATTTCTACCGGAGAGAGATCCTCCACGGTGCGACTAGCTAACACAACCACTTGGTTGTCCACGATCGCATAACGGGCTTCAAACGTCCCAGACCAGTTCATCTCTAGCAGCAGCCGCATCAGTTTGGCTTCATCCTTGGCAGGCAATGACAGCACCGAAGACCAAACGGTGAACATATCCTCGTCGGATGTCCCAGTTAGTTGCACAAAGATATCAACACTGCCGTACTTAAATTTCCACTGATAGCCCGCCTCATTTTGGCCTACCATCACTTTTTGGTCTTCGGCCATTCCCGCAATGACCGTTTCAATTTCTTCGACATAGTTAATGGATGTGGAATTGTTCAGCAAGTCTGGGCTGGATAACTCTTGAGTGGTCTCTGGTTGGATCTGTGTAGTCATAAAAAGCTTTCCTTAAAGTTGCTTTTTTCAGTCTAGGAGATGTTTGACGGATGATGTTAGTCAGAAATTTTGATAGTTGGGAAAGATCGAGATTTCGGCAAGCGCACTCTTTTAGATATGATAACTTACAGCAGAAGGGCGATCTCTGGGGGCTTTTCCGCCGCGCCCCTACACGATTCCTTGTCCGATACCATAAAATCCATACCATTACTATGAACGAATTCTTCCAAAACGTCTCCCGCTATGCCAGCTACTTTGTCACGGTGATGCTGGGGATTTTCTTTTTCACCTTTGGTTGGCTGAAGCCCTTGCTACAAAAACCAGCAACGGCGATCGCGCTGATTGGCTTTTTCGTCGCTGGCCTTTTCTTTATTTCCTTCACCCTCCGGGCGATGCTAGGTCTGGCATGATAGTTCTATGGCCAGCCTAAAAACTGCCGCGAGCGATCGCTACCAGGGCTTCCATAAGATTTTAGTTATTTGGCAATGGGATAGCAATTAGCCTACTGCCAGTCTAGACTATATAAATATATTGCAATCCTACAGATTGCCAAAGTCTACAACGATCAAGTAAGTAAGGGAGCGAAATAGTTATGGCTACGGAACGTAGAGTTTCCCGTGTGGCCTCCCTGATTAAACGGGAGATCAGCCAAATGTTGCTCCATGATATCAAAGATGAACGAGTGGGCGCTGGGATGGTCAGCGTCACGGATGTGGAAGTTGCAGGCGACCTCCAACACGCCAAAATCTTTGTGAGTATCTATGGCACAGAAGAAGCCCGCCGTGAAACCATGAAAGGGTTAAAATCTGCCACTGGCTATGTCCGCAGTGAACTGGGTCATCGAGTTCGGCTGCGTCGTACCCCAGAAATTGTCTTTGTTGAGGATATTTCCATCGAACGTGGCAGTCGGGTTTTATCGCTGATTAATCAACTGAATCATCACCCTACAGATTCTACCGAGGCCGATGATGACAGTATGGATGATTTAGGCGCTGAGGAATAAGCATTTGTAGGGTGGGCAAAGCAAAATGCAAGCCCACCCTACTAGGTAATTAAGCCCCCATACCGGAATAGTGTCGCAAACCCCGTCGCCATAACCAGCGATTTAGCAGAAAAATCACGACAGTCCAACTCAAGATGACTAATAAACAACGGACGATATCCACGGGCAATCCGATTAATAAAGAAGCCGGGATATAAAGCATATAAGGAAAAGGTGTCCAAAGAATAATTTCTCGCAGTTGATCCGGGAAGACGGCTAAGGGGGCAATTAACCCGGAAGTAAAGATATAAGGTAAATGCCATACCTGCTCTAATGCCGATACTCTTTCGAGCCAAAAGCCAAAGAGTGCTAAGGTATATTGAATTAAAAAGCGCAAGATAAAGGCCAGGGAAATTAAGAGTAAAACTAATAAAACATTGCCCAAACTAGGAATCCAAATGGCCTGGGGATAGAGCGTAAAGCATAGTAACATTAAGCCAATTACAAAGGGCATTCGAGCTAATCTTTCCGCCAGATGTCCGGCGATATGGTGCCACACTGGGTCAACAGGTTGTAAGAGTTTTGGTGATAGTTTTCCTTGGACGATTTGGGTTTCAAATTCCCAAATTACCCAGACTACATTCAGTTGTCTGACTAAGAATACTGCCAGAAAATAGCGAGCGAATTCGATGGAATTCATGGCAAAGTTTCCTCGATCGCCTGCTTCCATCCACACCCCCATTAAAATGATGGGTAAGGAGTTGGATAAAGACCATAATATGAGTTCGGCGCGGTATTCTACCATATAAGAGTAGTAAACCGCTAAAAATGTTTTTGCTAGGCGAAAAAATCGATACATAGAAGGTAATTTAAAAGGCGATTTTTCAGTTATTTTAAGTGGAAAAAGCCTATTAATCAAGACTGCCGTTTTGGAAGACTCGACCAATGACGGCTTCAATGGGTGGGTCGGTAATGGTTAAGTCTAAGATATCTAACTTTTCCAGGATTTTGGCGATCGCCCCGGTTAATTCTTGGCGATCAACCAACAGGCGAACCGACTGCCCTTCCACGGATTCAATTTCTCCAAATTGCTGTAAAATATTTAACAATTCGGGGTCATCTTCCTCTTTGGGTAATGGATGAGCTAGTTCTATTTGCACTTCTCGGTAAGGGGCAAACCGCTCAAGTAACTGATCTAAACTGCCATCATAAATTAATTCACCGCCATAAATAACAATGACGCGATCGCACAATTCCGTAATATCCGCCATATAATGACTGGTTAACAGAATCGTCGCCCCCGTGCGTTGATTATAATCTCGGAGAAAATTCCGCACTGCGGCTTGAGCATTCACATCTAAACCCAGGGTTGGTTCATCTAAAAATAAAATTTTCGGTTGATGTAATAAAGCCGCCATTAACTCCGCTTTCATCCGTTCTCCCAGGGAAAGTTTTCGCACAGGTTGGGTAAGCTTTCCTTCTAGTCCCAGCATCTCAGTTAGCTCATCAATGGTGCGCCGTAATTCGGTCTGAGGAATACCATAAACAGCCCCATTAATCTTCAGGGAATCTATGGCGGGTAAATCCCAAATTAACTGCTGTTTTTGCCCCATGATTAGGGTAATTTTTTTCAGAAATTCTTCCTGACGGCGGAATGGTACGTGACCGGCCACCGTGACCACACCACTCGAAGGATGAATTAAGCCCGTGAGCATTTTTAAGGTGGTGGTTTTTCCCGCGCCATTTGGCCCTAGAAATCCGACAACTTCTCCGGGTTCTATGTGAAAGGACACATCTTTTACGGCAGAAATCATCAGGTAGTTGCGGCGAAAAAAATGCTGCAAACTTCCTTTGATTCCGGGACTTTTATTGGCTACAGGATAAACTTTTCTTAAAGACTGTACATCAATTGTTAACATTTTTTTATGATTTAACTAGATATTCTGATTAAATATCATAGCGGATTATTTTCTCAAACTAAACCCCCGCTTGATAAAATAAATCTTTGGCAAACCTTCAGGGGTGATTTTTTATGTTTTAACAAATTCTGCCGAAACCAGTAGTAAAATATAAACAGGTGTGAGAAAGAATTCATAAAATCTCACCGGATCTGATCTGCCGCGAACTGGCGAATTTATAGGGATCCAGCCACTCCCCCAAGCCCCCAAGATGACTCCTCAACAATTTTTTCCCTAGCTTTTGATAAATCAAGACGGCACAGGGGGCTGATACTCTAAAGGTAAATTCAATATCTGGGGAATTGGTGGTCAATGCCCACCAGACATTAATGCTTGATGCTTCAGTAGATAAAAATCATTCTTCTTTAATTTCGTAGGAGCCACTCACCGATGAATGGTGCTATGTTCCGCGTATTATTCGTGAATTTTGACGAAGCTGACTATAAACAAGTTGGTAATTTGCTCGATAAAATTCAGACATTTCAATGCCAGCGATATAGATGGTCTCAGGGCGACAATCTCAACACGATGCCGCCTGCCGGATACGATGGTTATGTGATTGATGGGCATTTTTCCCAGGAGTTTTCCAATTTGGCCTATTGGATGACGGGATTACGTCCAGTCCCAGTGATTTGGTTGGTAGACAGATCGGCAGAGGGGATGGAGTTGTTGACCGCAGGTGCCGCTGATTATTGGGTGCGGGATCAAATCTGTGCGCCGATAGTCGAGCGATCGCTTAGATTAACTATCGCTTATCCCCGGCAGCTTCAAGCAAAACCTACCCAGGTGCTGACCAGGAAAACCCCTGATTTTTTGCACAAATTACTCGATACTATTCCGGTGCTGGTCTATGTTTATGATTTGACCCAGGAAAGCCCCGTCTATGTGAACCGAGAAATTAGCCAATGGCTAACTTATATCCCAGACCCAAATATGCCAAACCCAAAGGGAACGGGGGATCCGTTAGCCCTCACCGCAGAGCAAGTTCAACAGTGGCACACCGTTGCCGATGGGAAAATTTGCCATCGAGAAATTCGACTGAAAGATATCTGGGGCAGCGATCGCTATCTCGACTGTCAAGAAACTGTCTTTTCTCGAACTGCCGACGGTCGAGTCCAACAGATCCTTGGGGTTGCCTTAGACAGCACGGCCTACAAACAGATTGCCGCCCAACGGCAACAGCGGCAACTGCTGATGGAAAATATGCTCAACAGTTTGCCGCAATTGGTCTATATCTACGATCTAAAAAGCGGTCAGAATCTCTATTTTAATCAACAAATTACTCAGATATTGGGTTACAGCCAGCCGGAAATTCAGCAAGGTGGCTGGAATTTTTTATGCCAACGAGTGCATCCCAATGATACGTTTATCTTTCAGCAGCTTTTTTCTGACCGCTTTCCAACTCTGGGGGATGGAGAAGCGATTTCTACGAAATATCGACTGAAACATCAGAATGGTTCTTGGCGCTGGTTGAGTTGTCAGCATTTGGTTTTTACCAGAGATGCTGACGGGATCCCCGTGCAAATTCTGGGGACGGCGATCGATATTACCAACAATCAATTGATTTGGCAGCAACTCAGCCAAAACGAAGCCCAGTTATATAATATGTTGACCAATAGTATTGAAGGTCTGCTGATTGTAGATCCCCAGGGAGTGATTAGATTTGCGAATCTCGCAGCGGCCAAATTATTTAATCAACCCCTAGAAGACCTGCTAGAGGCCGAGTTGCAGTGGCCAATGGCCGTTGGTCAAACCACCGAGTTAGAAATTATGCAATCTTCGGGACAAATTCGGATTGGGGAAATGCTGGTCGCGCCCTCTCAATTCCCCGGAGAATCCCTTTATGTGGTGTCCTTGCGAGATATTACGGAACACCGCCAAGCCCAGTCTGCCCTGCGAGAAAGCGAAGAACGCTTTCGCCAGTTAGCGGACAATATTGAGGATGTGTTTTGGCTGTTGACCTTGGTGCCTCTGAAGATTTTATATGTCAGTCCAGCGTATGAAAAGATTTGGGGCAAAACTTGCGACAGTCTCTATGAAAATCCTTTAAATCTCTTTGACAGTATTTATACAGAGGATCGCGAGCGGTTTCGGATGAATTTGCATCGCCAAACCCTAGGCTCATCGACTTCTTTAGAATATCGGATTGTGCGCGGTGACGGGGAAATTCGCTGGATTTACGAGCGGAGTTTTCCCGTACTGGATCGACGAGGAAAAGTGATGAGAATTGCCGGTATTTCTGAAGATGTCACCGAGCGCAAGAAAAATACGGAAGCTTTCCAAGTGACTCATCAGCAATTAGAATTCCATCTAGAAAATTCTCCGTTGGGTTTTATTGAATGGACTCAGGATTATCGCGTGTCTCAATGGTCGGGTACGGCAGAAAAAATTTTTGGTTGGTTATCTTCTGAGGCGATCGGTAAACGTTACGACGACTGGGGATTTATTTACGAGGAATCCTGGGAAAATTTTGCCGAAGTTCTGGATCGGATGAAAAATAAAAAACAACCTCGAATGATTTTTGAAACGATTAATTTTACGAAAAATGGCACTCATTTATATTGTCAGTGGTATAACTCGATTTTGTTAAATAATCAAGGGGAGTTTTTGTCGCTGTTTTCCTTCGTGTTAGATGTGAGCGATCGCCACCGGGCAGAATTAGCCTTGAAAGAAAGTGAAGAACGCTTTCGCGCCATTTTTGAACAAGCAGCGGTGGGCATGAGTATTTGTACTTTAAATGGCCAATTTTTCCGGGTAAATCAAAAGTTATGTGATATTGTTGGTTATGCTCGTGAAGAACTCTTAGAACGAACGTTTCAAAATCTTACTATTGTCAAAGATCGGCGCGAAAGTGAAGAGTATATCAGTCAGTTGTTACGTGGGACGATTTCTCACTATTCAATGGAAAAACGCTATATCTCTAAAAAGGGCGAAATTGTTTGGGTGAATGTGATGGTGTCTTTGATGCGCGATAGCTTCGCTAACCCGTCAGCGAATCCACTGAATCAACCCAAGTATTTTATTTATGCGGTAGAAGATATTAGCGATCGCAAACGATCGGAAATAGCCTTAATCAATAGCGAAGAAAGATTCAGAGTTATTTTTCAACAAGCAGCCGTGGGGATATTTAGAAGAAGTATTTATGGGAAATTTCTGCAATTAAATCAAAAGTTTTGTGAAATATTAGGATACGATGAAGCTGAATTATTAAATCAAAAATTTCAAAATTATATCCATCCAGAAGATTTAGATAAGCATTTGAATTATTTAAATCAAGTTATAAATAATCAAATAAGAACTTATGAACTAGAAGAAAGATATATTAGAAAGCATGGTCAAATTCACTGGGTGAAAATTGTGGTGTCTGTGGTTTATGAAGCGGAGGAAAAACCCAAATACCTAATTGGTATTGTGGAGGATATCCAAGAACGCAAAACTACTGAGATTAAATTGCAATACCGCCTCGCAGTGGAAAGCGCTGTTGCCCAAGTTTCTCGACAGTTAGTCACCAGCCAGAGTCGCGAGATTAAGGAAGTGTTAAAAACCATTGGTCTGGCGGTGGGAGCGAATCGGGTTTTTGTTAACTATTTTACGGAAAACTGTAGGAAGATAGCGGTGATTGCTGAATGGCACAACGGCGATGGATTTGGGGAGCGATTTGAGAATTTTCCGGCAGTTAAATATTTAGCCGCCGAAAATTTTCCTTGGTGGATGCAGCAGTTAAATGCCAATCAAAATATTATCGTTTCTCATATTGATAGTTTGCCAGTCAACGCGAACATTGAAAGACAATATTTTCAATCTAGGAACGTGAGGTCTGTGTTAGCTGTGCCAATTTTTAACCACGATCTGAGTCACAGCGGGGAAAACCCTGAAGCCGATCGCGATCGCCTTTTCCCGGTCGATTCCGTGGGTAATTTATGGGGCAGCATTGACCTGCATAGTTATGAAATGAATCAGGATTGGTCTAATGAAGATGCTCAAATGTTGCGCCTGGTAGGAGAAATGATTTATAGTTATTTTTCTCGCTTGCAAATGGAAGCAGAACTCCGAGACTCGGAAGCCCTGTATGCAGGGATTTTCGATCATTCGGCGGAGAGTATTTTTCTGCTGGATATCCAAGACAATGGAGAGTTAATTTATAAAACGATTAATCCCACAAATGAACAGTTATTTCATATGAGTCGATTGGCTGTGGTCGGCAAGAGCTTGTCGGCAGTGGGATCGCCGCAATACACCACCAATTTTAGGCAAAAATTTCAGGAATGTCTGAATACTCAAAAACCGATTAACTATGAGGAAACCATTGATCTACCCCAGGGAAATCGCCACCTCCTCACCACCTTAGTTCCCATTGCCGATAGCACGGGAAAAGTTATCAAAATTCAAGGTTCTTCCCGGGATATTACCACTCAAAAACAAGTGGAAGCTGCCTTACAAGAAGCTAAAGAAGCGGCCGATGCCGCTAACCGGGCGAAAAGTATCTTTTTAGCCAATATGAGCCATGAACTAAGAACTCCCCTGAATGCAATTCTGGGTTTTACTCAACTGCTGGTACGAAATTCGCAAATAAAATCAGAACAGCGAGAACAGTTAGAAATTATTCTGCGATCGGGAGAGCATCTACTTGCCTTGATCAATGAGATATTGGATCTTTCCAAAATTGAAGCTGGTCGGATTACCCAGAATGTGGAAATTTTTAATTTAGATCGGATGCTTGATAATCTTTATGATATGCTAGAGATCCGATCTGAAATCAAAGGTTTGAAGTTCAATATTATCCGAAGTAAGCAGCTTCCTAAATATATTAAAGCAGATCAAAATAAACTGCGTCAAATATTAATTAATCTCCTGAGTAATGCCATTAAATTTACCAAGTCTGGCAGCGTCACCCTGGAAGTAACAACATCTTCAAAATCCTCAGCGATCCACAGCCCGGAAGATTACCAGAGCGATTTCGCACAGCGGATCGCTAAAGCGAATCAATTCAATGCAAAGCCCTCAGACCCACTACACCGCGATCGGTTAATTTTTGCCGTAACCGATACGGGACCGGGAATTGCCCGAGAAGAACTGCAAAGCTTGTTTGATGCCTTTTTTCAAAGTCAAAGCGGCAAACAATCCAATGAAGGAACCGGTCTGGGTTTGGCCATTAGTCAACAATTTGTTAAGTTAATGGGTGGGCAGATCGCGGTTGAGAGTACCCTAGGAAAGGGAAGTGTTTTTAAATTTGACATACAGTTTCAACCTGTAGCAGCGGATGAGTTGGAAGACTTACTCGCCCAGAGTGAAATTGAAGTGTCTACCGCCCGATCGATGGTGATTGGGCTGGCACCAAATCAACCTCATTACCGCATTTTAGTGGTTGAAGATATTTGGGCTTCCCGTAAACTTTTGGTGAAATTGTTAGAACAAATTGGCTTTGAGGTACAGCAAGCCAGTCATGGAGAAGAAGCGGTGTCTCTGTGGCATAGTTGGCAGCCGCACTTAATTTTTATGGATATTCGGATGCCGGTGATGGATGGGTATCAAGCTACTAAAGAAATTCGGGCATCAGTTAATGGTGAAGCACCCATCATTATTGCTTTAACGGCTAGTGCTTTTGAGTCGGAACGGGCTGCCATCATCTCAGCGGGATGTAATGACTTTCTGCCGAAACCCTTTCCAGAAAATTTGCTCCTTGAGAAAATTTCTTTTTATCTCGGTGTAAAGTATATATATCAGGAATCATGTTCAATTTCCGCAGATGCACCAGCAATTCCTCAAATAAAAATGACCCCTGAAGATTTGGCGGTCATGCCGAGTGAGTGGATTTCCCAACTCCATTTTGCTGCCCTCAGTGCCCGAGGTAAAATCATTCAACAATTGATTCAAAAAATACCCCCGGAAAATCAATGGCTGATTCAGGGTTTAACGGAGTTATTTGACAATCTTGATTTTGATACACTCGTTTTTTTAAGTAAGAATGAATAAACCATGAATACAGAGCAATTTTTTCAAAAAAATGGAGATATTTTAGTTGTTGACGATCGCTTAGAAAATGCCGCACTGTTGTTTAGTATTCTCACGGAAAATGGCTATGAAGTGCGTCAGGTCATCAACGGTAAACAAGCACTTAATGCTGCCTATTACGATCCCCCTGACATAATTCTCCTGGATATTATGATGCCGGAAATGGATGGCTATGAAGTCTGTAGGCAACTCAAAGAATCAGAAAAAACCGCCCAAATACCCATTATTTTTTTAAGTGCTTTGGATGGGGAAATCGATAAGGTTAAAGCCTTTGAGTTGGGAGGAGTAGACTATATTACTAAACCTTTTCATGTGAAGGAGGTTTTAGCCCGCGTTGAACATCAACTGATCATTCAACGGCAACGCAAGATTATTGCCGCACAAAATCTGCAATTGACGGAGCAAAATAAAAACTTGGCGGATTTAAATAGCAAGCTGGCGGAATCTAATCAAGAATTGGAACAATTTGCTTATATTGTTTCTCACGATTTACAGTCTCCGTTGCAAACGACGATGGGGTTTGCTCGCTTATTAGGCAAAAAATACGAATCGATGCTTGATGAAAAAGCCAGCCATTATATTGATCGCATTGTCGAGGGGTCGAATCGGATGAACCATCTGATTAAGGATTTGTTGGAATATTCTCGGATTCAAACTCAGGCTAAATCCTTTGAACCGATTGATTTAAACTCAGCTTTTCAAGAAGTTTTATGTTCCTTAGAATGGTCGATTAAAAAAACTGAGGCAGAAATTATATGCCAGCAACCACTACCCACAGTGATGGGTGATCGAACCCAATTACAACAACTTTGGCAAAACTTGTTGATTAATGCGATTAAATTTCAACATCCGGGGATTCAGCCAAAAATTAAAGTCTCTGCAGAGATTTTCCCCAATGGACTAGAAAGTAAAAACGGGTTCAAACCGACTGCTAATAGTCATCAGCCAACGGTTTCATCGGCTGCGAAATGGTTGATGCAGATGACAGAACGTAAACCGGATCGGACTCAAGGGAGTGAATGGCTGATTGCCATTGAAGATAATGGCATCGGCATCCCAGATAGAGAGTTTGAACATATTTTTCAGATCTTTCAACGTTTACATACCGATCGCGAATATCCCGGTACAGGGATTGGTTTGACGATTTGTAAGAAAATTGTGGAACGTCACGGGGGAAAAATTTGGCTAAAATCTGAAGTCGATGTCGGCACAACTTTTTATTTTACATTACCCATGCTACCCGAATCAGAAATTAGTAAACGTAGGGTGTGTTAGGTTGGCAATTATTTGAGGGAAAAACAATTAACCTTAATTCCAGCCGTAACGCACCAGTAGTAAATGTAGTAAACGTAGGGTGTGTTCGCGGAAATTTGAGGGAAAAAAAATTAACCTTAATTCCAGCCGTAACCCACCCATTAACTACATCGTAATAGTAAATGTAGGGTGTGTTCGCGGAAATTTGAGGGAAAAACAATTAACCTTAATTCCATCCGTCCGTAACCCACCCATTAACTACATCGCAATAGTAAGCGGATTAGTGTGAGGATGGTAGGGGCAATTCCTTTTTTTTGCGGTGGTTGCCCCGAATGTGGCAACGGATGAGGCTTTTTATAATGAAAGCAAAGCATTCTTGTCTAACGGATAACAAACAACAAACAAAGAATCCCTACCCAAAGAATCCCTACCCAACAAATAACAACCAACAAATAACAACCAACAAATAACAACCAACAAATAACAACCAACAGATAATTGAAATTATCAGAAAATTTGACCGCTTTTGACGGTGAAAATTTGGGCGGCGTCGATCCACTGTTGGGCGAATTGGTCAAGGTGGGTGGTGGTGATCAGGGTTTGAAAGCGATCGCCAAGGGTATGAAATAGTTGGTTTTGCCTTTTGGGGTCGAGTTCGGCGAGGACATCATCCAGGAGGAGTACCGGGGGTTCGCCGACGACTTCTTCGATGAGTTTGAGTTCGGCGAGTTTGAGAGATAAGACTAGGGTGCGTTGTTGTCCGTGGGAGGCAAATTGCCGGACAGGTTGCTGGTTGAGAAAAAAGGCAATTTCGTCACGGTGTGGCCCGACTAAGCTG
Organism: Planktothricoides sp. SR001; assembly: GCF_001276715.1. GTDB lineage: Bacteria > Cyanobacteriota > Cyanobacteriia > Cyanobacteriales > Laspinemataceae > Planktothricoides > Planktothricoides raciborskii. Next base: position 109,649 of record NZ_LIUQ01000005.1, on the reverse strand, counting down.
GTGCCTTGGTGTTGTTCGGCGATCGCCCGACTTTGGATTTTTGCCAAGAAAGCCAGTTCAGCTTTTTGGGCAGACTCCCGGACTGTGGGGTCTTGCATGGCTTCGATGTTGGGTAAATATTTAATTTCTAAGGTTTCGCTGTGACCGCTGATGGCATGATGTCCGGTTTCGGCAATGGGGGCGAGTCGCTGTAAAGCCCGCGATCGCCTGACGGTGACTCGGGCGCCTAGGGTGGCTAATTGGGCATCCCATAAAGCCAATTGTGATTTTTGGGAGTTTAAGATATGCTCTTGTTTTTTTAATTCTTTTAACAGGGCATTTCTTTGGCGCAAGACTTTATTATATTGTTGTAAAATATGGGCGTAAATTGGTTCAAGTTGGATTAATAATTCATCCAACCAATTGCGCCGTTGTTCCGGGCCTCCCCGGACTAAATCTAAGTCTAAGCTGGAAAATTGGACAATATTTAATAGGCCGATAAAATCCATCTGCCTGCGCGAACCTTCGCCATTAATGGTACAGGTGCGTTGTCCGCTATGGCGTAGGGTGATGGCTAATTCAATGGGGGCGGTTTCCCGGTTAATGGTGCTGGCAATTTGGCTGATATTTTCTCCGTGCAAAATCAGGTCGCGATCGCGTCTAGCCCGGTTGGTTTTTAAGGTAGAGAGCAACCCTACCGCTTCGAGTAAATTTGTTTTTCCTTGGGCATTTTCTCCCAGTAAAATATTTTTTACGGAAGAAAATTCTAAGGGTTGTTCTTGATAGTTGCGAAAATGTTTTAAGTAGATATTTTTAATATACATTCTTGAAAATAGTAGCTTTTGCGTAGGGTGGGCAAAAAATTGCCCACCCTACCTGTATCAGTTTTACTTTTGCGTAAGGTGGGCAAAAAATTGCCCACCCTACCTGTATCAGTTTTACTTTTGCGTAAGGTGGGCAAAAAATTGCCCACCCTACATAATTACAAAAAATTTTTCAGTCCAAATTTTGCCCACCCTGCTACATAATTAATTTTGCTGAGATTTATCCTAAGCCTTTTTCCGGGATTTATACCAGCGGACAAAGAGTTTTTCCAACTCAATCCAGACAAACATTAAAACACTAAATCCGAGGCAAACGAGTAACTCTAATCCATCGATCACTTGAGTGCCAAAGAAATTCCGCAAGGGTTCGACATAAATTAGCATTAATTGAAGAATGGTGGTAATCACCACCGCCCCCAATACATAAGGATTAGAAAAGGGGTTGACTTCGATGGTTAAGCGAGTTTTAGAACGAACCGCGATCGCGTGTCCCATTTGGGCAATACACAGAGTTGTAAAGACCATTGTTTTCCACCGATCCGGCTGAAGAATCTCATTGTAATTCTTGGTGGCATGGTCATAAGACCAACCCATTAGGGTAATGGTCAAAATAGCAAAAATAATCCCAATTCGCACCATATAGAGTCCCAATCCTCTGGCAAAGATACTCTCCCGGGGACTATTCGGTGGAGTTTTCATTACATCCGGTTCGGGGGGTTCCACGGCGAGGGCAAGGGCGGGAAAGCCGTCGGTGACTAAGTTCATCCAGAGAATTTGCAATGGAGTCAGGGGGACATCCGCCACGGGTAGCAATAAGGGGGCAGAGGCAATGGTGAGCACTTCGCCAATATTGGAACCGAGAATATATTTAATGAATCGGCGAATGTTGCTGTAGACTACTCGCCCTTCTTCGGTAGCGGCCACAATGGTGGCAAAGTTATCATCCAGGAGCACCATATCACTGGCTTCTTTGCTGACATCGGTGCCCGTGATGCCCATCGCAATACCAATATCTGCTTGTTTCAAGGCGGGGGCGTCGTTGACCCCATCCCCGGTCATGGCCACGAATTGACCGCGACTTTGCAGGGCTTTGACAATGCGTAGTTTATGTTCTGGGGATACTCGCGCATAGACGCTGACTCGCTCAACTTGCTGTTCTAGTTCCGGTTGACTGAGTTGTTCTAATTCTTGACCAATTAGGACGCGATCGCCGCTTTGGGCAATGCCCAGGTCAGAGGCGATCGCCTTAGCGGTCAGGGGGTGATCTCCGGTAATCATCACCGGACGAATTCCCGCTTGGCGACATTTGGCGACAGCGGTGCGGACTTCGGGACGGGGGGCATCGAGCATCCCGACTAAGCCCAGCCAGACTAACTGTTTTTCCGCTTGATCTTGGCTGGTGTCAGCGGGAAATACGTCGGTGAGGGGCTTATAGGCAAATCCCAAGACCCGCAAGCCTTGAGCCGCCATCAGATTATTCTGATCTAAAATTTCCTTTCGTTTTTCCGCCGTCAGGGGTTGAATTTCCTCTCCTTGTTGAATTTGGGTACAGCGGTCTAAGGTCAACTCTGGGGAGCCTTTGGTGTACATGGCATAAGCACCTAATGCCATCCGGCAGGCTTCGCCAACGGCAGATGGCTGCTTACAAATGGTGCTCATGCGCTTGGTTTCTGAGGAAAAGGGAAATTCATTGACCCTGGGCATTTGACGGCTTAATTTTTGTCGATCTAATTGGGCTTTGGCAGCCAGAGCTAAGAGGGCGCCTTCGGTGGGGTCGCCGAGAATCGTCCATTGCTGCTTTTCTTCCTGTAACTGAGCATCGTTACAAAGGACGCAACTGAGGAGAAGCGATCGCACTTCTGGATCGTTTTGTAGCTGTTCGCTGGCCATTGCTGGGACGCGACCATTGCTAGAGGAATTTTCCAGTTTAAATTCCCCTAAAGGTTCATAGCCATCCCCGGTGACAAATAAGCTATAACTGGCGGTTTGCACCTTTTGCACCACCATTTTATTTTGGGTCAAGGTGCCGGTTTTGTCGGAACAAATGGTCGTCACCGAGCCCAGGGTTTCCACAGCGGGAAGTTTGCGAATTAAGGCATTGCGCTTGACCATTCTTTGGGTGCCCAAGGCCAAGGTTACGGTAATCACAGCGGGCAAGCCTTCGGGAACCACCGCCACGGCCATACTTAGGGAGATTTCTAATAAGTCCCGAAAAGCACTTTGGTTGGCAATGGTGCCGCCGACCACCACCAAGGCCACTAAAATCAAAGAACCTGTGACCAGAACATTCCCCAGTTGGGTCATCCGCTGTTGTAGGGGGGTGGGCTCACTTTCTACCCCCTGGATCATCGCGGCAATGCGTCCGAGTTCGGTGTTCATGCCGGTATTGATCACCACCGCTTTCCCCCGACCAAAGACTACCTCGGTGCCTTGATAAACTAGGTTGAGGCGATCGCCTAAGCTGATATTTTCTGGCAGGGTGACATTTGGCTGTTTCGTCACCCCTTGGGCTTCCCCGGTGAGGGCGGCTTCCCGGACTTGCAGGTTCGAGGCTTCGATCACCCGACTATCGGCACTCACCTGCACCCCAGCTTCTAGAAGTATCACATCTCCGGGCACCAACTCTTTGGCGGATATTTCCACAGTTTTGCCGTCGCGGATCGTGACCACTAAGGGCGAGGCCATGTTTTTTAAAGCGGCTAAGGCTTTTTCCGCACGGCTTTCTTGCAGATAACCCAGTACGCCATTGAGGATGACGATTAGGAATATGGCGATCGCGTCTTTGGGAAAGTCCCCATCTTGGATATCTAAAATTCCTGACACAAATGCCACCGCGATCAGCATTAATAGCATCACGTTAGTGAACTGGTCAATTAAAATTTCTAAAGGGGTGCGACCACCGGTTTCTTGAATTTCATTAGGGCCGAATTGAGCTTGTCTGGCGGATACCTGCTGTAAAGTTAAACCGATCTGGGCATTGGTTTCTAAACGTTCAAGCGTCTGAGGCACTGCCAAAGTATGCCAAGCAAATTGAGAATCTAGCTGAGAATGGTCATTCATACAATCTGGTGAGTACAATTTGGTGAATCCACAACGGGTTAAACAGCGATATCGCCATCACGTTATCACGACTTTCAAGGGTGATGCTGATTTATTTAGTCAGAGAATGCTCTGAAGTCTCCGAAAACATTGATCAATCTGAAATTGTTGGGCTTGACGATCGCATTACTTTTCTGGCGATTATTTTAGGCGATCATTTTAACAGCTTAAAGCCACTAAGTTATCTACCCCTAAGTCAATCCCCGCAATTATTTCATTGCTTTCTTTTTTTGAAGGCTCTTCGACCTCATACACCGCTTCAATCAAATAGCCGCCATTTTTCGGGGCGATTCTAGCTTGAATTGGTTTTTTAGCTTGGTACATTTTTATCTTGATGCCACTCTGAGATAGGTGACAAATTACCTCGGCTAGAGGTCTTTTGTAGATGGCATCAGACCCTTTATAGAGAACGGAATAACGTCCCTTCAAGTTGTCTATGTACTTGGGTATTTTTGGTTCGGATATATACTTATCAGGGTGAATTTCCCAGTCCTTGTGGGCTTTAAAGTACCCAGTCCAAGCTTGGCAAACCTGCCTAATTAAAGAGCAAGCTATTTTGGTCTAAGGCATTTGTTTATAGGCATCATTATCAGCTACTAAGTGATACAATTTGGCGTTAGACCAGACCTTGCCCGTCTTAAAGAATCGCTGCCTCATATAGTAGTTACAGAGATTGTAAAGATTCTTGGCTTTAAAGCACAAGGTATCACACTCTTGCCAATACTTATGAGTCTTCTTGTAATGGTGTCTTTCGACTAGCTGCATCTTGTTTTCTCTTTATGACGTTCCATTGTTCATCACCTACCTACCTCCGTAGGATAACATTTTTCAATATTTGTCAAATGCCTGTCTATGGATGTCTATATTTTTATTAAACTATTCAAAGCCCATTGGCCTAGGAAAAAATCTTTGACAGATGTGGGGGTTAACATTCGCGGGGTTCGGCTATTGGTCAGGGGCGATCGCAACAGTCCGAGCAACGGCATCGGTTTTCGCCGACTCCAGTCCCCTGGAAGCGATCGCCATTCCACATAAACACATAAAGTAGAAATTGCAGGAATTGCAGCCGCGATCGTCACCGCTTAGAATCCCCGCTCTAGAGGGATATCTAGACCGATGATCCCAGAAATGCCTGATACCGTTAAAATTTAAATCTAGCGATCCAACTATCTGCAAATTAAAATTTTTTTCATGGGGTGCTTCCCGAAGCGCCCCTACTTCCCGAAGCGCCCCTACACCGCATTTTCTAGATTGAAATCTGATATCTGGGGCTGGGTGCCATCACCCACGGGATCTCAAACCGCTGTCTCTTCATCTTTGCACCGCCAATCCTCTAAGTGCCATCCATCGGTTTAGAATGTCCATCATTCAACATAGTGGCGGCGCTTGGCTCTGACTGTTGTGCCAAGTGTTGTGCCAAAATCTTAAAAACATTAGATGCGCTCCCTTGATTAACCGTTAAAAAAAGAAAATTCAATTTATCCCAATTTATAGCCATAAAAAAACCTATGAAAGCAGAGATTTTAATCGTTGATGATAGCCTGTAAAATTCTCAAATTTTTCAGGATATTTTATCAAGCCATCAATCCTGCCAGCGCCTCTAATTCAACCCAAGCAAACTCATCTAATTTTATATCAAAAGGCCAGAAATGTCTGGCTATGTCCTTTGTGAAAAATAAAAAAAAACTCCAAGGCAATATCCCAGTATTTTTTATTATTATATAAGATTAAATAGCTGATTAGATAAAAATATTTACTAAGTAAATATTTTTATCATAAAATATGTTTTACTGCGATATTTTATTATTTTAATTTTAAAGCATAAATTAAACTTAAAATATTTACAATAACAAAACCATTGCCTAACTATAAAAATAGAACAAAAACTCGCAGCAAAAACCGCTGAACTCGAATATAAACTTCAGGAATCCCTGGATTTAAATAGACAAATCAACCTGGCACAGCAGCAGCTAAAACAAGAAATTATCCAGCGGGAAAAAGCCCAAGAAGAACTTTTATATATGGCTTTCCACCATCCCCTGACTTGCTTGCCCAATCGCGCTTGGTTTATGAACAAATTAACCGAAGCTATTGCACGTAACCACCAAGCATCTCACCAAGCATCCCACCAAGCATCCCCCAATCTATTTGCGGTCTTGTTTGTTTAGGGTCAAAAAACCAAAAAAAAGAACGGATCCTCTGTTTAGGCTGACAAGCACCTTAAAAAAGGATCCGTTCTTTCTCAGAATAGCAGACTATGCCTTGGGATAAATCTCATCCACCAAAGCTTGCCACAGCATTTCAACGCACTTCGCAGCGACGCGAGAATTTATTAACCGCTGCCACTTCTTCTTGGCTTGGTTAGACGTAGGATTTTTAACTTTTGTCTCTTTTGCTTTTCCTCGGACAATTTCCTCAATTTGAGCCATATCTTCTTTTGATAGCTTTGCTCCCATTTGGCTTTTTATCTCCGGCATGAGTTTGTCTTTTTCTTCTTGTTCCTGCTTCTCTTTAATCGCCTCTGGGCTGCCACACCACTTTTTCACCGTAAAATTGTAATAATCTAAAATCTTGTTTTGATAGTGATTTTTCGGAACCCAGTTTTTAGAATTACCGCAACTTCGCGAGATTAAGTGATGGTTGAATTAATGGAATACACTCTTTTTGGCCTAAAATTGTGCATTCACAAGCCTTGAATGCGGCCATGTCAACCTTGCTGTCGGAAAATTCGGACATAGAAACTCCTGCCCTCTGCAAAAGCGAGGGAAATCACAACAATTCGGAGAATAGAACTAAGAAACTCGCAGGAAAAGCTACGGCGCCCTAGCCCATGTTTCAAAGCCGCGATAAGTCAAAGAATGGTTAGGTATTGGTTGGGATAAAATCCCGCACATACCCCTTATAGGTTCGCCATTTATGCATCTAAAATTGTTGGAATATCGGGAGTAACTTGCTACTTCAATTTTTAATAAAATACCCGTTTTATTGATAAATAAGCAAATTTAATTAATCGCAAAAATGGTGCTTTTTTAGGCGGTTTTGGTCTGGGATGATGAACAGCGATCGCGGGAAATTTCTGGCTATCTGTGGCAAGAAATGCTATGATGCAATCATCACAGAACAAATCCTGCGATTGTCCAGGTCGCGCAAGTCGCTGTGTTGCCGGATGCTTCTTAATGCCCCGATTCGCAACCCCGCCGTCAGGCAGCCCAAAGCGACTCACACTGGACTTTTCCGGCACTACAGAAAAAAATGCCGGTGGCCGCCACACAGCTTCTCCGCGTCTGGAGATGATCCAGCAACTAAAATGGCAACAAAAAGAACAGCTAGTTTGCAAAAAGTTCAATGGCAAGCGGGACAAAAAAGGATGGTTAGCGCCCCAATACAAATATTTTGATGAGTGTGGGCGATCTCACACCATTACCGACCTCTCCCATTCGCCCGCTGCCAAAATTTACAGCCCCTATTGGACTTATAGATGGTTCCAACCGGGCAAACTGAACGACGGAAATCTGTACTTAGGAGCAATCAGTAGCAAAAAATTCCAACACTTTTCTGTAGTGTGGCAACAATGTGACCCGGATCATAGGTGCGATTCTGAAACTGTCCACCAGCACCAGACATCCTCAGAGATCATCGCTATACCTAAAAGTAATAGAAAGTCATACGCCACTCACCCAGGTGCTGGATGCCAGTTTGGATCAAAGAGTTGGCAAAAATAGTTGGCAATCTGTTCGACTGCATGATAACATCTGTGATTCAGAAGTAGACCCGAGTCTGAGGTCGCTCTGATAGACCGATTCAGGATATCTCCAAAAAAAGAGATGAAAAGAGACTAAAATATCTAGTTCTGTCCTGACCTGACTCGTGACCAGATGTAATACAAAGTCATTAGCGATCGCTGAAACTTGAGGTTCAACCCTGGAGGCTAAAAATGTATTACCTAATTCTCAACGACAAAAATCCTGAACTGCAAGAACTCTTTCCCCAAGGAGTTCCTACGGATAGCGAAAACCCTGAAGAGTTTGTGGAAGTTTATGACGAATTTGGCGAGTTTGTGGATATTGAAATGGCTTATAGCGTGAACCTTAGAGGGTTGACGCAGCACGAAGAGTTAAGATTATTTCAAAATTATGCCACCACCAATAATGCCAGTCTAGTTAGAGGCGCTTTTCAGATGCTTGATGATCTGAAAATTTCCCCAGATCAAGTAGAAAAAGTAGTCTGGCGTCAACCTCAACCTGTGTTAGTCGGATAAAAAAGTCATAAAAAGTTATAAAAAGTTATAAAAAGTTATAAAAAATCGGAAAAATTCGGAAAAAGTCGAGTCGATTGTCCAATGGTTGAATGTCTCTCCCCGCTTCATTCATCGGTCTCATCCATCGGTGATGGCATTTCATATCCCTCGCTTTTTCTAGGTTCAACGGTCATCGCCAAAATGCCGATGATTGATCCGGCATTAATCCTGCTAGGGGTTAGGAATTGATCCTTAAACATTAAAAAAACTTAAAAAATTAGGCGTTGCACATTGTTGGTATGCTATGGAGACAGGGTTTCCAGTGGCTCGCCAGAGTTAGTCAATGGAATAGGTACAGTTTTATGCCTTACATAATAAATAACTAATCTTACTGATAGTTTCAACATTAAGCGAGATTTAGAATAACTTAGAATAACAAAAATTTTTTCTATGTAATCGATCTCTATGTAATCGATCTAAGTAATGTCTTAATCTTGTATTTTCCCCTTCAACACGATTCATTTATAGGTAGGGTCGATAGGGGAATCGCTTCCCCTACCTCCCATTCAGAACGGAACGTGCCACTTTCACAGCCCAGCCGCTCCTAGCAGCGCCTTGCTTTAATCTCACATCCTAATCAGAAAGCTGTTAGTCTTCCTGTTCGGCATAACCTTCAGATTTAACCTACCCCCACGAAGGCTATTCTTACACTTAAATCAATACTCCATTGCTGGAGAGCCAACGTGGGGTTACTTCGTCGCCAAGAGAAGGTTATTTTGCTTTTAGGCTGTCCATCTATCCGGATACTTTTGGGACTTCGTAACGGATGAATCAATTATTTCTCCGTCTTTTTCCTAGTGAATTCCTAGGATTTCTCCAGTCACTTTTTGTGCGCGGCGTATCAAGCAGTTTCGCCACTTAGTTATTAGGAGGATTCAAGACGATGGTTCCCATAACTCTATCCATGAGCAATTGACTCAGATGCCGACTTTTTTGACCATCTGCTTAGGTCTTATCGGCTTCGGGAGAGCTCGCTTCACAAGATTGATAGCTATTCCGTTCCGTGGGGCTGATGTCGATGTCGATGACAAAAGTGGATTGCTCCAACGTAAGGATTCAGGTCAAAAAATGCGTCGTCTATGAGACAGAGCGAGCGAGGGTCAGCAGAGATGAAAAATTAGGGTTCTCTACCGTTATCAATTAATTAAGTCAAACGAAAACAACCCGAAGTTATCATCGGGACAATCAGGATAAAAACTTAGCTTCATGGACGAGTGTTAAATAACATTCATACCCCGGATAACCTACGTCGGCACCGGAGAAATGAGCGTGGGGTGAGGTAATCCTGAGTGAGCATCAGCCGAAAGTGCTTCTTGGAAAAACTGCATCAGTGAGCGTCCCTGAAATCGACAGGTTTGAGCCACACTCAATAATTTAGCTGTGTTCTCAAATCTTTCCATAGAGCGAGAACCCCCACTAACTTTACGTTTAGTCACCGCTAATCGTAAAGCTCTTTCTGCTAGATTATTATCTGGAGGAACTTCGGGGTGTTCTAGGAAGTACCACCATTGTTCGGCTTTTTCTTTTAAATTCCGCAGCAACTTTCCCGCCTCGTAACCCGCTTTGGGGAACCATTCTTTGAGCGCTACCTCCACCCGATACCGAAACTGCGTCGCCCAGGTCTGGTATGAAGAATTATCCCCATGTTCGCGCCACTGATGATGCTGCCGAAATGCCTCATCTACCAAGGAATGTTTGTCTCCCCAATGGTGACTTGAACCGGACTGCCAAATTTAATCAATTTCTGGATATGGCGTCTCAGATGTGCCAGACATTTCTGTTGAGCCGCCACCGGATACCCGTTATACACCTTGAAATCATCACTCACCAGTACGCCGTCGAAGTGTTTCCCGCTATTTGGTTTCCAGTTCGACTCGGCCTCGGGTATCGGCTGCATGAAACAGACAAAAATGCGGATTGGTAGCTACCCATAACCACTCTTTAACCCCTTTAACGATCCAGGGGGTTTCATCGACATGGAGGTATGACTGCTGTGGTAGCGCTTCCACGAGTTCATTGACCGCATTGGTGATTGTGGTGGCAATTCGCTCGTTGGTTTTAACCAGAGTTCCTACGCCCACCTCGATTTGACCCAGTTCTCGCACCAGTTCGGCTTGTTTTTCATAGGACATCTGTCCATAGCAACCGAGCCATCCGAGTAATGCTTGTAAACCGGCATCCAAGTCTTGACCGGGAATAACCCTCGTCGGCCATGCTCCAGCACTTTCTTGCCCACAGCTATTGCATCGACACCATCTCTGACGATACTCGACTACTTCGATGGGGCGCTCTACCAGTTGAGCCACTTGTTGAACTTTGACCCCTACTGGCTCGTCCGCAAAACTATTGCTGCCACAGTGGTGACAATGCTGTGGAATCAGTTCCTCTATGCGGTCAATTCTATTAAATCCTTTCCGAGTCGAACCTTTATGGCCTGGTTGCCCCCCCGGAAAACGTTTTGGCTCTGGGTTGGTTTCTGCGTTGGATTGTTTTTTGGGTTTTTCGGATTTCTTGAGAACGTCTGTAGAGGGAGGCTTCGATGATGTCTTACTGTCTAGCCCTAGAGAGGTTTTAAGGCGTTTAACTTCTTCGATCAACCCCTCTATTACTTTTTGCTGTGCCAATAGCATATCTACCAGTTGTCTCTGGGGCAACTGTTCAAGAGTTTTCCTGTCTGGTAGCTGTGGCACATTATCTAGATTCATATCAACACTTTACCCCAAAATCCCCTCCTGTCAAGCCCCTGACCTGAATCCTTACGCTCCAACGAATCGCACCTTTGAATTAACTATAGCCGCGATCGCCTTCAAACTTTGCACTTCTTCTTGCAAATTCTTCACTTGTTAGAGTAACCTTTGATTGGATTCTATCAAAGAAACCGCTTGGCTACTTACAGCGGTTTTCAAATGAATAAACCACAATGCTCAAACCAATTAAAAACATCAGATTCCGTAATTTTACTGAAAGCTTCATTAATTGCTATATCTAAAGCTTCTTTAGTTCTAGCTTTACTAGAACGAAGAAATTCTTTAAAGACCAACATAATTCTATCGGGGATAAATCTGGAGAATAGGTAAAAATACAAGCTTCTCGCCAATTCTATAGCTTTTCTGACTTTGACATTTTCATAAACAATTATCCATTAACACCAACGCTCCTGGCAATAAATTAGGCACTAATACTGACTCAAAATATGTTTGAAACACTGCCGAATCTGTACTCCTTTCTATAGTCATTGAAGCAATTAAACCATTTCTTCACTTACTGCACCGATTACGCTAATATTTTTCCCTTTATTTCTTGGACATAGTTCAACCACCCAGTCCCCAATTTTTCCTCGTCCATACAAACGAGTCATCCCTAAATTTACTGCCGATTCATCCACAAATACCATATTATTAATATCTATCTTGCTTGTCTAGCCATTTTCGATAATCATAACAGTCCTATTGAATATCGCCTCTTTCTTGATCCGAGGCGTAAAGACTTTTTTTTGCGAGTTAAGCGATTTTTTATTAAGAACCGATACATGGTAGATTGACTAACTTTAATTCCTGTTTTTTACTCCACATAATCGCACAACTCTTTAATCAGTATATCTCGTTGTTTCTCAATTTTTGATAATATTAAATCCCCGATATACTCAGGGATTTTGGGTGAACGACCCCTAGTATATTGTTTGGGGGTGATTGTTCCGGTTATTCTATAGTGTCGTAATAAATTTCTCACAAAAGTTAAACTTACGTCAAATCTCCTCGCCATCTCACGTTGAGACCCTAATTGATTTTGGTAAGCATCTCGGAATCGACTGCGTAAATCGGTAGAATATGCGGCTGGCATGATCAGAAATAGATAGGGAGCTTAAAAATTCATTATATTATACATGATTGTGGTTCACTAATTTGAAAAACGCTGTAAATAAGGATCGCTTTCCCACCAGTTAATCCCAATTTCTTTGGCTTTATCCACGGAAGCAATTAACAAACGGATCCGACTCGTTAGCAATTCCGTTGAACCCACAGATACGGAAATATCACCAGCAATCACAATTCCTTTATCTAACACCCGTTCGAGAATATCTGCCAAGGTACTTCCGGGGGTTGATGTGGTAATTTGATCGCGTTTTGGACTGTTAATAGAACTTTGTGTCATCGTTAAGATAATTTATCCTGTGAAGCAACATAGAGGCGATCGTCTCGTTGAATGAGCAGACCCTTTTTCAGCAGCGATCGCAGGGCATCAATAGTTTGAAATCGATTCAATCCCAGGGCTTGAGAAATTTGCGAAACGCGCATTCCTTCAGATTTCTGCAAATAGTGATAGACTTTTTGTTCAGCTTGTTCAGCTTGTGCAGCTTGTGCAGCTTGTGCAGCTTGTGCAGCTTGTGCGGCTTGTGCAGGATTTAATCCTGTTTCGGCAAGCGATCGCTTGCCGAAAGCGGAATTTTCTGACTGCGGGGAATTGGACTTTCCATTCAGCAGTGCTTTGCCATTTTTAAAACTTTCCGAACCCAGGGAAATGTGTAATTTATGACCATTCTCATCATAATTCGGTGCTTCAACAATTAAAGGTTCTGAGGGATTCACCTCAGCCGGGTTTGGCGTTGTTGACGGGTTCTCAACTCGCTGATTAGGCAAGCCATCTCTCAGGGGCAAATTATTAACTTTGGCTAGAGAAACCGGGGTAATTCGAGACTCGAAAAACTGATCCAAAATTGCCTGGGCTTTTGCCCACTCTAAATTAGTCCGTGACAGCAGCACATCAGTACAAACCTCTCGAAAATCCGGGTTATTTTCCTGCACCATCAGATTATGTTCTTTGCTGACTTTTGCAATCATCAAACAAGAACGTAAAGGCGAAGAATGTTTAGCCCTTTTTGCGTGATGAGATGTTTCCGGGAGACTTTGTTTCACCGTGTCCCGAAATGCTTTGACAATTTGCACAATTCGCAGGGCAGACTCCGGATCGATCTTGGTTTTTTGTACCAAAATTGCTTGTTGGGTCTGATCATCCGGATCAGGCATATTAATCGTCACCAATCGGTCTAATAGCGCGTCTTGAGTGCCATGCACTCCGCAAGATTCTTCGGGGTTAGAGGTAAAAATTGCCCGAAAATGGGGATTAACCCGAATATATTCTGATTGCCCTTCCCCCGAAGGCAAAATTAACAGTTTTTCTTCTAATGCCGAGAGAAAAACATTATTCACTTCCGGGCGAGATCGGTTAAATTCGTCATAAACTAAAGTAAACCCTTCTTTACAGGCTAAAGTCAACCGCTCCTCATTCCAATTTTGTGTTAATTCATCTTCAATCTTGACCACGCTATGAATAAAATTATCCACCACTTTTCGGCGATTATAACCATTTTTATTGCCAATTAAATCCGAATAGTTTAACTCGCGATCGCCAAAAATGATCATCATGGGACGCCCTACTAAGTTGGCTAAATGCAGCGCCAGAGTAGTTTTACCCGTCCCCGCTGGGCCGCGTAGGTGGATGGAAAAGCCGGAGTTTAAATATCTCAGGGTTCGCTTGGCAAGGCGTTCAACCGCTGGTGTATTAACAAATTGTCTTGGACGTGCTTGGATGACAGTAGCCATTTTGGTTCCGAACGGTGATGATTGGTTAACTGTTATTGGTTGACAGTTTACAGTAATTAGTGAATCAATTTTTGCTAGTAATCTGTGAATTAACTGTTTTATTGTTTGCTACTTTTGACGGTTGATTTTTTCTCACCCCGCGTCTCAGGAGCAATCAATCAATAACCGAATGATTTGGGCAAATTTAAGTGTTATCTAAGGGTTATAGATATCCATAAAATTTGGTGGGCATTGCCCACCCTACATAATTGAATAAATTTTTCCCCCTTGAGTTTACACAAGTTTACACAATCAGATAGTCCCGATTATTTTGGGTAATTAATCCTTGATCGATCAGGGATTGGAGGATATCAACGGTTTGAATGCGGTTGATCTGTAACCGTTCTTCAATATCTTTAATTCGCGCCGATTTTACTTGCTTCAGGTAATCATAGACTGCTTGCTGCATAGGGTCGGCGATCGCGGTCGTACTTGGGGTGGCAACGGATGGCGCGGGGGTTGCCAATAGTCCGGCGGCCGGGGGCGCCGCAGAAAGGGAGATCGGTGGCGCGATCACCTTTGGTGAGTCCGTTTGTGGGGTCTCCGGAGGGGCGATCGGTGGCCAGTCTGCCTTTGGTGGGACCGTTTCTGGGTCTTTTGGTGGGGTCTCTGGTTGTGGGGTTTGTGTCCTGGGGGTTGGGGACACTGCTGATGGAGGTTTCGTCACGGGTGCAGAGGCGATCGCTGGTGCAGTAGGCGCAGTAACTCGACTAGGGACGGGTTGAGCAAACGGGATCGATTTCGTAGGGGCGTCCCCTCTGTGGTCGCCCCCAGGATCGCCCCCTGGAGATTGTACCTGGGTTGGTGTCGGCATATAGCCCCAAACCTGATTAGACAAATTGACGCGATATTCTTTAACATTGCCCCACATTTCCGCTTGTAAAGTGGCGATTTCTTGTTGCCGCTGCCAACGTAAATTAGCAAAGCTATCGTATAAAGTTTGCAGAGTTTGCGATCGCTGCTGACGCTCGGCCAGGAAAGTTTCCTGTAACTCTTGGGCAACTTGTTGTTGTTGCCAATCAAACTCTTGCAAATAAGCGGCCACATCTGACGACAGTTGGTGCATAAACTGCTCCAAATATTCAGTCAATTCAGCTTTCATATCCATTCGCTGATAATGACATTCTTGGAGAAACTGGATCGCATAACGGTTGAGATGATAGTGAAAAGCCTGCAATACTTTTGTTTGGTCTTGAGCCATTGTCGAGCGTTCTTGGGCTATATTACTGAGAAACTGCCTAGTTTCTGCCGCCAAAATATTGGCAAACTCATCTAATGCCTGCATAAATCGCTGACTATTTTGATAGCGCTGCTCTCGACAATTGTTTAAAAATTGTTCCGTTTGCACCTGGATCTGGCTGTAATAATCACTGAGGGATTGGCGCATTTCTCGACTCATATTGACCCGGTTTTCTCGCCAAACTGCCAAATCCTCACTCACTTGTTTTTGGCGAGCCCGTAACTCTTGCTGACGCTGCTGTCTTTGGGCTTGCCATTCATTAAAAAGAGCCATAATTCCCGCCTCATAATGATTTGTCCTGGGTCCGAAAGTCTCTTGTTCTTGGTTCTTTGTCTTTTGTCAGCAATAAGCAATGACTAAGGACAAATGACCAAATAAGCAAAAAATTGCCGTTAGTTGGCTGGAACGGCAGATTGAGACGTCAAACCCACTGCCTCAGCATACTTCAAGTAAGTTTCGACGGAAGCGATGACAACCCGTGCTTCGATCGATAACAACTCGATACCGACGAGAAATACCCGTACCCAAGCATCGACCACCACCCCTTTATCAAGGATGCGATCAACAACTTCTGCCAAGCTTGAGGAAGAATTCATTTTTTCAACAGCCATGATGTTATCTCCTAAATAATCAAATTTTGAGGGTTGATTTGGCTGAATTGACTCAGCAGTGAAGACCAACTGACTGGTAAAGCCGTGATTCGTTGGCGATCTTTAAAGCTTCAGATCAGTTTTGAGTTTTTCACTGAAGACCAGTTTAGACGAAATATCCCCAGGGTTTGCACGCTCCGAGCAAAATCTTTGTTAGTGGAACTAACTCTGGGGATATACTCGCTCTCGGAGGATAGATACACTATATATATATGCGTGAGATTCGGAAGAGCGCAAAAGCAGAGGCCAATAGGCTGAAGTGTGGCAGGGGTAAGGGTTTCAGGGGTTCCATTAGCCCCAGCCCGAATAACTGTGGTGAAAGTTGTCCATCAAGGAGGACAATTACCCGGATTTCCTGGGAACAACCCCAGGGCTAGTTAGGCAGTAGCTCCACCCGGAGACTCACTATCTACAGTGTGAAGCGGGCTTATTGGTGGTAACTCTTAACCAGATAGGGAATCCCCGAAGAGCCAATTGAGTCAGCGTAGGTCAGCGTAGGTAGGAGCGGCAGGGCTGTGAAAGTGGCACGTTCCGTTCTGAATTGGAGGTAGGAGAGGTGACTCTCCTATCGACCCCTAATAAATTTCCCAAAAATTTAACCAAAAATTTAACCATTGATCGCCTAGGGCATCTTAAACATAACCTTTGGGTTTAATCAAATAAGTCCCCCAAATGGGTTGATCGTTCTTGCCGCTGGATTTTTGGATCGCCAGACGCCAACTTTTCGCCTCTTTTTGCAATTGCAAATAAATATCAAAAGGATTACCCCGGTCAGTGATGCGACCATCGGGCAACTTAAAGGTCAAATTATAAGTGCCGCGAATATGATAGGCAATTAAATCTTGAATCACCACAGGTTCTTCATTCAGAATCACCACGCGATTAATCTCATAATCCGGGTGCTGCTTCCGGTCAAGATTGTGTTGTTTGAGATGCTCATCCAGTTCAGCTTTAGTGAGATTTAATTGCATTGTAATTGCTTGTTGCACAATTAATCTGGTCGGTTGAAATCCCCCCAGGCTGATTTGAATATTACAAGCAGAAAGCCAGCCAACTAAAACCATACTAATGATGATTTTGACGATGGATTTAACTGGCATTAAAACCATAGAAATTTCTCCGTTTATGTTCGCTGTAAATTGCTTGGGTAAATTATTTAATAATCTGAATTTTCAGCCGGTGTTTCTTCTGGTTGAGATGATGGAAATAGTTTTTGTTGCCAATCCTTAAAGACTTCGGGATTTAATTGCCAAAATCCCACCAAAGCAATGCCGCATCCCACCAAGACGATCAAAAAGAAAGTGGCGATCGCCAACCAAAGATTAGAACCATTGCGCTGGGCTTGGCTCACAGTCGAGGCAGGATTTACCTCTGCTGCCTCCGTATCATAAAGCAAAACCTTAGAAGCATCAGACATTTCGCCTTCTACCACCGTTTTATTCGGTAATTTATTCGTCTCAAAAAGCACCAGTTTTTCTGGAGAAATCCGACAACGCATCACCACAATCGAAGTATTATCATGGCCATTTTTTTGATTCGCAAAATCAATCCAAGCTTTCAGACCATCTTCAATCGATACCCGCTCATCTAATATGGGGGTGGCATATTCTGGCCAAGATTTTTCAACCCAACCATTATCACTCAAACCATCAGAACAGAGCATCAACAAGCCATCTTCTTCAATAATAAATCGTTGAATATTCGGCTTAATTAAATTACCATCTTTCGTGCCCAGTGCTTGAATCAAAGCACCCGCATCTCGACGTTGTTTAATTTGTCGATAAAAACCGCGCCCCAGGCAAACTTCTCTGGTGGTCAAATCATCATCCACCGTGAGTTGCTGGCAGTAATTTTCCGTAATCCAATAAGCGCGAGAATCCCCCACATTCACCACATATAATTCATGGCTATTCGCGAATTCTGACCCATCTGCCCTGGGTACTTTTTGGCCTAACTGCAATCCCATCACCAAAGTCGTTCCCATCCTTTGTCGGTAAGCCCGACCCTGAGCATCATTTTGGCTGGCAATGGTATTATTTACCACGCGGATCAAAGCCGCCATTTCTTCAGAGACTAAATTGGGCGGGCTAATATCAGGTTGGGCGGAAATTTCTTTGAGCAAAGTTGGGAGGGCTAATTTCAATGAATTAACCGCTAATTGACTGGCGACCTCACCCCCGTCATGGCCACCTACCCCGTCACAAACCATCACCAGGTTAGACACCAGAGAATTTGGGTTGGGCTTCGTCCCCGGTTTGGGTAAATCAGCCCTAGTGGGATAGTAGGCATCTTCATTGTGCGATCGCTCTGGTCCGGAGTCAGTGGCGCCTGCCGATCGCAATCTTAAAGGCAATTGACCGGCTAATTCTAGCAACAGTTGATTCAGTTGACGACGAATCCCATTAACTTCAGCATGGGGAGCCCGCATCAGTTTGCCTATTTCCTTGAGACGGTCAACATAATTGCCCGTAAAGTTTTGGCCGTCGGAAAGGGAAATTTTCCCGGTCCAAGTCAACCAGTGATAGCCCAAATCCTGTAAATCTGGTTTAGTCACCGAGGACTGATCCCCATAGAGTTCCAATAGCCAGACGCGCCAACCTTGGACGCGAATGTTTTTCGGTTGAAACAAACTGGTAGTCAAACCCAACTCCAATAAAGGCGTCCAGAGTTGCAGTATTTGCCAAAACCAATAAACGTGACGCACTGGGGCAGCATTGGCAAATGATTCGATCATGGTGGGGTAGAGTTGGCCTGTTTTCGGATCTACCGGCACATTTTCCAGAAGTAGCACTTGCCAATCCTGCTCTTTGACAGGACAAAACCCATAGACTTGAGGAATATGCAAGGAATGCCGATACAATTTTAGGTAAGGTAAGATCGCCTCGGGAATCTCTTGGGGCAATGTCGGGGGTTTCCCAGGGGTGGTATCTAACCAAATTTGCGGGCTGACCACATAGTAGCGATCGCCAATCGGTGAAGCTGGGGGGAATTGGGCTGCCTGGGAACCCACCGCCCACAAATACCGATAAGTCAAGGGATTTTGACAAGATGCACAATACTTTTGCCCCAAATCGTTAGCTGGGTGGGTACAAGCAGGATTGGGACAATCAATTTGCGGGCGGCTGGAACTGGTCATAAGCAGCAAAAAGTAATCACAGTAAAATTAAGACGCATCACATAAACCCGGAGGCACTCATTGCTCACAGCCAGCTTAAACTGGTGGTAGCCTTCTCTATTTTGTGCAGAAGAGTTCAGGAAAATCAACGAATTTGGCATATGTAGAACCCCAAAAAAATCGCTGCTCTGTAAAATAGAGGAAGATTCAAGATAATTTTAGCCTTTAGATGCTCTAATCAATGAATTCGGCATCTTTTGGTTAAGATTGGACAATGAGAGTGATTCAGAGATAAATATGCAAGTAATGCAAGTAATTTATGATCCATTGTAGTTTCTCGCCATGAATTTTCCCTTACTGGCTATGAGTCCTAGTGTCATTTGGTTAATTGTTGGCTTAATTTTGTGTGGGTTTGAGTTGATGTTGCCCAATGCCTTTGTGTCTATGATGATGGGTGTCAGTGCCTTGATCATGGCTGGGTTGGCGTTGGTGTTGCCAAACTTGGGCTTACAAGTGTTGGTCTGGATGGGTTTATCTGGGGTCTTGGTGTTCCGAGGTCGTCAATTCTTCATGTCTCGGCAGAAATTCGATTTGCTGGCTGACGCAAATGAGGCGGAAACTTTAACGGAAATTCCCCCAGGCAAAGTGGGTCGAGTGTTGTTTGAAGGCAATTCTTGGCAAGCACGATGTGCCGATGACCATCAGGCGATCGCGCCGAATCAAAAAGTTTATGTCATTAGTCGAGAAGGCACTACCTTGATCGTGATGCCAGAACACCTTTTGAATTCTTAACCTCAATGGCATATGGTATCTCTCTTTCTGGTCTAGTCCTTAATTTATCCTTAATTTATCCTTGATTTATTCTGGGTTAAATTAAATTAAATTGAATTGAATTGAATCAATTGTTTCTGATGTTTTTTCAAAATAATGACTTGAGAGGTTTAATATGGATATAGCACCAATTTTTTTGGCCTTCGTCATTTTTAGCGGCACGTTTCTGTTTCGGGGTTTGAAATTTATCGATCAAGGGAATGAATCTCTGGTGCAAAGCTTAGGCAAGTATAAAAGCAAACTCACTCCTGGGATGCACTGGATTAACCCTTTTTTCGATAAAATTGTTTATACGGAAACCATCCGGGAAAAAGTATTAGATATCCCCAAACAAACTTGTATCACCCGCGATAACGTTTCCATCAGCGTAGATGCAGTAGTTTATTGGCGAATTGTGGATATGGCGAGAGCCTATTACAAAGTAGAAAATTTGCTGCTGGCTATGCAGAATTTAGTTTTAACTCAAATTCGCGCCGAAATGGGTAAACTAGAATTAGATGAAACCTTTACTGCGCGTTCTGAAGTCAATGAAACCTTACTGCGAGAATTGGATTTAGCGACTGATCCTTGGGGAATAAAAGTCACTCGCGTGGAACTGCGGGATATTTTTCCCTCCAAAGCGGTACAAGACTCGATGGAATTGCAGATGACCGCCGAACGCAAACGTCGGGCAGCGATTCTCACTTCTGAGGGGGAACGGGATTCCGCGATTAACTCGGCGAAAGGAAAAGCCGAAGCCCAAGTTCTAGAAGCCGAATCTCGTAAAAAAGCCGCAATTTTAGCCGCTGAAGCGGAACAACAGGCACTCATTTTGAAAGCCGAAGCGGAACGGCAGCAACAAATTCTCAAAGCTAAAGCCACGGCGGAAGCCTTACAAATTGTGGCGCAAAAACTGGAAAATGAACCCAATGCCCGGGAGTCGCTTCAGTTTTTACTGGCGCAACAATATCTAGAAATGGGGATGAAAATTGGCAGCAGCGATAGTAGTAAGGTGATGTTTATGGATCCCCGAAGTATTCCCGCCACCTTTGAAGGACTGCGATCGATTGTTAGCGAAGAACCTTCTGACAGTGAAACGGAAATCTTTAAAAAACTGGGAAATCGTTAGCTAGAATTTAACTATCGATCGAGATTTCGGGTTCAGGCAAACGCCGATTTACGGCTGAAATATCCAGTCAGCCTTTAGCGGTCTAATGATTGGTGTCTAAAGGGATGAGGATGGATGCGATCGCCACTCGTCTTCGAGGTAATCGATCTATTGCCCCGAAGACGAGATTAATCCCTTAAATTTTGAGCGATTTTCCGCCCAGGGATGAATTGTGTGCCGCAAGATTTGTATCACTATAAACGCTCAATGCCAACGATCGCAGGAGGTTTCGCGGGTGATGAATATTAATAGATCCCTTGACCTAGGTCACTTATCTAGGAAGCATCAATCTCTATACTAACGATAGGTGCTGATGGTTCATCAGCATTTCTCTGTCACGCAGATGCGCTAAAAAGAGCGGTCATCTCTTTTACCTGGGCAATTGATTGCCACAACTGCGAGAAATTTTGCTTCATACTGAGAGAGTAAAGTTCTGTAACAGAATACCGAGAAATGTCCATTTACTCAATCGATAGTGGGGATAATCAAAAGAAGCATCTGCCAACCGACCATCTTTGTCACCGGGAGTAATTGATACTTAGCTTATGCAAAACACCTCTTTTTATTCTGGAGAAGATGACGAGCAACGAGATGCCGCCAATGTTGAGGTGGAAGATATCGATAGTTTATCTCTGGAATTTGACGAAAACTCAACGGAGTTAGAACAAGATGTCAGTAGCAATACCTTGCAACCGGCAGTTCGTTCTCGGAGCCAGGATTTAGTTCGCTTATATCTACAGGAAATTGGTCGGGTTCCCCTGTTGAGTCGAGATGAAGAAGTTGCCGAAGCCCAAAGAGTGCAACGTTATATGCAGTTGCTGGAGTTGCGGACCCAAGCAGCGCAGACAAAAGACGGCATCATGCGTCAATATGTGGAGTTGATGGATTTGCGCGATCGCCTTGCCGCCAAATTAGGGCATCAACCGCCTTTAGCGAGATGGGCTAGGGATGCCAAGCTTCAGGAAGCAGAACTGAAAAAGCTAATTGCCGTAGGCAAAGCAGCTTGGGCAAAAATTGCCGATTTAACCGTAGAGGAACTGGATCGGATCCAAACCCAAGGCATTCGGGCGAAAGAGCACATGATCAAGGCCAACCTGCGTTTAGTGGTGTCCGTAGCCAAAAAGTATCAAAATCGCGGCTTAGAACTGCTCGATTTAGTTCAGGAAGGCACCTTGGGCTTAGAACGCTCCGTAGACAAGTTTGACCCGACCAAAGGATATCGATTTAGCACCTATGCTTACTGGTGGATTCGTCAAGGGATTACTAGAGCGATCGCCACCCAAAGCCGAACGATTAGACTACCCGTTCACATTACGGAAAAACTCAACAAAATTAAAAAAGCGCAAAGGAAACTTTCTCAAGAAAAAGGCCGAACTCCCAGTATTGATGACATTGCTCGCGAATTAGGCAACAAGCCCTCAGAAGTGAGGGAAGTCTTGTTGCGTGTTCCTCGGTCGGTTTCTTTGGAAACGAAAGTGGGTAAAGAAAAAGACACCGAACTAGGAGATTTACTAGAAACCGATGAAATTTCTCCCGAAGACCTCCTCGTCCGAGAATCTTTACAGCGGGACTTAAAAGAACTCTTAGCGGATTTAAGCATTCGCGAGCGAGAGGTCATTGAAATGAGATTTGGGTTGTTAGATGGTCATCCCTATTCTCTCTCGGATGTAGGCAAGGCTTTAGAATTATCTCGCGAGCGGGTGCGTCAAATTGAAGCCAAGGCATTACAAAAATTACGCCAACCGAAGCGGCGAAATCGCGTTCGGGACTATCTGGAGTCATTAACTTGAATCCGGGCAACAACCATTCAGGGGCTGGAGAAACCGGGTAAATCCATTGATGTTTGGCCAATCTTCTGGGAAAACAATCCGAAAACACCCGGTTTCTTGGACTTTTTGACAATTCTTTAGGGATATTATCGGCGATTTCGCCTCGTCAGACGGGGAAATTTACCCGTCAATAAGCGGAAATTGTTGCAACTTTACAAATAAACAGGTATTATTCTCAATAAATATATTTTATTGAGAACTTGAGAGCGTTACTATGTCTTTTTATACAGCAAGTTCCCTGAAAGCTGAACTCAACGAGCGCGGATGGAGAATGACTCCACAGCGAGAACAGATTTTACAGGTCTTTCAGAACTTGAACAAGGGTCATCATCTCAGTGCTGAGGATTTATACCGGCTACTCCAGAGTGAAAATCAGCATATTAGTTTATCGACGATTTACCGAACCCTCAAGTTAATGGCACGGATGGGAATTCTGCGGGAACTCGAACTGGCAGAAGGACATAAGCATTATGAACTCAATCAACCTTATCCTTATCATCACCATCACCTGATTTGTGTCCGCTGTAATAAAACTATTGAGTTCAAAAGTGATTCTATTTTAAAAGTCGGCAGCAAAACGGCAAAAAAAGAAGGATATCACTTATTAGATTGTCAATTAACGATTCATGCGATTTGTCCCACTTGTCAGAGAGCTTTAATGCCTCTTTGATAATTGATAATGGATAATTGATAATTGATGGTTGATGAGTAGGAAATTATCCATTGTCCATTGTCCATTGTCCATTGTCCATTATCAATTATCGATTGGTTTGCAGATTTTAAAGATAAGCAACCCGAGCGTCAATGATCCCGCTTTGTTGTAAAAATTTCACTCGTGTTTTGGCAATGTCGTAATTGGGATAAGAACCTGCGTGAATATAGGTGCCTAATTGAGAAGGAGCCTCAAATGCGGTGGGGAAAATTTGCTGGACTTGAGCCAGAGTGATGTTACTTCTTTTGGGAATCACCACGACATATAGTTTCTCATTGAGAACTTTTTGGGTGTTGGCATCAGCTATCCCATCAGGGACAAATCCATAACCAATTTGAAATTGTTTGACGGCAGCTTCCGTTTCCGCCCCATAAATACTATCGACTACCACGTTGGGATAACCGGCGACAATGAGTCTTTTTTGCAGGTTTCTCACTTGAATGCCGCGATCGCCTCGCTTTAACGCCTGACTGCCAGCAACGGTATTGAATCCCTGACTGGGAACCGAAAAGGATGCGACTTGTGCTGCTTGCAATTGTTGCAATCTTTGATAGGTGGCGGCATCCACTTGCCCAGAGACTGAGAGTCCATTGGCTGCTTGAAAATTCCGCACGGCGACTTCCGTTAACTCCCCATAAAAACCCGTCACCGGCCCGCTGAAGTATCCCCGATTCAGCAAAGTTTGTTGCACAAATGTTACTTGCTCCCCGCGATCGCCCCGTGCTAATCTCGTTTCTGTTTGCCTGGGAATCAATGTCTGGGCGCGGACTTGTCCCAGTCGTTGCTGCAATACCTGCTGGGTGGTCAAATCAGCTACCCCATTGGCAGGCAGTCCCAAGGCATCCTGACAACGACGCACTCCCGCTTCCGTGGTGCGATCGTAAACCCCAGTGATCAACCCATCAAAACAACCAAGTGATCGCAAATCTTGTTGTAAGTAGGAAACAGACGAACCGCGATCGCCCCGACTCATGGCCCAGGAGTTGCTGGTGATACTCAGCACCAACAACATTACCCCCAGGGACGCAAAACGAATATAGGTCAAACTGGAAAGTCTGCACCCATTTAATCTCGCAAACAAGCCCTGAAACAAGCCCTGAAACAAGTCCTGAAACAAGCGATCGACAGATTCGCTGAAAGACGGATCAACCAGATCATCTTCTGCCGTTGCCTTATATGCATTAGCCAAACAGAAATAAGCAAAGTTTTCCATATCTTTTAGACCTTTTAGCCCCAAAACTAAAATTCACACTCCCCCAACCAGAGAGCGAAGAGAAAAACCCATAGTTGGGGGTGTTAGATTTTAGTTTAGTCTAAAAATCAGAATTCAGTAATGCCATCGGGCACGCTTCGCGAACGGCCAAAAAAACCCGGTTGGGGAATTAGCAATCATTGTTAGCAATCATTCGTGGCTTTTTGCTGCTGGTTAATTCCCCTGGTACGATCCATCACCGCTAACGCATCAAAGAATCCAACAATAAAGCCGCCACCACGGAAAATCCCGTAATCCCCAAAGCAATCAGCGGATTTTGCCCACTGAATACGGCAAAAGAAGTGACAACTCCAGCACCTAAACCAGCAGTCACCGCAGCGGTGAGTAAATCTCCTTGAGAATTTTTGTTGTACATATTTTTCATCCAGGGTTGAGGAAAGTGATTTTAATTGGCACATCCTAGCACCGAATTTTTTTTGGCAAAACTACTAAACCCGATTTTGCAATTAACCTTTAAATTTTGAGAATTTTCTTAACATAAGAGGCTAAGTTTTGTTACTAAATCCGCTCATAACTAGGCTGGGCAAAAGCCCATTGCCAATATTTCTTGCCAATATTTCTTAATATTTTCCAATATTTGTTAATATTTCTTTACTCAACTTAAATTTTAGGTGATGAAGAACCCAGAGAATCGAGTGTTTTTTGAGTGGAGATCGCCTGGGGATATTCCTGTAACCAAGATTTGATTAAGGATTTTAATTGTTCTCGTTCAGGGAGATTAATTCCGTTGGGATCGAAGCGATCGCGATAATAAAGCTCAACAATCCGCCGCAAATTTTCTAAGCAACTGGAATCGGGAAGCTCATTTTCTAAACGGGTAATCCATTTTTTTAACGACTCTGAGGGATGACGCATATAGCCTAAATCCGCCAAAGCTTGCTCAATTAAATCAAATTCTGTGACTTGGGCAAATAACTGGGGTTTAGATTGGCGCAATTTGGACTTTTTCGCCAACCGCAACGCCAATTTTTTGGGGGAAAATCTCCGCATAAATATAACAATTAATAAGCCGAAAATCGGCAAGCCATACTTTAAGGTAGGATGCCCCATCACCCATTGGAACCAAAGAGAAAATTTAAATATAAAAAATGACCAAAAATCTCCAATAATTGCCCATTGGGACATCCGGGCATCCTCAAAACTTGTCCAATTGGCGGGAGTGGTATCAAAAGTTTGCCATTTTCCGTCTAAATACACTAAAGTCCAAGCATGAGCATGGCGACTTCTGACAATATATTGATTTTCTAATTGGCTAAATTCGTGAACGGAGTAGCCAACCGCATAACGGGTTGGTATTCCTAGCGATCGCAACAGTAAATTGGTGGCGGTGGCAAAATATTCGCAATGACCCGACCGATTTTTTAGCAAAAAGTTTGCTACAGGGGTCATGGAATTATTTTGACCAGTCAAAGCCAGGGAATAAGTGAAATTTCTTTGAAAAAATTTGTCTAATTCTGGTAATATTTCGGCGGGGGATTTCCCTTGCAGATTTAGTTGGGGCAAAATTTGCGCGATCGCGGCTTTTTCTGCCGGTGGGATATGTAAGTCATTGTCCGTTGGTGGGCTATCTTCAGATAAATTAGGAAAATTAGGATTAAATTGGACTTGGTAGGCGATCGGGCCATCCTTACCCGTCACCTTAATCGTCCCATATTGATTTTTTTCCATTTGGCTGACGGGTAAACGATTAATTTGCCATGTTCCTTCTGGCAATTTTAATAATCCCTGACCCCCAGACAATGAGGAAAAGACGGTAATTGTTTTATCTGAATCCGGTTGACCGCTTAATTGCCAGCTTGTCCCATTTTCCTCCGCCTTTACTGGGGTAAAATTCGCCTCAGATGCCAGCCAAGTAGAAGACTGATATTTATCATAAGTTGATTCTCTGAGCAAAAATCGCTCCGGCTTATGAAAGTCAAGGGCAACTCTAAAATCAATGGCATTTGACCCTTTTAGTTCCCCAAGTGTGCCCAGATTGGTTGTTTTTTGGAAAGCATCACTTTCGCGTTCATAAGTATTATAATACCAATTAACTAGCCGGTCTTCTACGGTTAAATGAAGTTGATATAAGCCCAGATAGCCAACAAAACCGAGGATTCCTGCCAGCAAGAGTAAACTCAACCAAACCCCTGGGGCAAATCGCTGAGAACGCACCGACCAAAGGGCGATCGCTGAGAGGATAAATATACCCCCATAAAATGCGAAATTAGCAAAATTTTCCAGATTTACGGCACTGGCAGACAAAAGACAGAGGATTAAATAAAAATAGCTTAAATCTACGGTAAATTTACTAGGGTCGTCTGCCTCCATAGTTTGATCGAAGAACAGAAACAGTGTCCTCAGATCGACTTTTTCTGTCACCGAGTAAGCTTGAGCCGCTAAGATGGGGAAAAATACCAGAGGAAGTAGCTGTAAAAAATTATAAATAAAATAAATTGAAGCTGAAGCATCTTTAGCCAACAGGTAAATAATTAAAACCATCACCAAAATTATGCATAAATTAGCAATCCGTCGAAAATATTTTGCGGATAAATCCCAGCGCCAATTTACCCAGCGAGAGGCTTCTAATACCGTGGAAATCGCGATCGCAAAAATCAACATTCCACTGTGCCAACCCCAGAAAAGTACCGCTGCACCGAGGAGAAAAATGGGTGTTTTCATAGTTGCATTAAATCCTCTTGAATTTTGCCCAAGCGTAAAACCTGGCATTGGGTTAAATTATCTCTAATAGAGTTAATCTCAGAATTCGGTAATTTGGTTGCGGTTTCTGATATAATTAAAATTAAGGTATTTAAACCGATACTTTTGAGATAATTGACTAACTGTTGCCGTTCATCATCCCATGAAATAAAAATACAAATACAACCACTGAGGAGGGAAACTCTTTCCAGCAAAACTGGAGTCAAAGCACTAAAAGATTTATCCTGACAAGCCACAACTGAGGCGAGAATTTCCAGCATTTTATCTGTATGGCTGAGGGAGCGACCAAAGGTAAAACAATAGGCTTCGTGACCGACAAACATTAAATCTAGTAAAGATTCTTGGGTTTGCACTTCACAAGCAAAAGAAGCAGCGATCGCGATCGCTTCTTCCAACACCTCGCTATATTTCATCGATTGAAACGTATCTAAAATCAAAGCATGGCGGACAAAAAACTCATCTTGTTCTTCTTTAACAATTGGTTTGCCCACTTTTGCCCAACTTTTCCAGTGAATTTTTCGCAGAGAATCACCGGGACGATATTCCCGCAAAGACCGAAATTCCTCCGCATCTCCCACGGAAGAAGCTAAGGCAACTCCACCGGATTGATATCTCCTGAAACCCGGAAGTTGAATCGGTGGGATTTGATATAATTTTGGTAAAACTAACAAAGATTGGGGTAAAGAAATCGTCACAGCAGCATTGAAAAGATTAAACGGATCCGGGCGAAAGACCGTCAAACCGACTAACCGAATCACTCCTCTATATAATGGTGTAATTTCGCCGATCGCTTCGGTT
This sequence comes from Planktothricoides sp. SR001, assembly GCF_001276715.1. Classification (GTDB taxonomy): domain Bacteria; phylum Cyanobacteriota; class Cyanobacteriia; order Cyanobacteriales; family Laspinemataceae; genus Planktothricoides; species Planktothricoides raciborskii. Next base: position 81,516 of record NZ_LIUQ01000005.1, on the reverse strand, counting down.
TTACTTTCCGGCAAAAGTGGCGGTAAATCGACGGATTTTGCCGTTGCACCTTGTTTCCTTTTCACTAACCACAGCCAGCGATAATATCCCAGGTAGCGATCCACAACATTATGGATATTTTCATTCGGTTCAGGAGTGGTTAAAAATTCTGAAAAATTCGGTCTGGGGTCAGCAAAATTTTCTAAAAGTTTCAAACATTTTTGGGTTTTGTTCGTGCGGTTATGAATTACCAGACGATATTTGATTGTAACGCCAACTGTAGCAAATTTAGGCAGCATCCGCACTGCGTGAAAGCGAAAGCGAAACAGCCGACTAGAAACGATCGCTATGATAAAAAGCGATAACAAAAACGTAAAGATTTGCGCCGCCATACTCTGATTGGTATCGACACTCAAAACCCCAGAGCAAATCAGGCAGATGAAAACAACTAAACCCTTGGGGGTTAATCGTCTTTGACGCGATCGCTCAAACGCCGAAGACTCCCGAAAAATCTGATAAAGAAACCGTTTCATCTTTTAGCTTCATATTTTAACGGGGAACTGGGACAGAATCAAGCACCTCTTGCACAACCCCAACGGTAGTCATTAGTTTCCATTCCCTAGATTTCCCCAAGGATAATAGAGGTTTAAAAACCCCCCGCTAAACACAAATAAAGCGAGGGGTTAAACGTTACAATTTACAAAAAATAGTCTTGAATACTTAGTATCTTTCTCTACTAGGAAAAAGGCTCCAGGAGAGAAATACAATTACTGGCAACCCTGGCTCAGATTAGGGACTACCCGTGTAAGTCAATTCCCCATCAATATTCTCAATACCATTCAGAGTAATTTGGCTGAAAACCCAATCACCACTCATTGTTTCGCACTCGGCTGATAAAACGTCATCCTCAATAGAAATATTCTGAGAACTCAGGTGAAAATTAGCTTCTGCTTCGGGATCTGTGACGGTTAAGGTGCCGTCAATGTTCTCAATTCCCTTCAGAACCAAAGAGGTATAGTTGGGAGAGCCATCTCTTCTATTACAAATCGCCGACAATACATTTCCATCAATGGTGATGTTTGTGCAAGTCAATTGATAATTACAACTCATTGTTTTCTTCCAAATTATCTTTGTATTTCAAATTAAATAATTAATAAGTTAATTTTATACTTTTTAGATTAAAATTTAAATTGGCTTATTAATTATTGGTCTTACTGATATTTACATAGATACCATAAGTATCCTTTCTAGTCAATATATTTTTCCCTAACCCCTGGGGAGTGGGTCGAGACTCAAAACCCCAGAGCAAATCAGGCAGATTAAAACAACTAAACCCTTGGGGGTTAATCGTCTTTGGCGCGATCGCTCAAACGCCGAAGACTCCCGAAAAATCTGATAAATAAACCGTTTCATATTTTAGCGGGGAACCGGGATAGAATCAAGAATCTCTTGGACAACCCCAGGGGCAGTTATGCCAGAAAAACGGGCTTGGGGTTCCATCACTAACCGATGAGCGATCGCATCTACGGCTAACTCTTGGATATGTTCGGGAGTGACAAACTCATAGCCATCAAATAAGGCTAAGGCTTGAGCAATTTTCATCAAGGCAATAGAAGCTCTGGGACTCGCTCCTAATTGTACCCCTTGGGCCGATCGCGTCCCATTCACAATATCCACCACATAGCGTTTTAAAGTTTCACTAATTCTCACGGCTCTAACTTGCTGTTTCAACGCCATAATCTCCTGGATCGAAACACAAGGTTTAAGGGAGGCGATCGGCAGTTGCTGAATTTGATCCGAGAGCAGACTCACTTCATCTTCTGGAGAAATATATCCCAAAGAAAATTGCAACGCAAACCGATCCATTTGGGCTTCTGGCAGTGGGTAAGTGCCGCGAGATTCTACGGGATTTTGAGTAGCAATCACAAAAAAAGGATCGTTAAGCTTTCGCAAAGTGCCATCAATACTAACTTGGGATTCTGCCATTGCTTCTAATAATGCCGATTGAGTTCGTGGAGAAGCGCGATTAATTTCATCGGCTAAGACAATATTGGCAAAAATTGGCCCTTCATGGAAATAAAAAGTCCGCTCATTGGGATCGAGCATGGAAACCCCCAAAATATCTGAGGGTAAAAGGTCGGGGGTAAATTGAATCCGTTTGAAGCTGACATCTACGGAAAAAGCTAGGGCTTTTGCCAAGGTAGTTTTTCCCGTTCCTGGGTAGTCTTCTAAGAGCACATGACCACCACTAGCAAACGCTGACAGTAACTTTCTAATAGCAGCGGATTGTCCTTTGATGACTTGGCCAATGTTGGCAGTAATTTTTTGATAAATTGCTTGGCCATAAAACTGATAATTATCTACTTGTGTTTCAGCCATTTTATGTATTAAAATACCCTCTGTGATTATATTAAAAAATTTTGCGATTTTAATCCTAATACCAATTTCAAAAATTATTTCTACAATTACGAGGTTAATTTGGGCGCAAGCATTGCGCCCCTACTGTTCTCTGCTTGAAAACGTTATAACAATATAACAAGAGAAAGTCATCATCGCTATTTTCTGTAAAAATGCCCTGGTGATGCATGGCGATCAACAGATTCAATCAGTCTGGGTTTTTTGCCGATACCAGACTGTCTGAAACCGTAGAAAATCATCGCTTTTTCCGATTAAAAAACCGATGAGGTAGACGAATTTTAATTAAATTTCAGAGTTAATTAAATTTTGGAGTATTTTTGGGTAATTTTTTGGGTATGCTGCTGGGAAGAAAATTTTAAAAATTGCGTAATAAATTTGGCTGCACAGTGATTAAATTTTCTCTGTATTACCGCCTTTGACCCAGCCTTCTTGATTAGCACCTTCTACACGCACTCTTTCCCATTCTTTATCAGAAGTGGTTTCCAATACAATGACGTTTTTATTAAAATCAACCCCGCCAATTGACTTGGCATCAAAGCTAGGGCGATCGCGCAAAATTAACCCATCTTGCCAAATCACGCGAGCCCGGTAAGTTCCCGGTGCCAAAGTTGTGGAATTGGCGCTGGAATTGCTGCTAGAATTTGCTGGCGTATTTTGTTTAGCGGCAGGAGTCGGTGAACTAGGTTTTGGCTTAACGGGTTGCTCATTGTCAAAAACTGGTCTTGGGGGCAATTCGGTTAAGCGAGTCACAAAATAAAGGCCAGCAGCAACACTACCACCGGCAAGGATCGCCAGTGCCAATATAAAACCAATCAAAAATTTGATCAAACCAGAGAAAATGCTCATCGCTATGCTATTTAAAATTAGGCTATTTTCGTTGACTTTGGATGCGAGAAGATAAACCACTGGATCGAGAAGCCAGACGAGCTTTGCCAGAAGCTGCCCAAGCTTGCAAAAATTCGATTTGTTCAGCGGCAGTTCGCGCCAAGGGAATAATCTGACTCACCGCTTCTAAAATATCATCATTGGTAAAATCACGGTTTTGACTAAATCCAATGTGCATGGCTTCAATCAGGGATTGCTCAATTTCTGCCCCTGAAAAATCAGGAGTTTCATAGGCAAGTCGATCCAAATCATAATTTTTTAAATTATGAGGGCGCAAGCGGGATAAATGCACCTCGAAGATAGCACGGCGCTCGTCTTGATGGGGCAAACCCACAAAAAATATTTCATCAAAACGGCCTTTGCGTAAGATTTCCGGGGGCAATGCTTGAATATTATTGGCTGTAGCCACCACGAAAACCGGAGAAGTTTTTTCCGCCAACCAGGTAATAAATGTACCAAAGACTCGACTGGTGGTGCCTGCATCCCCTTTACTCTCAAACCCCGCAAAGGCTTTGTCAATCTCATCAATCCATAAGATGCAGGGGGCTAAGGCTTCAGCCAGTTGAATCATTTGTCGAGTTCTGGATTCTGATTCACCGACTAAACCGCCAAATAGCCGACCGACATCCAGACGTAGTAACGGTAAATGCCAATGGTGGGCGATCGCCTTTGCGGTCAAAGATTTGCCCGTTCCTTGAATCCCCACCAACAGCAAACCTCTGGGATGAGGCAGACCATATTGTCTTGCTTGTTCCGAGAAAGCGCTGCCTCGTCGCAGCAACCATTCTTTCAGATTATCCAAACCACCAATATCAGAAATTTGTTCCGTGGCTGGATAGAATTCTAAAATTTGGGTTTGGCGAATAATTGTGCGTTTTTCTTGCAGAATTAATTCCAGATCATCTACTTCTAACTTGCCATGAGTGGCGATCGCCTTCGCCAATACCCGACGCACTCGTTCAATGGAAAGTCCCTGACAACATCTGACGATTTCATCGAGGGTATTCCGGGACAAAGATTCTCCCGTCGCCCCCAAAAGTCTTTGCACTTCTGCGGCAATTTCTGCTTGATTCGGCAAGGGAAATTCCAAAACCGTCAAAACTTCGCTTAACTCTTCGGGAATCGCTACTTCTGAAGAAATCAGCACCAAATTTTTCGGCTGAGATTTCAGCAGTTTCGCTAAATTGCGTAATTTGCGAGAAATCGCCACATCCTCTAAAAAACGGTGAAAATCTCGCAAAATAAAAATTGCTGGGGCGTTGCTTGGCAATTTTTCCACCAATTCTAAAGCTTGTAACGGATTGCGCTTGCCAAAACCCGTGTCATTGGGATTGCCCGTATAGCCATCCACAAAATCCCAGATATATACCCCTCGATTGCCTTGGTTTTTGGCAATTTGAGTAATGGTTTTTTCGACTCTTTCTTCTTCGCGAGTGGGAATATAAATCAACGGATATCTGGCTCGCAAAAGCAGTTCAAACTCATCACTAAATGTCATTGAATTTCACCCCTAATCAACACTTCAAACTTAATCAAACTTTAGAATTATTGAGCATTGTAGCCGGATTTAATTCTCTGAATATTTGCCCCCAAATACCCAAATATTTGCCTATAAATTTCCGGCAAATTCTGGAGATATGGATCTATTGTCTGTTTTTAGGGAGACTGCTTAGTTGGGAAATAGTTTTTTTAATTCTGCCAGAGATGCCCAACGGTGATCGATTGCAGGCGGTGCAGTCGGCGGTAAATAACTATCTGTTTGAATTCCTAAACAATTGGCATCACAAAGTTGGCGCGGTGGCAAGGCTAAACAAAGTTGTTCATAAACCCATTCTGTACATTCAAAATATCCGTGAGGGGACAAAGTTTCTACCAAATCTTCCAGGGCTGTTTCCCGTTCCAGGGGGCCTGTGTCTGGTTGATCGGCGGCTTCATCGAGCCAGATTAATTCAGACGTATCTACGGTTAATCGGTGATTATACTGTTGCAGACACCGATTGCAAGTCAGGGTGACAATGGTTTCCGCTTGAGCGAAAACTTCCAAATAGTTTCCTTGATGCTTCACGACGAGGGTGCCTTTGACGGGAGTCAAAGTTTCAAACTCTGAGAAAAACTCCTCAAACTGAATTTCCTCAGTTCGCTCAGGTGCGGTGGTCAGTTGAGGAATATAAATAGGCTCCATAGGGCTGTTGAAGAATTTTTTCTGTGAGTTGAGATTTGAGAGATTAATTGACTCTCAACTCTCCACTCAACTATTTATCCAGGATTTTAGAGGCATCATTGAATGATGGGGCGCTTGGAAGTAGCGCCCCTACCGTCGGTAAACGACCAAACGGCGATCGGGTTCTTGTCCGCGACTGTAGGTTTCCAAATCGTCGTATTCTTTCAATAAGTTATGAAGTTGGCGACGTTCGGCGGAGGAGAGTGATTTAATTTCAAACTCCTCCCCTGTTTCCCGAACATGAGCGACTGCATTGAGAGCAATAGCTTCGAGTTCCGCTTGGCGGTGAGATCGATAGTTATTCAATTCAATGGTATAAGCGGCTTGTTGATCCGGGGTTTGTCCCAGATTCAAAATTGTATTCGCTAGATATTGAATACTATCCAGGACAGAACCCTTGGCTCCGATCAGGATGTCAATTTGCTCTGGGGTCAGGTTGGTGTGATCAATGGTCAGCCAGTAGCAATCGGGTTTTTCTTCCGCGTGAACTTCCGTGGGACAAGCCGCAAGGGTTAACAGTTGCTTGAGCCACTGTTGACCTCGGTCAATGGGGCGATCGCTCATAATTTACCTTAAGCTTTTTTCTTAGAACGACCGGGTTCAAAAGGCAGTGATTGTCGTCCATCTTTAACCGCAGCGGATTTGGCTTCTGCATCCACGATTTTCTGGAGATTTTCTGGCAGAGGTTCGCGAGACAGAATAAAAGTTTGTGCGGTTTGGAAGATATTGGCAATCACCATATACATCAAAACTCCCGCAGGCAGAGGGAAGAACAAAAACATCCCGGAAAAGATCACCGGAGTGAGTTTATTCACCGTTGCTTGCTGAGAGTTATCGCTTGAACTTTGTCCTTGACCGGATAGAATTTGGTTGACATACAAGCTAATGCCAAAAAATAGCACCATGCCCACAATGTCCCAATGAATTGTGCCATCTTCCGCCGTGGCCCCAACCCGACCGAGAGCCTCAATAAACAGGAACCCTTGCTTAGATGCTAATCCAGGAATCGTCCCTTGAATCGTCACATCTCCCGGTTGCAGGGCTTCAATGGTGCCATCTTCAGACACCTTGACTCGTTCTTGACCTTTGATCACTTGCCAGGTCGGGGCAATGTCGCTGTCTGGATACTCCGCTAACAACTGTTGGAAAGGTTTACCCTCTACGGTTTGAAATTCAATTTTGGTTTTGTCACCCACTGCTAACTTATTGCCACTGGGCAGCAAAGCGGCGACTGGCGCATGGACGCTACCGGCTACATAAATATTTTGGGATGGGGTGGCAAAAGACTGAGGTTGAATTCGTTCAATTTGTTCTGAGGGAAAGATTTGCAGATTGACGGAGTAATTCACGTCAGAAAATGGCGATCCTCTCAGAGTGGCGAACAAGGCAAACAGCACGGGCATTTGCAGGAGGACTGGCAAACAACCAGAAAGAGGATTGCCATATTCCTGGTAAATTTTGCTCATTTCCTCCTGCTGTTTAGTCGGATTGTCTTTGTACCGCTCTTGAACTTCTTTGACTCGTTTCTGCATGAGTGGCTGGGCGACGCGCATTCGGCGCATACTGCGAATTGATCCCGCACTTAAGGGATAAAGCGCAAAGCGAATGACTAACGTCAAAGCGACGATCGCCAGACCATAGCTGGGAACGATCCCAAAGAATAAATCTAGGATCGGTAGCATGACGTTGTTGGAAAGAAACCCTACTCCAAAGTCCATTCTGTCTATATCAACCTAATACAATTATTGTTTTCAGACTATCTGTTTTCAGACTATAACCGAGTTAAATATTCGCTATCTTCAGCCGCAATAGGGGGGCTTGAGATAACTGGGTTTCTAGAAAAACCCTTGGGACTCGACTTAATCACTTAAGTTGGACTGTTCGTCGATGGAAAAAACTTGTTTTCTTCTGTGAATGATTGGCTGTAATCACATCTCCTGAAAAAGTTTCTTCAAAGAAGATAATTGCGTGATTGTTGGGGTTCTAAATCTGAAGTCAATTTAGAGTCTTCCGAGTTTTGGTGTTAACCTCCGCCGCTTGAAGCCCATTCAGGTGAATCAGCGAGTTATTTACCGATCGCACCACTGGCTGCACGGGCAGAGGCAGACAATTTATCATTCATATAATCGTAAACCTCTCGAAACTTAGGCAAGGCCCGCATTTCCAGACGAGAACCATCATTAAGTGTAATCACCATATCACCCCAGATGCCAAAGCCACGAGGTACGATGACGATTTTGCTAATTTCTGAGTACACCACGTCAGAGCGATCTCGGCCCATCCAGCCACCAATCACCGTCACCCGACGATTGGTAATCCGATAACGCAACCACAGCGCTCTGACAATAGCCCCAATGGTCAGCGGCAAGCCCACAATCGTCAACCCAAACAAAATGTTGACGATCAGATCCCCAATATGGGGGCGTCCTTCAAAGTACAATTCCTCTTTAATTCCCATTGAGTCCCTCCACTTGTGCCATTAACTGCTTTAATTTTTGCAGAAATTGTCGATAATTGCACTGTCTTGCCGGTGGCTGCACCACGACGACGATATCCCAACCCTCTGCTACTTGGGATAAGAGCGATCGCCAAGCTGCCCGAATTTGCCGCTTGATCCGATTGCGAACCACCGCTGTTTTGCTGACTTTTTGGCTCACGGAAATGCCAATGCGGGTCGGTACTACGCAGATATAGGATCCGTTGGATAAATTCGGGCTAGAGGACGGGACATCTTTGGTAAATCCATTGGTACGCTTTTTGGCGATCAATGTCAGGGTTCCGTCTGACCGACGAGTCCCAGATTTGTACACGGCAGTAAAATCGTGCCGATGCTTCAGTCGATTGACTTTGGGCAACACTTGGATGCTAGATAAGTTGCTTGGGTTGATTTCGCTTTGGATCGGCAACCCGATCGCGGGCCAATGGACAGTGAGAGGGACAGACTAAACAGCCAGCCGAACCCGTCCCTTGCTTCGGCGAGCTTTGATCACTTTTTGACCATTTTTGGTACGCATCCGAGCTCTAAAGCCAGAAACTCTTTTTCTTTTACGGCTAGTACCGCCCAAGGTACGCTTTGTCATCGCAGTTTCTCCGGGTTTACTTACTTAAGGATTAAAAATTCACAATTTTCAATTGTATCATTGAAAATTGTGAATCTGCGTCATTTATTTTGATTTAGCACTCTTTGAATCTGGTTTAATCAATTGCCACGACCCATGTGCCGATGTATTGGGGAAACTCTGCCCCCGTCAGGGTAGACACCCGACAGTTAAAGTTAAACATCCCGCCAAACACCGGATTCTTTACCCGGTCAAACACTAATTCGACATTGCTTCTAGGGGCAACTGGCTCGGTAAACTGGATTTGAATTGACCGACTTTCCGGATCCCAACTGACCAAGCAGGGAGCAGCGGATCTGTTATCTGAGGGATTGACTTGAGTGGTGGCGGATTTTTCTTGACATTGCAAGGTTTTCTCTTCATTGCCTACAACCACTTGCACTCGGTTGGTGTTGAATTGCCCTCGGTAGTGATTGGGATAGTCAATGCTAATCTGGGTGACCGGGGCATTGAGTTTATTACCGGGAATTTTTAATTCGTAGCGATCGCGCACATCAGCCTTGCCCCGGGCTAGATAATAATCCAGTTCATATCCTCTCTGGGGGCCGCCAAATAAGGTAAATCCTCCGGTAGTCTGGGCTAAGGTCAGTTCTGGCATCCCCACCCACGCACAACCGACAATCGCGAATACAGATAATAGCCGTTTCATAGATTCTCCTTCAAACCACTTATAAATAATAGAAATCGTACTTTCGTGTTGCTACGTCCGCTCCATCGCCATGACCTGATGTTCCGCGATCGGGATATGCGCGATCGGGATAGTTAAATCCACCACTGCACATAGCCACTGAGAAAATTTGCATCAAACCAGGTTTGCATCATCGGGGATTCTCAGGTTTTTGACTAGCTAGTCATGTTTTGGCGATCGATTTCCTGGATCTCAGTTAAATTTTAACAAACCTTAACACAAACCTGTGGAACTCTGATTAATTTTTGTCCCTTTAACGCTCCTCCTTGCTGCGGATGCTTATCAGAGACGACTAAGATGACAACTAAGATGACGACTAAGATGACGACTAAGATGCCGCTGCGGTTTCTCTCACTCAGGCAGAGGCAAACCTCCTGGGGTTGTCTTTTGTTTCTTGAACATCCTAAAAGTCACCAATAGTAAAGATTTTCTAAGAAAATGGCCAGAAATATGCCCGGATCGTTTAGATTATTGAGTAGCTTATTGAGTAGCCACTTGCTCAGAGATTATGTTAAGATATCTTGACTTTTTGGCGTTTGACAAAAAAACATTACAGCAAAATTATCACAATTATCACAATTTTACGTGAAATTACGGAAAATCAAATTAATCAAACAGTTTTGCGAGGACCAATAGGGGCGATCAAATTATTAGGGATTGTCTAAAAGCTAGGCAGTAATACCACAAAATACCTAGAAAAACCTGCCAAAATATGGCTAAATCATCAAAAATTTTATTTGGTTGAATTGAAAATATTCTAGAATGTTGCTATAAAAAAAACGGGGGATTCGCCAATGACCCAAACAATCATATATACGGTTGAGTAAGTTGAGCAAGATGAAGCAATAATTAAGATTTGCTGATTAGTTGGTCAAAAAGTTTATTGGTTTGACCAATAAATTCCCCAGCAAAAAAATGATTTGGGTAGGAAAATTAAGGTGACTAATGAGAATTTGTCAGCCTCGTAAATCTCAGATATCTGGAGAAATTGATGAAAATAGCTGTGGCTAAAGAAATTGAAGTGGGCGAACGCCGGGTTGCTCTAGTTCCTGATGTGGTCGCTCGATTGGTCAAAAAAGGCATTGAGGTATTGGTGGCCAGTGGGGCAGGTGAGGGGTCATTCTTTAGCGATGATGCCTATACCGCTGTGGGGGCGAAAATTGTCTCTGACCCCAACCAACTTTGGGCTGAAGCTGATGCGATTTTGAAAGTGGCGCCGCCAAAAGAGTCAGAAGTTACTATGATGCGATCGGGTTCGGCGGTGGTCGGGTTCTTAAATCCTTTGGGTCAGCCAGAAATCGTGGAAAAATTAGCGGCTAAAGGCGTGACCTCATTTAGTATGGAACTGATTCCCCGGACTAGCCGCGCTCAAAGTATGGATGCGCTGTCTTCTCAAGCCGGGGTGGCAGGATATAAAGCGACGTTAATTGCCGCCGCCGCTGCTCCGAAGTTTTTCCCTATGTTGACCACCGCTGCGGGGACTATTCGCCCAGCTAAGGTGTTTGTGATGGGCGCAGGGGTGGCTGGGTTACAGGCGATCGCCACCGCCCGCCGTCTGGGTGCCGTGGTGGAAGCGTTTGATATTCGTCCGGCAGTGAAAGAAGAAGTGCAAAGCTTGGGCGCCAGATTTGTGGAAATTAAGCTGGAAGAAGATACGGTGGCGGAAGGTGGCTACGCTAAGGAAATTTCCGAGGAGTCCAAGAAACGGACTCAAGCGTTGGTGGCTGATACCGTGGCCGCTGCGGATGTGGTGATTACCACCGCCCAGGTTCCAGGCCGAAAAGCGCCGGTTTTGGTGACGGCAGACATGGTGGCCAAAATGAAACCAGGGGCGGTGATTGTTGATTTGGCGGCGGAACAAGGGGGCAACTGTGACCTGACCCAAGCGGGTAAAGATGTGGTTCATAACGGTGTGACTATCATTGGGCCGATTAATTTACCCGCATCGATGCCCGTTCACGCCAGTCAAATGTATGCCAAGAATATATCCACGTTGATAGAACTGATGCTGGACAAGGGCGAATTTAAGCTGAATTTTGAAGACGATATTATCGATGCCACTTGTGTGACCCACGCTGGGGAGATTCGCAATCAACGAGTCCGCGATGCCCTGGAATCTCTGAAAGCTAAGGTTTGAAATGCGATCGCTTATCCGACTCCCCCCTTCTCAAGGGGGGCAGGGGGGATTCTAACTGTTTGATCGTCAACGAAAATCGGTAGCGATCGAGCGACGCTCAACAACCAACAATCAACAATTAAAGGAGTTTTCTGAATTTATGGCTGAAGCCTTGATATCCGCTTTATTTGTGTTTGTGCTGGCAACGTTTGCGGGATTTGAGGTGATTACCAAAGTGCCACCGACATTACACACTCCCCTAATGTCTGGATCTAATGCCATCTCTGGCATTTCCGTGCTGGGGGCGATCATTATCGCTGGTGACAAAGATTGGAGTGTCACCGTGATTTTGGGATTGATTGGGGTAGTGTTTGCCACCATTAACGTGGTGGGTGGTTTCCTGGTGACTGACCGGATGTTGCAAATGTTTAAGAAAAAAGAGGTGAAGGCATGAACAGTATGACAGCATTTGTGCCAACTGGAATACAGATAACCTATTTGGTGGCTACGTCATTGTTTTTCTTCGGATTAAAACAACTAGGTTCTCCGGCTACGGCTCGGAATGGTAATTTGTTGGCATCGGTGGGAATGTTGCTGGCGATCGTGGCAACACTATTAGATAGGCAGGTACTCAACTATCAGATGATTCTGATTGCGATCGCTATTGGTTCGGCGATCGGGGCGATCATCGCGCAGAAAGTGGCCATGACGGAAATGCCCCAAATGGTCGGTCTGTTAAACGGCTTTGGGGGTGCTGCCTCCTCCCTGGTGGCGGTGGGAGAATTTTGGAAGTATTACAGCAGCTTTGATAATCCACCCCTGGATACCACCATCACCGCTTTACTGGGTGTGTTAATCGGTGGCGTCACTTTCACGGGTTCTCTGATTGCCTTTGCCAAACTGCAAGGGATTATGAGTGGTTCTCCCATTCTGTTCCCTGCCCAACAAGTCGTTAACGGCTTACTATTAGGCGGATTTGTGGTTGGTAGTATCTACATCTGCATTCATCCCTTGAATACTCCCGTATTTCTCACGTTGACCGTCATCTCCCTTATGTTAGGGGTGATGTTCGTGATCCCTATTGGTGGCGGGGATATGCCCGTGGTGATTTCTCTGCTTAACTCCTTCTCTGGGTTAGCGGGATCTGCCGCTGGTTTCGTGGTGATGAACAATATGCTGATCATTGCCGGTGCCTTGGTGGGCGCTTCGGGGATTATCCTCACGGTGATTATGTGTAAGGCCATGAACCGATCGCTGACCAATGTGTTATTTGCTGGATTTGGTACTGGGGAAGGTGGCGGTGCGGCTGCCAGTACAAGTGCTACAGCGGATATGACGGTTCACAGTATCGACCCCGAAGAAAGCGCCATGATGTTGGGTTATGCCCGGTCTGTGGTGATTGTGCCTGGATATGGCATGGCGGTGGCTCAAGCACAGCATACGGTTCGGGAGTTGGCTGACCAGTTGGAACGCCTGGGGGTAGAGGTAAAATATGCCATTCACCCGGTGGCCGGTCGGATGCCCGGACACATGAACGTGCTGCTGGCAGAGGCGAATGTGCCTTATGAGCAGTTGTACGATATGGAAGATATTAACTCCGAGTTCGATCGCACTGATGTGGCGTTGGTAATTGGGGCTAATGATGTGGTCAACCCAGCGGCACGGGAAAATCCCAGTAGCCCGATTTATGGGATGCCGATTTTAGATGTGGATAAGGCTGCCCATACGATCGTGATTAAGCGCAGTATGAATACGGGCTTTGCCGGGATTGAGAATGAGTTGTTTTACAAGGATAAGACGATGATGCTGTTTGGCAGCGCCAAGGATATGGTGGCCAAAATTGTTAGTGAGGTGAAGCAGCTTTAATTATATAGCATCAACTTTAATTGATTCTGGTTTCTAGGCTCTGCCTCCTGTAGCTAATCGCTCACAGCTAACAGCAACAGGAGGCAGAGCTTTCTATTGGCATTAGCTTAATTAAAGATATGAGTAGAATCAAAATTTTTTAAATGTTTCAAATTACAGCAATTTTCTATTGAATCTACCACAAACACCTGTAGGGGCAAAGCATTCCGGCAGATAATTTATTACTTAGAATATTGTACGGACCCGCGCATTTCGGCAGTGTAGGGGCGAATGGCCATTCGCCCCTACTGCTTATAACACTAAATGGACTGCCGAAATGCGCGGACCCCTACGGAATGCTTCGCCCTACCGTGGTTCAGTAATCTGAAAACCGCTGTAAATTAGAAGTGCGATCGCGGATGGGATAGTGGATGTGATCGCGGATTGGCAGCGGATGGGATGCGGATTGGCAGCGGATGGGATGCGGATTGGCAGCGGATGGGATGCGATCGCTTTTATGGCTGTATTCAGGATAAAACATTCGTCCGACATCTATAGTCAGAACCAGCAGAAAGAGAAACTTTTTGATGGTTTACCTACTAGATAATACAGCAATTTTCTATTGGGTAAACTACAAAATCCAGCATATTTTAGAATGTATCGATCACATCCAAGACTATACACAAAATGGCAAGGATAGTTTGATCAATGAATCTTTGGTGATGGAGTTTTGCGTCGCTGGCAAACAATGGCTGAATCCACACAGCGACTCTCAGATGATTTAATTTGACTTATTGAGGATGATTTCGGGCGATCGCGCATTTTCTACCCCTCTACCCCTGGCAATACTATACGTCTCCACGGGATGTCGTGTCGCCTGCGGTTTCGCCTGATTTGTCGTCAGGACAGAGAAACCCTACCCCTAAAATTACCACAAGTGATTTAGGACTGCTATATACCGAATAAGAATTATAAATTGAGGCTAAAACCAGTCGAAAAATTGCCACAAAGGTGAAATAATCGTGAAAAAATAATCGTGAAAGTTGTTGTCAATATCTTAGGCTACTGCTATAATTGAATTGGCGTTAAATGGTAGTCAGCAGCCCAATCAAGTCAAATTGAGGATCAAATCATCAAATGCCTATAACTTTGATCGCCAGGAGGTTTATCTTATGAAAAATTTAGTTCATAAAATTATGGCAAGTGGGTTTTATTGCTACCAACCGCATCTGATTGGAGGATACCGGCTTTGAAATAGTCTTTTCGCTCTCATCAAAATCGATTGAAAGATGCAATGAAAAGATAATTACAGCGGATTGTATATTAATCTGCTGTATAAATCAACTTGGTACAATTAAAAATATTCTTGATCTAAATCTTAACCAACGATGGAAACAATTACTATTCCAGTTGACCCAGCAATTGCCAAAGCTTACCGAGAAGCTGACCCGGAAAAACAGCAAAAAATTGCCATGTTTCTCAATGTCATGCTCAAAAAAACACTCAATAAAAGACCATTGATAGAAATTATGGAAGATGTCAGTCAACAAGCGATCGCTAATGGAATAACTCCAGAAATTTTAGAATCTATTCTCAATGATGAAGACTAAACGAATTGTTATTGATACTAATGTAATAGTAAGTGCTTTAATTTTTTCAAAATCTACTACTATGCAAGTTTTTAGGGTAGCAAAAGAAAAGGGAGTGCTTCTAATTTCTGATGATATTTTTTCGGAACTCATTGATGTATTGAGCCGTCAAAAATTTGACCGTTATCTATCCAGAGAAATTCGTGAAGATTTTCTAGCGAGCTTATTTACGGAAGCAGAAATCATAAAAATTGATGAAAAAATTGAGGTTTGTCGAGATTCAAAAGACAATAAATTTTTAGAAGTTGCAGTTAATGGAAATGCCACTCATATTATCACGGGAGATGGAGACTTATTAGAATTGCACCCGTTTCGAGGTATTTCTATTTTAACCCCACGCCAATTTTTAGAGGTTATTGGAGAATTACAGCCATGAGATTAACCCCACAAATTTCCGATTTGTCAAACTGATTATTTTCTTCAATAATTCTTGATTTTCAATCTCAAATTGATCAATAGGTTCGGTTAGCGATAGGGTAGCCCAACGATGCTTTACACATCGCACTAGCAACTGTCTATAGCTTAGATTATCTGTTAACGTGGAACTGCAAACACATGGCAAATGCTCAAATTCAGCGGAAACTAGCTAACATCAGTTCCGATCTGGGTTATGTACTGCCTGTAATTTGCACTCCCTATGAGCTAATCGGGTATAATTCAGAGGTTTAGTTATGTACAAAAATGAAATTCTTGATGAAATTTACAGACACAGGGAAGAATACGCTCGCTCGTTTCATTATGATTTAAGAGCTATTTTCAATGACTTGAAACAAAAGGAGCTAGTTCATCAAGATAGACTTGTAAGAATTCCTATCAAACGCAGGTCTAACAATAAGCTGCACCCGACCGCAGGATTATCCGATTAAACCGCAAAATTTCTAGCAGCGGGTAAGCTTGACCGTTAGCTGGCTTCGGTAACGGGTGTTGACGGTAGAAATTTTAGACTCTATTCTCAATGATGAAGACTAAACGAATTGTCATTGATACTAATGTCATAGTAAGTGCTTTGATTTTTTCTAAATCCACTACTATACATCAATACCCTCGATACCAACCAAGTCAATGGGGTTATACCTGATTGACTTGGTTGAGGCGAAAGAAATCAGAATATCCAAGATTGCCTCTGAGATCAAATGTGGGATTTCATAACTCGATCGCGATTTACCAGACCTGAATTAAACTTGCTAGGTTAAGAAAAATGGAAATTTTTTATATATTCTTCAAATACTGGCAACAAAGTGAATAATATTTCATCTGAATCGACTTGACTTAATAGATATCGTCTACTCAAAGACTGTAACCCATTGACAAGTTCCAAAGAAGACAAGTTTAAAGATTTTCTTAAATCATCTCTGGAAATCGGGGCTTTTGCCCGACTCATCTCTAAACTGATTTCTTGTTCCACCGGAGATAGCCTCATCCACAAGGTATCCCAAAGCAGTTTCATATCTTCGGGAAAAATTAAACTATCCTCAGCCATCAACTCATCGACGCGACCTGAGAAAACTTCTTTAATCAAACTAGAGATAGATTGCAAATATAAAGGATTTCCTTGATAAAGGTTGCTTAACTCAAGTAAATTTTCTTGACGAGGTAATCCCTGATATTGGAGAAAGTTTCCACCGTCAGCATCTAACCCTCCTAGTTCTAAAGATTTCTTCGGATATAACTCAGCATCCAAAGATATCATCTCTGGCGATTTTTCTTGACTCATCAGGATTAAACAACTTTGATGTGCAATCTCAGCCATCATTTTGAAAAACGTTTTATAGTCTGTATATTCAGGTTTATACTGTCCCGCGAATTGTCCAGGGATAAACAGATTTTGTACATCATCAAAAACCAGCAAACATCGGCGATCGGATAACAGTTCAAATACTTGATTAATCTGTTCATCAAGCCCTAGACTCTTTTCCGTTTCTTGGTTGAAAGTTGCCAAAATATCATGCAGCAGATGAGTTAGGGCTTTCGGAAATTTCAGACTTTTCCAAATGACTGCATCAAACTGTGGCGAATGTAGGTCAATAAATCGCTTCACCAGCGTTGTTTTGCCAATACCACTTAATCCCAACACTGCCATAAGACGAGTGGGTTGATTCAAAATATACTCAGAAAGTTTTTCCAGTTCTTCCCTGCGTCCTTCAAAGTGAGTAATCTTTGGGGCTAGTGCTAAATCTATAGAATATTTTACACCAGCTTGAGTGCTTGAAGAAGAATTTTTCTGCTGTTTATCTGATGTTTCTGGACATAAAGTAAAGTGGCTATAAATTCCTAATCCAACTAACTGAGACGAATTAATTGGGATATGCAACCTTTCAATTGTTGCCCGAAAATTAGATTTATTTATCTCTTCTGATAACCGTTCTGACAAAATTTGCCACAGCTTATAGCCCACATCCCTAACCCGACTCTCACTGCGATGACATTCTTGGGCAATTTTTTCATAACTTTCCCCTTGCCAAACCCCTTTTACCACAGCCTTTTGAATGTCATCTAAGTGTTTTCCCGTTTCGGCAAAGACGAGGCGATCGGCAAATTGTAACACTTCTGTAATAATCATACAGCTAAGATGGGGTAAGGGTTTCCGCCATTATAACTCACTCCGACACGGCATCGCACGATATTTCACGATTTTGCTTGAAATATTTCTTAACCAAAATCAGGATAAAATAGGACATTTTAGTATGGCTAGAACTGATTTTATTTTCAATATTGGAAAGGAACTAAATTACCTAAATAGGATTTCCGCAATTATGCTCATGCAAAATAACGTTCAGGATTTAATTGCAAATCTGGCCAACACCGTATCGACTGATGAAATTAAACAGACAAAAGTAGTTGCGACTAAAGTTCGCAGTATGTACACCGAAAACGGGGAAAATACTGTCGTTAACCTGGTTATGATTGCCCATGACTTAGAAGCGGAAATGTTTTAATTAATTTCATTGAAATTTAGCAAAAATTTAGCTCGTCTCTAAATGTAGGGGCGATTCGCCAATCGCCCCTACATTTAGCATCTTACAGTAAAAAATGTATCAATAGTCTTTCTGTTTTGAAGGCAAACAAAAATTTGACGCATGAATTTATTACTCAAAGGTAAACATTAGATGAATAGAAACACGGAGAGTCAGAATGTTTTATCTGGATGGATATAAAAATTGTATAAAAACAGTTTTTCTTTTGGCCTGTAGTAACCAAGAACAGAAGATTAACAGCCTTGAGGAATTAAAAAATCAATATATTTGTTTTTTAAATCAACATTTTTCAGAAACTCCGATTCCCACTGAAGCTAACTTAGACCAATTTTGTTTTGATATAGAGCGAATCAAAAAAATCGCGGTAAAATATCAAGAAGATGGAATATTAACCGATTTAAAAACAAAAATTGATTTGAATACCCCTATTGCATCAATGGAGGAGGCATTAAGTTATGTGAAAAAGGGTCAGATCCTTTTAAATCAAGTCAATCCTTCTCTAGGCACAATATTTGATCTAGTGATTCATACTTTATTTTATGTGCGATCGCCTAATGCAGGAGGTGGTTCAGTATCAGACGCACCTGGAGTTATCTGGTGTGCAATCAAACGCAACTGGACAGATATGGATATTGCCGAATTTTTAGTGCATGAACTGACTCATAATCTTGTATTTTTAGATGAATTATGTTATCAACACTATACTGATATGGTACAGTTGGGTGACAAAAAGCACTATGCCAAATCAAGCATTTTAAATAAACAACGTCCTCTGGATAAAGCATTTCATAGTCTGGTAGTTTCCCATGAGGTACTGCATTATCGCCAAGAAGCCGGAGAACCAAGCACTCCTCTTGTTCATCCGCCTTCTGAGCAAATGCTTTCGGCATCTTTAGCGACTATTAATAGTATCAAGGCTGTGATTGATAACAGCAACTTGGTGCAACCAAGATTTTACGAAATTTTAGCCAATATCGAAGTATCTTTACGTCAATTAGAGAAATCACTAAAGACAGTTGTTGCTGTTTAGGGTATGAGCGAAAAAATACATTCTTATCAGTATCTTCAGGACTATCGCTTTGAATGGTGGAATCCAGATTTTCTGGAACTTTTGGCTAAAAGGTTCAATCTATCCCAAATTAATAGTATTGCGGATATAGGTATAGGGTTGGCGCATTGGTCACGCCTCTTAATTCCATTTCTCTCTCAACCCTTACGTTTTGTGGGGGTTGATATTGAATATTTTTGGATTGAAAAAGCGAAAGAAACTTTTAAGAACATCCAAAAAGAAGTGGAGTTTTCTGAATTACATTTTATTCAAGATGATGCCCATAACCTCAGCTTACCCAGTAATAGTTTTGATTTAGTAACTTGTCAAACATTACTGATGCACTGCTACGATCCGAAAAAAGTCTTAGCAGAAATGAAACGGATTGCTAAACCAGGTGGACTAATCTTAGCAGTGGAACCCATAAATTTACTTAATCGCTTAGAATTTAGTTCCTTGATCAACAGCTTATCGGTTGAACATCAAACTTCTCTTTTTCAGTTTTGGTCATACTTTCATCAAGGAATCAGAGCAAAAGGCAAAGGAGATCATAATATAGGTGCTTATTTACCGGCTCTATTTCAGCAGGTTGGCTTAGAAAAAATAGCCGTTTATCAAAATGATCGAGTTTATGATTCAAAAAGTGATGACTCGATTAGTGTTGAAGATATCCTCATGGAATATAGGAAGCCAGAAACCGCTGAAATGATTATGGCTGGGGGAGGTAATGACCAGATTATTGCTGAAGGACTCGAATCTGCCAAATTTCTCGCTGAATTGATCGTCTCTGAAATCCAGAATCATAATTATTATTCTACCGGGTTTCTCAATACATTTATATTCAGCGGCTTTAAGTCAGAGTAAATTTTTTAGGGATACCATTGAATCATAAAAACGCAATTCCTAAATTAACATAAACCTAGGGACACGGCAATGCCGTGTCCTGATTTTAGTTGGCATAAGCGAGCCAACCTGAAAAATAAACCTTTTAATGCTTGACGTATTTATTCGAGCAAAAAATCAGTTTTAATATCAGGATTAAAAAGGTATGTATTCATTTTCAGATTAATGGCTTGGTTGCAAATATCCGGCACAGTCCACAATGTAATAGTATCCTTGTTGCTTCACAAATTCACAAAGCTTATCGTTGAATTCATACCCTTTTTCTCCTGGTTCAGCAACCGGAAACCGTGATATATTGGTGACACGAATACCGACCAAAGAATTGAACGGCAATCCTTTACTTTCAAACCATTTGCGAATATGCCTAGAGTTAGCGGACGTTACGCCGCCAATGTTGGTTTTTAATTTTGGATAATAAAGATGATAATGAGAACCAGATTCCTGCCAATGTAATTCCAGTTCATCGCCATCCCCGATATTCCACAAAATAAGATCCTGCAATCTTTTAGCCGTTCCCTGAGTCAGAATATAATTGGTGTATTGCTGGGCATACTTATCTTCAGCAAATTTGAACAGAGTGAACATTCCTTTGCCCCCCTCGTTATTATTTGTAGCATAGCCATACCCTGAATCAAACTTTAAGCCGATTTTCGGGTTTTCTTGTTCGCGAATATTCTCTCCTCTGTATAACTTTTCTTCCCGCGATCCGACAATTAGATGCAAATAGTCTCGGGCGCGGCTCATCCCAACATACCGCAGTCGCCGTTCTTCTTCTATCTTATCTTGGCCGAAAATGTTCTGGTTGCAATCTGCTGCGGGAATTACCACAGCATCAAATTCTAATCCTTTGATTTTATGAATTGTGGAAAGGATTATTATTTTATGAATTGTGGTAAGAGTAATATTAGGTTTGAATTGTTTTACTTCTCCTAAGCTAAAACGCCACTCTTGATATTGCTTATACAAGAGAAGCAATTCGCTGATATCGCGCATATCCTGAATATATTCGATAAATTCAGCCACGGTGCTATTACGAGAAGCGTTAGTCTCAAAATACCAAGCGGCGGCGGCCAGCCAATAGTAACAATTATCGTTCCAAGTTCTGTTTGACTGAATATAGCACTTGTGGGCAAGTTTACGAATATATTTCAAGAAATATCCCTTGAAAGAAGCAATTAAGCGTTCTGATTCGTTCTGAAGTTTATCTAGCACAAAGGCTATTTGACGTAAAGTGGCAAATTTCTCTTTTCCCCCTTGAACCCGAATTTGTGCTTTGTTTTCAAAGTGCTTTTTAAATGCTCCTAAAATCCGGTAAAGTTCGGCATTGGTGCGGAACAAAATCGCGATGGAAGAAAATGTATGCTGATTCAAGATATGGTCTGTAATGTCTATAATCTGTTCCAGAAAGTTCTCTTGGTTGAGTTTGGATATGATGAATTCTCCGACTGAGTTTGCTCGCCCAGGTTTTAAGGGCGCTTGTCGCAAGCGATCGCTATTTCTTCGGATATATCGTTCGGCTTTATTTAATATTTCAGTTCCCGAACGATAGTTGATAGTCAAATTGTGCCACTGGGCTTGAAAGTCGGTTTCAAACCGCTTAAAATAAGGAGCAGATGACATTGGTTCTCCGGTATTTTTCCGCTCATAACCGTAGATGCTTTGGTCATCGTCACCGATCGCAATTAGGTGAGTATTGTCACCTTTAATCCGCAGCAGCATTTGATAACGTTGGTCGTTAATATCTTGATACTCGTCAATGAAAATATAGTGGGGTGCCTCCCGTCCATTGGGTCTGAGTAGGCTTTTATTAACTTTGGTAATAGT
Source organism: Planktothricoides sp. SR001 (assembly GCF_001276715.1). Classification (GTDB taxonomy): domain Bacteria; phylum Cyanobacteriota; class Cyanobacteriia; order Cyanobacteriales; family Laspinemataceae; genus Planktothricoides; species Planktothricoides raciborskii. Next base: position 59,846 of record NZ_LIUQ01000005.1, on the reverse strand, counting down.
TAAATATTCTGCGGGATATTTTTCCAACTCGCATTTTTTGGGGAGGCGATCGCCCAAGGTACGGCGAACATAACCATGAAAGGTATAAATATGCAGACTATTGTATGAACTGGCATATCCCAAATCCCGCAGTAAACGGTTAAGACCCGATCGCAATTCGGCCACCACCGCCGTATTATAAGCCAGCACCAAAATATCATCAGGATTTTCCCTGTGCTGCACAATTAAATTAGCCACGCATAGCAATAAAGTCCGAGTTTTGCCCGTCCCCGGTCCGGCGGCAACAATCAAAGATTTCTTCACGCAAGCTTCAACCATTTGCCTTTGTTCAGGGTTAAGCTGATTCATTTTTTGGTCAAAAGCCTCAAGGCGCAGTTGACTGGCAACCCAACTGTTACCCGGCAATTTATTCAAAATCAAGTCTTCAATTGCCTCAACATTTTTGCAAGCAAAATATTCCTGAATAAAACTGGTTTGTTGGGCAAAATCGGTAATTTCTGTTAAGGCAACTAAGGCATTTAACCGCCATTCATTCAAAAGGTGGTAATTTTCAAATTCTTGTTGAACTTTTCGATCTAATCCACTTATCGATGGGTCAACAATCGCTGACATAAATTGCTCATCATTGATATGCAGTTCCAAAGAAGTCGGAATAAAATCCTGCTCATATCTGATATAGCCCAAATCCCGCAACCAACTCAGGGCAGCTTTTAATAAATCGGAGTTTTCTATGGTACTCAAAGCCATCAAATCCCCTAAGTTAATCGTTTCTTGTTGTTCGTGTTTTTCTTGAATGGCTGATAAAATTTTCGGGCATAGTTCCTGGATTGCCTCTAATTCATACCGCCAACTTTCTGAGTTTTTCCCCCGGATGCTAATTTCGTGAACTCCCCCAGACTTGCTTTTGAGGCGAATTCCGTTTAATCGGTTCAGCAACCGCACCATTTTTGGCCATGATTTTCCCAGGCGATCGCCTTGGTTCGTAAAAGATAAGTTATTGGCGGATACTTTCTGTTTATCCTGCCAATGTAAGGATAATTTCTTGAGTTCTATATGGGCAAGGTAATACAATTTATAAGACTTGTTTTCTGCCTCCTCAATGCCAAATTTGGTCATTTTAATGCGGAGGTTACGCTGAAATCGGATTTCTCCTTGTTTGTGTGCTTGGAGTACAGCGGTCAAAACCTGACTGGTACTGTTTAGGTGTAAAGTTTCCTGAATTTGGGAAATCAGAATGCTGACCGTTTTTTCGCGGGTGCCCCCTTTTTCTTGTACCAGTTTAGCTAAAGGAGAGGATAAATTAGAAGCTGCACCTAGGGAAAGATTAAGATGAGAAACTACGCGATCGCCCAGGGTAATTTTGCCCAATTTTTCCAACCAATGTAAAAGCATCCGTTGGGTGTTTTGGGGATTTTTTTTCTCTTTCAGTTCGTTGGATTCTTTAATCAAATCCACCGGAATAATAAAATCATTGGGGTTGGCTTGTTGTTGGCGATATTGGGCGATCGCCACCCGCATGGACTCGATATCACTCCAGTGTAAGCGATGCTTTTGCATAGTGGTTTTCGCCTTAGCAAAACTGTCCGCATTATAAAATAAAACGCAGCGAACTTTTTCTATACCAGCTTCTTGGCGACTGGTGGCATCTCTGCCCGCTCGACCAATTTCTTGCAAGTAATTTTCTAGATTACTCGGTGGACGTTGATGAAACACAAAATGGATATTGGGAATATCAACTCCCATGCCAAATGCTTTCGTAGCAAAAATCACTACTATTTCGCCATTTCGGAAGTCTGCCTCGGTGAGCGAACGGTCTTCTGCGGCCATACCAGCATGGTAAAACCCCACGCCCAAATCATCTCGTCCTAGTTTAGCAAATGCCCGATCCAATTCCTCCGCGTATTCCTCACATTTCCGGCGATTATTCAGAAAAATAATCCCACGACTGAGTTGAGGATTCATCTCAGCCATTAGAATATCGCGAATTTTTTCTAGAGCATAGGAATCGTGGTTTTGCTCTTCGGGAATTTTGTGAAATTCCAGAGAGTGATAATCTTGAACGGGAATATATGGATTCATTTTCATATCTAATTTTACTTGAGGTTAAGAGTTGTTTGCAAATCACCAATTACCTGTTCGTTGAGAGTAGCAGATAGGAGTAAAATCGGCGAATTTATGCCGTTTTCCCTTTGCTGTGTAACAAACTTGGCGGCATAGAAATAGTCCGGGCGAAAATCAAGCCCCCACATAGAAAGACAGTGGGCTTCGTCAAAAACCCAATATTCTGGCCCAGAGTTGTCACGGTTAAAACGTTCGGCTAAAACTGCCCGAAATCTTTTACTTCTAAACCGCTCTGGCGCAGTGTATAATAGTAAGCATTCTCCGCCTCGAATTTGCCGATAACTATCTTCTATTTCTTCGCGGGTCATATCCCCAGTTAGCCCAATAACAGTGCTAATAAATCCTTTTTCCCAAAGCGATCGCTCTTGGTCTTTAATCAGGGCTTTCAACGGTGAAATCACCACGGTTAAACGGTGAGTAGAATAGCCTCGATAAAGTGCCGGGGCTTGAAAAATAATCGACTTCCCCCCACCGGTGGGCAAACTAATAAATTGATGGTCAAGTTCACGGGGCATGATATTTTTCAAGTATTCAACTTGCTCATCTCTGAGGGTAGAACCGAACAAAAATGCTTGAGCGATCGCCTCTTTCCATTGGTTTTCATCCAGTTGAGAAAACTTCAACTTTCCTGGCTGGTGAAAATAACGTTTGGCTGTTTCTGTCACTCCATCAATTGTTTGTAGTTGAGTAATACTATCTCGTTTTAACCAGTCTTTAGTCGCTGTAAAATTTGCCGCTTTTAACCGAGGGTCGAGGCAAACTAAACGGATGGGGCAACTGTCAGAAAGCCAGAAGCCAATTTTTTGCAGCACTGAAATGCAACCTGCGACTTTATCTTCTAAACAAAAAAGGCGATCGCTTTCTTGGTCACTATTCGCTTCTGCTTCTTTTTCAGTTGTTTGCTCTTCATCCTCTAATGCTTCATCATCAAATTCTCCGTCCGGGTTCTGCTCATTCTCCATAGAATCTTCTAATTCTTCTCGATAACTTTCGAGAGACCAATCTGATGATTTTAATTGCCATACTGGAATGAGGTTAACCGGCAAAGACTCTAAAATAATCGTGAGTTTACGCCAGTCAAAGTTTCTGGGTGCGTTGGCAGTTAAATTTTCTACTTGTAATTCCCGGATGCTGGCTTCTAATCGCTGCATGGGGATGATTAAGATGATGTTTTCTTGCCGAATTAACTGCCTAATTTTGATCCGCAGGTTATCTTGATTATTTGCTAAATTTTCAATACTTTCAAACTTTAATTTACCGCCGCTACAGAGGTCTAGCAAGAAATTTTCTATTTGAGGAATTTCTGCGGATTCATTCACGGCTAAAATTATCCGATCGCCCTGCTGAGAGTAATAGTCAATCAGTGGCAATAGGGCAGCCCAATAATCTGCCCGGTAGGGGGTTTCTGGAGTCAGTCGAAAGTCGCTTAATGGTTCAGTTTCACGATCGCCGATAATTGGCAACAGCCAAGTAGTCTGGGGTTGATGATCAATAGAATGACGGATAATTGTCCGCTCAAAATGCCGGCCTAAATGCTGGGCAAAATCCCGATCGTTCCAGCATCCCCATAGTTGAATTTCTCCCTGGACGGTTTTTTCTAACCAGAACCGAGTTAACCCGTAAGTATTGTCACTTCGATCGACTAAATCTGCTATTTGTAAGCCCAAACTCTCCAAGGAAACATAGCTACGCCCCACGGCAAACCGCGTCCAACCACCTGTTTTGTGGATTTTTTCTTCTACTTCATATTGGCTCAAAGTGCGGATATACTGCCGGGACTGTAAAGGAAAACTTTCTGGGAACAGTAGATGGATGTTTTCTGGTTGCCAGTGATTAATTTTGCTGATAATATCTGGTTGCAGATAATTCTTAACAGAACAGTAAACAATTTTGACTGTTAGTGGAATATCCGGCACCGATTTTTCCTGGCTGAGTTCCCATTGATGCCTCAAAATTCCAGGGGCTAGTTCAGCGATCGCCCCATAGCCTAATTTTTCTATTTCTGTCACATAACGTTCAAAAAGTTTCTGACCATTGCCGTGAAAATTACAGGGTTTTGCCGTAGGCTGAATCACCTGAGCTACTGGAGGTAGCATGAGAAAATAAGCATACTCATCAGGGCCAATAATTAAAGTCTTACCTTCGCTTTTTAGCAATGAAGGAATCGCTTTTTGCCAATGGTTTTCAGGAAAACGCAAGAAAAAGCTATCCGCCTCTTGGTTGGCGCTTTTTTGAACTTCGGACAGCCCTGATTTTCGCAGATATTGGTTCCGGGCTAGTGCCAGAGTTTTCTGGGCATCTTTGACCGCTGTATGGGCAGTATCTAGGGCATAGGATAAACGCAACGGATTTAGCTGCATTTCTTCTTCCAGGGTGTCCATCACCTCAAAATGGTCAACTTCACAGCCTTTTTTGCGTAAAATCGATAAATCCCAGTCTTTAATCTTATGCCCAACCAGAATTTGCCCCGGTTTTATTTTAGTAAGCTCGCTGTTTAATTGCTGATCACTAGGATTTGTTAAATTAGATAATTCCCCGGTTTGTCCCACTAGGGCAAATTCCCATATTGTCTCTCCATTTGACTCTAAATCTAGAGCCAATAAAGGCAATTTTTGGCTTTTTGGCTGCCAGATTAGATCTACTAAACCGGGCAAATATGGGGCAAGTCGATTGACCAGTTCATCGGTTAAAATATCTGCATAAATTTTGGTTAAGCGGTCAATCAAAACATGTCGCTCTGTGACAGGCAACTGAAATGCAAAACTATGGTGCAGTTGGTGTAGGCGATCGCCCAAATCGGCTAGAGATTCTTGATTAAAAATCTGAGGCATTCCATCCTTAAATTGACTCATCAGATAGGACTGTAAATCTTCCGCCAATGACGGATGAACTTTCTCTGTAATTTTGTCCTCACCCAAAACAAATTTTTGCTGGATGCGAGCGATATAACCGTCCCCTGATTCACAACCAGGTAGAATTTTAAAGACTTCACAAATCCAAAAATCGCTGGTTGCCAAAACCGATGCATCAGCGTCAGGCCAATTTTCCACAGATCGCCCCAATTGCAGGGATAATAATTGACCGTTGTGCCGCCAAATTACTTCTCGATTGAGATGCGGTTCTAAGCGAATGTTTTCCGCTACCTCTCCTTTGTCTGTTTGACCAATGGTAAAAGAAACCGTCGGTAATAATGGTTCTCCAAAATAATCACGAGCAAACCAATGTCGAATTTCTGGCGGTAAGTTAGTAAAATGGAAAAAAATTTTTTCACCAGCTTCAGTTGATGTTCGATATTTTTTAGGGGATAAAATCACTTTTTTTTGTCCCCCCTCTGCCACCAAAAATCCGTAGCCGTTTTCTCGCAGTAGATCCCATCTCCTCACTTCGATGGCCTGATACCGTTTTTGTTTATCCATTGGTAATATCTTGGTGATCGCTATTTTGTTAGTTTACCATGCGATCGCCCACCAATTGTTTTGCTAGAATAAGTTTTGCTCAAGTCAAAAAACACATCTATGCACCCTCAACTCATCAAAACAGCGGCCATTCAAACATCCTATTCCGAAGAACACAACCGCAACGTCAAAAAAATCAGTGAATTAGTCCGAGAAGCGGCAGCTAAAGGCGCTCAAGTCATCTTACCTTCAGAATTATTTGAAGGACATTATTTTTGTAAAGAAGAACACGAGAAATTTTTTGACTGGGCGCATCCCGTCGAAGGACATCCCACCATTCATCATTTCCAGAAAATTGCCGCCGAATTAGGGGTCGTCGTGCCGGTTTCTTTTTTTGAAAAAGCCGGCCAGTCTTATTACAATAGTGTGGCGATCGTGAATGCGGATGGGTCTTTATTAGGGATTTACCGCAAAAGTCATATTCCCGATGGCCCAGGATATGAAGAAAAATTTTATTTCCGACCGGGAAATACCGGATTTCGGGCTTGGTCAACCCGATTTGGCACCATTGGGGTAGGAATTTGTTGGGATCAATGGTTTCCCGAATGTGCCAGAGCAATGGTGCTCATGGGAGCAGATATCTTACTTTATCCCACGGCGATCGGCAGCGAACCCCAACAGGCGGATTTAAATACTAAAGACCCTTGGCAACGGGTGATGATTGGTCATGCGGTGGCGAATATTGTCCCGGTGGTGGCTGCAAACCGGATCGGCACCGAAGAAGGACAAACTTTTTACGGTCATTCTTTTATTGCCAATCACTTCGGGGATAAAGTGGCAGAATTAGGTGCCGACGAAGAGGGGATTATTTACGCCACCTTCGATCGCGCCGAAATTACCCGGACAAGGGCGGCTTTTGGCTTTTTCCGCGATCGCCGTCCCGAACTTTACGGTCTTCTCAGTAGTGTTGATGGCATCTAATATCAAGTCGGTTCGATCGCTTACAAAAACAATCCTCTCTCATTAAGATGGATTCCCGCAGGAGTTTACCCCCGCGAAAGCCGCCATCGGCTGGAATGACAGGGCTTTGTAGATAATCAACGAATACACGGACTTGATATAATTCGCCGGAATGGGAACCTTAAACCCCAGCCACGCATCTAGACGATATCTGGATGATATTTATACGATATCTATACGATATCTATGGAGTATTTTTGTTTCAATTATTGGCATATTTTTGCCTAATTGATGGTCTAGGTGATGGTTGGGTAAGTTTAAAATTAGTCAAGTTTTGTAAACATTTATAAACTTGAGCCAGCGCTCGAAAAATTCCGGGAAATTCGACCATTGACCGGGGAGGGAAAAAAACATCGATCGCTGCTGTAAGCCCCTGTCAAAAGTCATCATTTCCTGGATGTTTGACCCGCCAATCGGGGCAGCGATCGGAGAAATCGGAATTATTCACATTTTTCTGCCAATTCTGGGTGAATTTGTCCCCAAAAACTCCGATTTTTTCCGGCAAACCGCTGCGGTAGAGAATATAATGGATCTGTATGTGCCAACCTAATCTCACATCTTCATGGATTAAACAGACAAGACTTGATAAATCTTCACTCAGATACCTAAAAATTGGCAATTGTGTAAATTTTACCCGATGGGGAAACAGCTAAATTATGGCTGGCTGAGATGGCTGGCTGAGATAGATTTAAATAAACTGAAGTCAATGAAGGATATTTACGAGGTGTTCAAATGAGTCAACGAAAAAATGGTTTAAAAAAATTGGCTGGCTTATTCCTCTATCCAGCCTTAATCAATTGTTTTGGCTTGTTGCCGTATCAAGCAGCAAAATCGGAGCCAGTCGATTTTCAAATTAGTCAATGGGGCGGCGGGGGTGGTGGGGGCTGGCCTCAACCAGCATATCGTGGGGCTCCAGCCAGAACCATTGGCGGAGGTACTCGCGGGGATGGTTGCATTTCTGAGGATTTGCCCAAACCCAGTGCATTAATTCCTACCAATAATGTCTGGACGACTCTTTCCGATCGCCCCAAATTTTTCTGGTATGTTCCTTCCACTAAAGCCAAAACCGCAGAATTTGTAGTTTTGGATCAAAATGGTGAAGAAGTTTATAGTAAAATGCTCGATCTGAGTCAGGTGAAAACTGGGACAATTATCGAAGAAAATCTCCCCCCAGATGTTTCTTTAGAAACAGGTGAAGTCTATACCTGGCAGTTGTCAATCGTTTGCAATCCCCAACGCCGAAGTGGAGATGTTTATCTGGAAGGTTGGGTGGAATCCTTAGACCTGGAAGCAGACCAACTGAATCAACTACAAACGAATCTGAAACAAGCCGGTGAAGATAGTTGGAAACAAGCAGAAGTCTATCTAAATGCCGGGATTTACAATGAACTGGTGAGTTTATTGGCTCAGAATCGTTGTGATTATCAAAATGAATGGCAAGAGTTGTTAAATTGGATGGGTTTGGAAGCACAAGTAGGGACTGATACGATCGCCCAATGTGCCGTGCAAAACAACTAAAAAACAACTAGAGGGGTGTCTCAAGATGTGGTCAACCTGGAAAAAGTTGATATGGCAATGGCGTGGGGTATGGCTAACAGCCCCTAGTATGGCAGTCCTAGTCATCCTGGTGCGCTGGGGTGGATTGTTGCAAGCCTGGGAATGGGCAGTTTTCGATCAGTCCCTTCGGCTGCGTCCTGAAGCAACCCAGGATCGCCGAATTGCGATTGTCGGGATTGACGATCAGGATCTGCAAAAAATTGGTCAGGCGATCATTCCTGATGGGGTTTATGCGGATTTGCTCCGCAAACTCAAGGCTATGGAACCGAGAGCCATTGGTTTGGATATTTATCGGGATTTACCCATAGAACCCGGTCATCAAGAGTTGGTCGAAGTGTTTAAATCCACCCCAAATCTCGTGGCTATTCAGAAAGTGGTGGGGAATAGTCCCAGGGAACTGGTCGCTGGCCCCCCCGCTTTGGCGGGCAACTTTTTTCAAGTTGGCGCAAATGATTTAATTGTTGATGCGGATAACAAGGTGCGCCGTAGTTTTCTTTATGTGCAACCGGATCCGGAGCAAACCTACTTCAGTTTTGGGATGTTGTTGGCGGGTGCTTATTTAAATGCTGACGGCATTAGCCCAGAACAAGATCCAGACACAGGAATTTGGCGGTTTGGTCAGACTGAGTTTCCGCCTTTAGAAGCCAATGATGGCGGCTATGTGCGGGCAGATGTGGCGGGCTATCAGGTGATGCTGAACTATCGCGCTGGGAGTCAGCATTTCGAGACGGTGCCGATGCGAGATATTTTGGACAATAAGGTGCCGCCAGATTGGGGGCGCGATCGCATCATTTTAATTGGGGCGGTCAGTGACAGTTCTAACGACTTATTTTTTACCCCCTATAGTAGTGGTCTGCTGACCCTGCCAGAACGGATGGCGGGAGTAGAAATTCATGCCAATGCGATCAGCCAAATTTTAAGCAGCGTCCTCAACGATCGCCCCTTAATTAGAAGTTGGCCAGAATATTATGAATGGCTGTGGATTTTATTTTGGAGTACCATTGGCGCGTCCTTCACTTGGGCATGGCGATCCACGGGTAGCGAGAAAACCTTTTCCTGGCAAAAAACCGTCGCCCTAGTCAGTGCGGGAGTGGCCTTATTTGGCAGCACTTATGTGGCCATGTTACAAGGTTTGTGGCTGCCCGTAGTCCCTGCGGGTTTAGCCTTAGCCGGTTCCGCGATCGCCGTCACCGCTTATATTGCTCGTAGTGCCGCTGAAATTAGAAAAACCTTTGGCCGTTATCTCACCTCGGAAGTGGTGTCTAACTTATTAGAAAACCCCGAAGGTTTAAAAATGGGGGGAGAACGGCGCAAAATTACCATTTTTACTTCCGATTTAAGAGGTTTTACCGCTTTATCGGAAAGACTCTCTCCCGAAGAAGTGGTGAAAATTCTTAACTTCTATCTCAGCAAAATGGCGGATGTGATTACATCCTACCAAGGGACAATTGATGAGTTTATGGGAGATGGGATTTTGGTGCTGTTTGGGGCACCGACCGCTAGACCGGATGACCCGGAACGAGCGATCGCCTGTGCGATCGCCATGCAGTTGGCAATGGATACCGTCAACCAAAAAATGAGAGAGTGGGGCTTGTCGGAACTAGAAATGGGCATCGGCATCAACACTGGGGAAGTGGTGGTCGGCAATATTGGCTCCGAGAAACGCACCAAATACGGGATCGTTGGCAGTCAAGTCAACTTAACTTATCGGATTGAATCCTACACCACTGGGGGACAGATTCTCATCTCCGAAACCACCTTAAAAGATGCCGGTGAACAGTTAGTTCAAATCAACGGCACAAAACAGGTGACACCCAAAGGGGTAAAAGAACCCATCACCATCTATGATGTGGGTGGCATTCAGGGAAAATATCATTTATCTCTGCAAAAAAAAGAAGAAGTTTTCTTCCCCCTCAAGGAACCATTGCCTTTGCAATACACGGTTTTAGATGGCAAAAATATTGGCGATACCAAGTTTTCCGCCAATTTGATTCATCTATCCCCCAAAGCCGCTTTATTGCAAATCCCCGATCCATCGCCAGATCATGTCCAACCCATCCCCTTAACAAATCTCAAATTAAATTTACTTTCCCCAGAAACCGAGGCAGAATTCAGTGAAGATATTTATGGGAAAGTTTTGGAAAAACCAGCGGATTTGGGCTGTTTTTATATTCAGTTTACCTCCAAACCTCCAGGGGTTGAAGCCAAATTGAGCGCCCTGTATAAATCCCTCACTGTTTAAATCGGATGCGGCGATCGCCGAATTTTATAATTTTTTTCCTACATCTAGATGGCGGGGAGTGATTAACTCAAGAAATGTTCATATGGGACTGCTGAATTGTTAGTCCCAGCTTCGTCTCGTTTTTTCTGTATATCAAAAAATCTAACCAATTCAGAAATCAGAGAGTGACAACATGATTAAAATACTTTTCTTAGGGACTGGATCGGCTTTTACTGTGGGAGCCGATAATTATCAATCAAATATGCTACTGATCGACGAACAAGGTAATAAACTTTTGATTGATTGTGGGTCAGATATTCGCTTTTCCCTGTATGCCGAAGGGTTTTCTTATTTAGATATTACTGATATTTATATCAGCCATTTACATTCGGATCATGCCGGGGGTTTGGAATATATGGCTTTTACTACCAAGTTTGATCCCCGCTGCCAGAAACCCAATTTGTACATCAGTAAAGATATTGCAGGTCCCCTCTGGCAAAATACTTTATCCGGTGGGTTAACATCAGTGCAAGGGGATATTAATGATTTAGATAGTCTGTTTGCCGTGCATAAAGTAAGCAAGAATGGCCATTTTACTTGGCAAGGAATTCAATTTGACTTGGTGCAAGTAATCCATATTGATAATGGCTATTATCTGATGCCTAGCTATGGCTTATTTTTTGCAGTGAATGGGCTGAAGATATTTTTAACCACCGATACCCAATTACAGGTGGAAAAAATGCAGGAGTATTACGATCGCGCCGATCTGATTTTCCACGATTGCGAAACCTCCAAATTCCCCACTCCCGTTCATGCCCATTATAATGATTTGGTGAAGTTACCCGCCGAAATCAAACAGAAAATGTGGTTGTATGGATATCAACCAGGCCCATTACCCGATGCCACAGAAGGGGGATTTTTGGGCTTTGTCAAACGGGGACAAAGTTTTGAATTATCCGAGGCTTTGATTCGGTGATTATAAGCGATCGGTTTGGGTGATTTGATGAATTGATCCCTGGGGATCCCTGGCGATCGCCAGGGATCCCCCCATTTCCTCCGAGTATCTTGCTGCCGGGGGAATTTTTTTCTCTCTGACAAATGCTGGGGCGGCATCTCTCAGTGGAATTACTGAACGACCCAGTAAAATTACTCAGATTAACCCAGCAAAAAAGCTGGCAAAATCACTGATGTAATTATATTGCTTTCAGGGGTAAGCTGATAGATAGATGAATAGCAGCGTCTGGGAAACAATTTACAGAAACCATAGAAACCGGGTTTCTGGCTAGATCGTGGCACTTACTGGCTACGGCAAATCGGCCAATGGGATGTTAAATTCAAAGGAAATTCTCCCAATCCACTCAGGTTAGGGCAATATGGATCGGCAGATCCGTCTGGCGATCGTGGAAACAAAATTTATCTCTATGTTTACTGAATGTTTACTGACTTTGGCACAGATATATCTAGTCCAGCCTACGGGGAATCCCCTGACCAGAATTTTAGCTTGATGATGGCTCAAATCCTGTTGAATCAACCTAATGATTTGAACCGGGCGTCGTCAATTGTTGAACTAATCAGAAATACCTTTAATGTAGACTGCTGCTTGATGGCAGTAGAGAGGAGCTTTGAGGAACCGATCCCATCAAAGATTGACTGGTATGTCAGCACGTCATCACAAATTCAAGAACGGTTTGGCTCAGAAGTAGCATCTTTGCCGTGTGAGGATGATTTGCAACTTGATTTGCAGCCTTTGTGGGATGCAATAGTGGCAGAACCCGATGGAGTTTTGATTTCTCAAGCTCAGGCAGTGTTTTCTGAGTTGGGGGTATCCAACTGGTTATCGCAGCTTGAAGGGTCATTGATCGCGATCGCGGCTCCCCCCAATCGACCTGTGGTTGGAGGCTTGGTGCTGATCGCTATGCAACCATTATTATGGACGGAAACAAAGATGCAACAGCTTAACGAAGTGTCAAGCCAAGTGGCGATCGCCATTGCCAATTTGGATCAACAGAGGACAATTAGTTCTTACAAAGAAAAAGTGACATCCATTCGTCAGCAACAAAACTTAATCCATCAGATGACAATGGCGATTCATCACTGGAGTGACTTAGATCAAATTCTACTTATGGCGATTGATAAACTGGTGGACTCGTTAGCAGTTGAAAAAGGGTTGATTTTACTCCTTAAATATCAAGATCCTCTATATAAAAGCCGTAACATAAGTCAGGGTGCTAAACAGAAAGGACGCAGCAAACGAGTCCCTAGAGCGAAAGTGGTAGTGGTTTGTCAAAGTGGTTTGGCTGTTGTTAAAGAAACAGATGAAGCGGAAAAGGATCGATCTTTTGTCCCTGATTCTATAGTCAATGAGTCTTTAGTCAATGAGTCTTTTTGGCTGTCTGATTGTCCCTGGTGCCAACAAGCTTTTCTCAACGCCCCAGAGCCGATCAATCTACCCAATCTCACCGAGGAGTCTGCTGACCGGGAAAATTACCCGAAAACGATGTTCAAAATTTTTGATCTAGAGCGGATGCGATCGGGTATTAATGTGCCGATTATCGCCCTGAGTAGTGGGGGTAGCGGTAATACGATTTTAGGGTTTTTAGTGTTGCAAAATTCCAGCGATCGCCCGTGGTCTGCGGAAGAGTTAAAAATTTTAGAATTAGTCGGCACTCAACTAGGCAATGCGATTTTACAAAATCAAACTTTGCACCAAGTTCAAGCCTTAGTAGAAGACCGCAATGCTCAACTGAAGCGAGCGATGGAAGTGCAAGCCAAACTTTACGAACTGACCCGCCAACAACTTGACCAACTGCGACGCTTAAATGAGGTGAAAGATGAATTTCTTGATACTCTCAACCATGAGTTAAAAACTCCCCTGGCGACCATGCGGATGGCGATCGAAAATTTACGCCGTCCCGGGATTTCCCCCGAACGCCAAGCCATGTATTTGGACATGATGCAATCCCAATTAAATCGGGAAACCAAATTGGTCAATGACTTACTCAAGTTGCGGGAATTAGAGTTTCGCAACTCTACTATCCAACTAGAAATGCTCGATTTGCAACCATTTTTGCGCGGTTTAGCAGATAATTTCCGGCAAACCTGGTCTGATAAAGAATTAACCCTCTCTTTACGCTTAGAAAAAAAACCCCTGAAAATTCAAACCGATCCCAAAAATCTGGAACACGCGATCGTGGAACTGCTTACCAACGCCGGGAAATACTCAGATCCCGCAACCAATGTTGATTTGCAGGTCATGCAGCACATAGAAACAGGCTCGGTTGTGATTAAAGTCACCAATATTGGCGCCGGGATCTTTCCAGCGGATCTACCTAATATTTTCGACAAGTTTCGGCGCGGTCAAGGGATGACCCAAAAAGCGGTAGCCGGCACCGGATTAGGTTTAGCCTTGGTCAAGTCATTGATTTCTCACTTAAATGGCACCATCACCGTCACCAGTGAGTCCTTACAGCCCCCGGAAAATGCCGATGATGATTCGGTGCCTTGGGAAACCTGCTTTACCGTCACTTTGCCCCAGCAACTTAAACGACCAGAACTCTAAGGGAACTTTCAGGCAATGGTTCGGGCAATGGTTCGGGCAATGCTTCAGGCAATGGTTCGGGCAATGGTTCGGGCAATGGTTGGCTTGGACATTCAGCATCACCAAACCCCATCAATTTTAGCGAGTTAGAAGTTAGCTGACTCGCTTTTGGTTGCCTGACTATGGCAAACTACTGAATGTCCCCGTGGTGCTGTGATTTCCCAAGCCCAAAGAATGCTCACAAATTCTACTCCAAAAACCTTCCGCTGGCAAAAAACTCAATATTCTCCCTTAGATCGGCAACGAGAAGTCTTTAGCGCTGCCGGATATTTTCTCTTTTGTTTGTGGTTGGATAAAAAACTGGGCAGAAATTCCCCGCAAATTAGACAAAAGCGTGCTCAGTGGTTAGTTCAAAAGCTTTTAGATTTAGGTCCGACATTTATTAAAATTGGCCAAGCTTTGTCCACTCGCGCCGATATCCTGCCCTTGGAATATGTGCGAGCCTTGAGTTCCCTGCAAGATAAAGTCCCGGAATTCAGTGGCAATGAGGCGATCGCCCTGATCGAATCAGAATTCGGCAGTTCCATTTATTCCCTATATCGGGATTTTAAGGACCGTCCGATCGCCGCTGCCAGTTTAGGACAGGTTCACCTCGCCCAACTCCACACCGGACAAGATGTGGTGGTCAAAGTCCAACGTCCGGGATTACAAGAACTCTTTCAATTAGATTTTCAAGCCTTGGGCAAACTCTTGCGGTTTTGTCGTCGCTGGTTGCCTTGGACAAGAATCTATAACTTAGAAGCAATTTATGATGAATTTTTTAATATTCTGTATCTAGAAATTGACTATGTACAAGAAGCAAAAAATGCCGAAAAATTTGCTATTAATTTTAAAGACTATCCCGAAATTATTGTGCCTAAAATTTACTGGGAAAGAACCAATACGAAAATTTTAACTATTGAATATCTCCCAGGGATTAAAATTGATGACCGGGAAACGATTGAAAAATTTGGCTTAAATCCCCAAAAAATTAATCAGATTGGCATTTGTTGCTACCTGAAACAAATCTTGATTGATGGCTTCTTTCAAGCGGATCCTCATCCGGGCAACATGGCCTTAACCCCCCAAGGACAAATCATTTTTTACGACTTCGGCATGATGTCGGAAGTCAACGCTCTGAATAAAGAAGAGATGATTAAAACATTTTTTGCCGTTCTCAGAAAAGATACGGATGAGGTGATTACCACCCTGATTAATATGGGACTAATTGAGCGGGTTTCGGATATGAGGCCAGTCCGTCGCATGATTACTTTTTTATTAGATAAGTTTACAGAAAAACCGATTGATTTTCAGGCATTTGGCGAGATTAAAGGGGAGCTTTATGCGATGTTTGAACAGCAGCCATTTCGCCTGCCTGCCCAGATGACTTTTATTTTAAAAGCCTTAACCACCCTGGATGGGCTGGCACGGTCTTTAGATCCACAATATAATTTAGTGGCAGCGGCTCAACCGTTTGTCAAGAGTATTACGGCATCCCAGGGACGGAGTAATCTGATTCAAGAACTGACGAAGCAAACTCGTAATTTTATTCAGTATAAATTACAACAACCCAATGCCACTGAACGGGTGATCCGCCGCTTAGAAGAGCGGATCGCCCAGGGAGAACTGGAGCTACAAGTCCGCTCTATGGAGAGCGATCGCGTCCTCAGACGAATTAGTCTGGGAATAAAAACCCTGATTTATGCTTGTTTAACCGGATTTAGCTTCTTAGGGGGTGCTGTATTAGTGGTAGGTAATTTTAAATCTTGGGCAATTTTTGCCTTTACACTTTGTGCTCTATGTTTCTTGTTGCTGTTACGCTCTTTAAGCGCTTTAGCTTTGCGGGAAAAACTCGATCAAATGATAGAAAAATAGCCAGATTTCCCAGGGGGCGATTTTTTCGGTGTTTCCGGGGAAAAATCATCGGTCTGAGTGGATGGGCAGCTTTCAGCGATCGCACGCACCTTGCTCAGGCGAGGGAATCGCCCAGGCTCAAAGCAGACCCACCAATTGTTGTTCACCGAAAAATGTTAAACTTTGTAATATATATCCGGTCGGATTTAGGGTGCTTCTCATAAATTTCTCACTGTTTGATAGCTGTTTGATCACTGTTTGATCGCTGTTTCATCATTGCTTTGCTCTCGGCCTCGCCACTACCGCAACCATCTTATCGATATAACCCTTAAATCACCAGAACCCACTCATGCTAAATCTACCCGGTTATCAGATTCTTGAGCAAATTTACGACAGTCACAAGTCTCGCGTGTACAAAGGCTGCCGCGATGAAGACAGTCAGCCTGTGATCCTGAAATTACTCAAACAAGATTATCCCACCCCAAAGGATATCAGTAGATATCAACAAGAATTTGAGATTCTATATAATTTAAATATCGACAGTGTTGTCCAAGCCTACGCCCTCAAATCCTATCAAAATACTTTAGTGATTGTTTTGGAGGACTTTGGCGGGATTTCCTTGAGTGATTACTTGCAAACACAACATTTTACCCTAGAACAATTTTTCCCATTAGCAATCAAAATTACTGAAACTATCGGGGAAATTCATGGGGCTCATGTAATTCATAAGGATCTTAATCCTTCCAATATTGTCTGGAATCAAGCTACCAATGAAATCAAAATTATTGACTTTGGCATTTCTAGCAGAATTGCTGAACCGACCAATGGCAGTAAACCAACCGCAACAACTTTAGAGGGGACGATCATCTATATGTCTCCAGAGCAAACCGGACGGATGAATCGAAGTGTGGACTATCGCACCGATTTTTATTCTCTGGGGATGACTTTTTATGAAATGCTGACTGGGCAATTGCCTTTTCAAATCACCGACCTCACGGATCATATCGAGTTGGTACATTGTCATATTGCTAAACAGCCAGTGCCTGCCCACAAAATTAATCCAGATATCCCGAAATCGGTGTCAGATATTATCCTCAAATTATTGGCGAAAACCCCTGAAGAAAGATATCAAAGTGCGTGGGGTCTGCGAGAAGATTTAGCCCGCTGTTTAAGAGAAATAGAAAATTCTGGGGCGATCGCCGAGTTTACTTTGGGAACCCAAGATATTTCAGAACAGTTTCATCTACCCCAAAAACTCTATGGCCGAGAATTAGAAATTAAAACCCTGCTTAATGCATTTGACCGAGTGGTTCAGGGAGAAAAATCCCTGGTGATCCTTTCTGGAGAAACCGGAATTGGCAAGTCATCATTGGTGCAAGAAATTTATCAATCAATTACCCAAAAGCAAGGTTATTTACTGACCGGCAAATTCGCTGCCAATCAGCCGGAACGGTCAGACAGTGCCAGACCCCCCGGAAGATCCCTCCAGGGAATTCCCCAAGCTTTTGCTGGGTTAATTCGGCAACTCCTGACCGAAAGTCAAGCCCAACTGAACCACTGGCAAACTAAACTCAGGGAAGTTTTGGCCGATCAAGTCCAAATCATCATGGAGATCATTCCCGAATTAAAACTGATGCTGAATCAGCCAGAGAATCCTCTCACCATTGACCCCAATTACCTTACCGATTCCCCGGAAATTGAAGGTGATCTCACGGGCAATCTGTATCGGGAGCAGATGGATCGAGTCTGGTTAAATTTTATTCGGGTATTTTGCCATCAAACGCATCCCCTGGTGATTTTTCTGGACGAGATCCACTGGGCTGACTCAGGAATTTTGAAACTGCTGGAGATGATTATGCTCGATCCCGAAATCGAGCATCTTTTGCTGATCTTGGCTTATCGAGAGTATGAAACCGTAGAAACCCGTGAAATGCCCCTGGATGGTTTCCATCAATATTTAGAAACCCTTCAGCAAGCACAGATTAGAATTGATTACCTCAGACTTAATCCCTTAACTTATGAGCAAATTATCAATTTGATGGCCGAAACCTTGCAGCAACACGATGATTCGGTCAAGTCTTTGGCCGGAATTGTCTTCTGGAAAACAGCGGGAATCCCTTGTTTAGTCCGGCAATTTCTCAAAACCTTGTATGAAGAAAAATTACTGAAATTTGAATATCACAAATCCCCAGGGAAAACTGTACAAAAGCCGCGCTGGACATGGGACATTGAACAAGTAAAATCCATAGAACTTGCCAATGCAATATCGGAATTGCCCGTTTATCAGTTGAGGAAATTACCAGAAGCCACTCAACAAGTGTTACATTTAGCCGCTTGTTTGGGTAATTCGTTTGATTTACAGACTTTATCGCGGCTTTATGAAAAACCTATTCGAGAAACTTTTGAGGTTCTTTGGCCGGGAATTCAAGAAGGGTTTATTTTGCCTCAGTCAGAACTGGAAACCATCGAGATAGAAGCCCATGATACTTTTTTGTTGTTTGAGGAATTTAAATTTTGTTCTCATCGAGTCCAACAAGCTGCTTCGGAAATGATTGAAAACGAGGAAATTCAGAAAAAAATTAATTTAAAAATTGGCAATTTTCTCAAATCTCAAAATTTAATTAACTCTAAAAAGCAGTTGTTTCAAATTGTAGAAAATTTAAATAATGCCAAAGATTTGATTGTCGATCGAAGCGATCAAATTGAGTTAGCCGAGTTAAATTTAAAAGCAGCTAAATCCAGCCAAGCCCAGAACGATTATGATCTCGCCAGAGAATACTTAACCAATGCCCGGTTTTTCTTGAACCCGGACAACTGCTGGGAAAATCATTATGAGTTGGCGATCGATCTCTATAAAATGTTCGCCGAAGTGGAATTAGCCACCGACCGATTTGATCAAGCTGAAGATCATCTCTATTTGCTGATTGAAAAATTAAAGTATCCCATAGAAAAATCAGAAATAGCTTACCAGATCATCCAACATTACTGGCAAGTGTCTAAACATAAACAAGCGATTCTTTTAGGCAGAAAAGCTTTGAAATGGTTGGGAATAGAAATCCCCAATTCAGAAGAAGATATTTGCCAGCAAATTACTGAGGAAGTTCACCGGATAAATAAGTATTTATCCAGTCGGTCGATTGAAAATTTGATTAGTCAAGATCCGCCAATTAATTTAGCCAAACAAATGCTAATTAAATTATTGACTACCTTGTCTTTAGCCGCGAAACCCATCAGTCAAAACTTATTTGACTTGCTGATCGTCCTATCGGTGCATTTGAGTGTGCAATATGGTCATCTCCCAGAATCTGCTTATGCTTATGCGGCTTATAGCGTGATTTTAGCGGCGGTATTTGACGATGATCGCTCCAGCCATGAGTTTGGGGAACTGGCGTTTAGCTTGAGCAAAAAGCTGCACGATCCCATATGCCAATGCTTAACCTACAATTTGTATGCGAATGCCATCAGTATTTGGTTTAAGCCCATCAGTTTTGCCAATTCTATTAATACTCAGGGATATGAAATTGCCCGCGAAGCGAGAGATTTAGGATTAGCACGAGATTTCTTGATGAATCAATGTGTGAACTATTTCTATCAAGGAAAATTTTTGGCTCACTTGATGGCCGATTTAAATCACTGTCTTGAATTGAATTATAGTGGTTCTAGCCGGTGGACTACCGAGTCCATTTTAGCCAGTGAGATGGCGATCGCAAACTTAACCGGACAAACCAGCGATCAATTCACCTTTGCCACCAGGAAATATAGTGAAGATGAATATTTAAACTCGGAAAATTACCACCAAGATTTAGCCGGAGTGTCTTTGTATAAACTGTATAAAATGCAGATTTTATACTTGTATGAAGATTACAAAAACGCATTAAAATTAGCTGAAAATTTAGAAAAATTTATTAATTATTTACGAGGTACTATTGCTAAATTTGAGTATATTTTCTATTACTCACTGATTTTATCCAGTTTATATAAAAAAGTTTCTGACGACCAAAAAGTAAACTTTTTAATGCGGTTAGTCAATTACCAGAAGATCCTAAAAAAATGGGAGCAAAACTGTCCAGATAATTTTCGCGCCAAATTTTTATTAGTCAAAGCCGAAATAGCTCGAATCAACGGAAATATAGTTGAGGCGATGAATTCCTACGATTATGCGATTCAATTAGTTCAAGGCCATGAATATATCCAAATCAGAGCTTTGGCAGATGAACTCGCCGCTAAGTTTTGGCTAGAACAAAAAAAAGAAGCTTTTGCCACCCTGTATCTAGAAAAAGCTCGCGCTTGTTACCAAATTTGGGGTGCCAAACGGAAGGTAGAGGACTTAGAGTCAAAATATGCCGCATTCTTGCCGATGAACCCGGCAGAGAAAGCCAAGGTGATCGATCAAATCAAACCCTCTAGTACCTTGTCTAGTCCTTTAGTGAGTACCCTATCCCGTACCACCACTTATATGTCATCGAATAGCGAGGTGGCAATTCTGGATTTGGCAACGGTGATGAAAGCATCCCAAGCGATTTCCGAGGAAATTGTTTTGGACAAATTGCTAGAAAAATTAATGAAAATTCTGATGGAAAATGCCGGGGCGCAGAAAGGCTTTCTCATTTTGGAAAGTCAAGGTAAACTGCTGATTGAAGCGGCAGGAACTATGGTGACAGATACCCTAAAAGAATCCAGCATTCCTGACCTCACGATTCAGGTGTTGCAGTCAATTTCTATCGAAGAAAGTGACCCAGAAGCCGCGAAGATACCAATGGCAATTGTTAACTATGTAGCCCGGACTAAAGAAAATGTGGTTTTGCGTGATGCCACTCAATTGGGCAAAGAATTTTCTGCCTTAGAAGAGTCTTCATCCATTACGGATCTGTACCGACAATTTATCAATGATCCTTATCTACAAAAATATCAGACCAAGTCAATTCTCTGTGCGCCTTTGATGAGTAAAGGAGAACTTTATGGCATTATCTATATGGAAAATAATTTGACGCCAGGGGCTTTTACTCCCGATCGCCTGGAAATGTTAAATTTGCTTTCCAGTCAAGCGGCGATTTCTATTGAAAATTCTCGCTACTATACGGAGATGGCGGCATTAAATAAAGCTTATGAACGCTTTGTTCCCCGTCAGTTTCTCCATTTCTTAAAAAAGAAAAGTATCGTAGATGTTCAGTTAGGGGATAATGTCCAACAGGAGATGTCGGTGTTATTTTCTGATATTCGGGCTTTTACCACCCTTTCGGAAAGTTTAACCCCCGCAGAAAATTTTAAGTTTATTAATTCTTATTTAAGTAGTATGGAACCCGCGATCGTGGAGAATAACGGGTTTATTGATAAATATATTGGCGATGCGATTATGGCCTTGTTCCCTGGTGGAGCCGATGATTCCGTGGAAGCAGCAATTTCTATGCTCAGACGCCTTTGGGAATATAATCAAGGACGAGAAAGGGCTGGTTATGTACCGATTGAAATTGGCATCGGTATCAATACCGGGGATTTGATGTTGGGCACCGTGGGGGGCAATTCCCGCATGGATAGTACGGTGATTAGTGATGCGGTTAATTTAGCTTCTCGTTTAGAAGGTTTAACAAAAATCTATGGGGTGTCGTTGTTAATTTCCCATCAGACTTTTTTACGTTTGTCTAATGCCACGAATTATAATATTCGGATTATTGAGCGGTTAAAAGTTAAAGGCAAGTCCCATGAAGTAGCTGTGTTTGAGGTGTTTGATGGTGATGAACCCGAATTGCGCGAACAAAAGTTGATGACATCCAGTTTATTTGAAGAGGCATTGATGCTGTATTATCGTAAGGCTTATCAGGAAGCGGAAAAGTTATTTCAAGATTGTTTACGCCAATGTCCGAAGGATCGGGCGATTCGGGTTTATCTGGAACGTTGTCAATCTAATTTGTAGCGGGTTTTGGCGTTATAGCTTTTTCAAGATTTGCAAGGTAAGGAGTTTAAGGGCTTGAACGGATTGCATCAAACGATTGTAGTGAAAATTGGCACCTCTAGTCTGACTACGGATAGCGGTCACCTGGCGATCGCTACCATTGCCAGTTTGGTCGATACTTTAAGCGCTTTACGTCGGCAGGGACACCGGGTGATTTTAGTCTCTTCTGGGGCCGTGGGCATTGGTTGTGCCCGCTTGGGTCTGCGGGAAAGACCGAAAACCATTGTCGGCAAACAAGCGATCGCTGCGGTGGGACAAGGGCGACTGATGCGAGTTTATGATGATTTGTTCACATTGCAACAACAGGCGATCGCGCAAATTCTCCTCACCCGTAACGACCTGGTACAACGGCGCCGCTATCTCAACGCTTCCAATACCCTCAAAGAACTGCTGCGTCTCGAAGTCATTCCCGTGGTCAACGAAAATGACACCGTAGCCGTTGAAGAACTCAAATTTGGCGACAATGACACCCTTTCCGCAATGGTCGCCAGTTTAGTTGAAGCCGATTGGCTATTTTTATTGACCGATGTAGATCAACTCTACTCCGCAGACCCGCGCAGCAACCCCAACGCCCAACCGATCTCCCTGGTGCAAAGTCTCGACGAACTCAAAGAATTACAAGTGGAAACTGGGGGGGCTGGGAGTAACTGGGGCACGGGCGGTATGGCCACGAAAATTCAAGCCGCCCGCATTGCCACCAGTGCTGGAGTCCGCACCGTGATTATGTCCTCTGCGGTTCCCGGCAATATCTCCAAAGTCTTAGCCGGAGAAAGCATTGGCACTCAATTTGCCCCCCAACTGCATACCAATAATGCTCGCAAACGCTGGATTGCTTATGGATTAATTCCCAATGGCAAATTGTATTTAGATTCCGGGGCAATTAAAGCAATTTGCGATCGCGGTAAATCTTTGTTAGCCGCTGGAATTACTCAAATTGAAGGAGATTTTCAAGCATCCGATGCTGTGGTACTATGTGAAGCAGAAGGAAAAGAAGTCGCCAGAGGACTGGTTAACTATAGTAGTGTTGAACTCCAAAAAATTCGGGGCTGTAAATCAGAAGCAATTCCGGAGATTTTAGGGTATGTGGGTGCAGAAACCATCATTCACCGCGATAACTTAGTCTTGATTTAACTTTCCCTCCAATCGACCAATCACGGGTAATTCTTCCTCGTGGCAATCAGGATCCGCATGGGTCGGCGGTGATTAGCTAAAATGGCGCTATTTTTTTGGCGAGAAATAGCCGCTATTTTAGGGTAAATATCCCTAAATATTTCATTAGATTGCCGAGGAAATAACCGCTTATGATCCGCCAAAATCCGCCGAACCAACCGCCGTCCAGCCAAGCATCAGATGCGGCGAAATCCAAAGGAAAAGTTTTGATTGTTGACGATATCCCCAGCTGCTTACGCCTCTTGTCCCAAATGTTGCAAGATCGTGGCTATGAAGTGATCAATGCCCTAAGTGGGAAAATTGCTTTAAATCAAGTAAAATTAGCCATGCCCGATGTAATTTTGCTGGATATTATTATGCCAGAAATATCCGGATATGAAGTCTGTCAGCGACTCAAATCTAATCCCAAGACAGCCGATATTCCCATTATTTTCTTGACGGCGTCTACGGATTTACCAGAAAAAATTCAGGCATTTAAAGTCGGAGGCGATGATTATGTCACTAAGCCTTTTTACATTCAAGAGGTGCTTTTACGGATTGAACATCAACTCACCCTGAAGCAGCAGCAAAAACAACTAAATTATCTGAATCAACAATTGCGCCAATCTAATGAAGAATTAGCCGAATTTTCATTATTTTTATATCACGAATTGCAATCGCCTTTACAAACCATAATTGGTTTTATGGGATTAGTTTCAGCCCAATCTGAATGCTTTGATAATACAACTAAAAAATATCTCAACTATATTGCCCAAGCCAGCGAGCAGATGCATGATTTTATTTCATATTTGCTGACTTATTCCAGAATTGAAAATATTAAACCAGAATTAGAAATGGTTGACTGTCAAGCGGCGATCGCCCAAGTTTTACATAATTTACAGGGGGCGATCACCGAAACTGGTGCAGTAATTTGTATTGGTTCTAACCCAGGGTCAAGTCAAAGTCAGTCCACTATTTTGCCCAAGGTTATGGGCAATGCTGTGCAACTGGAACAAGTATTTCAAAACTTAATTGAAAATGCCATTAAATTTGCCCGCCCCAACATTCCGCCGCAAATCCAAATAACCTGCCAACCGGATTCCAATGGTGAATTAATATTTTCTATCCATGACAATGGTATTGGCATCGATCCAGCCAATTTTGACCGAATTTTTCAAGTATTTCAACGAATAGAAACGGTGAAAAATTATCCCGGTACAGGTCTGGGTCTTTCTATTTGTAAAAAAATTATCGAGCGGCATGGCGGGAAAATTTGGGTAGAATCAGAATTAGGCTGTGGCAGTACCTTTTATTTTACCCTCCCGGCTTCATCAA
Source organism: Planktothricoides sp. SR001 (assembly GCF_001276715.1). Lineage (GTDB taxonomy): Bacteria > Cyanobacteriota > Cyanobacteriia > Cyanobacteriales > Laspinemataceae > Planktothricoides > Planktothricoides raciborskii. The sequence continues at coordinate 35,667 of NZ_LIUQ01000005.1, read as the reverse complement.
ACTCCAGTTAAATATTTAAAATTTTAGTTTACTCCGCGATCCGGCGGGGATTAAAATCCCCGCCTCATAGCGCAAGTCGGTTAAAACCGACTAATCATGCTTGTATTTATGGTAATTTCAGTCGGTTTTAACCGACTGTAGGGGTCAACGGCCGTTGACCCCTACAGGCGGGAAGACGATTCCCAGGCGGGGTTAATGTGGTTTATTCATCTAAAAACCGCTGTAAGAATAGCTGATACTGAAAGGAGACAGTTAAAAACCTTGACCAATTCTGAGTTAGAAATTTATCTAGAAGTGCCCCATGATGCTACCAGCGATCGCCTGGATATTTGGGTATCGGAACAACTACCGGATATCTCCCGGAACCGCGTACAAAAAATTATTCAAGACGGTGGTGTGCGGGTGAATGGAGAGGTCTGTCAGTTAAAAAAAAGCCAACTTAAACCGGGCGATCGCCTAGCCATTACCATTCCCCCAGCGCAACCCTTAGAATTAGCGTCCGAGGAAATTCCCCTGGACATTCTTTATGAAGACGATCACTTATTAATTATTAATAAACCAGCAGGCATGGTGGTGCATCCAGCCCCCGGTCATCACGGAGGCACCCTAGTCAATGCCTTACTTGCCCATTGTCCCGATTCTTTAGCCGGAATTGGGGGAGTCCAACGTCCGGGGATTGTGCATCGTTTGGACAAAGAAACTACTGGCGCGATCGCGATCGCCAAAACCGACCAGGCCCATATTCACCTGCAAGGACAAATTCAAGCCAAAACTGCCCGTCGGGAATACTTGGGCGTCGTCTACGGCACCCCCCGCGAAGCAAGTGGCACCATCAACTTACCCATTGGTCGTCATCCCATCGATCGCAAAAAACAGGCGATCGTCCCCGTCGAAAAAGGTGGTCGAGTCGCCATCACCCACTGGCAAATCCAAGAACGTCTGGGCAACTACACCCTCATCCATTTTCAACTGGAAACCGGACGCACCCATCAAATCCGGGTGCATAGCGCCCATATTGGGCATCCCATTGTTGGCGATACCATCTATGGCAAAGGGCGATCGGTTGGCGTCAACCTCCCCGGTCAAGCTTTACACGCATGGCGACTCACCTTGCAACATCCCATTACCGGAGAAGCGATCGAAGTCTGTGCCCCCTTGCCAAAACCCTTCCAAACCCTGCTGCAAGTCCTCCGCAACAGACAACCATAAAAATCAGAAACCTGGGATCAAAAAATATCCGTAAGGGCGAAGCATTTTGGTCAAAATTTGGGCATTTTTCCCAGCATTGTGGCCAAAATGCTTCGCCCCTACAGGGGTAAATTATTCAGCAGAAAAACCCGACAAACATAAAAATCAGGAACCAGGGATCAAAAATTGAGAGATTCCTCCCAATTCCTCAGCCCTCGTTCCTGATTGATCGGTAATAATTAGCGTAAAAATCGCTTACTTACGAGGCACCAACGCCAAGTAATTCATATTGCTGGTGGACACTCTTGGGGTAGTGACTTCCCGTGGAGCCACTTCGCGAGCCATACCGAGATACAAGGAGGGATTTCCAGCTTTCGGCTGCTGTTCTTGGGGGATAAACCGACGCACCACGTTTTGCCAAACGATTTGGGGGAAACCCAGTTGTCCGCGATGGTATTCGCCATAGCGAGGAGTATCGAGGTTAAAGGGAGTTTCACCAGTAGCACGTTGTGGCAAAATCCGCCGCCGTTGGTAAGGCACCGTATCAAAGCCAAAGTTACTCAGGTATTCATCGCTACCCAGCAAAGCATCCACAAATCCTTGAATGCCTTTTTGGGCTACCACGATCGACCACGCGATTTTCTCGCGCTCATTGTAAACATCGCGACCCAAAACCCGCTGCACACAGATTTGGACAAAGCGATAGTTGCTATTGGTTTCATAGTTCAGCCGACGGAAAGAATCCGACAACAGCAGGCCACGAATGAAATCGCGCACTGTAATCTGACAATTTCTTAGCTGAGATTCCAGGAATTTTTGACGAGTAGTCGATAAAATTTGGTGTTCGCTGAAAATTTGGCGATAAGCTGCCCAAATCAACTCATCCATTTCAGTAGAACTGGGAGTATTTTCAGTGGTATAGATCATGGGTTGCTCTTCACTGGCAACCTCATATCCCACAACCCGCTGATTTTGGGATGTGTAGGAATACTCTAGCAAAGGAAGTGACACGTCAGACTCTCCGTTATATCAAGTATGTTATCCGTATATTATCCGTTGTTGGCGATCGCCTACAGTCTTCGTCGAGAAATTCAAGAAATGACTAAGCTTAAGTTGCCAACCCAGTAATCTTACTTTCTCAGTAATCTGCTTGATAACTCTCACAAATGTCTTCTTGATTTTTGCCGAAGATGAGGGTCTACCTGGATAAATAAACAACCGTCATCAATAAGATTAGGGGATTTCAGTCCTCAGCGCGTCATTTTTCTTAGCAAATGCAACAATCTGTAATATTTCTTTCAGTTTTCTGCCCCTCCTGGGTGTGGGGCCGCCATCGGTGTGGGGAGCGGCGGTTCGGCCCTTCGGCTGCGCTCAGGACAGGCTTCGCTCACCGACCGGGGGAGCGGGGGAAAGTGAAAAGTTATGTATTGAAAAGTTGTAGGGGCGAATGGCCATTCGCCCCTACAAGTTAAAAGAAATATCAATATTCACTATTCAATATTCACTATTTACTATTTACTATTCACTATTCACTCTTCACTACACCCTACACCCCGAAGGGGCGGATGAAAATATATCACGAGTCACGAATACAAAATAAGCAATTGTTTGAAGTAGTATAAATAATTTTCTATAGATTAAAGGGCAGCCTCCCAGAAAAACTAATATTCGCAATTGCTCTATATATTCTTTTAATATGGTATATAACTTTATAAAGATTAAGTCGTCACAGGGGTATAATCCAAGTGGGGAAGTTCTTGTTTAAAAATAATCAACCCAAGACCATTGACAGAACTTGCAGCCGACCGTTTCCCTGACCCCTGGCAAAATGTAAACATTTATAACAAGCCTAGCCCTGCTAGTGAGAATCTGTTATATCTAAGAAATAGATCTGACTATTGCAAATAATTTTTATTAAGTCCGGCAAGATATTTAATTAAATAAAAGCGCGTCAAGCGAAGCTATCGTGTCAGCGAATCGCCCATCTATCCCCTTCAAACAATGAAATCAACCCAAAACCCTAAAATTAATCCACACCAATGGCGACGCAGCAATATGAATCTGGGGAATGAATTGGACTGCAAGTACAGCAGCCTTTCCTGAGTCTGTCCTGAATAAACATCATCGCCCTCGGTGCGACAAACTGCTGATGAGTGGGTGAGATGAGTAAGTGACTAAAAATTTAGCAATTTAAATGTATGCATCATCTAGCCGCGAAGCTGGAAAACCTAGAATTGAATAAGTTTTGACTGCGATCGTTCTGAATACCTAACGACTAAAAGAGAAGAGGGAATCTTTGTATGAGTTTATTGACAATTATTATGAATAACCGACTCTGGAAGTGGCTCAGTCTAAATCCGGTGAGTCAGCCGTCGCCAAAGAACCAGCCAGAAAAGACTTGGGGGTTTACGTTTTATGGGGAAACCCCGCATGGGTTAAAAGATTCCCTGAAGAATTTGAATTGCGAGAACTCCAGCGAGTCGTTTTCCCTGGATCGGTTACAGCAAGAGTCAAACCAAGATATAGAAAAGGGTTTGGCCTTTTTTCCTCTGGCGATGTTGCATCCGCAACGCTACGCGATCGCACATCCTGGAGATCGCCTATTGATTGTGCAAATCAACGGATCCCCGGAAACCGAACACAACCTGATGGATATGGGATTATGTCTGGGCAAGGAAATTCAGTTGGTCAGCGTGACGGATACGGGTTCGGTGATTGTGGCATTAGGCGGTCGCTCCCTTGGTCTTGGGGCAACTCAAGCGCAGCAAATTATGGTGACAAAGGTAATTTTAATGAATTCCCAACCCACGAAAATCGAACGCACTCAAGTCAAACCCTCTGACTTGCAAAACCAAAAACCATCGTCAATCAAAAATATCTGCTTGGGAGACTTGACCCAAGGTGCCAAAGGACGGGTTTTAGGCTACCAAGAAGTTACTCGTGGCTATAAAGGCAAATTGTTAGCAATGGGTCTGACTCCGGGGACAGAATTTGCGATTACCCGCTATGCACCCCTGGGCGACCCTGTAGAAATTCGCGTCCGTGGTTTTAGCCTGAGTTTGCGTCAATCGGAAGCGGCAGCCCTACTGGTCGAGGAGGTCTGCGAGTGAATCAGCGATCGACTGCCTCAACCACAAACGATCGAACTCGGTCAACGATACAGGGGACGCAGACTGCGATTATTGGCATCGTGGGCAACCCCAACTGCGGCAAAACTTGCTTATTTAATGCCTTAACCGGGGCAAACCAACGGGTCGGCAACTGGCCCGGTGTCACCGTTGAGCGCAAAGAAGGGGAATATGTCTACAACGGCACCAAAATCACTCTGGTTGATCTGCCCGGAGTCTATTCTCTGGATGCGGAAGATGGAGAAACTGGGCTTGATGAGTTGGTAGCGCGAGATTATCTGCTATCCGCAGAGGCGAATTTAATTGTCAATATTATTGATGCCTCTAACCTAGAGCGCAATCTCTACCTGACCACGCAGGTTATGGAAATGGGCGTGCCGATTATCCTGGCTTTGAATATGATGGATTTGGCCCGCGACCAGGGATTGCGAATTGATGTGGATGCGTTGGCCGATCGCCTAGGTTGTCCGGTAATTCCCATCAGCGCTATCCGCAAGGAAGGACTGCCCCAGTTGCTCGAAGCCATGTCTCAAGGGTTGCAACAGCCGCCCCGCCCCAAGTCTTATGTGGCTTATCCCCCAGTGATGGAAGAGGCGATCGCTGCTGTGGTGGCTTTACTTCAGGAAAAAAACCCGGATGCGGCGATCGATCGCCGCTGGAAAGCGGTTCAACTCCTGGAATATGAAGATCGCGTCGCCCCGGAAATCCAAAGCCCAGAATTAGATCGCATCGTAGTCAAGCACCGCCGAAAAATTCATCAGGTCTTAAGTGAAGACATCGATATTATTGTGGCGGATAGTCGCTATGGCAGTATTCATAAATTGCTGCAAGGGGCTGCGGAAAGAGAGGGAGAAGTCAGCGTCAAGCTATCGGACAAAATCGATCGCATCCTCCTCAACCGTTGGCTGGGAATTCCCATCTTTGCCTTCATCATGTATCTGATGTTTCTCATCAGCATCAATCTCAGCAGCGTATTTATTGACTTTTTCGATATCTTAGCCCAAACCATATTTGTGGATGGTTTCGGACATCTCCTGAGAACCGTTGGCACTCCCGAATGGTTAGTGGTCTTGCTGGCAGACGGCGCCGGAGGTGGGGTGCAAACCGTGGCCACCTTTATCCCTGTCATCGGCTTAATGTTCTTATGTCTTTCGTTTTTGGAAGACTCTGGCTATATGGCGCGGGCTGCTTTTATGATGGATCGACTGATGCGGATGATTGGTCTGCCCGGAAAGTCCTTTGTCGCCATGATTGTCGGCTTTGGTTGCAATGTCCCCGCGCTGATGTCTACCCGGACATTGGAACATCCGCGCGATCGGCTAATGAGCATTGTAATGACCCCGTTTATGTCCTGTACTGCCCGGTTGCCAGTTTATGCCATCTTTGCCGCCGCCTTTTTTCCCATTGGCGGACAGAATGTAGTCTTTGGTCTTTATTTAATTGGCATTTTGGCCGCCGTATTCACGGGTCTGGTGTTGAAAAATACCTTATTGCCCGGAAAACCCACCCCCTTTGTCATGGAGTTGCCCACCTATCATCTGCCCAGCGTCAAAAGTATGTTATTGCGGACGTGGGATCGCCTCCAAGGGTTTATCATTCGCGCCGGTCAAGTGATTTTATTAATGGTGATGGTCTTGGGGTTGTTAAATTCTGTGGGCACTGACGGATCTTTTGGCAATCAAAGTAATTCCAAATCTGTCTTAGTAGCGACTTCTCAAGCTATTACCCCAATATTAAGGCCGATGGGCATTCAGCAAGATAACTGGCCCGCGACCGTGGGAATTTTTACCGGCATATTTGCCAAAGAAGCCACCGTGGGGACTCTGGACTCGATGTATAGTCAGTTAGCCCAAACCTCACAAACCTCACAAACCTCAGAAAGCGGGTTGCTTGAAGAAACCCGGTTTCTATCCAGAATTGGCGAAGCCTTTGCCACCATTCCCGCAAATTTGGCCACAATTCCGGGGGCATTACTCGACCCTCTGGGACTTTCGGCGGTGGATGACGCCAGTGGTGAGAATACCGCCAATGCTGCATCAGGGTTAGGACGCGGGGCTTTTGGCCAAATGGCGATGCGCTTTCAGACATCCGCTGCGGCTTTTGCTTATATGCTGTTTATCCTGTTGTACTGTCCTTGTGTGGCAGCAGTGGCCACAGTTTATCGGGAAACTAACCTCGGTTGGACGATGTTCGTGATTGGATGGACGACGGGACTTGCCTACTGGTCGGCTACGCTATTTTATCAAGTGGCAACTTTTGCCCAACATCCGATATCTTCTCTCGCTTGGATTTTGGGATTATTAACCGCAATGGGTGGTACTTTTCTGGTGATGAAAAATGTGCGATCGCGTTCCTCCGCAACATCGCGATCGCAGAATAATTAACCGTTTTGGTCTTCTGGGGTGGGGGTAGAAACCCGGTTTCTTCAAGAAACCGGGTTTCTTGCGTCATCTCTATAAACCTGGTTTTTTGGGTCTTCTTTATGCTCGATTAAATTAAGCGTTACGGCGGCTTGATTCATAAAATATGGGTGAAAATCAGGTTTTTGCCGCCTAACACACCCTACGCATTCTCCAACAAAAGAATCCCTACCCAACAACCAACAAAAGAATCCCTACCCAAAGAATCCCTACCCAACAACAAACAACAAACAACAAACAACAAACAACAAACAACATTAATTCTAAGGACTAGGTTTTTGATAACTTTTGATAACTTTTCCTGGACTAACAAAAGAAATTCCTTGACTGAAATCAGTGCCAATCATCACCGCCTCAACAATCGGTTCGGTTACAACATTCTTGGCCATCCATTCCACAATAAAACTAGCCCCTAAACCAGCAGTAATATTTGTTCTATCAATCACAAATGCCACCGAAGCGAGGGGGTCTAGTTGTGCTGGTTGGGCTAAATATTGCGAAATTAATTCACCTTTGGTATTATAGTAACGAACTGAAGTAATAATAATGGGATGAGTTAGATCGGTGTTACGAATACTCAGGGTGGTGGTTAAGTTGATGCTTCTTTGATCGTTTTCATAATAAATGTATGAATAAGTAGGAACATAAATCGTTTGACTCATCACCGCCTGACTCAAGTCAACCTCTGCCAGCGATCGCAGTGAGGATAAACCATCTATACTCTGAGGTGTTGTCGGTTGTGATTTAGGCAAACTTAGTGATGTACAAGACATCAAAAATAAGGCAAGTATGGCCGAATACAGATAAACCGAAAATTTCATAATTTACCCATTCCTAAAAGTAATTACAAGACAGTCTAAAGAATTATGTACATATTGATTTGTGGTGCTGGCTTAGTTGGGATCAGTTTAGCTCAAAAACTGGTAGAATTAGGTCATACAGTGGGGATGATTGATAGCGATCCCAATGCTTGCCGCTATGCCCGAGAACAAATTGGGGTGATGGCCTTTGAAGGCAGTGCGGTTAGTACCGATGTTTTATTAGAAGCAGGAATTCGCAAAGCCAATGCTTTAGCTGCTGTCCTCAGAAGTGATGCCTTGAATTTAGCCCTAGTAACCCTGGCTAAACATTATGGCGTCTCACAAATTCTCAGTCGATTGCGGCATCCTGATTTTGCTCAACCGCTTCGGTTGTCTGGGGCTAGTCATATCATTAGTACCGTAGATTTATCGGTTTCCACAATGGTGAATGCCATTGAATATCCCCAAGTCGAGTCAATGATGCACTTTGAACAAGGACAAATTGAAGTTTTAAAACTCTCGATCGCGGATAATTCCTATGTTGCCGGTCGGACTTTGGCCCAAATTGCTCAAGACGGAAAGTTTCCCAAAGGTTCTCTGATTATAGGCTATCAACCACACCCCAATGAAGATTTAATGATTCCCAATGGCAGCACCATGCTAGAGTCTGGTTCAACGGTCTTAATTGCCACAAAACCAGGACTTTTACGTCCAATTATTGACTTTATGCAAGGTTCAGAATCGCCAAAAAAATAAAGCCTTAATCATCGTCTAATTCGATTAAGTTTTGATCGATTTTATTTAAGCGTTCTTGGACAATTTCTTCTGAGAGAATTCGTTTACGTCTGGCTTCATCCAGTGCGCCTTTTTCTGCCAGCAGCAACCGGCGACGAATCGCATCTATTTTGTGATCCTTTTTCACCGATATCTCATCCCGATCCAGATCGGATCGGTTGTTATAAAAGTCTCGCAGTAACTTTTCTGCTTTAGCAATCTGTACTTGATAATTGGAACGCATTTCTTCATAAATCGATTTCGGCAAAACTCCAGATTTCAGTAAACTATCGAGTTCATCTTGAGCAGCTTTGGCGGTCATTAGTTGTGCTTGCCATTCTTCAATATTTTGTAAGGGGAGTGAACCCTGGGATAATTTTAATTTTTTGACGAACCAAGGCAAGCTCAATCCTTGTCCCAATATCGATAGTAGCACGGTGCCAAAGATCAAGGCAATTAGTTGTTCTCTGCCGACGAAGCTGGCAGGTAAAGTTAGGGGGATGGCCATTGACAACGTACCTTTAATATTGCCTAAAAATAAAACATGTTGCCAGCGTAGAGGGATGGGGCGATCGAATAGACGAACGATCGCTAAGAGAGGATAAACCGATAGCAATCGAGCGACTTGATAGGCAAAAATTGCCAGAAAAATCGCCGGAAGTGTTTGAAAAAAAGTAATTAAGTCAACTTCTAAACCGATGAGCAGAAATAGAAAGCTATTAATAATAAAAGTTACAGTTTCCCAAAAACTACACAAGGTTAAACGAGTTGACGGAGAAACTCTTTGAGAAAGTCCGATGGTTCCCACAATTAACCCGGCTACCAGCACCGCAACAACTCCCGAAACTCCTAAGAATTGACTAATTTGAAAAGCTCCCAAGGCGACGGCGATCGTGAGTAAGCTGCTACTAAGTGGATCGTCAGATTTCACAAATAAAATGGTACTTAAATAACCAATTCCTAAGCCAACTAACGTCCCGCCGACAATGACCACAAATAGTTGTTGCAGACCCCCTAATACGGTGAATTGACCTGTTTGATGTACTTGCAAAATCAGGCTAAATAAGACCAGGGCAACCCCATCATTCATTAAACTTTCTCCTTGTACAATGGTGGAAAGTCGAGAGGGTACGGAGATTTCTTTAAATACGGCGATGATCGAAACTGTATCGGTGATGGCTAAGATGACCCCGGCTAATAGTGCAGAAGTCCAATTAAATCCTAAGCCTAATTTCAAGATTAAGGCAGTGATAAGAGATGATAGAATAACACCAGGACCCGCCAGCATGGCGATCGGTTTAATGGTACTGCGTAGGCGACTAATATCTGTATTGATTGCCGCTTCAAAGACCAGAATAGGCAGAAAAACGTTGAAAATTAAGGAATCATTAAAGCCGATGGGTCTAGGCAGTATTTCGGTGATGGCTAAACCAGCTACAACTAAACCTGTGACATAAGGAACTCGAATCCAACGAGATAGAAGTGCGACACTGGTTGCGACCAATAAAAGAATGACTAAGATTATGACTAAGGAGGAAAAATCCATGCTGATTAGTATGCTAGATCGTTAATATATTGGATAATGATTTTAGAAGAATATAGCGGTTATTATCGTTCGGGAAGTACAGAGGTTTTCTGGATTCCCGCGCGGGAATGACAGGGTTTTTTGTACTTCATAACTCTGACAATTGCTGTATTTCTGCAAATCTGGGATTGACAGTGGATATTCTACAATTTTCGTAGGGTTGAACAGCCGTTAATCCCTACTACTCCCGGACTAGCTATCCGATTCAAAAAGGAAGAAATAAGGAAGAAATTTTGATCAAAAAGTTCCTGATATCGTGTTTATAGAATTATTGTTGATCATGCCTCAATAGTTTACGAACAAATTTACAAGGTTTAAACTGATGATTTTAACTGATATTCAAACCTATCTTGCCGAACATCACCAAGTTGCCCTGATTGACTTGGAGAATCATTTTCACTTAGATGCAAATGCCCTGAGAGGAATGTTACAAAAGTTAATCCATAAGGGACGAGTGAAAAAGCTGGAAATGAATCAAAAATGCGGCCACTGTAACGACTGTGCGCCGGATTGTCTCGAATTTTATCAGTGGTTGGGAAAAGAGTAAGGCTAAATAAAAAACCCGGAAAAAACCCGGAAAAAACCCGGTTTCTTTGAAGAAACCGGGTTTTGTGATGACGGGAAAGATCAGTTTCTATTGGTAGAATTTGCCGCGATCATAGTAGCCGCTTGTTCTTGTTCCGCTTGTACCTCGGCTTTGGCTTCGGCGACTAAATCGCCAATCACTTCCCCGGTTTCCGCGATCGCGCTTACGGATTTTTGATAAAGTGACACACCTGTTTTAATGGTGGCTTTGGCAATAGGTTTGAGCAATGGCACCACCGTAGGTGCCAACACCACCACCCCAAGACCCAGCAGAATAGCTCGCGTTGGGTTGGCTTTGTAGAAATTGGTCATAGAATTGACCAGGGGTATTTGATTCAGTTGATTCAGTTGATCTTGATATTGATTGGGGTTTTCCATTGTTTTTCTCCTGAGAGTTGTTGGTTGTTGGTTGTTGGTTGGGGAGTGGGGAGTGGGGTGTGGGGGAAAGTGAAAAGTGAAAAGTGAAAAGTGAATAGTGAATAGTGAATAGTGAATAGTGATATTTATGCATAACTTTTCACTTGTACGGGCGAATGGCCATTCGCCCCTACGAATGCATCACTTTCTTCCCCTACACCCTCTCTTCCCCCGCTCCTCCGCTCCTCTGCCCCTCTGCCATTTAGCCGGTTAACTGATGCTGAATCAACGGACGGAGGCTATTCAGACCAGCAGCGATCGCCGAACCATTGTGAATCATCGTGGCGACGAGGGGATTGAGTCCCACAGTAGTGGCTAAACCCAATGCCAGTAAGTTTGGCCCGACGACTAAAACGGTATTTTCGGAAATCACCCGTTGGGTATCTTGGGCGATCGCGATCGCCTCTAACAATGCCTCCAAATCATTATTCATCAGCACCACATCAGCGGTTTCCCTGGCGACATGGGAACCATCCTCGAAGGACACCGAGACATCCGCATAAGCTAAGGCGACGGAATCATTCAACCCATCTCCCACAAAAGCCACGGTTTTGCCTGCCCGGTGTAAATCTCGCACAATTCGCGCTTTTTCTTCGGGAAAAGCTTCCGCATGGACGTGACCGGGACTAATGCCCAACTGCTCACCCACTGCCTGAGCCCGCATCTGAGAATCGCCGGTCAGCAAATGCACTTCTATGCCCAAGTCCCGCAAGCGACGAACCAGGGGGGCACTTTCTGGACGCAGGGGATCGGTATAAGAAATCTGGCCTATCAGTTGTCCATCACAGGCAACATAAATTGTTGATTGTTGATTGTTGTTGGTTGGTGGTTGGTGGTTGGTGGTTGTTGGTTGGTGGTTGGTGGTTGTTGGTTGGTTCTCGCACCCCTGCACCTCTGCACCTCTGCACCTCTGCTCCCCTGCACCTCTGCTCCCCTGCACCTCTGCACCTCTGCTCGTTGGCGGCTCCTCTGCTCCTCTGCTCCCCTGCACCCCCGCACAAGAGATCCCCGTTAAGGCTGGCAAATTAATCCCCGCTTCGGCTAAAAGTTTCTGGTTGCCTACCAAGACCGTTTGACCGTCGATTTCGGTACGCACGCCGCTACCGACTTCATAATGCCAGTCTTGGCGTTGGGGGATGGTCAGACCGCGATCGCTGGCAGCCCGGACAATGGCCTCAGCCACAGGATGAGTAATGCGTTGTTCTGCTGCTGCTGCCAACTCTAACACTCGGTCTGAGGAAAAGCCGTCAGCAACGGAAATCACGTTTGACAGTTGGATATCTCCTTGGGTCAGGGTTCCGGTCTTATCAAACACCATCGTATCTACTTCCGCCAACTGTTCCAAGGTGCGACCACTGCGGACTAAAATCCCATGTCGGGTGGTATGGTTCAATGCCCCTAAGAAAGCGGTGGGAATGGACACGCGAATTCCGGTGACAAAATCCAGGGTAAAAATTGCCGCCACTCGTGCCGGATCGCGGGTAGTCATCAAGACCACTGTGCCCAAGACCAAAACGGGCAGAATCAGGCGATCGGCGATTTTCTCTGCATAGTTCGCCATGCGGGTGTCATGGACTGGGGCTTGACTTAATAGGGCAAGAGATGCTGCCGCCCGGGTTTGATTGCCCACTTTTTCGGCGATCAGCCTTAATTTACCCGATCGCACCAAAGTAGAAGCATAGACATAAGTCCCCACTCCCGCCACAATTGGCATGGATTCCCCGGTTAATTTTTGTTGGTCAACGGTTGCTTCACCGGCTTGCACGGTGCCATCTACGGGAATTTGTTCCCCTGGGTAAACCTGGACGATTTCTCCGACTTGTACCTGGTCGCTCTTAATTTTGACAATTCTATCCTCCCGTACCACCCAAGCAAAATGACCAATAGTATCCAACAGGTCAGCAGTTTGCATCGCCGTAGAACGGGCGGTTTGTTCCCGCAGGACATCGCCGATTCCGTGAAGGGTCATCATCAATGCGGGAGTGATTAATTTCCCTTGAATGGTACTTAAGGAAATTGCCATTAAGTCTAAGCAGTCGATATTCAATCGATGCTCAACAAAAACGCTATTGCTGGCTCGTTGGACGACGGGCAAGACACAAGCCCCCAACACTCCAGCGGCGGCAACTTTCAGCAATGGGTAGGGCCAGCGTTGACTGGCAACCGCCAACAAAGTCGCCAGAATCGGTAAGCGCAGGCTTGACCAGCCCTCATCTTCGTCTTCGGTGTCTGATTCGGCGTTACATTCTGGTTCAGAATTGGTTCCGGGCAGCTTTGCGGAGCAATCTCTCGGTATTAATGGGTTGTCAAAGAAGCGCAAAAAATAATCTGGGGCAGCGATCGCGGCAATACTTTCCGGGCGATATTGGATGGCGATCGAGGCACAAGCCTGATTAATCCGCACGCTGATAATCCGGGGATCGGCTTTGAGGCGATCGGTCAGTTCTTTCGTCGGCTGGGAATTCCATAAAGCAGGCATTCGCAAACGAATGCGTCCCGGAATCGCATGAATCACTTGTACCCCACCAACCAAAGAACTTACATGGAGTACAGAACAATCGGTCATGGCCAGTTTTTCCTACAGATCGCCCCAGTTAACTGAGGCGGCTTGCTAATTTTACAGGGGGATTTAGGCGGGAACTTCGGTTTCAGCGGTCTTAATTAAATTCATTAAACGCAAACCCAACTCCCAATCAGCCAGTTGCCCCGCTTGGTAATTAATCACCAAACAAGAGGCAGCGTAGTTAATCCGCGCACTAATCACATACTCATCATCATTGAGCACTTGTAATAAACGTTTGGCGAATTCAGCATCTTTTTTAGTCCCCTTCATCGAGTCTTGGGGAATTTTTAGCCGCACCCGACCGGGAATCGAATGAATCACCTCATAGCCGCCCCAAGTGGTAGGAGTGCTGGGTTCTCTGCTGAATTGTTGTGTTGCGGCGATCAAATCTGCTTCGGGATTTTTCAGCTTAAACAAAATCTGGCGGCTAATACTTGCCACGAGTAAGTTCACCAGCAGCGCTTGTGCCCCTCGCAGTTGAAAACGACTCGTAATCATCAATCCCAGCACAACTGGGAGAATCATTTCTATTTCCCCATGTTCTGCCAAAAACTCACTAATTTTGAGATCGGTTGTGGCTTCAGAAGTCTGGTTAGTACCGACCCCAGGGGTGGCACCATTTGTGTAAATAGCATTGGTCATTTCTCGTTTCTGTGCTGGTTGTCTCCATGAAGGTAATTTTGATTTCACTATGGGTCTTATTAGGAAATTAATCAGCTAAATGCTTAATTTTTCTACCCAGAGCGCGAAATTTAAATTACAAAACTAGACAACTGAGGACAGCCTCCGTCTAAATTATGCAACGAACTGGATGATTCTCTCCGGGACGCTAGACGAATTAACTCTGGGACGCTAGGTAGGCTATCGGACTCTGCCATTGTCATTAGTCGGCAAATGGCTTTCTAGAATAAAGACCGATGATTTGCAGAGAGAAGATTTTACCCTTTGATTTTGTCATTATACTCCTATTAATAAAAATCAGCAAGCATTTTTTAAATGACAATTTCTCTCAATCTCAACAAAATGGATTTATTGACTAATTGCTCAGAAGAGAAAACCCCAATTTGCCATAAAAACAAACCGGGTTTCTTGAAGAAATCCGGTTTCTCAGGTTTTTTATTCTGACTCTATCTCTCAGAAAGAATTTGCACCCAATAGATTTGTATGATTGGGTTAATGCCGACCTCTATGGGGATATCTCTGAGGAAATATGCGGCACTCCGGTTTGAGTTTCAGACCAAGAAGGAGGAAACTTGGCCTCGATTTTTGAATAGGGAAAATCTGATGACTGTGAAGCAGCTAAAAATGGTTTAATTAAGTTTTTCAGCACAGGTCGGCCAAATTTAATCATGGCTGGCAAAGCCACAGTGCCAAAGGCGATCGCACCTAGTCCGAACAAGGCAGCAGAATTATTATTTCCCGGTGGATCTTCCACAATTTCTCTGAGATGAAAACTCAAAACCGACTTATCCAAATGAACCAATGACATTTGTAATGACCTCCATATTTGGCGTGCTTGGCGTTTAGATCGGTTCAGATTTACTGAGTATTTTACAGCGGTTTTGAAATTCATAAACCACAGACAACTTATGTAAAATATTTATGTAGAGGCGAATCGCGAATCGCCTCTACAGGGGGCTGTGGTTTACTCGCAGCAGATTTGCGCTGTAAACTGAATCTGAACCAATAAATCGGTAAACTTTTTTTATGGTTAAGTAAAAGGTAAAAACTCCTTGATGAGTTATTTTTTAGCGGATGGGCAATACACGATCACTTGGTATTGCCTAAAAAAACAAATTCTATCAAATTTTTGCAGCAGCCAGACGAGAGCCATTTCCGTCAAAAAATAATGATGATTCATCAATTTTTTTCGGCTATGATGGAGTCGATCTGCTAATCGGTTTGTCTCATTCAACAATAAATTCAGTCTGAGTCAGCAGGCGAACGCCCAAAGACATTTTCACCTGCCAAGTCCCTGGTTTTGCCTTCTCGCCCAATTGGTAAGAACAAGCACTTATCCAAACATTATGATTAATCAGTTTTGTTTGATAGAGGTTTTGATGTACGACTTGACCTGTGGGGTCAATCCAATCACAACTGAGTGATAATTTCTTATCTTTGGGGGGGTTTTGCAAGGTCACGCGGTAGTAGAGGTGGGGACGTTCTTGACGATTAAAAACAACAAAGTAGTTGCCATAATCATTGGACAAGATGATCCGAGTCTTAGACGGTGGGGGATGAGCAATTCGATTGGCGATCGCCTCTTTCCGGTCATTAACCCAAATGATACTGGATATCATCGCCCCCACTAATCCTACCTGTGCAATTGCGGCCATTCCGCGCAGCAGATCCGCAAAGGGAATCGCCAAACTGGGTTTTTGGCCTTTTCTCGCGACGGGTAAGGCTTCTCGGCGTTCGATCAAGACCCGGACGCGATCGACTAACCGATAAGGAAGGGGCAATTCTGGCCAGATATCCTTGACTTCTTCCCAGTCTAGTTCTCGGCCATCGTGAGACAGTGGTTCCACTGCGACGATCGATCGGGCTACTGGGGATGCTGTAAGTTTTTGATTCATGGCCCAATGTTGAATCCCGTTCTTTTTATTGTAGCGGTTTTGACAGATTTTTTAACTTTTTTATCGATCAAACGAGAGGAGCCACAGGTGCGATCGGGTCGGAGCGGTTCAGAGGGTCAGGGAGGGATCGATTACGAAATCAGAAATTTTTCAAAAATTATTTCAAAAAAAGCTATAATAAAAAACTATATTAAACTCAAGTTTTAATTTCAATAAACTTAAAAAAATACTAGAATAATATCTAAAGTTATTTTTTAGGCAAAAAAATTATGATTTTTATGTAAAATATGACGCAGTTATGGCGATAACCTTAGCAATAGCAATGGAATAATAGATCGTCAAAAATAACAATAGTCTTATTTTTACTTTTTTTGGTATTAATTTAAATAATTAATCTTAAAACATAAGAAATATGCAGCAATTTTCTATAACCAATCTAGGCCAAATCAAAAAAGCCGATATCACCTTTGGGTATCTCACCCTGTTGGTCGGGCCACAAGCTACGGGCAAAAGTATTTTATTACAATCCATAAAACTAGCGATCGATAGTGGATATATTGTTAATAACATCAAAGCAAATGGATATGAATGGGAATCAGATACCGGAAATAACCATGAAAATATTGGCAATTTTATTGACTTTTATTTTGGCGAAGGAATGCGTAGTATTTGGGGCAGAGAGACTAATTGTTGTTTAGATCGACAATCTATTAATATTGCGGATTTATTAAAAAGTAAAATTGAGCCAAAAGAAAAGCTGTTTTATATGCCAGCACAGCGGGTACTCACCCTGGACAATGGATGGCCTAGATCGTTTCTTAGCTTTGAAATTGGCGATCCTTATGTGGTGAGAAATTTTAGCGAGCATCTCCGGCTATTGATGCAAAAAGATTGGGGAAATCAAGGCAGTCCTATTTTTCCCCAAAAAGGTCTATTAAAACAATATCTGAGTGAAGCCTTAGATCGGAGTATTTTTCACGGTGCTCAGGTAAAAATTACTACGATTAGAATGCGTAAACGCATTCTACTTAATCTGCAAGGTAATACTCTATCTTTCATGGCATGGTCGGCTGGACAA
The DNA here is from genome assembly GCF_001276715.1 of Planktothricoides sp. SR001. Classification (GTDB taxonomy): domain Bacteria; phylum Cyanobacteriota; class Cyanobacteriia; order Cyanobacteriales; family Laspinemataceae; genus Planktothricoides; species Planktothricoides raciborskii. The sequence continues at coordinate 18,553 of NZ_LIUQ01000005.1, read as the reverse complement.
CGAGAATTTATGCCGTTACTTTTGGGCTTTTACTGGCTGATGCCGAAATCACCGCCGTGGAAAAAATCCAACATCGATTGGGTGGTGATAGAAGAACCAGAAATGGAGTTGCATCCCGAAGCAATTTTATCGGTAATTATGATGTGCTTGGAACTGCTACATCGAGGATATCGGGTGATCGTTTCGACTCACTCTCCGATTTTATTGGAAGCAGTTTGGGCAATTCGCTGCTTCCAGGAAGAAAATTATCAGAGTGAATATTTTTATAAACTGTTTGATGTAAACGAGTCTTTAGAGTTGACGATATTATTTGATGATATCGTTAAAAACAAGCAGTTTTTTACTTACTATTTTCAACAGGAAAAAACCGGGGTTTTTGTGAGAGATATTTCATCGTTAGATCCTTTCGCCAATGACTCGGCGATCGCGAATTGGGGTGGCTTGACCAGCTTTAGTAGTCAAGTCTCTGATGTGGTGTCACAAGCAATTCAGGAGAAAGCATGAGTTTTACAGAAGCTATCAAGAATAATCCTCTGTTAGCAAATTACTTAAAAAGTGGATTAAAAGCTCTAGGTTCTAATAGCAGTAAAGTCAAACCTGAAGATACTAAAAAATGTGAAGGCCGCGTCGATATTGATATGGCACTTCAATCAAAATATCCCAACGAACCCCGCTGGGACTATGCAATTGGATATGACGGTAAAACCCATTTTATCGAAGTACATCCTGCGGATACCAGTGAAGTTCAGTCAGTTCTGAATAAGCTTCATTGGTTAAAAAATTTTTTGAGTCAAGATGCTCCTCAATTAAATCAAGAACCAAAGAGTTTTCACTGGGTTGCCTCTAGTGGCAACCACATATTACCAAACAGTTCTCAAGCAAGGAAGTTAGCTAAATCAGGGATTAAGGTGATTGGACAACTTACTCTATCTTAATTTTTTGTTACTTATTACGCATTTGTCATAAAAGCGACGACAACTCACGAATCACCCATAACCGTCAACCAAACTAAATCATTGAAACATCCTAGGCATCAAATATCGGGTCTGGTTGCAAAATTACTGTAAGATGATAAGTTTGTAGTCATCGGCAAATGACCCGGAAATCATCTAATTATTTGGAGTATTGGGAGAAAGTTTTATGCGAATTCTAATTATGGGTGGCACCCGATTTATTGGGGTTTATTTAACAAAAATCTTGGTAGAAAAAGGCCATGAAGTTGTGTTATTTAATCGCGGCAAAAAACCCGCCCCGGTGGAAGGGGTGCAGCAAATTCACGGAGATCGCACCGACCCAGAACAGATCAAAACCAAATTAGCCCATGAAAGTTTTGATGCGATTTTTGATAACAATGGCCGCGAACTCAGCGATACCCAACCCTTAGCAGAAATTTTCCAAGGCAAGGTGAAACATTTTGTCTATGTCAGTTCGGCGGGAGTTTATCTTAAATCCGATCAAATGCCCCATGTGGAAGGGGATGCGGTCGATCCAAAAAGTCGTCACAAGGGCAAATTTGAAACGGAAAGTTATCTGGAAAAACAAGGACTTCCGTTTACTTCCATTCGCCCAGTTTATATTTACGGCCCGCAAAACTATAACCCTCTAGAAGCCTGGTTTTTTGACCGCATTATGCGCGATCGCCCCATCCCTATTCCCGGCAACGGAATGCACATCACCCAACTCGGTCACTGCCAAGACCTTGCCAATGCAATGGCAGCAGTTCTGGGTAACTCCCAAGCGATCGGTCAAATTTATAACATCTCTGGCGATCGCTGTGTCACCTTTGACGGACTAGCCCGTGCTTGTGCGGCGGCGGCAGGAAAATCTCCTGACTCGATTCAAATTGTCCATTACGATCCAAAACAATTTGACTTTGGCAAACAGAAAGCTTTCCCCATGCGGGTGCAGCACTTTTTTACCGACATTCACAAAGCCAAGCAAGAACTCAACTGGCAACCTGAATTTGATTTAGTTTCCGGTCTGCGAGACTCTTTGGAAACAGATTATCTGGCAAAAGGTCAAGACAAAGCGGAAATAGATTTCAGCCTTGACGATCAAATTCTGGCAGCCGTTAAGTAATTATATTTGTTGTTGGTTGTTGGTTGTTGGTTGTTGGTTGGCATTAATTGATAATTGATAATTGATAATTATCAATTATCAATTATCAATTAACTGATGAAGTAGATGGGCTTTTTTGTGGCCATAAATAGATCAGACCGGAAATTAGGGTAAGTCCGACGGATACCCAGAAGGCGATCGCGCCGATAGAATTCCAAGAGTCAATGGGAATCATTAATAAGGTGATCGCCACGATTTGAGAAACCGTTTTCAACTTGCCCCAAAAATTCGCCCCGGCGATCGGGCCGCTGAGACTGGAGTTAACCCGCCAACCGGCGATCGTCAACTCCCGCGCCAAAATCACAAACACCCCCCAAGCGGGCAAATCATTCCATTCAATAAATACCAGCAGTGGTGCTAACACCAACAACTTATCCACCAACGGATCTAAAAATTTACCCAACTCAGTGACTTGGTTGAGCTTTCGTGCCAAATAACCATCCAACCAGTCCGTCCCGGCAGCCACCAGAAAAATTCCCAGACAGATCCATTGAGACGTGGGGGTGGGATCGTGCAAACCGTAAAGCAAAAAAGGCACCGCCAAAAGACGGGAAAAAGAAATGGTGTTCGGCAGATTAATAGACACTTGGCAAAAATAAAGAAATTAATCAAAAACAACAAAAACAAAAAATTAAGGGGCAAGCCCGAAGAACAGCCCCTACGTTATCACTTTTTCTCAACGATGAAATTTTTAGAAATAAATCTTTAGAGATAAATCTTTGCTTGAATAAGTAGGGACGATTTTAGTAAGCCCCGTCTTTATTTAAAACCACCACTAGAGTTTTGACAATTAGCCCAATATCGTAGAACACCGACCATTTGTGCTGGTAGTCCAGATCCATTCTGACCACCTCTTCAAAATCTTTTACCGAAGAACGTCCGTGGGTTTGCCACTCACCAGTGATTCCTGGTTTCACATCCAAACGTCGCCAATGATGGGGTTGATATTGACTCACTTCATCCAGAGTCGGGGGACGAGTTCCCACCAAACTCATATCACCCATCAGTACATTCCAGAACTGTGGGAACTCATCTAAGCTAGTGCGACGCAGAAAACGACCCACCTTGGTAATTCTAGGGTCATCAGTATTTTTAAAGATGAGTCCTTTGGCTTGATTTTCTACTACATGCTTGAGTTTATCAGCATTGACGACCATTGACCGGAATTTCCACACTCGGAAACGGCGACCTTTATAGCCACAACGGACTTGACTGTAAAGAATCGGGCCTGGATCGTCGATTTGGATGGCGATCGCCAAAGGTATCAGTATAATTGCGGTAATAGTTAGACCCACCAAAGCGCCGACAATATCGATGAAACGCTTGATTTGACTATTCACTGACTGATGCACCTCGCCGATTGCCGGATCGCACGGAAGTCCTTTGTCAAAAAGAAATGACTTTAGAGATACCGGAGTAAGTATTTTTGAACTTGTAATCACGGCTAAAACCCAATCCTTTAGATATTCTTGTTCCTGGTTGTTGCCAATATATCCGTATTTTTTCGGATTTCACCCTGTTTTTGCAGACATTTTACTGAATCTTTATAAATCCACGGAAGTTTTTTAAATTTTTTAAGAACTTGTCTGATGGCTAGTATTTTTTTTGATTACTTGTGTTATATTCGTAAGTTTTTGTTTTTCTTTTTTTACCAAAAAATAAGTAAAATTATCAAGATTGTTTATGCCTCCTAGGTCAGATCGGTTTTTTCTATGGAAACCTAGATAATTAATGACATCCATAAGGAATCTGAAGAATTATGAGAATTTTCAGGCTTCCCATCCGATCGCAAAAATTTGTTTCCTTTGTCTTTTTTGACTCTTCTGCCGGAGATTTAAAACCCGTTAATCAAGAAAGACCAAACAATATTTAATCCGTACAAAAACTTAATATCATCCTAGCCATCCGCAAATTCTCGCATATGGCACCAATGAGATGGCCAAAAAATCTCCGTATAAATCAGCGTAAATACTGAGACAAAAGCAAGACAAAAGTCAACGCCTAACCGCGAGGGTCTCCAGGATGACTTGACTTGACTAGATCAAACCGCAATTGCCAGTGGGAATGTTGCCAAATTGGCAGAATTTTACAAAAATTTATGATGGAAATTCGCAATCATCTTCAGCTACTCCGTAGTCATACGGATGACTAGCCTCTGGTCAAATGTTCGGGAACAAAATGTCCCCACCAGGTGGTTTTACCCAAACAAGTCTTCATCAGAAGGAATTGAAGTCATCGAAGTGAGATCGCTCAATTGGGCAAAAAAGTCATCTAGGTTTGATTTGGAGGATTCGTCTGATTCGAGATTAAGCTCAGAATTTGGCTCCGAGATCCAACGGTCAATATCTGAGAAATCCTGATTCCCAGAATCATTCAATGTTTCATTCTGTGAAGTTTCTGTGGAAAGATCCAATCCGGCAAAGAAATTATCAATACTGGAATTGATCTCATCGACGGGTTCGGGTTGTGCCGGAGCGATCGCTGAGGGTGATGGGTTAACATCGCCGATTTCTAGCCAATCCTCTGAATCGGAGGATGTGGTCGGCGCTGGACTAGCGGCGATCAACTGGGTAAAAACCTCATCGAGGGTCAGGTCATTAATTGATGACTCTGGTAAAGAAACTGGAGGACTGGAAACCTTTTGAACCGTCTTGACCGCCTGACCGGAAATGACCGCTGGGGGTTTTGTCCGATTGACATTCGGCGTTTTAATCGGCTGTGTTTTGTTTTGAGGTAAAGCAGTGGGTTGAGGTGGAGTAGTGGGTTGAGGTAAAGCAGTGGGTTCTTCGGTGATAAAGTCAGCAAAAATATCCTCTTGATCCGCCACTTGATCGGCCACTTGATCCGCCGCTTGATCCACCGCTGTTGCTAGTTCAATATTTTTTTGGGGTGGCAGGGTGACGGCTTGGCTGGGGTAAGGAGTGGGTTCTTCGCTGATGAAGTCAGCAAAAATATCCTCTTGATCGGCCACTTGATCCGCCACTTGATCCGCCGCTGGTTCCGCCGCTGTTGCCGGGGATACAGCTTCGAGGCGGATGATTTTGACTGGGGCTACGGCTTGGGCTACGGCTGGTGTCGTTACGGCTGGTGTCGGTGGTTGCTTGGAGGTGGGAGTGGGTTCTTCGGTGATAAAGTCAGCAAAAATATCCTCTTGATCGACCACTTGATCGGCCACTTGATCGGCCACTTGATCTTGATCGCCCACTTGATCCGCCGCTTGATCCACCGCTGTTGCTAGTTCAATATTTTTTTGGGGTGGCAGGGTGACGGCTTGGCTGGGGTAAGGAGTGGGTTCTTCGCTGATGAAGTCAGCAAAAATATCCTCTTGATCGGCCACTTGATCGGCCACTTGATCCGCCGCTGGTTCCGCCGCTGTTGCCGGGGATACAGCTTCGAGGCGGATGATTTTGACTGGGGCTACGGCTGGGGCTGCGGTTGGTGTCGTTGCGGCTGGTGTCGGTGGTTGCTTGGAAGGGGGAGTGGGTTCTTCGGTGATAAAGTCAGCAAAAATATCCTCTTGATCGACCACTTGATCGGCCACTTGATCGGCCACTTGATCTTGATCGCCCACTTGATCCGCCGCTTGATCCACCGCTGTTGCTAGTTCAATATTTTTTTGGGGTGGCAGGGTGACGGCTTGGCTGGGGTAAGGAGTGGGTTCTTCGCTGATGAAGTCAGCAAAAATATCCTCTTGATCGGCCACTTGATCCGCCACTTGATCCGCCGCTGGTTCCGCCGCTGTTGCCGGGGATACAGCTTCGAGGCGGATGATTTTGACTGGGGCTACGGCTGGGGCTGCGGTTGGTGTCGTTGCGGCTGGTGTCGGTGGTTGCTTGGAAGGGGGAGTGACCGGAGAATCTATTTCTGGGGATAATGTGATGCGATCGCCTTCGCCCATAGATGGTTCGGAAATATCTTCTCCCCAACCCCAGTTTTCCCCAGTGGGGCTGGTTAATTCTACTGAATCCGCTGCATCGAAATTTGAGTCAAGCTTCTCATCTTCTTGGATTTGTAAATTCAGCAAATCCTCACTTAATTGTTGTATAATATTGGTATCAATTGCCAATTCTGTTGTTGACTTTTCCTTCAGTGGTTCTTCGGTGCCTAATAAATTTTCTTGAGGCGATGAGACATAGCTATCTTGAATGCTCAAGTCTGAGGTTAATTCTGAAGTTAATTCAGAGGTTAATTCTGAAGTTAATTCTGATAAATCTTTGCTCACAAATGATTCAGAAGAAAATTCTTCCGCTAAATCTATTTCCGAGATTATTTCGCTGATATTTTGCAGAGAACGGACTACTTCTGGGGATGCCAAAGACTCTCGAACTGTTGAATCGATGACCTGTGAATTATCAGAAACATTCAGATTAATATCATCTGAATCAATATCAGTTGAATCAATATTATCATCTTCTGAATTAAGCTCATCATAATTCTCAAAAACACTCAGGTCGATATCGCGGCGATCGCTATCCCTGTTTTGAGTATCTTCTAGCAAATCATATGTTTCCCGATCGCCTAAATTATTTGGCGCAGAAGTGGAGATAAGTTCCGAGAAAATTTCTGGTTTGCTGGGGGAAAGCAGAGACGCTGGAGGATTTTTTGTTGATTCGGCTTCCGGGGATTTTGTCGCTTCTTTTTCCTCAGTTAACTTCAGAGAGGGTTGTAAATATGTAGAAGATGTGGAAGATTCTTGACCAAGTTGTTCAGCAAGTTGATACACCAATTGGCTCAAAATCACTTCGTTGCGCTGCCCTAAACGGTGCATTTTTTCTAACTCTTGTAACAAAGAATCTTGATACGCATGAACATTTCTTTGCACGGCCTCAAAAATAACTCGGAGATTTTTATCCAAAGAAATGAGTAACTGATCGGACTGCGATTGTAGCATTCTCAGGTGTTCCAGACGCTCTTGGGGATCCAAAAGTCGCTCTCCCATTGATGAGCGAGGATCTCCGGGGAGCGTGCCTCTGCCAACGCGATCTCTCGACTCATAAGCTAATGCCTGGGACTCGATATGAGAGAGAAACTGAGTCACTGATTGGGTCAAGTTCTCCTGTAATCGACCCATCAGCACGTGCAAAAATTCTGAAATAATTTTTTGTTGATTCGCCTGTTGTTGCGCCAGAGAATAATCATGGTGTCGGCGCAGTTCTAGCTCTTGGATTTCTTTGAGCAGACTGTCCCTTTGCTCTTGCAACGCCGTCAAATCCGCGACCATTGGCTGCATTAGCTGAGTCCGCAGGGTAAACATTTCCCCCGCCAAGGCTTGCCAAGCGGCGGTAGCCTGATTTTGTCCGGTCATAGACACCGCAGAGTTGGCATCTGCGGGAACCACTATGGATCCTGCTGCGGCTGAATCCTGAGACGAGGTGGCATTAACCTGGTTTTTTTGCTCCAAGTTGACCAGAAAATTTCGCACTCGCTCTAAAATTTGTCGAGTATCTCCTGACATCCACCATGCCATACGGGAACTCATTTTTCTTAGGACTCCATCAATGTCGGTAATCAGTGCTTGGAGTTGGTCGCGCTCGGAATTCATGGGAAGAACCTCTTGCTAGAAAGTTCATGGAGAGAACCCAGCCTAAGCATTCAGAAAATCACGATTTTTCTCTTGGCCTAGTTGGGATGGGCTATAAGATGGGTGATAAACGGTGGATTCTGGTGAAGGCCAAAATCCCTGATCTTCACTATCCTACCCTGACACATTCATTTAAGGGTAGTCCTAAAAAATTATCTATGTTGAGGGCAAACCCTACCAAGCCAAACCCACCGCCCGAGAAAATAAATCATTCTGTGCCACATCTATCTGCCGTTTCCAGTACATAGCAGGTACGGATATCTTGATGATCGCAGTATAGAAATTCAACATACACAGACTAACTATAGCTATAGACTACTATGATTACGGTGGGAGATGCAGCAAAAAGCATCTTCTGATTCCTTGGCGAATTATCGATTAGCTCCTTGAATGCCCGATCGCGTTAGCGTCCCGGAGAAAACCAGGGTCGATCGCATAATTCGGCGATCGCTCAGGTACAGAAACTTGGGTTCAACTGGCTCTAGGATTGGACAGGAATTTGCCATAAACTTGGTACTTGAGAAATCGCGATCGCTCGCTCATTGTAGTTGATTGTGATTTCGTTATTGGTGATTTCGTTCTTGATTGCAGCCATGAAAGAGTCAGCAAAAATCGAACATCCCTGTTTGATTACCATTTGATGTTCCACTCTTTTGCTCTCAGGGGGATGACTATTGCTCCTTATGGTTGTTCCGTGGCGACGAGCAGAGGAGTCAGTAATGAACATCTCCCATGACATCTCTGCCTCCGTGATTGCCTCCGGCACTTCGCCAGCCGAGTGGTTTGCTATCTATAAAACAAATTTACTTATCCCAGTGTGTTAACTCTTAGGATGACTTCATGGACAATCAATATAGCAGTTTGCGAGATATCGATCCCAAGATCGATAAATTAATTCGGGCAACGCCTTTTTTTACCGGCTTACCAGAGCCGATTGTCGAAAGAGCAACCATTCATATTGTCAGTAGGACTCATCCCCCCAACCAGGTGATATTGCTGGAAAATGACTGGGGCGGTTCGGTGTATTTCGTTTTAGATGGTTGGGTGAAAATTCGCACTTATAATTTAGATGGTAAAGAAATAACCCTGAATATTTTGGGGCCGGGAGAACTCTTTGGCGAAATGGCGGCATTGGATGAAGTACCCCGTTCTACGGATGTGATTACTTTGGCTCCAACTACCATTGGCAATATGCCTGCCCAGGATTTTGTCCAATTAATTCATACGGAACCTTTGGCCGGAATTCGCTTGGCTCAGTTAATGGGACGAAGATTGCGACAAGTCAACCGTCGCTTGCGCTTGCGAGAGTCCGATAGTACCTCACGAGTGGCAGATATTTTATTGTTTTTAGCCGATGGTCAAGGACAACAATCGGATTCCGGGATCGAAATTCCCAATTTACCTCACCGGGAGTTAAGTAGTTTGAGTGGACTGGCACGAGAAACTGTGACCAGAGTTTTGAGTAAGCTGGAAAAACGCGGCTTGATTCAGCGCGATCGCGACATCCTTTGCATTCCCGATTTAAATGCTTTAGAACGCTTGCTGGTTTAATCCACGCCAATTATTTTCTTTCCAATCAGCCTTATTTCCCGATCTGGCTCGGCAGCCGAAACACCCACCCCCAGAACGGGTGGGACATTTCATCGGTTTCAAGGAGCAGCTACAGCGAACCGGGCTTCTGACTGGAAGCCCCAAGGAATTGTCAAGTTTTGCTGCGAAAATCTCTATTGGCGCTGTAATTGAGTTAAGTTATTAGTGTGAATCATTCCTGAAGAATTTTTAACAGATATGCTTAGTTATCCTCCGCCTGCTCATCGCTTAAAGAGATCCAGGGGTGAGGTTGTTTTATTTTTTTCTAGTTAACTCTAGTTAACTCTAGTTAACTCTAGTTAACTCTAGTTAATCCTAGTTAATCCTAGTTAATTTTAGTTAATCCTAGTTAATTCTAGTTAATCCTAGTTAATTCTAGTTAATTTTAGTTAAAAATTCTACTGGATTCTCTCTGAACTTGCTGATTACAACTGACAAAAAAACTTCAAGCATCAGGAGATTTACCCATGTCTTTTCAAAAAATTGTGCTGGCGATCGATGATTCTAAATTCAGCGAATATATCTTAAAACAAGGCTTAGAAATCGCGAAAATTCATCAAGCTGAATTGATGTTATTTCGTTGTATTCCCCATAATGATGTCCAAGTAATTAATTCCGTTCCTTATGAAATGGGATTAGGTATTGAAGACATTAATTACAACTACCGACAACAACAAGACCGTGTGATTCAAAGCACTCAAGAAACTCTGGAAAAACTCAAATATCGGTGCGAACAGGCTACAAATCACGAACTGAATATTTCATATCGATACAAAATTGGCGAACCCGGTTACTCTATTTGTGAAACCGCTCAAGAATGGTCAGCGTCGATGATTATTATTGGCAGAAAAGGTCATAGTGCCTTGGTAGAAGCCTTGATCGGCAGCGTCAGTAACTATGTGATCCATCATGCCCAATGTGCTGTTCTGGTGATTGAACCTACTAAACTCTCTGCATAGTCTCAAGGATTGGGAATATATGGGAATAGAAATGTCTGGTTCATATTTCTAGGTTGGTTTTGACCGTCGCTGAGGAATTTTTGATACATTAGTCTGGTCGGCGATCTGACGAATTTCTGTTGATTTTTTGTTTTACTTAATTTTCTGCTTTAATTGATGGCTGTTTTTTTGCATGATTAATTATCCTGAAGATGGCACAACCTCTGGTGATGCCAATTCCCCAGAACGGGAAAATCTCTTTAACTCTAATCCCACTAATGCTCCTCAGTCTAATCCGGGTAGCGTTGGTGGGCTTTCTATTGACCCTGGCAACTCCGTCCCTCGGTCACGGCGAAAAGGTCAAGCCCCTTTAAGCATGGTGGAAACCGCTTTTTTGGCCAGTACCTCTAGTTTAATTTGGCTGATTAATTACTATTTTCCTTTGGGCCCGCTGTTGCGGATCTTTTTCCCCATTCCCATTGCTTTGGTTTATTTGCGCTGGGGTCAGCGATCGGCCTGGATGTCCGCTTTGGTTTCTGGACTGTTACTCTCTGTGTTGATGGGACCAACCCGCAGTATTTTATTTGTGATGCCTTATGGATTATTAGGGGTTTTGCTGGGTTGGTTGTGGCGACGGGCTGCCACCTGGGAAGCTTCTATTTGGATGGGTACTTTGGTGGGTTCTTTTGGCTTCTTTTTTCGGGTTTGGTTGCTCTCTGTATTATTGGGTGAAGATTTATGGGTGTATTTGACTACCCAAATGACCCAATTGGTTGATTGGATTTTTCTGCGCTTGGGTTTACTGGCACAGCCAAGTTTATATATTATTCAAGCTTTGGCGGTGTTTATGGTGATTCTGAATAATTTGATTTATCTGTTTGCGGTTCATTTAACGGCATCGTTGCTATTGGAAAAGTTGGGCAATCCAATTCCTCCTCCACCAAATTGGGTGCAAGTTTTGCTGGATGAAGAATAGGCGATAAAAGAGAAAAGAGGGAAGAGGGAAGAGGGAAGAGGGAAGAGGGAAGAGGGAAGAGGGAAGAGGGAAGAGGGAAGAGAAAAGAGAAAAGAGAAAAGAGGGAAGAGGGAAGAGGGAAGAGGGAAGAGGGAAGAGGGAAGAGGGAAGAGGGAAGAGGGAAGAGGGAATTATATTCTCCCTTCTCTTTCCTCCCTTCTCTTTCCTCCCTTCTCTTTCCTCCCTTCTCTTTCCTCCCTATATGCGGGAATCCGAGAATTTACATCGGGAAACGAAAAGTGCCATTAATTGTGTTCCGATATTTAGATAAATAAACCAAATGAACTGATGATTAGAATTTATACCGAGAGAAAAAAAGCCAAAAAATGGTTGGAGGTTTATCGTCATTGTCCCCCGGTTTTGGCTTGCGTGTTGGGCTTTACGGAGACGGGGTTGCAGCCCGGAATTTCCGCTGCAGGGGCAACTCCCGCCGATCGCCGCTTTACCGCGATCGCTGATGCGGAGTTTTTATATCACGGGTCACAGGCTAATCCTAAGTATCCCTTGCCACCCCTAGATGCCGGGGCCTCTCCCGTGGTGATTTCTCGCGCTGTGGTGGCAGCCACGCAAATGCCTGTTTATATTTTTAATGCCGGTTTACCATTAGCCCCACCAGTGCCGCATATTGACCTCGGTGGGACTCCTGCCGCTTGTGTGACCACCGGCAACGCTTTGTCTTTGGCTACGGTGAATCATTTATTGAGTCAGGGTCTGAAGTGGGGCAAGCAACTGAGTGATTCTATAGGTGCAGAAGGCCATCACTATGTGATTTTGGGCGAATGCGTGGTTGGCGGTACTACTACGGCTTTGGCGGTGTTGCTGGGATTGGGCTTTGCTGCTGCGGGTAAGGTGAATAGTAGTCATCCCCGTTGCAATCATGGTCAGAAGTTACAAGTTGTTGAGCAAGGTTGGCAACGGTCAGGTCTAAGCGAATCTAAGCGAATTTTTTTGGGCAGGGGTGCAGCCGATCCATTGCGGGTGGTGGCCGCAGTGGGCGATCCCATGCAAGTGGCTGTGGCAGGAATGGCGATCGCGGCTAGTCGTTATGGGGGAGTGATGTTGGCCGGGGGGACGCAAATGCTGGCGGTTTATGCCTTGGCTGAGGCGATCGCGCATACTTATCATCTGTCTTGGCGACCAGAAAATATTGTGGTGGGGACGACCCGGTGGGTCGCCGAAGACCCCACAGGAGATACGGTCGGCTTGGCTTCGTTGGTGGGCAATGTGCCGTTATTGGCGACTACTTTGAGTTTTGCCCAGTCTCGTTATCCCCAATTGCAAGCTTATGAACGGGGATTTGTTAAGGAAGGGGTGGCAGCAGGTTCTTGTGCGATCGCAGCCCATCTTTGGCAAAACTGGGATCAAGCTTATATGCTGGACTTAATCGAAAACTTGCTCGATCGCTGTGTCAGGGATTAATTGCATTGGCATAATTGTAATCATAATCGTAGGGACATGGGCGTAACGCCCGTGTCCCTACGGCAATTACCAATCACTAAAATTATGTGGCACAAAATTAGTCTATTAATAATAGCAACTTTACCCTATTTCGGGTTAACTTTTACCGTTATTAATGCGGATAAAAATGTAGCAAAAGCCAATCATTTGCCAACGGATATTATAGCACAAAATCTAGCCCAAAATAGCGCCGAACAAGAACGAATTAGAATCTATGAACAAGCGAGTCCCGCTGTAGTAATGATTCAAACTAATCGCGGTTCCGGTAGCGGTTTTATTGTGAGCAGCGATGGGTTAATTATTACCAATGCTCATGTGGTGCAAAATGCTACCTCCCCAGTGACAATTGTTTTGGCTAATGAACAAAAAGTGCAAGGGGATATTGTGGGATTTGCTGCTAATGGTTTGGATTTGGCAGCGGTGAAAATTCGCGGGGCTAGTAATTTACCGACCTTGCCTTTAGCTAGTTCTGGATCGATTACCGTCGGACAGTCCGTTTATGCGATCGGTACTCCTTTCGGTGCAGAATATCGCAATAGTTTTACCGCTGGGGTAGTCAGTCGATATGATGCTCGACGGGGATTAATTCAACATGATGCTGCCATTAATCCGGGAAATTCTGGGGGGCCATTGTTGAATTCTCAAGGGCAAGTAATTGGGGTGAATACTTCTATTATTACTCCAGAAGTCAGGAATGACCAGGGTGTAATTGGGCGGAGTCAGGGCAATATTGGGATTAGTTTTGCGATCGCGATCGACCGACTCCAGCCGTTTTTAGTTGCCTTAAATCAAGGCAATGCTCCTCGTTCTAGCCAGAGACAAGAACCGCGACCCAACAATCAAACTCAAGGCTTACCTTTGAACGGGCAAGCGATTAGCGGACGCTTAGGGCAGGGGGACAACACCTTACCGGACAATAGCTACTATAAAGTCTATGGATTTGAGGGCAAAGCCGGTCAACGAGTAACCATAGAAATGAATAGTCAAGAAATTGACTCCACCTTATTCTTACTCAAACCGGACGGCAGTAAATTGGAACAAAATGATGATATTTCTGCCAGTAATTTTAATGCTCGAATTACCATCACCTTGCCCGAAAGTGGGGCTTACACCGTAATTGCCAATGCCTTTGAACCGGGGGAAAGCGGCAGTTATACCATCAGGGCTACGGCTCAGTAAGAAAGGGCAGGGGGGCAGAGGGGCAGAGGAGCAGGGGAGCAGGGGAGCAGAGTCCTCTCGTTCCCAGGCTCTGCCTGGGAATGCTTTCGTAGGGGCGAATGGCCATTCGCCCCTACTGCCTCCTGTTACTTGTTGATGATTGACACACACACGAGGCTCTGCCTCGCTTACTGGGGTTCCCAGGGTCTCCCTGGGAACCAGGGAATCGGGCAACGAACAACGAACAACCAACAACCAACAACCAACAACCAACAATTCTCTTTCCTTTGTGTTCCTTTGTGTCTTTGTGGTTCAAATATGTCTTTGTAATGCAAATACCCCAAAGCATAAATCAGCAAATTTGTCAAGGGGTGCAAAAAAAGGCAATCCAGCCTTAGCCTAAAATTTGTCAAACATTAGGCTGAGAATTAGGGCAAAAAAGAGCTTTAATTACCGTATAATCGGGGTTTTGGCCGTTTTTTTGGCGTATAGGCACACTATCCCCCCGAACTTTGCTATTTTTAATTTAACACAACCCCCATAAATTCGTCAAGCTTTTTGCGAAAATTATCAATAAAATTGTAGTAAATCTTAACAATATCTTGAATTCTTGACTAATTGTTGCTTGTTGTTTGTTGATGGTTGTTTGTTGTTTGTTGATGGTTGTTTGTTGTTTGTTGATGGGTAGGGATTATGCATGTTGTTGGGATTAAGAAACCGGGTTTCTTTCTCGCAATAAACAGTAGGGGCGAATGGCCATTCGCCCCTACATATTCACCACAGAAACCCGGTTTCTCTACCCCCACAGGCAACCCCCAAACCCCCAGAAACCGGGTTTCTTATTCGCAATAAACAGTAGGGGCGAATGGCCATTCGCCCCTACATATCCACCACAGAAACCCGGTTTCTGGGTTGTTTCTGGGTTGGCTGTGGGGGCTGAGAAACCGGGTTTCTGGCTTGCTTGCCACCGTTAACTGTTTGATTCACCAAAGAAACCCGGTTTCTGGGTTCCCACCAACAACCAACAATCAACAACCAACCACCAACAATCAACAACCAACAACCAACAAAAAATCGATATATAATAAGAAAAATACTTATCACAAAAAAATAGCCATGAAGATTAAACTATTCGCTGCAACGATCGCTGCGGCTGCCACTTTGGTAGTTACTAGCAGCGCGGCTATGGGTCAAAGTGGTTCTAACGAAACACAGTTTATTTGCCGCGAGGCTTTTGACCAAGCGACAAATCAAAAAATTCCGACCACCTACGCTTGGACTGAACGGGGCAAAATTGCCGTTGTTCGTTGGACTTCTACTCTGGGGAATGGCGCATGGACTCCAGAACGGCGTTGTCAAGAGGTATCGCCGCGATTTCAGACGGCTTATGAAAATGGCAGTATTCGCTATCTGACCAATGGCACGGTGAATGGCCAACGGGCGATTTGCACTGCCAGACAAGAAGGAGGGAGTTGTCAAGATTTGTTACTGACTTTACGGCCTGAAGATAACGCTATGGCGGTATTGCGTCAGCTTAACGATGTTCTCAAAGGTCGCGCTGGGGCAACGCTTCGCCAAAGTGGGCAAGAAGACCAAGTTTATATCCAAGTGGATATTGAGCGGTTTTTGCGGACTGCCCCTGTGGAGTAATTCTGGTCAGAGATATTTTTACCACAAAGACACGAAGGGACACAAAGGGGTTTCTGTTGTTATTTCCTTCGTGTTCCTTTGTGTCTTTGTGGTTTAAAAGATATTTTTACCACAAAGGCACGAAGGGACACAAAGGAAGACAACCAACAACCAACCAACCACCAACAACCAACCACCAACAACGAATGTTATGAAATTTTTTCCTATCCTCGCTTCTATTGCTGGCTTGTTAATTCTGCCCGGTGGTATGGGGTTGAGTTCCCCTCAGCCAGTGGTAGCCCAAGTCACTGATAGAACTACTAACAAAATAGCGCCTTTGACTAATTCCAATCACCCGGTTTATCAAGCAGCTAGGGCAATTACGGTGCGGGTTTTGGTTAAGGATAATCGAGGGTCGGGGGTTTTAATTGCCCAGGAAAACGGGGTTTATACGGTGTTGACTAATGCCCATGTGCTGACTGCGGGGGCGCCGTATCGAGTGGAAACCCCCGACGGTGAGGTTTATGAAGCGCAAGAGGCTTTGGTGTCTAGTGTGGTTGGCTTGGATGCGGCTTTGTTGCAGTTTCGCAGTAGCAAGAGTTATGCCGTGGCTAGGTTAGCTAATACTAATATATCCGTGGGACAGCCGGTGTGGGCTGCGGGTTTTCCTGAAGAGACGGGGAATTTTTTGGTGACACAGGGACAGTTGTCTCTGTTTTCGGCTCGCGCTTTGATTGATGGCTATCAGTTGGGATATAGCAATGAGGTGATTCCCGGTATGAGTGGCGGGCCGTTGCTAAACCAACAGGGTGAGGTAGTTGGGATTAATGGTTTGAGTGCTTATCCGATTTTGGACGATGCTTATACATTTATGGATGGGTCGCAACCTAATGCCGCTCAACGAGAGGAAATGCGGCGGTTAAGTTGGGCCATTCCGGTGCAGTTGGCTTTGGGACTGGCAGGGGAGCAGGGGAGCAGGGGAGCAGGGGAGCAGGGGAGCGGAGGGGCAGAGGGGCAGGGGAGTGGCGGTAGGGGCAGTGCCCCCGTGCCTGCCCCGGAAGAGAATCCCCCCGTGGTTGCCCCAGAACAGAGGGCTTTTACTGGGGTGGTGGCAAGGGTAGATGCTATTGCCGCTAAGATTACGGTGCGAATTGAAGGGGCAAAGGGTCCGGGGTCGGGAGTTATTGTGGCTAGAGATGGGAATACTTATTATGTGGCAACGGCAGCCCATGTAGTAAGTGGACCAGGTAGCTACCAAGTGGTGACACCGGACGGGGTGCGGTATCCGGTGACAGAGGTGAAGACTCGCGAAGCAATGGACTTGGCAGTGGTGCAGTTTACCAGTCCCCAAGCATATACGGTGGCAACTCTGGCAAATTATCGCATACCCACAGAAGAACGGCGTTGGGTGTTTGTGTCGGGATGGCCTGCTAATCAAGAAAATCGCCGGTTATTGACTGGGGGAATTACTTGGAGTAAGGACATGGGGGCGGTATTAGAAAGATATGACGAGTCTTTAGCCCAAAGTCAGGCAAATCCAGAGAATCAAGGGTATGAGTTGGTCTATACCAATATTACTTATAAAGGAATGAGTGGCGGGCCGGTGTTGGATAGTCAAGGACGAGTGACTGGCTTTCATGCGGCTGCGGATGGAGATGCGTTGGCGGAGGTGCTGCTGGGTTATAGTTTCGGCGTGCCGGTGAGTACCTTTGTGGGGTTGGCGAAGGGTTTGGGAATGCAGGAGAAGTGGTTGCAGGTAGAAACTACCCCAGTAGCAGTGCTGAGTCAGCCGGAAGATGCTGAAGTCCGGCAGAATTTGTTTGCGACGACGGTGCCTTCGGGAGATGCGGACGAGGGAGACTGGGTAAATTATGGCAATCAACTCTGGCGGATATTTGAATATGAACGGGCAGTGCAGGCTTTTGACCAAGCAGTGCAGCGAAAACCAGATTTTTACCAAGCTTGGTATGCTCGCGGTTTGGCTTTGAGAGATTTAAGGAAGTATCCAGAGGCTATTGCTTCTTTTGAGCAGGCGATTAAACATCGAGCCGACTTTTATCCCGCATGGCAGCAAAAAGCTAGAGTATTGTCATTTTTAAAGAAATTCTCCGAAGCTGTCACCGCCATAGACCGGGCTATTGCTATTAGTACCCAGCAGGGAAGCCCGAATGCGGTACTTTATTGGGATAAAGGTCTGTATTTGTGGAATTTAAAGCGGTATGAGGAGGCTATTGCCGCTTATACCCAGGCAATTGAAATCAAACCTCACCCTTTTGCTTACCTCAACCGAGGTCTTGCCTACTACAACCAAGGAAAATTAGACCAGGCGATCGCGGATTTTAACCAAGCGATTAAGATTAATCCTGAATATGCCAATGCTTACGTCGGTCGAGGTGCTGCCTACTCCGACCAAGGAAAGTTAGACCAGGCGATCGCGGATTATAACCAAGCGATTAAGATTAATCCTGAATATGCCGATGCTTACGTCGGTCGAGGTCTTGCCTACTACAAACAAGGAAAATTAGACTCTGCGATCGCGGATTATAACCAAGCAATTAAGATTAATCCTGAATTAGCCTCAGCTTACCTCAACCGAGGTGTTGCCTACGCCGACCAAGGAAAATTAGACTCTGCGATCGCGGATTATAACCAAGCGATTAGAATTAATCCTGAAGATGCCGATGCTTACAACAACCGAGGTGCTGCCTACGCCGACCAAGGAAAATTAGACTCTGCGATCGCGGATTATAACCAAGCGATTAAGATTAATCCTGAATATGCCGAAGCTTACAACAACCGAGGTGTTGCCTACGCCAACCAAGGAAAATTAGACTCGGCGATCGCGGATTATAACCAAGCGATTAGGATTAATCCTGAAGATGCCAATGCTTACTATAATCGAGGTGTTATTTATAGCCAACAGGGAAATAAACGTCAAGCCCTGGAGAGTTTTCGTCAAGCTGCTGAATTGTATCGGCAACAGGGCAAACAAGAAGATTATCAAGATGCTTTAGCAAGAATTCGGGAATTAGAGTAATTGTTGTTGGTTGATTGTTGTTTGTTGAT
>NZ_LIUQ01000110.1 GCF_001276715.1 Planktothricoides sp. SR001 | reverse complement strand
ATTCCCCCATCGACCCCTAATGCAAAGAGAGTGTTGAACCATGTCCGAAATTTTAAGTCCGGAGTTGTGTTTTGAACCCTCCGTCAATCATATAATTACTGAAGACGATACGCCGGTGGATAATTTTTTTTCAGAAAAACTTCAGCGCTTGTTAACGGAAGTGCTTTATGCTTCTTGGAAGGATTTCCTTTTTTAGCCGGGGCGAATGTGGGCATTTTTGCGATCGCGAGAGAACCGGCGATCGTCCCAGATGTCTTTCTCAGTTTAGATGTAGAAGTGGCCGAGAATTGGCTGGAAAAGAAACATCGTAGCTATTTTATGTGGGAGTTTGGCAAACCTCCAGAAGTGGCGATCGAGATTGTTTCTAACCGGGAAGGAGAAGAACTAGAACGCAAGTTAAAAGCCTATCAACGAATGCGGGTCAGCTACTATGTGGTATATGACCCAGCCTACCAATTAGGGGAAGACTTGCTGCGGATTTATGAATTACGCGGCACCACCTACGAACCGAAGACTGACAACTGGTTGGCAACCGTGGGACTGGGTTTGACCCTTTGGGAGGGAGAATTTGAAGGCAAACAATTCACCTGGTTACGGTGGTGCGTGAAGCGCAGCTATCGCGTCAGCGAATCACGACGGAAATCTGATTCCCACTGGGGCGGAACGCGCCGAAACCGAACGCCAACGCGCCGAAACCGAACGCCTTCGGGCGGAAGCGGAACGGCAAATTGCCGAAACCGAACGCCTTCGGGCCGAACAAGCGGAGCAAAAAGCCGCCCTACTCGCCCAGAAGTTGCGAGAGTTAGGGGTCGATCCCGAAACTTTCAGTTAATCTCGCACTGACAAAATATAGCCCCTAACATTCGTAAGGTGGGCAAAAATATTCACCCCACCCTACCTTATATGATGGTGGACATTTGCCCACCCTACAATATAAATCTAGGATCTAGCAAATCAGAAGAGGTGGGGGGCTTTTGCCCCGCCACCTCTTTAAATGTAGGGGCGAATGGCATTCACCCGCAAATCCGTAAATAACCGATAACCTTAATCACAAAATAGAGTATCGCGAGTATTGCGACCCGTCACGGGGTTGGTGCCTTTCGCCAAAC
This sequence comes from Planktothricoides sp. SR001, assembly GCF_001276715.1. Classification (GTDB taxonomy): domain Bacteria; phylum Cyanobacteriota; class Cyanobacteriia; order Cyanobacteriales; family Laspinemataceae; genus Planktothricoides; species Planktothricoides raciborskii. Next base: position 4,404 of record NZ_LIUQ01000110.1, on the reverse strand, counting down.
CACAGAGCACTTCATGGGCATCATCGCGCATAAATACATCCGTAAAATCTGCACCATCGATGATCGCGCCTCTAAAGCCAGTATTAAAGGCATAAGCGCCTTCTAAAATCGCATTAGTTAAATTGGCGCCCATGAATCGAGCTTTATCTAAGGTGGCTTGGCTTAGATTAGCGCCTTCCAAGTTCGCATCTTCCAAGTTGGCGGAAAAAAAGCTGACCCCGCGCAAATCGGCGTTACTGAAATTGGCAATCCGCAGATTTGCTCTGGTAAAGGAAGAGTCTTTTAAATCTTTGCCGGAGAAATCAGCCCCAACCAGTTGTTCTTGGTTGTAGTCATTGGCCCAAGCGGGTGCAGCAATGGCAAAGTTGAGGGTAGTCAGGGCGCCTACAGTAGTGATGAACAATACCGCAGCACATACTAAGGTAATAAACTTTTCCGCAATATCTTCCTGGTGACTCATGGTATGACAAGTTTGATGGGGAAATAATATCTACAATCGATTTCGGCAGTGTGAACCAGGTTCAGGATCGTGGGGGCGAAGCATTCGCGTAAGAGTCTTGACGATTCTCTAATAAAGTTTCAGCGCGAATGCTTTGCCCCTACGGTGTGCGTGAATCGCCGCTATGATTGGTTCTATGGTGATCCTACCAGCGATCGCCTCTTTAAGATTTAATTCACCGAAAATGCCACTACCATCACCGGATTCTCACCAGCAAAAATCCCAGGAAAAATCGACTATCGGATTGTTGGGAGAAAATTTAGTCGCCCTATGGTTACAGGATCATGGCTGGGAAATTATCGCGAGGCGTTGGCGTTGTCGGTGGGGGGAAATTGATATTATTGCAGGCGAAATCCCTGGGGAGCAATTACCTGAGCATCCTTACCAGCGGATCGCATTTGTGGAAGTGAAAACACGCAAACATCGAAGCTTGGATGCCGGAGGACTGTTGAGTATTCCCCCGCAAAAGCAAGCCAAACTTTTACAAACTGCTGAGATATTTTTGGGCGATCGCCCAGAGTTGAGTAATTGTCCTTGCCAATTTGATGTGGCTTTAGTTAGTTATCAGAAGTATCAGCGGCGATCTTCTGCCCCGCAAACCACATTTACAACTGAATTTTCATCCCCGATTATTTTGGGACAACCTGTTTCCATCGAAAATTCCCTGGGCGAATATCAACTAACCTTGTACCAGTATATTGCTGGGGCTTTCGATGCGGAAATCAGCTAGTTAATTCAGAAGCCAACACGAATTAACACTAATTAACACTAATTAAGCCAAGGTTTCTGGGCAATATCCCAAACCTTTGACAAATTGTGCGCGAAATTGCTCGATTTCGTGAACATCCGCACCTCCATGAGACACAATCACCACCTGATACCGACGCATCACATCAATCGCTGACTGTCCAGTTTCCAAACTCCAGAGGGCCATTTGCAGCCGAATCCCTGGTTGATAAGGAAATCCCAACTCGTTCATTACCGCCAGAAAGTCCCCTTCTTGCTGCGGATCCAGGCAAGGATTCATTTTAATCCGCACAATCCAACCGTCAATTAGATGAATCACCGTCACAAAGACAACGGGCAGGTGTATGGCATTGCGGAGATATTCAACCACTCGAATGGAGAGACTGCCATTGGGGAAAAAATAAATGTATTCCATATCCGATCGCTTATGGCAAAGACAACGCTACAATTAATATTTTCTTAATTTTTTGTCCCCATCAGCATCGGGATTATCCCTAATATCTTATGGGGGGATTTACCCAAATTTTTCTACCTGTTATTTTTTATCCCGTGGACTGATCTGTTTTAAAAATAAATCGCTTTGGAGGGCAAAGAATGAGTGAGAGTCAAAATTTTGACCTTATGTTAACGGCTTATGACTATAAACTACCAGAGGAAAGAATTGCCCAGAATCCAGTGGTGCCCAGAGATGCGTCTCGCTTACTGGTGGTGAAAAGTCCCACAGAACACAGTCATCATATTTTCCGCGAGTTACCAGAATTGCTCCAACCGGGGGATTTGCTGATTTTAAATAATACTCGTGTGATTCAAGCGCGTCTATACGGTCGTAAATCTACGGGCGCCCCAGTTGAAGTCTTGTTGCTCGAAGAATCCCAGGCGAATATTTGGTTAGCATTGGTTAAACCCGGGAGACGATTAAAACCAGGCGCCCAGATCGAATTTGAGCCAGCATCTGAAGCTTTACAATCTGAAGCTTTACAAAATGGAGCAATTCCGGCTCCGTTTACGGCCAAGGTCTTAGCAACGGAGGAGTCAACCGGGGGTCGATTTATTGAGTTATTTCTACCAACCGGCGCTACTTTGGCGCAAGTTTTGCAAGTTTATGGTCATGTACCCTTGCCTCCCTACATCACCAAATCTTCGGCTTTACCCTCCCAATATCAAACGGTTTATGCGGAAAAACCCGGTTCTGTGGCAGCCCCTACCGCTGGACTTCATTTTACGGAAGAGTTACTCACCCGCTTAGAGCAACGGAGGATCCAACGAGCTTTTGTGACTTTAAATGTGGGCGTGGGGACGTTTCGCCCGGTGGAAGTGGAGAATGTGACGCAACACGAGATGCATTCAGAGTGGGCGCTGGTGCCAGAGTCAACGGTGGCCAAAATCCGGGAAACTAAGGCCCAAGGGGGACGAGTTATTGCGGTGGGGACGACAGCGGTGCGATCGCTGGAAGGGGCAGCCGCAGGAGGCGAGTTACAACCTTTGTGTGGTAAGACCGATTTATTTATTTATCCGGGTTATCAGTGGCAGGTGGTGGATGGCTTGATTACGAATTTTCATCTACCTAAATCGAGTCTATTGATGCTGGTTAGCGCTTTGGTGGGACGCCAGCGTTTGTTGGACTTATATCAAGAAGCGATCGCACACCAGTATCGCTTTTATTCCTTTGGGGATGCCATGCTGATTTTGCCCACGGCTAAAGCCCACGGCTAAAAAGTAAAAAAACAGGGCATTGGGAAGCCCTGTTTTACCAAACCCAATAATAACTGGGATTTATTCTTCGTCTTCTTCGTTTTGTTTTTCACTTGGAGGATAAACAAAGCCCTTGGCCTGTCCAGTTAAAATAGATTTACCAATAGACAGTGCTTTTTCAGCTTGGATAGCGGCTTTTCTCTTCCAGTGGGCTTTACGTTGATCGCGTTTGGTTTTGGAGGTTTTCTTCTTTGGGACAGCCATTGGCGTGTTGGGAATGAATAATTAACATACTGTCGTTAGACAGAGACTTACTATTGTAACCTATTTTTTGGCTAACGCATTCAAGTCGGGTAGATTATTTTTTGGTCAACGCTCAATGGCCTCAACCTAAAGATGCGGACAAAAGGACTTGAACCTTCACTCATTGCTGAACTAGAACCTAAATCTAGCGCGTCTACCAATTCCGCCATGTCCGCAGTTAAATTTGATTATAGCAGAAAATTGGGAAAAATGTCTCCCTTGTGAATATTTTTGTCAAAATTTTGAATAAATAGGGATTTGTGGGTAGGGATTCTTATTGATCTTCTTGGTTTCGGTTAGTATGTTCAAGCAAGGGCGTTGCAAGTCCAGATATCCAATGTTCATGGCTTGTGATTTCGCCGTAGTACCAAAGAAAGGGGATCCATGAAAAATACTACGGCATTTTTAGGGGGCTGTGCCGTTACAGGGGTTTTAGCTCTCTTGTTTTTTAAAGGATGTTTCAATTTTGGCTTTGGGTCTTTGGCGGGGTTAGGTGCCAATTTGGGTTCTCCACCAGAGGGGGGGGAGTCATTGTCCCTTCTCCCAGTACCGACCCCACCGGGATCGCCAAATAATTTTGATCAGTGGAATAGTCAATTGGTGCTACAACAAGCCAGTACCGACGAGTTAAAAAAGAGTCTGGAACAACAACGTCAGTTGATTGAGCAACTTAGAAGCAGCTTGGAGCAACAAAAAATTCAAACCGAACGACTGACGATGCAGTTGCAAGAACAACAACGGGCGATCGAGAGTTTGAGATTAGACCAAAGAAACCCCCGATTAGATCGCTATGAACAAGCGGCGATGTTCCAAACTAACCTTTTGTGGGCGATCGCCGGTGTGGTTCTGGTTTTGGTGGTTGGCGGTAGCATTATGGTTGTTGGCGCGATCGCCATGCTCATACAGCATCCTCGCCGTTATCCCTATCGTTCGCAGGCATTTGATCCGAGTCACTTTTCGCCTCCTTACAGCTTCTACCAACCTTATACTGATTTCTTACCGCCCCAGTCTAAGAATAGGCGATCGAAATAGTTATTCGTTATTCGTTATTCGTTATTTGTCTGCCTAACTGGTAGGGGTCGATGGGAGCTTCACAACTCCCACCTCCCATTCAGAACGGAGCGTGCCACTTTCGCGGCACTCCGCTCCTAGCTGCGCTTGCT
>NZ_LIUQ01000104.1 GCF_001276715.1 Planktothricoides sp. SR001 | reverse complement strand
CGTTATTCTCATTGTAACAAACTGTAAAGTTACTGTGTATAGATAATTTTTCGTGTTACCCGTCCCTTATGGTTCGGTTGTCTCCGTAACCGCCGCCCCACTTATTGAATAAATCAGCTTTATTGCGTAATGCACTAGGCTGAAAAATGCGATTCCCGCAGGGATCGCTACGCGAATCGCTGTCAACAATTAACCATTAACGGTCAACGGTTATCAAAAACTGTGAAATAATAGTCAGTATAATTTTAACCGCAATCTTGCCTCGATACCTGAACGAGTGGAGATGCAGTTGTGTTGAACCAAAGGAGTAAGTCAAAAACGTGATTCAAAATATCCTCGTTGCCATTGATGGATCTGATTTATCAGAGCAAGTGATCGGCACTCTTCATCAAATTAAACTTAGCAGCGATACTAAAATTATCCTGTCTTATGTAATTCCTAATACCGGGGCTGACGTGGACGTGGCTGCCGATCGCCCGCAAGCGGATCAAGAAGATGTGGCTTATATTCACATGAAAAAGCTCATGGAACCCCTGCAAGCGGAATTTTCTTGCCCCAGTGAATTGGAAATTGTCACCGGGGATCCGGCAGAAGAAATTATCCGGTTAGCCAACATATATAAGGCTGATTTAATTGTAATTGGTAGTCGGGGGTTGACGGGGATTAACCGAATTTTACTCGGTTCAGTCAGCAGTCAAGTGGTGGCAGATGCTCACTGTTCGGTTTTAGTGGTTAAACCCAAATCAAACCATTAAACCATCCATAGTGGCAGTGTAGATGTCAAACTTTTCCGACTTTCTTAAAAGATGTTTTCTGATATTTTTTATGTTTAGTCAACTAATCTATAAATAGTAATTAGCTATCAGCCATCATGTATCAGCTATCAGGTATCATAAGACGGCTGACGGCTGATACCTGACCGCTGACGGCTGACCGATGAAAATCAAAATTTCTATGAATTTGCCAATTGTTTACCATCCTAATTACGTCGTACCTTTGCCGGAATATCATCGATTTCCGATGGCCAAATTTAGCCTGCTGCATCAAATGCTGATCGCCGATGGAGTGGCAGAACCAGGACAATTTCATGCCCCAACTTTTCCCGCAAAAGAATGGATTTGTCAGGTACACCATTCTGATTATGTCCAAGCCTATTGTAGCGGCACTTTAGATCAAAAAGCCCAAAGGCGAATTGGTTTACCTTGGAGTGCGGCATTGGCCGATCGCACTTGTATTGCTGTAGCTGGCACAATTTTAACTGCTGAGTTGGCTTTAAAAACGGGTTTAGCTTGTAATACAGCCGGGGGAACTCATCATGCTTTTCCCAGTTTTGGCTCGGGTTTTTGTATTTTTAATGATATGGCGATCGCGGCTCGGATTTTGCAACAGCTTGGCCAAGTTAAAAAAGTGCTGATTGTGGATTTAGATGTGCATCAGGGAGATGGCACGGCGGTGATTTTTCAGGATGACGAAAGCGTGTTTACTTTTTCCATGCATTGTCAAGCCAACTTTCCGGGAACCAAGCAAAAAAGTGATTTAGATGTGCCGTTGCCGGTGGGCATGGAAGATGATGAATATTTGCAAACTCTAGCTAGTTATTTACCAGATTTGCTGACTCAAGTCAAGCCGGATTTAGTCATTTATGACGCGGGGGTAGACTGTCACGCCGGCGATCGCCTGGGGAAACTTTCTCTGAGCGATCGCGGTCTTTTTCGTCGAGAAATGCAGGTACTATCTACCTGTGTAGGTGCAGGTTATCCCGTCGCTTGTGTCATTGGTGGAGGTTATTGTAACGATATGAATGATTTAGTCTATCGCCATTCTTTGCTGCATCGAGCCGCAACAGAAGTGTTTCAACAGTATCGACTGTAAAAAAACTCGGCAATCATTACCTTAGTCATCACCTTTTTGTCAAAAAATCGTTAAATTTTTTCGGGAATAGGAGTTACGCAATTATCCAAAAATATTCCAAAAATAGTATTTTTGCGTAATTTCTGTATAACCATTTACAGTAACCTAAAATAGGAAATAAAGAATGAGTGATCTGTCTCGGCGCCAATTTATCGTCATGGGTACTCTAGCCGCAGGGTTTGCAGTTTGTACCCACCCGATTTCTGCCCAAGTTATTACAACAGATAGTGTTGGTTTGGTGGCAGGATTAGTCCAAATTCCCGTAGCTGATGGAGCAATTCCGGCTTACCGCGCTATGCCAGATCAAGGCAGTAATTTTCCGGTGATTTTGGTAATCCAAGAAATTTTTGGAGTTCACGAACATCTTCAGGATATTTGTCGCCGGTTGGCAAAATTTGGATATATGGCGATCGCCCCAGAAATGTTTGTCCGGCAAGGAGATGTGTCTAAGTTACAAACCGTAGAAGAAATTATTTCTCAAGTGGTTTCAAAAGTTCCCGATGCTCAAGTTATGTCCGATTTAGATGCCACAATTGCTTGGGCTAGAAACAGCGGAAAAGCCAACATGAATCAAGTTGGCATTACGGGATTTTGTTGGGGTGGAAGAATTACTTGGCTTTATGCAGTGCATAATCCAAATATTCAAGCGGGAGTCGCTTGGTATGGTCGGTTAGTCGGTGATTCTTCTCCCTTGACTCCGCAGCATCCGATTAATGTTGCGGCAAATTTAACGGTGCCAGTTTTGGGACTTTATGGTGGCAATGATGAATTAATTCCGATGGATACTGTTCAGAATATGCGGCGCATTTTGTTCCAGGGTAGTAGTCAATCGGATATCTTCGTTTATCCCGGTGCGCCTCACGGTTTTTTGGCCGATTATCGTCCGACTTATCGACAAAAAGAAGCCAGAGAAGCCTGGGGGCGAATGATTGGTTGGTTTAAACGAAATGGCGTAGGCTGAAGATAATTTTTTCCCAGATATTTGTTTTCAGACCACGGGTTAAACCCCGTGGCGACATGAAATAAGTCCGCGAAAAGCGGACTTATCTTAATTTGATCTAATGCTAATGGTTTTAACCTGTGCTTACTGCCTTTAAATATTAATACTAATCTTTGAGTTTGGTATTAAATTATATTCTAATAATAATTTAGATGAGTTTAGAAAAAATTAGATTAATACCAATTGATTATATGCTCAATTTGCATGGCAGCTATAGTAAAAACATTAACTTACCATTTGATCCAATAAAAAACTTTTGCACCAAATGGCAAGTAAGTGAATTGGCTTTATTCGGTTCTGTATTGCGGGACGATTTTCGCCCGGATAGCGATATCGATTTGCTAGTTACATTTAGTCCTGATGCTGATTGGAGTTTATTCGATCATATTCAAATGCAGCAAGAATTAACCACAATTTTGCAAAGAAAAGTTGATTTGGTGAGCAAACGGGCGATCGCCAGAAGTCAAAACCAGATTCGTCGTCAGGAAATTTTATCAACGGCTCAAGTTATTTACCCCACTAATACTTATGTCAAATAAGCGAGATATTGCAACTCTTTTAGATATTCAGCGGGCATCTCAAAAGATTGGTCAATCATTCATTATGAAGAACGACACCGATCGCAATGTCCACATTTGAGATTTTTGAGGATATTTTTGGCTTCTCTATCGAAGCCAAATGCTTGGAGTAAAAAATGCCACCGACAAGTCCGAGTAGTCAGATATTTGGCCATTATTTGAGTGGCATTGCTATCATTTTTTAGCGGTTGATTTGACTTGGGATAAATGATATAATGAAATGGGTCAAGCCACTGTAATTGATTCTGACTATGTAATAGAGAAAGCGCGATCGCGCCTTCTTTATATTTGCGGGCAACTTCGTCAATACTCCCCTGTTTGGGTAATTTTTTGCCTAGTTCTAGAGCCCGTCGAGAAAGCGATCGCTGCTGTTGGATTAAAAACTCTCGTCTTTGGCGATCTTCTGGGTCAAGAAACCCGGTACATTCACTAACTAATGTTAAGGCTTCAGCGGGTTTACCATCCCGACCAGCGCGTCCCACTTCCTGAATATATTCTGATAATAAACAGGGCGCTTGAAAATGAACCACCCAGCGAACATTCGGTTTATTCACCCCCATACCAAAGGCACAAGTACAGACCACAAAAGGTAAGTTTCCGTTAATCCAAGCTTGTTCAATAAAACGCCGTTCCGATCCACTCAGTCCCGTGTGATAAGCGCGAGTATTATATCCTTTTTGTTGTAAAATTTGGGCAAGTTCTTCGCTATCTTTGCGCGATCGCACATAGACTAAACCGGATTGTTTTTCCCGTTGTTTGATATAGTTAAATAACTGTTGACGACGACCTCGTGGCGTCCAGGCAACTTTCACTTGCAGATAAAGATTTGGGCGATAAGGACTATATAAATACTGTTGGGGTTGTTGTAATTGTAAAACTTGAGCAATGGTTTTTTGAGCAACTGGATCCGCCGTCGCGGTAAACGCAGCAATCGCCATTTTACTCCCCGGAGGTTTAGATTTTAGTAACTGCGATCGCACGGTTCCTAACCGTCGATAAGCTGGGCGAAAAGTATCCCCCCATTGGACTAAACAATGGGCTTCATCGAGAATTAAACCATTAATGGGTAAATGGGGTTGAGTCAGACAGTCCCAAACTGGCTTACTGAATAAAGTTTCTGGAGATAAATATAATAAGCGTAACTGATTTTTGCCTAAAGCTTCTAGGGTTTTTTTCCGTTGTAATTTACTAATTTCATTATGTAATAAAGCAGCGGGAAGTTGGCGATCGCGCAATTCTTGCACCTGGTTTTCCATTAACGCCACCAAAGGAGAAACCACCAAAGTTAAACCGTTTTTTAATAATGCCGGTAATTGAAAACAAATCGATTTCCCGCCCCCGGTTGCCAACACTACCAGGGCATCAGTTCCTTCTAATAAAGTTTGGACGATTTCTCCTTGGGGTGGGCGAAAATCCTCGTATCCCCAAATGCGGCGAAATTCCTGCCGTACATAATCCCAATAAACCTGATTTTGCTTGTCCATGTTTCCTAAAAATCCCTTAGAATAATTATGTTATACCAAATCCGGTTCAATCGTAGGGGCGATTCGCTTTCTCGCCCCTACGATTCATCAGATGTCATTCCCGCGTTAGCGAAGCATGCGCGTCAGCGCTATATGCGGGAATCCATAAACATTTTTTGGGGATTATCGTAAATTAAGAAAATGGAAATAGAAATGAAAATGGAAATGGAATTAGAAATTATTGCTCATCGGGGATTTTCCGCGATCGCCCCAGAAAATACTCTCGCGGCTTTTGCGGCAGCCATTGAATATGCCGCTGATTCGGTGGAATTTGACCTGCAATTAACCGCTGATGGTGTTCCCGTGGTAATCCATAATCCCACCTTAGACAAAACTACCGGAACCCCCGGAAATGTCACGGCAAAAACTTTAACTGAGTTAAAAGATTTAGATGCTGGCAGTTGGTTTCATCCTCAGTTTGCCGGTGAAAAAATTCCCACCTTAGCGGAAACTTTAGCCATTCTCCATCCGCTGCCTCAGCATATTTATTTAGATGTTAAGCCTCATTGTCAATGGTCAGACTTTCAAGTAGCAGAATTAGTCGAGATGCTGATTGCCCAAGGGTGGCAAGAAAGGGCGATCGTTTCCTCATTTAATCCTCAGTTTGTGGAACAAGTACGCCAAACTCAGCGGGGGTTAACCTTGGGTTATATTGTGGCTAATGTTGAAGATTATGAGGCAGAATTGGCCAAAGCAATTAATCAGGGCAATTCGGTGATGATTAGTGAATATCATCTGTTGTTAAATCATCCCACTTTGGTGGCAAAAAGCCGCGATCGCGGGGTGGATATTGTGGTTTGGACGGTGGATGATCCCAATGATTTGCAAGCTTTAGTTAATATTGGTGTTCGGCGAATTGTCACTAATTCTTTAGTGGGTAAATCACGGGTTTCTCGATGATATAGCTCCGTAGGGTGGGCATTGCCCACTTTATGTTTATTCTCTAAATTGACAAAATTGACAAAATTGACAAAATTTTTTCACAGAATCTTGATAATCCGCCACAAGCGATCGGCTAAAAAATTTATGATTAGAAAATATTGCTAAACATATTTGATTTTATTATGTGTTTATCTTTGTTTGATTAAAATTACTCAATATAAAAAAGTTGAGACGGGAAAAGATTGGTATTACTTACAACAATTTTACCTAATTAATCAATGTAACTATCTGTATAGTTCCATGAAGATTTAATGAGTTTTGTAAAAACAGATACCAATTAGCAAAAATTGATCAGCAAAAACTGATGATTTTGATTAGCATCATCACTGATTATTGCTCCGGCTGTTTTTGGCAGGTGGTGCGAAAGAGCTCCGCTCCGCTGGTGCGATCGCGCGACTCATATGTCGCTACAATATAATTTGTCATTGTTTCCGGAAGTTTGACCGCTGGTGTTGTTTGAAAATTTAGAAAAACCCTGGGAAAGTCACTATGAAAGAGTTAGAACAATGGTATCGAGTGCTCGGACTAGAGTTGGGTGCGTCTTGGGAGGAGGTGAACCAAGCTTATAAAGACTTGGCGTTTATTTGGCATCCCGATCGCATTCCCAACGATAATCCTAGATTGCAGGAAAAAGCTGAAGAAAAGCTCAAAGAGATTAATCATGCTCGTGACCAATTGCGTTCTAGAAAATCTGACTTAAAAACTTTTCACAATGGCAGAAGTGAGCGATCGCCCACTCCTTCGACTACCCGCGATCGCCCCCAAACTCCGCGCTATTCCTACTATAAATCTCAGTCGCAAACCTATCAGTCTCAGTATCAAAAGCATCAATCTCAGAGTAATTCTCAGAGCAATTCTCAGAGCAACTCTCAGAGCAACTCTCAGAGCAACTCTCAGAGCAACTCTCAGAGCAACTCTCAGAATAATTATCAGAGCAACTCTCAGAATAATTATCAGAGCAACTCTCAGAATAATTATCAGAGCAACTCTCAGAATAATTATCAGAGCAACTCTCAGAATAATTATCAGAGCAACTCTCAAAAGCGATCGCCCTACTATCAGGATCTCAGTGGCAGTGATTTTCGGGGGGCTGACTTCAAAGAAAAGGATTTATCTGGCAAAAACCTCAGCAATTGTAACTTGCAAAATGCTGACCTAAGTGATGCGTTTTTGCATAAAATAAATCTCAGTGGATCTAATCTAGAAAATGCTAATTTATTTAGAGCCAATCTTCTAGAAGCTTGCCTGACCCAAGCGTGTTTACGCAACTGTAATTTAATTGGGGCTGACTTAAGCGGGGCTGACCTGAGTGGGGCTGATTTAACCGGCGCCAAAGTGGGAACCAAAAGTAAAATTTTGGTCAAACTGACCGGGACTAAATTATCGGGGGCAATTATGCCTGATGGCACAATTCACCCATAATTAAACCCATAATTAAATAGCCACGGATTTAAATCTGTGGCGCTTTGTTTAATTCGCTTTGGGTAAGGGCGAAGCATTCCG
>NZ_LIUQ01000021.1:21217-109720 GCF_001276715.1 Planktothricoides sp. SR001 | reverse complement strand
TGAGTTCTGACCAGAATAATTCTGGGAAAATATCCCCTAATGTCCGTTTCATCCAAACATAGAAAAAATCGGAAAGTTCCGCATATTGGATCGTAGCATAATAGGGCGGGTCAGTGATAACCGCGTCCACAGATTTATCGGCAATATGATACAGGCTATCCGCCGAAGCCGCATCAATTTTAATGCTTTTGGGTTCGGTTTCTAGGATACCCGGTAAGCTGAGAGATTGGGCTTTTGTGCCGAATAATTCACAAAGGCTTCTATATTCAGAAACAAAAGCATCAGCACACCAATACCATAATTCACTTGCACCGTTAATTTCTGGATAATTCCACATTAAATTTAAAGAATGTTGTGCTGACGCTCTTTTTGAGCCAGCCCTTGATGAATCCCAATTAGCTAATCTACAATTCATATCAACACATCTATCTAATACTAAAGCCAAATAAGTGCAAATTGCCTCTACTTTTTCTGGTTCATATTCAGCCCGGATTAACTCCTTCGCTTCGTTGATAATTTCTACATAAGTCACCAGAGTTAAAAGCTGTCGCGGGTTAAATAATTTATTCCATGAGTCTATGCCTATACTAAAAAGTCTTTCTGTCTCTTGGCCATGAGGAATATCTATAATCGGAATTATCTCAATATTTTTGATATTTTTTAAAAAAATATTTAAAACTTTTTGATAACCGTCTAAATCAAACTGATTAGGAAGTCTAAACTCTAAACTGCTTTTTCCTTTTTTATAAGCCACTGCATATAACTGATGTCCTAAACCGACAGATTGGGCTTGAGATTTAATCACTTCATCCTCAATAATATTGCCACAACTAGGACATCTACCCACCCCACGACTAACCGTAGTGTAATCATCAGGATTATATTCGCCCTCATCGGTTTTAATCGTCGTTCCTTTCCCTTTTTTCCCCTTAATTAACTCAAAATCAACCCGCTTTTCTGTCAAATTGGGAATTGGTTTCACCGCGTACCAATCACTCGTAACTTTTCTAGCTTGTCCTTTTCCAGCATAGTTACTTGTTTTACTTAACCACCAATTTGGACTTAAGGGAGCCACAGACTGACAACTAGGACAAACTACCGTATGTGCCCATAAATAATTTTGGACAACTTCCTCACTTTTGGGGGTTGAAGGGAAAAATTCCGCTAATCTTTTCTCCGCTTCATCCCCGACCCACTTCACCCAACGGTCAATATCCACTTGTAAATCGGGTCCAAATTTTACCGGATATTCCATTGCAGCTTTCATAGTCACAACTGCCACCGGATTCAAATCCGAAGCTAACACATTTAACCCATATCTAGCCGCTTCAAAAGGAATACTCCCCCCACCAGCAAAAGCATCTAAAACTGTAGGGTTTCGGTTGCCCCAAACTCTCTCACAATAATCATGGACTTTCCCTACTCTAAAATATCCTGGGGGCACTTTATAAAGTCGCAAATTAGCATCAGGTTTTAACCCCTCCAATTCTGGATGTAATCCCAGTAAATATTCAAACTCATCTAATGAAATATCCTCTGGCAACAGAGAAGCCAAAACCGAAGCGCGAGAGAAAGATAACGGCTTCCGAGAATACCAGCGATGTAATCCTTTAAATGGATTCCCCCCATGTTCATAAGCCACCTGTTGATTTAACAGTTTCACTGGCATAATTCTCTCGATCAATAATCTATCTTTGTTCATTGTTGTTTGTTGTTTGTTGGTTGTTGTTTGTTGTTTGTTGGTTGTTGTTTGTTGTTTGTTGGTTGTTTGTTGTTTGTTGGTTGTTGGTTGTTGTTTGTTGGTTGTTGGTTGTTGATGGTTCTTTATTGAATCTGTAGGGGCGAAGCATAAAGCCTGACGGCATAGCTTCGCTTACCGGGCAAAGGATTTATGGGGAAAAACAGACAATTTATTACCCGAATGCTTCGCCCTTACGTTGTTGGTTGTTTGTTCGTTGTTGGTTGTTTGTTGATTGTTGAATTCAATCTGTAGGGGCGAAGCATAAAGCCTGACGGCATAGCTTCGCTTACCGGGCAAAGGATTTATGGGGAAAAACAGACAATTTATTACCCGAATGCTTCGCCCTGACATATAATTGTTGATTGTTGGTTGTTGATTGTTGTTTGTTGATGGTTGATGGTTGATTGTTTATGTTTGACAACCAACAAACAACAACCAACCACCAACAAAGAACAAACAACCAACAACCAACAACCAACAACAAATAACACTGATTAAGTGGAAATAAAATGCGCCCAAACATTACCATCAGGGCCGCAAACTCGATCCATATAACCATAAGGATAAAGTAAACGACGACCCTCGGTATAACTATAACCAGTCAGGGCATCTCCCCAGGGGTCATTAAGAATATATCCCTGAGTATTGTAGCCAATGATTGTGGCAATATGTCCCGTAGCGGTAAAGTCCCCGGCAATCACAACTGGGCGGCGATTAATCAGTTCATTATCTACGTCTGACCAGCGACGAGTGGTGCTAAAACTATGTTTATATCCATAAGCGCGAATCAATTCTGCCAATACGGTATGGTCGGTTTGGCAGCCTTCCCCATAGCGATTGAAACACCATTGCAATAGTTCGTCTTCGAGTTGTCCGCCCCACTGCGATCGCTCCCCATAATAGTACATTACCATCGCGATCGAAGTGACATTGCAAGTAGACCAATAAAACCGAGGATTATCTCGTTGGGAAAAATAAGGAACATTCAGTTCAATTTGTTTGGGTAATGGATCGAAAACTTGGCTACCCCGTCGCATCGTCACATGACCCGGCCAAACATAGCCCGTATTACCAAAATTGGCAAAATTTTCGGTTAATGAAACTTTGATATTTCCCGCTTCAATACTATAGCTGGAAACCCCATAAATTCTTCCCACAGGTAAGCTTAATTTGTCACTGGCACTTAAAGTAGAAGCAGGAACGGCACGTCTTTTAAAATCAGTGGCTTGCCGAATGGTCATGGTTAAAGCATCGGGATCGTAAGGAACCGTTTGCCCATCTTTTTTAATTTGCACATGGAGATGGTAGAGAAATCCCACTCGACCAAAACCAGGAATCGATTCGGTCAGCGTCACCCGAAAATGACCAGAAGTTGAGGCATATCCGGTCAGATTAAAACTTTGCCCTAATTTCAGTTCGGCTTTTTGATTCGCGGCTAAATTCGCCGAATCGTCGGGTCTGGATTTAATAAAAGTTGTGCTAGTTACTAACAGTTGGGCAGTACCGGGAATTTCGGGCACATCCGCCAGATCAAATCTCAGGACTTCCTGACCTTTGCTCATTTGCACATGGCCTTCATAAAAATAGCCAAAATCCCCAATCGGTGCGATCGGTGGGTCAAGGGTGACTCTTAAATGTCCATCGACTAATCCATATTGGCTGACCGCAAAAGTTTGACCCGTTTTCACCATCACTTTTTGCCGATTATTCAGAGTGGTCGAGTCCACGGGGGAAGCTTTAAATAATGTGTCGCGGGTTACTCGAAGTCTTAAAGCTTGGGGACTTGTTCCGGCAGGAGAGACGGTAATATTTACAATTTGGCTATCTAGCACTTTTCCTGTGCGATCGCTCCCCCGCAGTCTCAGCCAACGGGCACCAGGGGTACTGAAACCATTGGGCAATGACACAGCCCAAGTTCTAGCGCTTGAGTTTAAGCTGACGGTCAGGGGATGTTTATCTTCGGCGATTAATTCTACCTTAGTCATAACTCGTGGATCGTAAGTCCCGGTCAAATTTGTCGCCCGGTTAGCCACCACCGCACTTGGGCCGGTATAGTTTAGCCGTGGGGCGGCATTAACCACCGTGTTCCCCCGTCTCAGTTCCACAAAGTCAGGAGAAAGATAGCCGGTATTCCCAAACGGGGGTAAGTTTTCTGTCAGCGATACTTTCAGTTGTCCCGCTTCCATGACGTAGCTGCTTACTCCGTAAATCATCCCCACTGCGAGAGTATATTGTTCTTCCGGTTTTAGTTGGGACGAGTCAATGGGCTGCTTTTTAATTACGGTGTTTCGCAGCAGCACCAAATTCAGCGCATTCGGGTCGAATGCAATCAGTTTGCCATCTCTTTTAATCTGGACATGGAGGTTGTAGAGATAACCAATCCGGCCAAAATTTTCCAGGGGCTGATTGAGCGTTACCCGAAAATGATCCGCTACCGAGGCATAACCGAGAATTAAAAAGGATCTCCCCGCCGCAAGATCCATTTGTTGGTGCGATCGCAGGTTACTGGAACTTTCCGGTGAGGTTTTAATTTTGGTATTTTGAGCAATCCACAGCAGAGAAAACCCCGGAGGTGGGTCAGCCACGTCGTGAATACTACCCACGGTCTGAGAAGTCGCTGAGGCTGGGGTGATTTGCACGTGGGGTTCAAAAAGGTAGCCCGTGGCACCTACTGGGGCAATGGGATTGACCAGTTCTACTTCAAAATGACCGCTATTGGATTGATATTTTCTGATAGAAAATGTCTGCCCCGCGACCAAGCGGACTTTTTGCCGGTCATTTAGAGTCGAAGAAGAAGCGGTAGACACTTTAAAAAAAGTCTCTTGGAGAATTCTCAGGTTAAAAGTTTGTCCGGTACTCATAAGGTTAGTTGCTGACGGTATTCGGTACTTCGATTAACCCCTACAGTCTACACCAATGAACCACTTCAGGCACAGAGAATCACAGAGAAAGCTACTGGGTAGTTTGACCCCTAAACCCTGCACTAATACCATGAACCACTTCAGGCACAGAGAACCACAGAGAAAGCTACTGGGTAGTTTGACCCCTACACCCTACACCAGAACCTCTCTGCTAAGAGCCTGTTTCAAGATATTAAGATCATTTTTTCTTTTTCTCCTGTTTTTTTGATCGTTTAGCCGCTGCTTTGGCTGCTTGTGCCGCCGCAATTTTTTCCTGTTTTACTTTGAATCGTTCTTCTTCTAGTTTATCCAAATAATAATGATAATCCCCGGCATATACTCTTAATTCTCCATCCCGAATTTCTACAATTTTATTGGCGACTTGGGAAATAAAATAGCGATCGTGGGAGACAATTAAGACGGTTCCCTCATAAGTTTGTAATGCTTCTTCTAGCATTTCTTTGGCGGGAATATCTAAATGGTTGGTCGGTTCATCGAGAATGAGTAAATTGGCCGGTTGGAGGAGCATTTTCGCCAAGGCAAGGCGGGCTTTTTCCCCTCCACTTAAAGCTTTGACTTTTTTAAATACTGTGTCGCCACTAAATAGAAATCGGCCTAATAATGTCCGCACGTCTTCATTTTTCCAGTCTGGAACTTCATCATGGAGGGTATCCATGACGTTTTTTTCTAAGTCTAAAGCTTCCGCTTGGTTTTGTTCAAAATAGGCAGGAATTACATTATGTTTCCCTAAAGCAACTGTTCCCTCCGTGGGGGTTTCTATGCCCATGATTAAGCGTAAAAGGGTGGATTTTCCGGTGCCATTTGCGCCTAAGAAGGCAATGCGATCGCCTCTTTTAATTTCTAACTTTGCCCCTAAGAACAGAATCTTCTCATCATAAGCATGGGTTAAATCTTGAATCGTCACGACTTCTAGCCCACTGCGAGGAGCGGGTTTAAAGTGAAAGTGTAAGGTTTTTAACTCGCCAATGGGAGCTTCGACTAATTCGATTTTTTCCAGTTGTTTCTCGCGGCTTTTTGCCTGGGTACTGCGAGTGGCACTCGCCCGGAAACGCTCAATAAATTGTTGTTGTTTTTCCAGTTCTTTCTGTTGCCGTTCAAAGGTAGTTTGCTGCATTTCCCGGCTGAGGGCTTTTTGTTCTAAGTATGAACTATAGTTTCCCAGGTAAGTGGTTGAAACCCCTCTTTCGGTTTCTACAATTTGCGTACAAAGACGATCCAAAAATTCCCGGTCATGGGAGACAATTACAATCGGGGTATTTAGTTGTTTGAGGTAGGTTTCTAACCATTCAATAGTTTCCAGGTCTAAATGGTTGGTCGGTTCATCTAAGAGCAAAATATCGGGTTCTTGCAGTAATATTTTGCCCAAATTCATCCGCATTTGCCAGCCCCCACTAAAGGCACTGACCAGGCGATCGCCGTCTTCGGAAGTAAATCCCATTTCTGGTAAGATTTTCTCAATTTGCGACTCTAATCCATAGCCGTCCAGGGCGTCAAATTGACGGTGGAGGCGATCGAGTTTATGAATCAGGGGATCTAAGTCTTCTGGGGCGGCGTTTTCCATCTCATGTTGCAGATGGTGTAATTGATTTTGAATGTCGTTCGCTTCCGTAAAAACTGCCCAAAATTCTTCGCGCACGGTACGCTGAAAATCCAGTTCAAACTCTTGGGATAAATAGGCGATCCGCAGACTTGCGGGCCGAATAATTTCCCCGGATGTGGGTTCAATTTGCCCCGCAATAATTTTTAGTTGGGTGGATTTTCCGGCACCGTTAACCCCCACCAAACCAATGCGATCGCCGGGTTTAATTTCCCAGTTGACATCTTTGAGGACTTGCCCAGTGGGGTAAATTTTACTAATATGTTCGAGTCGGAGCATTTTTATCCTTGTTGTAGCTGAATAGTAGCTGAATAGTAGCCAAATAGTAGCCAAATAGTAGCCAAATATTTGAATTTCGGTCATCGACCTGATGTATATTCATCTTTTTCGGTCATTTTGTAATGATTCAGATCACCAAAGATGAGAAACCATGAGAAAAATCGCCAAATTGGGTTCGGTCGAGTTACGATGGATTATAACCAAGCAGACTAGAGCTAAATTGAGGAGTTTCCGGCAAGAAAAGGTGACTCATGGAAAAAATTAATCAGGTTTGAGAACGATCATCTATCATAACACAGATAAGACAATACACAGATAACACAATATCTCTCAGCATATCTCTCAGCATATCTCTCAGGATAACTAGAACTTAGGCACTCGTCCTAGGTTGAGAGCAACCACCCCCTACGGGATCATCTCACTTTTGTAAGTACGGGCGGATTTTTCGCCCTTGAAGGTTTTTAGAAGAGAGGAGAGAGCAGAGACGAGATAGAAAATATTCAGAAAAAGTCTTTTTACAAAAGCAGGTATGATCCCAAACCCACAGAATAAACCCTACAAAACTATAATTATCAGAATATAAACAGTCAAAATTAAAAAGTAAAAATAGCCATTTAACCCGTTAAATTTTTGTTAAATATTGGTAATTTTATTATCAATAATTTTACTCTATGTTTTTTTATTTAGCTATAGCAATCCTAAAACCAGGTCGAAAATTTGCCCTCACCCCCAACCGACGCCTGCCCCCGCGAGGGGGCGAGATCGATGCATGGGAGAGGGGAATCTCATTCACAAATCCTGCACGGATAGCTATATATGCCTTAAAAATCTCCACCTATACTGCCACCATGACTATTCCCACCACCAAAATCTCGCATATCGTAATCACCACCATTTTTGATGATGACATCATCAATATCATCATCAATGCTGTCATCAGAATTTGTATAATTCCTGAGATTAGGATTATTACTGCCAAACAAAAAGAAAATACCAAAACCTAATAAAAGGCACATTCCTAATAAAAAAAGCATAATTTTAATTTGATTATATTTGCTTGTATCTGGCGGATTTTCTGCTAATAAATTCACTAAGGCTTGGGTTCCTATAAAGACTCCGCTATCCCAATTATTTTCGTGAAATTGGGGAATAATTTCGGTGTTAATGAGATTGTCAACTTGTTCATCGGAGATAATTTGTTTTACCCCCGATACGGTTTCAATTTCTACGCGGCGATCGCCAATCGAGGTTAAAAATAGTACCCCATTGTTTACCCCTTTTTTGCCAATGCCCCAATGATTAAATAGCTCAGTAGTAAATGCCTTGGGACTGGGTGCCGGTGCCGTAGTGGATACGGTGACAACCGCAATTTCTGCCCCAGTATCAGCCTCCAATTGGGAAATCATTTCATTAAGTAAAGTTTCGGTGCTTTGGCTGAGAATATTGGCCATATCTGTGACCCATCCATTAGACTCTTTTCTAGGATTTGGGACATCATTGACATTGAGAGCATGACTCAGTATAGGAAAGCCAACCAGGGATAAACTGAGTAAAATTATCCACAGTATGGGGGCAAATTTTGCCCCACCTACCCTGCCCCATCTGAGAATCAAAAGATTCATCAAAGAATCGAGAAAACTGAGATGTTTTCTGGGATGAATTGTTCGGAATTGACTAGATTTATCCATGATATGCTCCTGCTAAGTTTTCTGAAAAATGCTGCCTTTGAGCGATCGCCTATCTCTCCACAACTTCAATCAGACCACAACTTCAATCCCCGTTTTGGCTATTTCGGAAAAACGGGAATTTTTTAGGGCAAGAGGTAAAACCAAACCACGGGCGATCGCGAGCGAGATTAGAAACCGGGTTGCTTCAAGAAACCGGATTTCTATCATTAAAGCTTCTGAGAGTTAAGAAGTTACAGCGTTTTTCTGATTAGCGGGGGCGAAGCATTCCCGTAAAAAATTTACGCTTCTAACCATAGAACTTCTGCGGGAATGCAACGCCGCCCCTACAATCCCGGATCGAACCGACCAATATCTCTTGAAGAAACCGGGTTTCTGCCAGAAAAGAAACCCGGTTTCTTCAAGAAACCGGGTTTTTGATTACATTCCCATAATGTTGTAGCCAGAGTCTACATAAATCACTTGGCCGGTGATGCCACTGGACAAGTCACTACAGAGAAAAGCCGCCGTATTTCCCACTTCTTCTTGGGAGACATTTCGCCGCAACGGGGCGATTTTTTCCACATGGTGCATCATATCTAAAATGCCACCGACCGCAGAAGAAGCTAGGGTGCGAATGGGGCCTGCAGAAATCGCATTGACGCGAATATTTGATGGGCCGAGTTCGGCAGCTAAATAACGCACGTTCATTTCTAGGGCAGCTTTGGCAACTCCCATAACGTTGTAGTTGGGTATGACGCGCACGCCACCGAGATAGGATAAGGTGACGATCGCGCCTCCTTCGGTCATTAAGGGTTTCGCCGCTGCACTGAGATTGACCAATGAATAGGCGCTAATATCCAAGGCACGAGTAAATCCTTCACGGGTGGTATTGCTAAAATCCCCGCTGAGTTCATCTTTGCCTGCAAAAGCTAGACAGTGAATCAGGATGTCCAGCTTGCCCCATTTGTCTTTGATGACTTCAAAGGTAGACTGAACTTGCTGGTCATCTTGAACATTTAAGGGTTCAAAGATAGTGGGGTTGAGTGGTGCGACGAGTTCCTGGACTTTCTTTTCAAAGCGACCTTTGTCGTCAGGCAGGTATGTGACCCCAATATTTGCGCCAGCTTGGTGAAGCTGTTGTGCAATGCCCCAAGCTATGGAGCGATTGTTAGCAATTCCTGTAACGAGGGCATTTTTTCCGGTTAAATCTAGCATGAGCATATATTCTATATCTAAGGTGCGCGATCGATCGCTTCCCAAGGGAAGCGGACAGCGCTTAATATCCCTGTAATTGGGCAAGTTTACCCCGAATTGGCCTCAATTGTGCTATTTCTTTAAGTGTGAAATAGACCAGAGTGGATTTACGGATGCGTGAAATCCCATCTCCGCCTAATTGTGTTAAATTCCTTTGTGTAAATTTACTTAGATTAGCCAGGGGAATTTCCCACTGAGTACCACTGAGTACCACTGAGTGCTACTGAGTACCACACAGATGGGCAATTTGCTCAGAGAATTCGCCGACCCTTGTTGCCCGATCGCTTTCCCCTAGGGATTTTTTTAGATCGCCGCTCTCGGCTTAATTGTGTATATCGGGAGACAAAAACAACTGACTGTAAGTTTAAGTTTTGTAAACATAACATTCTCTAAACTCCGACAGTTGAACCCTTCCTGAACTCCGACAGAAACAGATCTGCAGCAGAGTTGACTCGGCCCCTAATAGACTATTGGACATGGTAATGACTCAAGATAGACCCCTAGAAGCTGTATTTCGTCAGATGGGAACCGGGACATTTCCACCCGCCGTCGAGAATTTTGATCGCGGCAAAACGATTTTTTTCCCCGGGGATCCTGCTGAACGGGTGTATTTTCTCCTCAAAGGAGCCGTCAAACTCTCCAGAGTGTACGAAGCTGGAGAGGAAATCACCGTCGCACTGCTGCGGGAAAACAGTGTGTTTGGTGTGCTGTCGCTGATTACAGGTAATCGTTCAGACAGGTTTTATCATGCGGTGGCTTTTACCCCCGTGGAGTTGCTCTCGGTGCCTATTGAACAAGTGGAAAAAGCCCTGAAAAATGACCCAGAACTGTCGATGCTGATGTTACGGGGCTTGTCATCGCGGATTTTGCAAACAGAGATGATGATTGAAACCCTGGCACACCGAGATATGGGGTCGCGGTTGGTGAGTTTTCTGTTAATTCTCTGTCGGGATTTCGGCGTACCGACCGCAGATGGGATTACGATTGATTTGAAACTGTCCCATCAGGCGATCGCTGAGGCGATCGGTTCCACCAGAGTCACTGTCACCCGACTCTTGGGGGAATTGCGAGAGGATCAAATGATCTCCATTCACAAGAAAAAAATCACCGTTCACAAGCCGGTGGCCTTAAGTCAGCAATTTACTTGATGCGGAAGTAATCAATTCAGCGATTGACTCATTGTTGATTATCTGGGCTAATCAATGCCAAACCCAAGCTCATTTGCCATTTCGCGTACCTACGACCAGCCGTAAATCAGCCTGTCAATCAACCGCCCCTTAAAAGTAATCAAAGTAAAAATTAACGACCAACGAGTAATGACCAGTGCCTATATTTTGATTCTGGCCATTTTGGTCTTAGGTGGCTTACTGGCAACCCTGGGCGATCGCCTGGGGACGAAAGTCGGTAAAGCCAGACTCAGTTTATTTAATCTTCGACCGAAACAAACCGCCACCGTTGTCACCATTATTACCGGCACCATTATTTCCGCATCGACGTTGGGAATTCTGTTTGCCACGAGTAAATCTTTACGGGTGGGAATTTTCCAACTTGATGAAAAACTCAGAGAATTACGTCAAGCCCGTCAAGAGCTTACCGAAGTGACTCTACAAAAAACTCAAGTAGAGCAACAATTGGCTCAAGCCCAAAAGGAACAAACCCAAGCCCAAAAAAAATTAGATGCCATTAACCAGTATCTACAGCAAGCCATTAATCGGCAAAGTGAAACAGCGGTGAAACTGAATCAAGCCGAAAGTAAACTTAGCCAAGTTGAAACTGATTTTCAACGGGCTAAGACGCAACTCGGTCTGATTGAATCTCAGTATCAGCGGGCGCAAAGTCAGTTGGCAACTTTTTCTGAGCAAGCCCAAAACTTGCGTCGGGAAATTCAAAAACTCCAAAGAGAACAGCAAGAGTTACTGCGACAAAAAGAAGAAGTGCAATTGCAAATTGCCCAGAGAGACCAAGAAATTGCCCAACGTGAAGCGGAGATTCAAAAACGCGATCAAGAAATTACCCAACAAAAGCGTCAAATTGCCGAACAGGAAAGTCAAATTATGGCCAAACAAAGTCAAATTGACCAACAAACGGCTCAAATTATGGCCAAGCAAAGTCAAATTGACCAACAAACGGCTCAAATTATGGCCAAACAAAGTCAAATTGACCAACAAACGGCTCAAATTGACCAACAAAAACAAGAACTTACGGAACAACAGCAACAAATTGATCTAAGACAGGCAGAGATTGCCCAAAGAGATCGAGTGATTGCGGAACGAGAAAATCGGCTGAAAGAACTGGAAAGGCAGCAAGCTTTTTTAGAAAAAGATATTCAAAACTTAGAACAAAATTTTCAATTTTTACGCGAGGGCAACTTTGCGATTTTAAGAAATCAAGTTTTGGCTTCTGGGGTGGTGCGGGTTCTCCAACCATTAGGGGCGCGTCAAGCGGCTGAAGAACTGTTGCGGGAAGCGAATTTAGCTGCTATTCAACGCATCCGTCCGGGGACAAATGTTGCACAAGAACAAGTGGTACAAATTACCGCCACGGAATTTGAACGCCTGGTGGAACAAATTAATAATGGCCAACCTTATGTGGTGAGAATTATGTCTGCCGCTAACTATTTGGTTGGGGAAAAGATTGTGCAAGTGTTCGCCGATGCAGCGGTGAATAAAATTGTTTTTTTTCGCGGGGAAATTTTGGCGGGAACTTCTGTGTCTCCAGCAACGATGAGCGATGCAGAATTGCGACAACGCCTTGATTTGTTGCTGGCATCGGCGAGTTTTAGAGCCCGTCGTGCGGGAATGTTAGGTGAGCCGATCCAAATTGCTGAAGGTCGTTTGACTTTGTTGGAATTTATTGAGCAATTAAAGCAGTATAATCAAGAAGTGATTGTGCAGGCAATTGTTTCAGATGTGACTTATACTTCCGGCCCCCTAAAAATTAATTTAGTGGTGGTGCAAGACGGGCAAATTATGTTGAATAATTAGTTTTGTTGGTTGGTGGTTGTTCGGTAGGGATTCTTTGGTTGTTGGTGGTTGGGTAGGGATTCTTTGGTTGTTGGTTGGGGAAAGTCGTAGGGGCGAATGGCCAAGAGAGAAAAGAGAGGAGAGAAAAGAGAGGAGAGAATATCTTTCCTATGCATCCTCTTTCCTCTTTCCTATGCATCCTCTTTCCTATGCATCCTCTTTCCTCCCTTTCACTATTCACTCTCCCCTCTGCTCCCCCGCTCCTCTGCCGATGGCGGGCCTCTCTGCTCCCCCGCACCATCCGCTCCCCCGCTCCCCACAACCTATTCCCTGTATGAGAAAATATCCATGAATTACTATTCAATTACTTTTTTAGGTTTTGATCCAGGAAAAGATAAATGTGGCATTGCGGTGATGAAGTCAGATCAAACTCTGCTATTTCATCAGGTGGTGCCATCTGGTGAAGCGATCGCGACTATTTTTAGTCTCGCGAAACAGTTTCCGGTGGAAAAACTGATTATTGGCGATCAAACTACGGCGAAAAAGTGGATTAAAGAGTTAGAAAAATCCGGCTGGTCTACAGAGCAAATTGCGATGATTGATGAGCGATATAGTAGTCTGGAAGCCCGCGATCGCTATTGGCAAATGTATCCGCCTAAAGGTCTGCAATGGCTAATTCCCCAAGGGATGAGACAACCGCCTCGACCTGTGGACGATATTGTGGCGATTATTCTGATTGAAAGATATTTGGCAAAAATTAATGCTCCAGGTAATACCTAAAGCTAACCTCAAGCGTTTTTCAGATTACTGAACCACCGTAGGGCGAAGCATGACCGTAATCAAATTAATATTCTAAGCAAAAAGATATCTGCGGTCATGCTTCGCCCCTACAGATATTTGTGGTAGATTCAATAGAAAATTGCTGTAAAGCTAATCTAAAGCTAATCTAAAGCTAATCTAAATTTGGGCTTTAATGGTAAAGAAATAGTCTCCACCCGGTTCTAGTTGATAATCACATTTTTCCAAAAATCTGCCGAGAGGTTCTTGAATTAAAGCCCGTCCCCGGGAAGGAGCGATCGCCAGTTTTCCCTGGCGAAAACTCCATTTAAATTGCCAAACAAATTGACCGGCAATGACTTCTCCTTCCAGAGTTCCTTTTTGCCAAGAATGCTGAGTCACCCGTACATGAGCAGTAGTTTTGGGTAAATGCTTGTCACTCACCGATTTAGTTGATGATTTAGTTGATGATTTAGTTGATGATTTAGTTGATGATTTAGTTGATGATTTAGTTGATGATTTAATTGATGATTTAATTGATGATTTAGCTCACGGGCGGCACGGTACGACCATTATAAAGACTCATCGCTTTTTCTACCCCTTGCTTAATACTCAATTCCACAGCATCACCCACCAACTCAAGCACTTCTGAGATAATTGGTTTTTCCTCTGGGGCAAATTTGCCTAAAACATGGGAAACCGTGGAGGTATCCAGGTTACTCGGATCTGCCGGTTTGCCAATGCCAATCCGTAATCGAGGAAAATCTTGGGTGCCAAGATGGGCGATCGTGGACTTAATCCCATTATGACCGCCTGCGGAACCGGACAACCGCAGTCTAATCCGACCCGTGGGCAAGTCCATATCATCATAGACGACTAACACGGATGTGGGGGGTATTTTATACCAATCGGTGACAGAACGAATCGCTTGTCCCGATCGATTCATATAGGTTAAAGGCTTGAGTAGACGGATTTTTGCTCCTTTTGGCCCGACTCCTTCCCCAAATAATCCTTGGAAGCGTCGATTCTCTGGCAGGGAAATGCCCCAGCGACGGGCTAGGAGATCCACCGCGTCAAAACCTATATTATGGCGAGTTTGCTCGTATTTCTTTTCGGGATTCCCTAACCCAACGATTAACTGAGGAATCACTAAACTGGGAACTTCTGTTGCTTCTGTCATAAAAAGTGGAAAGAACGATTGAGTGAGGATGGCAATGCAGATGTTAATGCAGATGTTTCTAACCCCCACTCAAAACATTACATTTAACCCGGTCTGGGATCAAACATTTAATCAAACATTTTATTTTCTGATTAGCTTTGCCCAGAGGAACCCGTGGTGGTTTCTTCGGGAGAGGCGATCGCCACTTTGGTCGATGCCGCATCCGATGGCGCCGCCGATTTCACCGCCGACTCCCGTTTAGCGGCAGCCTCAAGCTGTTCCGCTTCTTTCTTAAATTCCGATTCAAATTCCCGCGAAGCTTCTTGGAAGCCGCGAATGGCTTTGCCCATACTCCGGCCAATTTCCGGCAGCTTCTTTGGCCCGAAGATTAATACCGCAATCACTAGAATGACAATCATCTCTGGCAAACCCAGCCCAAAAATATTCACACAGCCACCTCCGATTCTGAATGGACGACAATCTGCAACAGTTGGATTTAAGGCGATGGTCTTTCGATTACCACCTTGATACCGCGAAAAATGCGAGCGAGCAAATGTTTTCTATGATTTTAAAGCCCGCCTGAACTAACTGGGACAAATCCCAATTAAAAACGGCGGGCTATTGCGGGAAAACTTGTAAATGAGATGCGCCTATTTACCCAGGGTTGTCCAATTTACATTCACACCCTCAATCATTAGAGAGGAGTTGTAAATTTGCAGAATGATCAGCAGGAACACAAAAAATAGCCCCATGAAAACACCCATAACTGGGGTGGTGCCCCAACCGGGGGCTACTTTACCATACTCAGCGTTCAGGGGTCTGAGCAAATCTCCTAAGCCTGTGCGTTGTGCCATAAGTCACCTTTGATGAATGTACGCAGAAAGTTTTAACGATTCGTAATATTATAGAAGAAATAGTTCTCATAACCTATCTAATCACATGGAATCCTCTCCGGAAACTAATTTTATTATTGGCATTGCCGTCATTGTGATTGCGATCACTGCCTTTTCCATCTATACCGCCTTTGGACCACCGGCTAAAGAGTTGGCTGACCCGTTTGATGACCACGACGACTAAGCCAAGTTCAGCCCCCCTTGGCCAAGTTTAATTTTGTAACAACTCTTAATTTAGGTTCTCATTTTCCCCCAAGGATGGGCGAATTTGATGGGATCCCACAAAACCACCCCTCCACAAGTGGGGGGGGTGGTTTTTGCTTGAGATTTTTAGGAAAATCAATGATTCACCACTTTCGACACGAAGGACACAAAATAGTTTGGTAGGGTGTGTTAACGCAGCGTAGCGGAGTGTAACGCACCAAATCCATCGCTTTTTAGGAGATAGATATAAATCAGAGAAGGAATAATTCACTCCCATTGACACGAAGGACACAAAGGAAGTTACTTGACCTTCTTTGTGTTCTTTGTGCCAATGGGAGTGAATAAAATTTTCAGTAAAGAGGCGATTAAGTATAAGGTTTGAATTCACCACGCTACTGTTTGCAAGTCATCCACTTCCTGAAAATGAGCATCGCGAGTGACCAAAATCAAGCCATGTTGTAATGCAAGAGCAGCGATCCAGATATCATTTTCCGGTAAAGGACGACCTTTGAGCCTCAATTTGTGTTTGACTTCACCGTATTGTCGAGCCGTGTTAACATCACACCCAAGCACCATACTGCTGACAACTAATTCATCAATTCTGGCTAAATTTGCTTCAGGTCGCCCCGATTTTTTGGCACCATAACATAATTCTCCAATGGCAACAGTGGGAAGAAAAACTTCGTTGGCTTGAGCCAGACGATCTTTGACGACGTTTTCATTGGCAAACAGAGCAATAATGATGTTGGTATCCAGTAAATATCTACCACTCATTGATATCAACTTCCTCACAGTCTTGGGCGATCGCCTCACTCATCAATTGAAGCTCGTCGGACGGAATTGAACCAGCAAAACGTAGTAACTGCTTTCCTGGAGTCCC
The DNA here is from genome assembly GCF_001276715.1 of Planktothricoides sp. SR001. Taxonomy (GTDB): domain Bacteria; phylum Cyanobacteriota; class Cyanobacteriia; order Cyanobacteriales; family Laspinemataceae; genus Planktothricoides; species Planktothricoides raciborskii. The sequence goes on along the minus strand of NZ_LIUQ01000021.1, from coordinate 93,385 downwards.
TCGAACTTCAGTTTTTAGCAATGTCTCAATAAACTCAAGTACCTGCCATTGCTTTTGCTGTGGCATCACTTTGAGTTGTTCAACGACTAGATCGATAATAGAAGTGTTCATGTATGTTCATCCGACTTTCTTTTTGACTATTGTAACAATAGCTGCTTTGTCCAAAGTGCTGAATAAGATTTTCCGCAGAGATTTTAGCGATCGCTTTTTCGGAAATAGATGACCTTAGTAGGGTGTGTTAACGCAGCGCAGCGGAGTCTAACTCACCAAATTTATTGCTTTTTAGGATAGAAGTAAGCGATCGCGCAGATCAGGGGAGAGAATCGCTTTTTCGGGAGAATGAATTACTCACTCCCATTGACACGAAGGACACAAAGGAAGTTACTTAACGGGAGAACAGTCAGAATATGTGTTAACATAAGTGGCTATAACTACATTTAGGTAGTTATAATCTTTAGTTAAGATGTAAATGAAGGGATGGAATTTGAGTGGGATGAAACTAAACGTCTTGCCAACCTCCGCAAACATGGAATTGACTTTATCGATATTCCCGTAGTTTTCGAGGGAGATATTGTCACCGTTGAAGATGACCGATTTAATTATGGGGAACAGAGGTTTGTAACTTTTGGTTTGTTGCAAGGACGAGTGGTGGCAATTGTCCATACAGAACGAGGAGAATCTACCCGGATTATTTCTGCGAGAAAGGCAACTAAATATGAACAACGAATTTACTTCGAGCAAATCTCAGACTGATTGGCAACGCCTAGATGCGATGACTGATGAAGAGATTGATTTCTCTGATTGCCCGGAAATTACGCCAGAAATGTTTGCTAAGGCAGTCGTTCAAAGAGGTTTACCCAAGTCTAAGACGAAAACTGAAGTGACTTTACCCATTGATAATGATGTTTTGGAGTGGTTTAAATCTCAAGGTCGGGGTTATCAGAATCAGATTAATCGCTTGTTAAGAGCATATATGGAGGCTCATCAATAGCGGAACAGATTCATGTGATTCGCGCCATTCGTCCGCTTTGCGGAATCGCGCTTATCGGGCGAGGCGATCGCTTTTTCGGGAGAATGAATTACTCACCACAAAGACACGAAGGACACAAAGGAAGTTCATTTACCTTCTTTGTGTTCTTTGTGGTGAATCAGATTTTCAGTAAAATAGGAGGGGATTCCGCAGCGTCCCGGAGGCGATCGCTTTTTACGAGAGAATGAGCAATTCACCACAGAGACACAGAGGACACAGAGGAAGAGAATCGATATCGCTTTTTAAGAGAGAACTGGGCGATCGTCTTTTTGGGAGATAAGCGATCGCTTTTTTGGGATAGATGGGCGATCGAAGCCTTGACTGAGAATTTCATTATGTTATAATTAAATTCTTATCAACCCTATAATATCCTGAAAAATAGACTTATGTCTAACTATACAATCAACCTAGATAAAGAAATTTATCAAACGCTCTTAGAGGTTTCCCAAAGCCAAGGTTTAACTCCAGAAAATTGGATTGCGGCTCAACTCTATCACAAGCAAGCAGAAGCAGAACCGTTGTCTGAAAAAATCGGGGACTTAATTGGTGCGATCGATAGTCAAGCAGAACCTCATCATCAATTTAACCCAACTGAGGCTGGTGGCTACGGCAGAAAGTCAAAAAATTAAACGTATCTTTACATTGGATAGTGATTTTTATGTTTATCGACTGTACGATCGAGACGCTTTTGAAGTCATACCCTAAAATATTAAAATTACGTTTTAGTCTAACATGAAATTAGCGATCGCTTTTTCGGGAGAATGAATTACTCACCACAAAGACACGAAGGACACAAAGGAAGTTAATTTACCTTCTTTGTGTTCTTTGTGTCTTTGTGGTGAATCAGATTTTCAGTAAAGAGGCGATCGCTTTTTTGGAGATAGATGGGCGATCGCTTCCATACATTGGTCTCTTGTATTCTTCCTATTCTTCGCGGTAAGAGGGGTAATATTCCTCAGAGTAGTCATGCTGATAACTATTAGGATAGCTGGATGGTGTTGTTTCGGTGTAACTACAGCTACGATATCCTACAAAAAATGGGTTTATGCAGCTTAGAAAATTCAGAACCAAAAGCGATGAACCACATAAAGCTAAAGCAATAATCACGGAGATAAAGGTTTTGATAGCTTCTGTTATCTTGGCAAAAAAGTTTTTTTCCATTTTCCAAATAAGTGATGATTTTTTTCACTTGTCCCGTTCTCGAACGGATAAAATTCCTCTCGATGACGTTTTATGATATTGATGGCATAGCTTGGTTATTGCTTAGTCATAATCGTTATCTGGATCGTACATCCAGCTAGAAGAATCGTAATCATCCATTGGGATATAGTTAGGGTTTGGTTCCCTGTAATCATCATCTGAATAATCGTGATCTATATCTTCATAGCCTATCGAGCTTGTAAATGCACTAACTCTTTGGCTAGAATAATTTTCATTAGTAGCTTGACTCGTGATTTGAGGCTGGAAGGTATCAGAATTAGACTCTTCTGTTGTCCATCCAAACAGACTGCTTAAAAACTTAATCATAAGATTTTTTACTCAATGTAATTAGTTGATCGCTTTTTTGGAGATAGATGAGCGATCGCTGTTTAGGAAATAGATGGGCGATCGCTCATATCTGTAAATCAGGCCATACTCAGCCCCAAATCAGTTAATCTTTTTCTGAACTAAACCCTCGAATGCTGGGAATATTGCGAGGACTTCCCAGAATCTTCATTGAGGGGATAACCTTAAAACCATCAGAGGTTATCTTAAAACCAGCCTGACTATTACTATTAAAGCCAGAAATAATCAGTTGACCACCTGATTGCGCTGTATAATGTTTGCGGAATTCACTGATTGCTCCAGTTGCTTTATTTTCAATTAGACAAAGCAGTGATAAACAAGGAAACCTGTCTGCCCCTTTCTGAGAAATGCGAAAGCTTTGAATGTTTTCTGCAAGCGGACGAAAAGTTTTTTCGATTACCCCGTTCAGACTATTCCTTTCTTCCCCTGCATAGGTGACAACTTCAAAGGGTTTCCAAGTAACCAGCGCACAAGCAGCATCGATAATTTCTAGATTGCTGTTAGTTCCCATATATAGGACAACACCATGTTTCCTGAGCGTTCCAACCGCATCCCCATATTTGTTAATCAGGCAAGTGATTGCTGGATCAAAGAATCTGGTGTTTATTAAACACATTGCTTCTCTAGCTAAATCTTGATTATTGACCACGGGCAGGTAGCTGCCAAAATCGTCTAGTTCAAAAGGAATTTTTAACGTAAAACTAGCCAGCTTTAAATCCGTAGATGCTAAAGTTTTAGACTCTTTTGAAGCTAACTCATATACTGTCCTTGTGATTTGATTGACACAATTTAGGATACTCGGAACTTTTTCCCCTTCGTGGATTTGACCCGTTTTTCCCAGCCAAGCAAAAATCTCTTCTATGAGTGCAGATGATCCTTGGTTAAGAAATATTTCTACCAGCCTAGTATAATCAGGTTTAATTTTTAGCTCAATATCTGACGGGGCTTTACCGTAATTCGGATCTATTTCTTTACGACGTTTAGATTCTCCCATATTTTTATCTCCTCTCCATAGCTCTTCTCATATCATCGATCACTTGTTCAACCGCATCCTCAAAACTTCTGTCCGATCGCCAATAATTACAGGCTAAAGACGCTTCTAGAACACCTTCAACAAGCTGCGGATCAGTTGGTATGAAATTGAAAGCCAAGGTTGTTAATACTATTTCTTTCAACTCGCTAAGTTCATTAGGGGAAAGAAATATATATTCTGGGCAGCCAGAACGACCTATCTCAACAACTTTAATTTTTAGCTTTTGCCTACAATTAGCATCTGAAGCATCTTTACCGAAATTCGGATCGAGATTTTTACGACGTTTAGCTTCTCCCATATAATGCATTCTCTATTGATTTCCTTGGATGAGCAAATGTCATCAGTCTATGATATAACGATTAAAATATTCTGTATAGTCGGAAAATATCCGATTTTATCGGCAATTTTTGGTAAATTTCCTTGCCTACTGTAGGAAAATGTAGGAAAATGTAGGAAAATGCAGGAAAATGTCGGATATAATAGGCAAACCCTGACATTGACCAAGCCGATGAATTTTAAGGAAATGTTAAAACTTGCCGACGATCTGGTGTTCGCAAAGACAGGTCAGCACCTCGATGACTTGCAAAAAGCGGTACTGCGAGGGACAGTCCAAGGTGAGACATACCAAGAAATCGCCGATGAGTCTCATTGTTCGGAAAGTCATGTGAGGAATGTGGGTTCTGAGTTGTGGCAAATCCTATCAGAAATGTTGGGGGAAGATATCCATAAATCAAATTTGCGATCCACAATGGAAAGGTTGCAAATTTCTATTTTTTCCGATAATTCTCTCCGAGATTCTATAAAAATTTGTAGCATAAATTTTTGTAGGGAAACTTTACCTTTCTCAGATATCCCCAAGAGCGAAAATAATCTGAAAAATCCTGAAGCCACATCAACAGAAACCCTGCATCAAGATTTGAGCGAAATGCCAGATTTGCGGATTTGTTATGACCGCACCGATGAACTAAAAACCTTGAAACAATGGGTGATTCAAGAAAATTGCCGCCTTGTCACCATCGAGGGGATGAGTGGCATTGGCAAAACGACCTTGGCAACCGAACTCATCCGCGAAATTAAAGATGAATTTGACTATGTAGTGTGGCGCAGTCTGGAAAAATGCCCCACTTTTGCCCAACTGGAAACCAGTCTAATTGATTTTTTTTCCCAGCCGTCAGAAATCCAATTAGGTCAAAAGAACCCTCAGCCTTTATCTCTGATTAAATATCTACAAAAGCATCGTTGTTTAGTCGTATTCGATGATGTTCAACACCTATTTAGTCCGGGAAAATCTGCCGGAGAATATAAACCCGAAACCCAGGATTATGCCACTTTTTTTAAACAAATTGAGGAATTATCCCATCAAAGTTGCTTCTTACTAATTGGGTGGGAACAACCGAGACAAGTTCCCCAGCACAACAGCGAGTATCATCCCATTCACAGCCTCAAACTTCGGGGCTTAAACTACAACGCAGCGCTAAAAATATTTAAGGATCGAGGGATTGCTAGTTCAGAGATGAGTCAATCCCTGATTTCCCTGTACCAAGGCAATCCTTTATGGTTAAAAATATTGGCCAATTTGATGCAAGACTTGGATCTCAGCCCTAGGGAGTTATTCTTAGAGAATACTATTTTATTAACGGAAGATTTAGTCGATAATTTAGCGCCACAATTTAAGCGGTTATCGCAAATGGAAATAGAGGTGATTTCCCGGTTAGCTAAGGAAGAAAAACCAGTCACTTTGGCTATGTTGCTAGAAGCTAATCATATTTCGGCGTCAGAGTTACTCAATGCCCTGCAATCTTTAACCAGGCGTTGTTTAATTGAAAAAACCGAAAAATCTTATGTGCTACCTCCTCTATTGCGGCATTATGCGATCGCATTTATGGCCACTGACAGTGATTAAATCAATGATTCACCGAAGCATCCCATCGGCAAACAAACCCGGTTTAACCCTCTGAGTTAATATTGTTTTTACAGCGTTTTTCAGATTACTCAACCACTTTAGGGCGAAGCATTCCGGTAGGGGCGAAGCATTCCGGCAGTTCATTTAATATTTTCAGCAGTAGGGGCGAATGGCCATTCGCCCGTACAAGGGCGAATGGCCATTCGCCCCTACGGAATGCTTCGCCCTTACAATATTTTCAGCAATGATTTGTCTGCGGTCATGCTTCGCCCCTACAGGTATTTGTGGTTTACTTGCTGAGAAAATTGCTGTAATAGAAAATGCATAGGGTCGCAATGCTTGCGCCCAAAATAACCTCGCAATCGTAGCAATAATTGTAGAAATAATTTCTGATGCTTGATATAATTGAGAGGACAATAGCGGGCAATTCCCACCACATCAACAATAAACTTGAATTAAGACTGGAATTAAAATGACAGAGCAAATCATTCAACGATTAGAAAAATACACGATTAAGCGTCCCACTGAAGTGCTAATTGTGAAAGCAGAAATTGATGGGGAAGCGGATGAAATTGCCATTTTCAAAGGATATTCTAGTTCTTTAATGCGTCCAACTGCTTTTGACCCAGATGTGCCGGTACTTCCCGATACCGCAGAAATTTTGACCATCGATCGCCTACAAGGTCCATTAAATCCCACAAATCCCATTTACATTGAGCAAGGACTGACCTGGGAAACCATCCAACCTTTATTAGAAGCCGTGGGATTATAAACTTTCCATCGCGGTGCCAGAAACCGGGTTTCTTTGATAACTTCGGCGAAACCGGGTTTCTTTTCTTGTGTTAATGGCGGTGAATTAATTGCTTAACTTTTATTGCGCTGCTTTCCGAGTGGCTAACATTAAATTAGAGTCTTTGTAAAATTTATAGCCAATGCCAAAATCTAAAGGCTGAATCGTCTTATCGCTTTGATAAATTTTTCGCAAATCAGCCTGATATCGACTGGCAAATAAATCAATCGGGGCAATGTATTGGCCGTAAAATTTCCGCTCCCATTTTGCTTCATCAAAATGTTTAACGGGCATTCCGGAATCATCCTGCAACACCGCATAGCTTTGGTTGAGAATTAACTCCCGAATCGTGGAAAATGATTCATTATACATCAAATAAGAAGCCGCTTTCAAATAAGTGACTGAATCCTTGGCATAACCTTGGGCAAATTCTACTAACTGTGGGGTTTTCTTCACGCCATCATTAGATAAATCCGTAGAAAAATAATGCAGGGTTTTAGGTTCAGATTCTCCAGCGGGTAAAAACGAAATTTTGACTCCGGGAATCATTCCTGCTGGAGTGGTACTTGTTTCTAAAATTTGAATCTTTGCCTCCGCATCCAAACCGACGTATTGCACATCCAAAATTTGATTGTTTGTGCGAGCCAAAAATAGTAATAAAATGGGCAAAACTCCTTGTTTGGCTAAATCCACTGCCATCGCTTTTGTGCGGAAAAAGCTATATTCAAGAATGGCATAAAGGGACTGATTAATAATTTGTAATTGTTGCGATCGCTGTCCCTCTAACATATTCAGCAAATCCGGGACTGTGCCCACAGGTTCAAGGCCAATCATTACATATTCTTTGGCGTTGGGGAAGAAAGAATAAGCGTATAAAAAATCAGGTCCGCTAAAAGGATAAAATATTGATGGCGCAGATTCGTTGATGGTTTTGAGTTCCGTTTCAGTCCATTTTCTGACTTTAGCAAGTTGTTGATTTTCTAGTTGCGGCCAACCCTTTTGAAAATATTGAGCATGATTTTTCCAACCGGTAGTATTTTGGATGGCAGCGAGGGGACTAGCATCCTCAATTTTCATCCCCGCAATTAACTTGGCAGTATCCGTTAATTTGGCCGATTTTTCTAAATCGAATTGGGCTAAGGGATCGGGGTTTGGTTCAGGTTTTGGCGTGGCTGTAGGTTCTTCGGTGACTGCCTCTGGGTTGCTTGCGGTGGTCTGATTTGTGTTGGCCGTTTGGCTGCTATTTTCGATTTTGCTGCCTTCAGTTTGCGGATTGTTACAAGACTGAATAAAAACTAGGGTAGAGATGATGGCTAATAAAAGCGATCGCGTGACTTTTTGATTCATTTTTTGATTCATTTTTTGATTCATGGTAATTTTGATAGTCATAGACTTCTTAGGAGTTTAACCGCTGAAAATATTCAGCATTCAGCAAGCCAAGCAACAATTTAATCAGCAAGTTTTTTCTTCACAGCCCAGAAATAGACCGGCAATCCCAGGGCGATCGTGTATAAACCCGCCACCGATTCAATCGGTTTATCTCTTAAGAGAAATATCATAATCCACAGACTAATTAAGAGAAAAATTATTGGCGTCACCGGATAGCCCCAAGTTTTATATGGTCGCGCCACTTCAGGGTAGCGAATTCTATGGACAAATACCCCTAAGACTGTGAGAAAAGAAGAAAGAGTCAGCGTAAATCCCAGATAAGTAATCACAGATTCAAATGTGGCGGTGATGATGAAAAATATCACGATCGCCAATTGGAATAAAATCGCAGTATAAGGAATTCCCAGCGCATTTTTCTTGGCTAAAATTCGGAAAACCGGGATATCTTCCCCAATCACCTGTGTCACCCTTGGGCCGGCTAAAACCATTGAACTAATGGAAGAAATTAGGCCAAAAGAAATTAAGAATGCCATAATTTTAGCCCCGATCGCCCCAAAAATCTGATTCCCAGAAATATAACCAATTTCCAATTGTCCGGCTAGTTGATCGATGGGGGTACTGTAGAGAAAAACCAAGTTTAACAACAAATATAACACCATAACGATCACCGTTCCCAGCAGCAAAGACCGGGGCAGATTTTTGGCCGGTTGGTCAATATCACTGGCTAAATAAATCGCCGCATTCCAACCGGAATAAGAATAAGTGACATAGACCATTGAAATGGCAAACGGCGCACTAAAAATCAGATTTGGATCGGCGGCAGAGGGCAAAAAGCTAATATCTTGGGGAGTAGCCATAACCAATCCGCAGGCAATAAATACCACAATCAGCAGCACTTTTAACAGGGTAAATATCTGTTGAAATGAACTGGCCAGTTTCAAATCTTTGGTATTCAATAGAGAAATCACGATCACCACGAATAAAGCGATCGCCTGTGGGTAAAAACTGGGTATATTTTCTGGTTCCCAAATGATTCTACAGAAATACCTTCCTAATGCGATCGCGGCAGCAGCGATCGGCGCCGCAAACCCCACCGTCACCGAAAGCCATCCCGAAAGAAAGCCTAAAGCCGGATGATATATCTTAGATAAATAGTGATATTCACCCCCAGACCGGGGCATCGCCGCCCCCAATTCCCCGTAAGCCAGGGCGCCACAGAGGGCGAAAACTCCCCCAACAAACCATAAAAACAACAAAGAAAAACCGGACTGAATATCCACCACCTGAAAACCCAGAGAAGTGAACACCCCGGTGCCAATCATATTCGCGACCACAAGACAGATCGCGGTCAACAAGCTGATCCGTTCAGGATGCTGATTCTCTGTATCCTTCATTGTCATTGAAGTTTCTTATCCCCTGTTTAAGATCAACCCTTGATTTGCAAGACTTCGGCTCGTCAATATGTAGATACTAACCCTGAAAATGATGGTCAGGAATTTGACTGCCTGAGCAAGTCACAAACACGCCTAAATTAACCCATATTTTTTCAAGTGTCCAGGTTTTCAGTCAGCACACCGTATCCCTAGGACAAAACAAAGACCAGAGAATCATTAATTTCTCTGGTCTTGGGAATTTATTTGGCTTTGCCAGTGATTCTATTTGCTAAAAATTGCTAACAATATTTTTCGCTGGATTATTCTTAGCTGGATTATTCTTAGCTGGATTAGCTGGCGAAATATTCTTGCACATTCGCCCGACGCCGCCGCAGATGCGCCAAAGCTTGATGCTCTAATTGGCGGACTCTCTCACGGCTGAGTTTCAGGGCGGCACCGACTTTGGCTAAAGAAAGCTCGCGCCCATCTTTGAAGCCAAACCGGAGCATAATCACATCTTTTTGTTGCGGGGTTAATTCATCTAATAAATTATGCAAGTCTTCCCGCAACAACTCTTGCATAATGTAATTTTCTGGGGAAGCGTCCACATCTTCGAGCAGGTCTTGCAATTCCGTATCTTGGTTGTCCCCAACTCGCAAATCCAAAGAAACCGGCTGACGGGAAAGCAGCAGATATTCCCGAATTTGGGCGGGTTGCAGATCCAAAATTTCCCCAATTTCTGCCGGTGTTGGGGTGCGACCCAGTTTTTGACTGAGTTCCCGCTGCACTCGTTTGATTTTATTCAGTTTTTCCGTGATGTGAATGGGTAGACGAATCGTGCGGGCTTGTTGGGCGATCGCTCGGGTAATTGCTTGGCGAATCCACCAGTAAGCATAAGTAGAAAACTTATAGCCCCGCATGGGATCGAATTTTTCTACCCCCCGTTCCAAGCCGAGGGTGCCTTCTTGGATCAGATCCAAAAATTCCAGATTGCGCTTTTGGTATTTCTTGGCGATCGCCACCACCAAACGCAAATTGGATTCAATCATTTTTCGCTTCGCCCGCTGCCCCAGATCCAACAATCTCTGAAGTTCAGAAACCGTCAAATTCACATGGTCAGCCCATTCCTGCTCAATTGGCTGGCGATTTAATTTTTTCGCCAAAGCTTCTTGATCCTCTAGCAACTTCATCATTTGCTGTACCTGCTTCCCATACACAATCTCTTGCTCATGAGTCAGCAGGGGTACACGACCGATTTCATGTAGATAAGCCCGAATGCTATCACTCGTTTCACTACGTCGTGTACTCATATTGCTTTGCTGGGTGGTGGTTGATTGGTTTTTGATCGTGGGCATAGGGTTGCAGTTCTCCAAACAGATTAGATGCGTAGCCTTTTTGATGGCGACTTTTCCGGATCCCTAGAAAAAAAATTATCCAGTCATCCAGGAGATATCTGATATAAGGAAGTCCTAGTCAAAGCTGGGATCCAGGCTGGATACCAGGCTGGATACCAGGAATTTGCCTGAGTGACTCAGCCGCCACCGAGAATGAAAGGTAGGTTTATCCCGCTAAAGCGAAGTCGTTATGAGTTTGTTTTATTATCGTAAGTCAAAATTAAAAGTTTGTAAAGATTTACAAGATCACTCGCTACCCGCAGAAAGATGAAATGTTCCGTAAAATCTCTCTCCTAAGTGATTTGACTAAATGTGACTAAATGATTGGACGGGACTGACCCTGGCAAAGTGCCAAGGACGAATGACATGGATTCATCATCATTGATAATCATTTGTCATCACTGCACTATGACTACAGTGGGTTAATCTCGAATTCCGGGTTATCGAGAAAAAAATTTTTGCTTGATTCCATCGACTTGATATAGCAACTGTACCCAGTAATCCCAAAGAAATTAAACCTAACAGCAGCGATCGCCCATGAACTTCTGTCAGGGCAAAAATTGAATGCGCGTACCCATGCCATGTTTACGCCCCATTCCTTTTCTTTCTCGGTGACTGGCGAATTATCTGGGTTGAATTTTTAATCTACTACCATATTACACTTGTACTACATTGACGACAATCCGCAAAAATACTTAATCAAAATTTTTTGTTGTTGGTTATTTGTTGTTGGTTGTTGATTATTTGTTGTTGGTTATTTGTTATTTGATTCCTTTTTTTCCTAAAACCCTAAATCCGCTTTGGCGGCTTCGGCCACTTTTAATAACGTTTCCGTATCCATTTCATCCCAGGACATATCGCCAATTTCTCGATAAAATTGTTGGTCATAAGCACGAGTTCGCACCACCACGGGCATGGGCACCGCATGACCTAAGACTAAAGCTTGTTGTTTAGAGTCAAGTTTTGCTAACACAGAACGCAAATTTTGCCCGCCAGAAACGCCGGTAAAAATTGCTTCAATATCTTTTTCATCGTTAAGTAACGCCGTAATTCGCGTGCCAATTTGTGACATCACCTCGTTATCAATTCCAGAGGGACGTTGATCGACCACTAACATGGTGACGAAATATTTCCGCATTTCTCTGGCAATGGTGCCAAAGATGGTTTGACGCACCGTAGCGCTATCGAGAAAGCGGTGGGCTTCTTCAATGGTAATCACCAGTTGTCGGGGGCGATCGCTGGGATTTTTGGTTTGGAGAAACTTCTCGGATTTTTCCACATAAGCCCGGTGAATGCGCCGGGTAATCACATTCGTGGCTAACATATAAGACAACATATCCGAGTGAGAACCAAACTCAATTACAACGTGCTTACCCGCTTCTAAATTGGCCAAAATTTGGGAGAGATAATTCTGGGGACAACGGGTTTTAATATATTTCAGTCGATCCAACCGCATCAATTTCCGTTGTAACGCCATAATTGAGGATTTATTCCCCCGCTTTTGATCGCAAAAGTCTTGAATATCCTCATTATTCATATCCAGTAAATCTTTAATCCAAGATGACCCAAATTCCCCTTGAAGGATGTAAGCATTTTCGATACTTGCTTCGGAAAGGTTGAGTTCTCTGGCAACCAAGCTGATATCTTCTACTTCTATTTGGTCATAACCTAAATAAAGTTCTTGGGCATCGCGAATTCCCCGTCTGCGGGTAGAGTCCGGGTCAAGGGTATATATCTGCACTTGATGGGGGAATAGCTGCCGTAACCCTTTGACGGTACTGACTTGTTTGCCTTCACATTGAGCTTCCCAGCCATATTCTGAGTGCATATCAAAAATCAGATTCACTGCCGCTTGTTTGCGGATAATTCCCGACAGCAACAGACGGGTTAAGAAAGATTTCCCAGTGCCGGATTTGCCAAAGACGCCGTTACTTCTTTCTACGAAGCGATCGAGGTCAATGCAGACGGGTACATCCATGTCTAAAGGTTGTCCTACGGCAAAATTCCGCCGCTGAGGGTCATCTTCCCAGCCAAATACGGCCCGAAAATCTCTTTCGCTGGCTTCATAAACTTGGGAGAAATGGCTGGGAATGGTTTTGACCGGCAATAGTTGCATCGGTGTGCCAGTGTTGGCTTGATACGAGGCTAATCCGTTATTTTTTCCGTTGTTATTTGAGTTGTTATTTGAGTTGTTATTTGATCCATTTTTATTAGCACTGGATTGAGTTTTGAGGAGAGATTCTACACTCCAGCCACTTTCAGAAGTTTCAGGAGCCAACATTAACATTGGCGATAGATTAATTGTGCCATAAGTGCCGCTTCCCGCTAGAACCGCTTGCATAAAGTCATCTTCCGGTGGCGGTGGGTTAATCAAAATTCTCTCGCTGGAAGTACCCAGGGTGACATCGGTGAGAATGCAAAAAAATAGCGATCGCGCTCCTCGGATGACTAAAAATTTGCCCACCCTCATGTCTTCTACAGAGACATCTGGATGCAGTTTTACTTCGAGTCCGTTACTTAGGGAACCTTGAATGACTGAGCCTAATGGTTGTTCTGAATTCATGGCTTATTACTTTTCTATCGCGCCTTTACTCAAGCTATGGTCAAAGGATTAATTATTAACCATTACTACTTTACTGTGATTTTCCCAATTTGCCACTAATTCAGGACTTACGAATCAGGTCGATCTTGTTTTTGAGCAATTAATTTATCATATCCACGATCGCGATCAAGAAATTTCCTCAGCTAAGGACCTTTTCCCGTTGCGGGCGGGCGTTCGCGTAAGCGGTGCGGAGTTCGCGCTTTCTGGAACCCTATCTATGCTTGCATATTGTCCACAAAGGCAAGTTTTACCGCAAGTTGTATGGCAAGTTGTATGGCGAAAATTCCGAAATGATCGGCAGTAAGTCTGTAGCTATATGCGATCGCATTACTAATTGGGTGTAGCAAAATGAATAACTCCGAGGAACATGACTTTTCGCCTTTACCAGCCGAACAGATTTTCCTAGAATTGGAACGCTTCATGGTTCAGTTATCGGCAGAAACCGATCGGCCCTGGTTTACGGCAACTACACTTTGTAAGTTGTTTGCAGATAAATACCATATTTCACTGAAAGCAGTGATGAAACAGAAAGGCTACGACTGTTTAAAAAGCTTTCTGACTAGCAGCCAACGCTTTTCTATCTACAACCATCCCGATACTCAAGAGTTTTATGTGGCTGCTTTTTCGGCGATCAATCCTAATTTAACCCCAGAAAAAACCACTACAGCACTTTCAATTAAATACACTATCAAACGACCCTGGAAAGTTGACGGACGCTTGCTGGATCTGCTAAAATCAGAGGAATATCAAGAAACTCCCAAACCACAAGAAATTCCCAAACCACAAAATAGCCTTTTTGTCAAACCAGCCGGTTTACCATATAAGCCCAAATTAATTGATGAAATAAAATCTAGGGTTTACTTGGAATTTGTTTTGCTATAATTAGTTAAAAGTTTAACGATAAATCATCCCCAAAATTTTACCACCATTGGCGCATTAAGTCAAGAATTTTCCAAATATTATCGGCAACCAATTCGGGGGATATTCCGCAGCTTATCGATTCAAATTAAATTGGTTGATTTCCTGAAAAATATTCCTGAGTTATCTGTGAAACAAGTAGATGATGGTTGGCAAATTACGATCGAGCCAAATGTCATCTAAGCGCGATCGCATTGTCGTTGCCAGCAAGCAAGAAACCGGGGCAAGAAACCGGGTTTCTATAAGAGTTGTTGGTTAGTGGCAAAGGTTATCTGAAGAAACCCGGTTTCTGGGTTTGGGTGGCAAAGATAGTCTAAAGAAACCCGGTTTCTGGGGTTCACGAGTTGTCAGCAAGCAAGAAACCGGGTTTCTATGAGCATTTTGGTGGGGTGGCAAAGATGGTCTAAAGAAACCCGGTTTCTGGGGCGGGGGCAAAGGGGCGATCGCCTACAATAAATATATCCGTAGGGGCGTGATCTTGACCGCAGTAAATATCGGGTTACAACCAATAACCTATATACGGTCATGCTTCGCCCTGGCAAATGCTTGGGTGGCAAAGATAGTGTAAAGAAACCCGGTTTCTAGGCCGATCGTCCCTATTTTTAGGCAGATGTTGACAGATACGGGCGAATTGTCTTAAGGATATCTTGGTCTTTCTGCTCTGCCTGATATAAATCCCAACGCAGTTGCAGATTCATCCAGAAATCCGGGGAAATACCAAAGAATTTAGCCAGCCGCAGAGCCGTACTCGGAGTAATTTCTTGCCGTTGGTTAATAATTTCATTAACGTGCTGATATGATAGATGAATAGCATCGGCTAATTCTTCCGGTGTCAGACCCATCGGAATCAAAAACTCTTCTAATATCATCTCCCCAGGGTGAGTGGGTGGGCGATGAGTGGGAAAGCGAATCATAAAACTGACTCTCTTAGTAGTATATTTTAGTAGTATATTAATGATATTTAGTGATAATCGACAATTTCAACGTTCTCAGCACCGCGATCGCCCCAAAGCAAATACGATATCGATCATTAGACAATTCTGGCTTTCATTCGTGCAAACTCGATGGCGGTTTTAAGGGGGGTTGGGGGGATCAATCCGTCCTGCGTAAACTCTTGTCTATTAAACGGATTATATATTTTTGGTTTTTTGCCGCCAGCAAGAAACCGGGTAAGAAACCGGGTTTCGCCGAAGTTACCCGGTTTCTTAATTGGTGGCAAAGGTAGTCTCAATAAACCCGGTTTCTGGGCTATCCTAAATCAGGACGCGATCGGGATTAAAACTTTGAACAACTTTCATATATTGAGCCCGTTCATAGGCACTTTCATCAGCCACATTAACTTGTGACATGGTGCCAATCATTTGCTGCACGGATTCATATTCATTTTCTTCCATCCAATGCACCAGTTCCCGCTCAATTTCTGCTAGGTGAGAAATCCCATGACGGAGTAATGGTGAACAAACATGAGTCACTTTTGCCCCAGCCATTAAAAGTTTCACCACATCATGGCCTTTTTGAATCCCACTGGTAGCGGCCATATCTGCATGAATGCGACCATATAATAGGGCAATCCAACGCATTGGCAAGAGAGATTCTTGGACATTACTTAATACTAAATGCGGCCAAACTTCCAACTCTTCAGGGTTAATATCTTCCTGCATAAAGCGGTTGAATAATACCAAACCATTCGCCCCTGCTTTCGTCAACCGAGAGGCCATATTTGCCATGTTGCTAAAATAAGGACTCAGTTTAATGGTCAGTGGAATGGTGACATCAGCGCGGACTGCTTCCACGATTTCGATATATTCTTCTTCAACCTGTGCCCCTGTTTTGTGCATATCCGTGGGGATACTGTAGATATTTAATTCTAAAGCATCGGCACCGGCTTGTTGAATTTGTTTGGAAAAGTCAACCCATTGACCTAATGATGCCCCATTCAGGGAAGCAATGATGGGAATATCCACCATTTCTTTGGCTTTTTGAATATGTTCTAGATAGGTTTCTGGGCCGACTTTATATTCATCTGGTTCGGGAAAATAAGTCAGCGCTTCGGCAAAACTTTCCGTCCCATAAGTGGTGTGATGATGCAGTTCATATTGTTCAATCCGCAGTTGTTCGGCAAAAATACTATGCAAAACTACTGCCGCTGCCCCCGCATCTTCTAGCCGTTTGACATTATCAATTTCCTCAGTCAAAGGTTGCGCGGCTGAGGGCACAAGGGGCGATCGCAAATTTAAACCTAAATAAGTCGTAGTTAAATCCATTTTCTGTTTTCCTTCTAATGTTTGAAAAGAAACCGGGTTTTTTTAGATACGTTTTGTTGGTTAAGCAAGATGTGGAATAAAAACCCGGTTTCTGAACCCACATCAAACAACAAACAACAAACAACAAACAACATTACTTAATGCCAATGGCGCATGGGTAAACCGGGAATTGGCGACTCAAAAGTAATTAAATGGGGCATAATTAAAGAACCCACATACACCGTTTTTAAGTCCGATCCGGCAAAAGTCACGCTAGTAGGAAATGGCCAATTTTCTCCGGCGCAAGCGAAGATATCTTCTGGCTTTAATTGATTGGCTTCTAGGTTGGTGACAGCATTTTTTAATGCATCCGGTTTTACCTCTTCAAAAACGACGTGATAATCGCCATCAGGAGTGAGAATTCCTAACCCATTGCGTAGGGGAGTTGTAATCCAAAGATTGCCTTCGATATCAAAGGTGAAACCATCGACCCAAGCACCGTAATCCAGAGGATCGGGTCCAAAGACTTCGCGCGAGCCCAAACTGCCATCAGGGTTAACTGGAAAACGCAGGATCCGCGATTTCATGGTTTCTGCCACATAGAGATATTCTTCATTGGCATCCAGGCGAATTTCATTCGTAAAATAAATGCCATCGGCAACCATGCGGACCCCGTTTTCATCCATCAGCAGAATATACCCATCGGGACGGGGATTAATCGCTGCCGCAACCCAGGGCAAGGTGCGAGTAGAAACTGATAACCAGAGGCGATCGCGCCGGTCGATAAACACAAAATTCGGAGATCCCAGGGGTTTGCCTTCAAACTCACTTAGGAGTACCTCCTCCGTGCCGTCGGGATATAGCTTGTAAAACTTCCCATCGCCGATATTCGCCACATAAAGATTGCCCCTACGATGCTTGTCCCGATGACGATCCATTGCCAGACCATTGGGTTCAGCACCCATGTGACCGATCGCGGTTTGGGTGCCATCTGCGTCAATGCGAGTGACAGCCGCTTGCCGATCTGACACCCAGAGAGTGCCGTCCTTAGTGGCAATGATGCTTTCGGGACGGTGCAAATTTTGGCCAAAAAAGCGTAACTGGTCTGGGTTGAGTCGGAAATCTTTGATGTTGGTCATAGTTTTTGGGTTATTGAAAAGAAACCGGGTTTTTTCGATACGTTTTGTTGGTTAAGCAAGATGTGGGATAAAAACCCGGTTTCTGAACCCTTCGTTCTTCGTTCTTCGTTATTGGTGTCATCAAATAACAAACAACAAACAACTTTCCAACAAACAACATCACTTAACAACCACTACTGATGTCCGTTACCGTTACCATTTTCCAAAGACCGGGATGCTAGATATTCATAAACTTTCCAGCGATCGTCCACGTCTTGTTGGGCTTGTTTTTGCAGGACTTTAGCGGCTTCGGGCTTGCTCTTAGTCAGCATCTTGAAGCGGTTTTCTTGCAACAAAGAATCGGCCACTTTCTTCTTGGGTGAACGGCTATCCAATTGCAGTGGGTTGAGTCCTTGTTCTTTCAGGGCTGGATTATAGCGATACAGCAACCAGCGTCCGCTTTCTACCACTTCTTTCTGGTGACTCATAGCGGTGGTCATGTTAATGCCGTGAGCGATGCAATGGCTGTAGGCAATAATAATCGACGGGCCATCATAAGCTTCCGCTTCGATGAATGCTTTCAGGGTATGTTCATCCCGTGCCCCCATAGCCACCGATGCTACATAGATATTGCCGTAGGTCATCATCATCATGCCCAGGTCTTTCTTGGGACTGGGTTTGCCACCAGCGGCAAACTTGGCCACAGCGCCGCGAGGAGTGGCTTTAGAAGATTGTCCGCCGGTATTGGAATAAACTTCCGTATCCATGACCAGAACATTCACGTTATGGCCGCTGGCGAGTACATGGTCTAAACCACCGTAGCCAATATCATAAGCCCAGCCGTCACCACCGAGAATCCAGACGGATTTCTTGACTAGATAATCCGCTAAACTGAGAAGCTGTTTGGCGTCGGGAGAATTGATTTGTTGCAGTTTTTCTTTCAGGGCGGCTACTCGGTCCCGTTGTTCCCAGATGTCCGCTTCAGATTTTTGGGTGTTGTTGAGGATATCCCGGACGAGATTATCTCCCACTTCACCACCGAGTTTGACTAATAATTCCCCGGCAAATTGGGCAAATTTGTTGACGGTTAGGCGGAAGCCCAGGCCAAATTCGGCGTTATCTTCAAATAAGCTGTTCGACCAGGTTGGGCCACGTCCGTCTGCGTTTTGCGCCCAGGGGGTGGTGGGCAGGTTGCCGCCGTAAATGGAGGAGCAGCCGGTGGCGTTGGCGACAATCATGCGATCGCCAAATAATTGGGAAATTAATTTCACATAAGGAGTTTCCCCACAACCGGCACAAGCACCAGAGAACTCAAATAAGGGTTCTTGCCATTGTTGTTGGCGAATGCGATCGATATGCAGTTGTTGGCGATCGGGATTGGGCAACTTCAAGAAGAATTCCCAGTTTTCCGCCTCTGGTTGACGCAAGGGCAACTGCTCTGCCATGTTAATCGCCTTGCGGGAAGGTTGCGCCTTATTCTTCGCAGGGCAAACATCCACACAAATACCGCATCCCGTGCAATCTTCTGGGGCTACCTGGATGGTGAACTTGGTTCCGGCAAAGTCTTTATCTTTAGTATCTGTGAACTTAAAGGTGGCCGGGGCATTAGCTAACTGGCTTTCATCGTAAGCTTTGCCGCGAATCACCGCGTGGGGGCAAACCATGATGCACTTGCCACATTGGACGCAAACATCTGGATCCCAAACGGGAATTTCTTCCGCCAGGTTGCGTTTTTCCCATTTAGCGGTGCCGGTGGGATAGGTGCCGTCGCAAGGTAAAGCACTCACGGGCAGGTCTTCCCCTTCTTTGATCAGCATTTTGGCTTCGACTTCGCGCACAAAATCTGGGGCGAGAGGCGAAACTGCCGGGGGACGTTTGATGGTGCTGGTGACATCACCGATATTGACTTCAAATAGGTTGTCCAGGGTGTTGTCAACCGCTTGCAGGTTGACTCGGACGATTTCTTCCCCTTTCTTGCCGTAGGTCTTTTTAATCGCTTTCTTGATTTGCGCGATCGCCTCTTCCCGTGGCAACACATTGGACAGGGCAAAGAAGCACACCTGCATAATCGTATTAATCCGTCCGGCCATGCCATTTTCACGGGCAACTTTGTTGGCATTAATGACGAATAACTTCAGATTCTTGCGAACAATATCTTCTTGGACTTCAATGGGTAATTGATCCCACACTTCATCGGGTCCAAAAGGACTGTTCAGCAGGAAGGTTGCCCCTTGACCAGCGGAGCGTAAGACATCAAATTTTTCCAGGAAAATCCACTGGTGACAGCCGACAAAATTGGCTTGTTCAATGAGGTAAATAGAGCGAATGGGATTCGGGCCAAAGCGCAAGTGAGAAACCGTCATTGCCCCAGATTTCTTGGAGTCATAGACGAAATAACCTTGAGCGTAATTATCGGTTTCTTCCCCAATAATCTTAATCGAGTTTTTGTTGGCCCCAACGGTGCCATCAGCCCCCAAACCGTAGAACATAGCCTTGACCACGTTATCCGGTTCTACGGAGAATTTCGGGTCATAAGCAATGGAAGTATGGCCGAGGTCGTCGTTAATGCCAATGGTGAAATGATTCTTTGGCTTATCTTGGGCCAAATTATCAAATACCCCTTTGGCCATCGCCGCGTTAAATTCTTTAGAAGATAGACCATAGCGACCGCCAACCACTTTGGGCATTGGGCCTTCCCATGCTTCGTTCAGGGCAGTCACCACATCTAAATAGAGGGGTTCTCCAGCAGATCCTGGTTCTTTGGTGCGATCGAGCACGGCAATTTTCTTGACGGTTTTTGGCAGTTCAGCTACTAACCGTTGGGCGTCTAACGGGCGATACAAACGCACTTTCAGCACACCAACTTTTTCGCCTTTAGCGGTTAAATAATCCACCAATTCGTGAGTGGTTTCCCCACCGCAACCCATCACCACAATCACACGGTCGGCATCGGGTGCGCCTTCATACTGATAAATCTTATATTGACGCCCGGTTAGTTCCGCAAATTTGTCCATTGCTTTCTGGACAATATCGGGACAAGCATCGTAGAACGGGTTGACAGTTTCACGGGCTTGGAAATAGATATCCGGGTTTTGAGCCGTACCGCGCAACACGGGACGGTCTGGGGTCATGCCACGGGCCCGGTGAGCTAATACCAAGTCATCATCAATCATTGCCCGCAGAACGCTGTCGTCGAGCAGTTCCACTTTTTGCACTTCGTGGGAAATGCGGAAGCCTTCAAAGAAGTGAATAAAAGGCACCCGCGATTCTAAAGTTGCGGCTTGGGCAATTAAAGCCATGTCTTGGGCTTCTTGTACCGAACCGGAACTCAGCAGGGCAATTCCCGTTGCCCGCACTGCCATCACGTCGCTGTGATCGCCGAAAATTGACAGCCCTTGGGCCGCAAGCGATCGCGCCGCCACATGGATCACCGCGCTGGTCAGTTCACCGGCAATCTTGTACAAGTTGGGGATCATTAATAATAATCCCTGAGATGCGGTGAAGGTGGTAGTCATTGCCCCGCCTTGCAAGGCACCGTGAACGGTTCCCGCTGCCCCGGCTTCGGATTGCATTTCCATCACCGTGGGAATAGTGCCCCATAAGTTGGGACGACCTTGTGACATCCAATCATCGGCCCATTCACCCATTGGTGAGGAGGGTGTGATGGGATAAATGGCAATCACTTCATTAAGCTTGTAGGCAACGCGGGCGACTGCCTCGTTCCCGTCTAGGGTTGCATAAGTTCGTGTAGTCATACTTATTTCAACTTGATTGTGAGTCTCTCAGAATTTTTGGGTCGATCTGTCTGTTGAGTTCTGGGGCTTTTTTTGGATATTTTTTGGGTATTTATGTTGAATTTGCCCCAATGAATCTTGTGAAAAACGACCGATTGTGGTGGGACTGTAAAGGTTACATATTCCCGGTTTATTTCCCTGATTCAGATTCACCCGATTTATCGGTGATTTTGTTTTTAAATTTATTGGGCTTGTTGGGCGCGTGAATCAGGCAATTTCTTATTTTTTTAAGGGCGTTAGAGATATTTTTATGGACAACTCCCACTCCATAGTTCTTACTTTTATTATTCTATAACTGATTTGGGGATTTTCCGAGAAATTTAATGTTTTCTAATGATTCTTCAATTATGATCGGTTTTTGTTAAGAAATATGAATCTTTCCCGTGGTTCAGTCTGACCCCATTGCCCAAAAAATGATGAGATTGTTGGGATCCCTGGGGTTGAGAGAAATTGCTGAGAAAATATTAATATTAATATTAATATTTGTGAATATTCAATGGGCATCTAGAACCGATGAAAATCCAGGAAAAGGGAAATTTACCCGTTTTCCTGGTGTTTACCTGCTTGTTTCCCTGCTTGTTTGCCTGCCAGTCTGGAAAATATTTTGATCAGTCTCGCTGACTTAGGCATCTTGTGAGTAAATCTTGATTTACGACTGATTTACGGCTCTACTTTCCCCCGATCGCGATCGCGGCTAAAACCAGGCAAATTTAGCCCTAAACCAGTTTGGGATCGCGGATAATGCCTAAGAGCATTTTTTGATCTAATCTTAATCAAAAATTATCTAACCTTTACCATTGCTTAAACTTGATGGGTTAACTGGCTAGTTTTTTTAAGTCGTCTAAAGTTTGTTGAGCTTCTTCTTCATCGATGAGACTAATGGCGAAGCCTACATGAATAATAGCATAATCTCCGACTTTCGCTTGAGGAACATAAGCCAGACTGACATTTTTGAGAACCCCACCAAAGCTGACTTTCCCAGAACGCATTAGTGGATCTTCCCCGGTAATACTGATAATTTTCCCTGGTACAGCTAAACACATAATTTTCTCGTTGTTTTCTTGGTTAAATGTTGTAAGTTGGAAATAAATTTTTGTGATATTTATTTCCAAAATAACTTAATCTCTCTTGAATATATTCTTTAGATAGCGCATCAGATAGCGCATCAGATAGCGCCATCCCCAATAGAGTAACTACCGGGCAGAGCGGAGGTCAGGGTGAAAATATGAGGGTTCAGGTGACTGGGTTGGGTTAATTAAATTAGGAGCGATCGCTTCCAGGAGAGACGCTACTTTATTTTAGCATTGGGTCTAGAAATATGGCTAAAATTTCCGATTAATTTTATATTTGCTTATATTTGCCAGATTGGTCTATATTTTGTTTGGCTGGATTTGGGGATGGGATTGCGGGAAATCGCCCTAAATAAACTGCCTTAAATAACCTAAAATAAAAATAGCCAAACTTTGCGGGTTTGACTTGATGAGTATATTTGATTGGTGAACCCGTCATCGGGGATTTTTTTCCTGATAATGATTGTCCTGCCCCACACCCCTTGATGGTTGTGACTAATTCACAATAGCCTTGAGTTAAGTCTTGAGTTAGTCTTGAGTTAGTCTTCGTACCAATCTTCTCGACCCATTAGGTCAATAATTCTATCTCTGAGTAAAAATCCGTGATTTTCTAACTCTCTCTCCACCTCTTGCCATTCTCTAACCGGGATATATTGACAAATATTGTAAATTGACTGCCGACGGCTGATTAATTTTTTGTTAACCAAATCGCGGACTTCTTCCTTAATCACATCGATGGAGTATCGAACGGATGGAATCATCATTATTTTCCTTCTCCATTAAATGATTCGCGAATATTAGATTGAAAGCTTTTGACCCTTGAGCTTGACCTAACTATCACTGTCAATTCTAAGCCATATCCCTGGTGGAAGCTGGGGTGGGAAAACTGGGAACCTTTAACAGCAAAGGGTTTGAAGTTATTAAATTCAGATTTTCCGATCGACAAGTTGCATCAGGTCAAAATCTCTGTGCAAAAAGAGATGTTGTACTCGATACAATTCTAAGTCCAATGGTGTTTTTGACTTTGACTCGTTGATTTTTTTTAACAATTGCTGCGAAGTGCGTTCGCGAAGCGTCCCGTAGGGAGTCGCACCTGGACTCGATCCCCTGGACTTGGGGTAAGTTTCTTGCCCTAATGGGAAAGATGCGATCGCTCACTGACGCAATTGTGAATAATCGGCAATCCAAGGGTTAAAATTTGGGACTGAGTATTGCCAACCTAATACCAAGATAAATATATCTATTTATATAGATACAGATATATATGCCAGAGTACACCCGCACCTGTCCGATTCCGATTCAGCAATATCCTCATATCCTCTTAGCCCACGGGGGCGGTGGTAAGCTGATGCATCAATTAATTGAAAAGATGTTTATCTCCACCTTTGGGGATGATAGCCACATTCCCCATGACGCCACTGTGTTGACTCTGCCCACCCAGAAAATAGCCATGACCACGGACTCCTATGTGGTGCGTCCGCTATTTTTTCCCGGAGGGGATATTGGTTCATTAGCCATTCACGGCACGGTGAATGATTTGGCGATGGCTGGAGCCCGTCCGCTTTATTTAACCGTTGGGTTGATTTTAGAAGAAGGACTGCCGATGGAAACCCTCTGGCGGATTGTCCAATCGATGCAGCAAGCGGCCGAAAATGCTGGGGTGAAGATTGTTACTGGCGATACCAAAGTGGTTGACAAAGGTAAAGGGGACGGAATTTTTATCAATACCGCAGGGGTGGGAATTGTTGAACATTCCCTGGCGATCGCGCCCGGTTCCGTGCAACCAGGGGATATTTTATTAGTGAATGGCGACCTGGGACGGCATGGCATCGCGATTATGGCCCTGCGGGAAGGATTGGATTTTGAAACCGAGATCGAAAGTGATTCTGCCCCGGTTGCGGATTTAGTTGGTCAACTTTTACAAGCGGGCATTGAAATTCATTGTTTGCGAGATTTGACTCGCGGTGGTTTAGCCAGCACTTTAAATGAAATTGCGGCAGCAGCAGGTTTTGAGATTTCTATTGATGAATTGGCGATTCCGGTGCGGGAAGATGTGCAAGGGGCTTGTGAATTGTTGGGATTTGACCCCCTGTATGTGGCCAATGAAGGACGATTTGTGGCTTTTGTCGCCCCTGCCGATGCCCAGAAAGCTTTGGAAATTATGCGATCGCACCCCTTGGGAACCAATGCCAGTCAAATTGGTTCCGTGAACCCCAACGCCAATTCTTTAGTTAAACTGAAAAGTAGAATTGGTCAACAACGGATTATTGATATGCTCAGTGGCGAACAGCTTCCCCGAATTTGCTAAATCACCGCTGTATAGGCTGGAAATTCTGATAGGCTGCTGCCCAGGTATCTAATTGACGATGCAATTCATTCCGCGAGTCACCATCGGCGATCGCACAATTAAAAGCGTTACGAGTCCAACGCACTAAATCTGCGATCGCCACGCCTCTTTCTGTCACTAATCGCACCATTTCATCAGTTAAATGAACTCCAAATAAACTCGGATCATCCGAGTTTATTGTCACCTTAACCCCAGCCGCATCTAAGGCTAAAATTGGATGGTCATCATACCGCTGAATATTGCCTAACTTTTCGTTAGAACTCGGACACATTTCTAACACAATATTTCGCTCAATTAATAACTGGATTAAATCCGCATCTTCCATAGCCGAAGTCCCGTGACCAATTTGAGTCACCCCTAACCCCGTCACCGCCGCCCGAATACTTGCCGGCCCATCCATTTCTCCCGCATGGGCTTTGATTTTTTTGCCTGCTGCTTGGGCTAGTTCAAAAGCCTCTCGGAATAAATCAGCACGAGTTTCTGGGGTTTCAAACCCATGAAGATCGAACCCAGAAATTATAGAATAATTAAGTAATTGTTTGACAATTTTACCGGCTATTTCTGGGGTTTGATTCCGACTAATACCCGCAATTAATTTAATTATACAACCTTGTTGATTAGCTCGATTTATTGCATTTTCTAATAAAAATAAAACCTCTTCAAGGTTATGATTCACTCGCTGAATACTTAAGATACTAAAATTTAGTTCCACATAGCGAATATTTTGTTGAATTAAAGAGTCAATCGCCGCATCGATTAATTCTGCATAGCCATTGGGGGTGCGTAACCACGGGTGAATATAACTGGTAAAGCCATTGAGGAATTCTTGAAAATTATTAAATCTAAATTCAGGATGATACAACGGAGAAATTTCTGGCAATGTTTCTCCGTAATGTCGAGCAAATGCTTGGCGAATACTTGACCATTGGGGCGTTGCTTCTAGGTGCAGATGTAGTTCTGCTTTGGGCATTTCATTGATGATTTGTTTCAGGGTTTTCTGCATATTTTTTGTTGGTTGTTGGTTGTTGGTTGTTGTTTGTTGTTTGTTGGTTGTTGGTTGGGGAACAGGGAACAGTTATCGGGGAACGGGGAACGGGGAAAGTGAAAAGTTATGCATTCGTAGGGGCGAATGGCCATTCGCCCCTACAAGTTAAAAAAATATCACTATTCACTATTCACTATTCACTATTCACTATTCACTATTCACTATTTACTATTTACTATTTACTATTCACTCTGCACCTCTGCACCTCTGCTCCCCCGCTCCTCCGCTCTCCCGATACTTTGCCAAAAGTCTAGAATATATCAGTCATCGCCATGATTAAAGAACTGCGAGGCGTCTGATTATGTATTCAGATTTTCAAGGGATTCCTAATTTGCCAGATTTGACCCATCCGAATGAATTGATGGAATTTGGGTCACAAATTATGAAAATTTCCTTAAATTTAGCCATTTTTATGGCATTTTTGGGGTTGGTCATTGCTGTGATTAATTTTTCCATAAAACGGCGATTCCGCGAGAGCGGATCGCTGCGCGAAGCGCCCGAAGAACCGACCCTTTCTCTGCAACAGTGGGTGGAAAATTATTTCCGAATATTAGATAAATTTCCTCATTTGGTACTGGTTTTGATTTTGGTTACGGGGGGATTTTTTCTTTGTTCCACTTTGGCAAATCGCTATCATCATTGGGAACAGCAACGAGTTCAACAGGTAGCGGCTACGGTATCAGGCGATCGCCTAGAACAACCTGTCCCAAAAATTCGCTACACCGTGGTTGAACCATATTTTTACTATAACTGGGTGGATGGCAAACAGGTAAAAGTGGAGTCGGAACAAATTCTTAACCGATATATGGCGATCGCTTCCTCAAACATTGATGTCACCATCAACCAAAGCACTGACGTGCAGAAAAAAAATAGCGCCATTTATATCGTAGACTTCAAAGCGGAATATCAATTTGTTAACCAACTCAAACAAGCGCAAGATTTTTTCTTTGAATTTAACCCTCCCTACGGTTACACTTTATTGCAAAACTTTAAAGTGGAAAAAGATGGGCAGATATTACCACAAATTAACCCCGGAGACTATGGCTTTCCCTTTCGGTTAGGCGCGGGTAAATCTGCCACATTTCAGGTAGGATATAAAGCCCAAGGTGGGCCACGGTGGGTCTATAATTCGCAAGGAGAGTCTTTGGCGAAATTTCAGTTAAGTGCATTGGCGAATTTCTCTAAAGCTGACTTTGCTAGTGGCATTATTCCCACGGAAACTAAGAACGAACGCAATGGGACTCGCTTTACTTGGGTGTTTGAAGATAACGTATCCGTGAGCAATCCTTTTGGGGTATTTACGTCCACAGATACCGTCAAAAATACCGGCATTTTACCCCGCTTATTATTATTAGCGCCAGCACTATTTTTGTGGTGGATTCTGCTCTTGTATTTCTCGGTTAATCTGAGTTTACGAGATGTGGCGATCGCTGGGGGACTATTCTTTGCCTGCTTACTAACTTTGACCTATTTAAGTCGCTCAATAGATGTTAAGTTGGCTTGGAGTATGATTTCACTGGTAATGTTAGGATTAGTCTGGGGTTTAGGTAAAAATAAATCTGCCAAATTAGCGGCAATTGTGGCGACGATCGCCGGGGGAGTTTTGCCAATTTGGGGGTTAATTGTTACATACAGTGGCATCACTCTTAGTCTTGCGGGGTTACTTTCTGCTATCTGGTTAGCGGTGCATCATTGGTATCAGATAAACCCTAAAACCTAAGAGATAAAGAAAAACCCAGAAACCGGGTTTCTTTAGACCATCTTTGTCCCAGAAACCGGGTTTCTTTAGACCATCTTTGCCACCCAACCAACAACTCTTATAGAAACCCGGTTTCTTGCCCCGGTTTCTTGCTTGCTGACAACTCGTGAGCCCCAGTCAGGGCGAAGCATTCCGGTATATAAGTTATTGCTTGTAACCCGATATTTCCTGCCGGAATGCTTCGCCCCTACGAATATAATCCCCAGAAACCGGGTTTCTTAAGACCATCTTTGCCACCCAACCAACGTGCTCATAGAAACCCGGTTTATTGCTTGCTGACAACTTGTGAACCCCAGTCAGGGCGAAGCATTCCGGTATATAAGTTATTGGTTTTACCTCGATATTTACTGCCGGAATGCTTCGCCCCTACGAATATAATCCCCAGAAACCGGGTTTCTTTAGACCATCTTTGCCACTCAAGCAACGTGCTCATAGAAACCCGGTTTCTTGGCAAGCTGAATTAACCCATGCTGCATATCTTCAGAATAGAGAGTATCTGCACCACCAGCTAAGGCAATAGCCACAATAAGGCTATCCCAAAATGAGAGATTATAGCCAAATGTTAGTATCAATAAAGCTTAGGGGCATTTTACCTCATTAACGGTCATAAATATCTTCACGGGTGAGAAAACCATTGACTTTAATCGGATTTTCTGTTAAAGTATTGATGATATCTGGTGTTGGATTGTCGATTCGCTCGATCGCTAATTCTTCGAGTTTATTTTTAGCATTAAAAGCATCGACAATCGATTTGATTTGTTCGACTTGTTCGGGTTTTAAGCCACTGACATTAATCGTTTGAATCATAGAAAATATCGAATAAAAATCGATATAACCATATATTTGAATCAAAAAAAATCATGGGAAAATTTGACATAACTATAGTGAGTGAATTTCATCTCGTGTTAACTGGCGAATACCGGGAACTGAAATAGGATTTTGCGTTAATTCAGCAATCATGCCTGTTTGAGGGATTCTTTTTGGCGGTTTGACAACAATTACTGTCACCTCTTGTTCTTCTCTTAACTCCTGTTTATATTCTTCTGGTATTTCGATAATACCCTGCTTAATTTTTGTTTTAAATTCAACGGAATTAGCCATTTTGTATTCTCCTAGAATATTGTCGATAGATCGGGGACAAACTACAACCTGTCCCGAACCGCGCCCGCTAGAATCCACAAAGACTCTGTAGCGAATACTACTAAACCACTTGATAATTTTAACACAATTACTCTAACCAAGAAGCGCTCCGAACAAACCCCAGAAACCGGGTTTCTTCAGATAACCTTTGCCACTAACCCCAGAAACCGGGTTTCTTTAGACAACCTTTGCCACTAACCCCAGAAACCGGGTTTCTTTAGATAACCTTTGCCACCAACAAACAAATGTCATAGAAACCCGGTTTCTTGCCCCGGTTTCTTGCCCCGGTTTCTTGCCCCGGTTTCTTGTTTGCTGGCAACGACAATGCGATCGCTCACGAGTTGCCAGGGCGAAGCATTCCGGTATATAGGTTATTGGTTTTACCCCGATATTTCCTGCCGGAATGCTTCGCCCCTACGGATATAATCCCCAGAAACCGGGTTTCTTTAGACCATCTTTGTCACCCAACCAAGTAGGGGCGAATGGCCATTCGCCCCTACTAGAAACCCGGTTTCTTGCTTGCTACGAGAGTCATAAAATCAAATTTTTTACTATTACTCTCAGATTCCCGGCGTAGTTGTTTCGCCTTCTAACTCCTTAATCCGGTTTTGCAAAGACTGATTTTGATTGACTAGCTCATTGATCCGGTTTTGTTGAGAGTTATTTTGATTGACTAGCTCATTGATTCGGTTTTGTTGAGAGTTATTTTGATTGACTAGCTCATTGATTCGGTTTTTCCGGGAGTTATTTTGATTTTCTAAATCAGTTTTAATAGCTTCTAAATTACTAATTCTCTGGTTTAGTTCATTGATACTCGTCTCCTTATTCTCTTGCATTTTATTAATTAACTCATCCAAGTCACGGGAAACCAATGGTTTTTCATCCTCAATCATCTCGCCCAAATTTTCTAACTCCTTATCAAGAGAGTACGATGATAAGTCCCATCGACCAGAGGGAAGATTATTCTGTCTTCTGATTTGCTCAATTTGCCTAATTAGCTGATTCCTCTCTTGATATTGAAGAAAAGATAAGCCCCCGAAAGCTGTCGCAGCAATTGTGCTAATGATTGTGCTAGTTATGGCAATTTTTTTGATAATCTCTAATCTTTGTACTTGTTGTGATAATTGGCTGGTATGGTGAGAGTTTTGAGAAACTGTAGCAAGCTGTTGATTTAGTGATTGATTATCCGATTGCAGTTTTTGAATGTCTTGACTTAGTGATTTATTATCCGATTGCAGTGTTGATACTTTTTGGTTAACTTGAGCAAGCTGTTGATTCAGTGATTGATTATTTGATTGCAGTGTTGATAATTGTGTATTAGCTTGAGCAAGCTGTTGATTCAGTGATTGATTTTGAGATTGCAATTGTTGTATTGTCACTGGTGGTGGGGGTGGTGGTGTTATAGAAATCTTCTGAGGAGCAATGGGATTTTTAACAGCGGGAAAAATATCAACGCTTAAAGCCTTAGCCCGATCGCACCAATAACAGCGACGAAAATGCTGACTATTGATATGATTCGGATTTTTACTACAAACCACTAAATCATTAATCGCCACTTGCAGGGCATCAACCCAATCTTCAGGAGAGGGGCGAGAAGTTGGAGATTGATGACCGTCATTAAAACATTTGGTAAAGCATTGCCCAAGTTTTGGATGCAGAACATTGAGAGGGATAGTGTTTGGACTAGGTTTAAGCAAGCTGTTAATCCCATAGGGCCAATGACCCTGACTAATTGCATCATTTTGTCCAGGGGGGTTGCCTGAACCCGTCCATTTTCCCATAAAGGGATGAGAACCAAACAGTAAATAGTGAATAATTACTGCCAAGCGAAATCTGTCATGAAATCGGTTTTGGGCAAGTTGAGATAAAGTTTGCCCAATCAATTCAGGAGGGGTAAAACCTTCAGAACCCACAGAACAATAATAAACTTTCTGCGTTTTCGGGTCAGTTACTTGAAAAGAATCCGTATCAATTAAAGAAACTAAGCTGCTCCCATTTACCAGAATATTTTTAACACTAATATCCCCAATTATATAATTTTTGGCATGAATTTCTCGCAGAATCGAGGCAAAATTATAGGCAATGATATGCAGACAATACCAGTTAAATTCTGGGGCGTGCTTGTTGCGATTTGTGGGATGATAAACATAAACAAGCTCTTTAGCATTCTTAATCTCTGGCATTAAGAACCCTACCCACTTCCCCTGATTATCTTTAATTAAGTTAGTCGGCCAACTAATCGCAATATGGCGCATACCCGCCGTTGGGTTTGGTGGCGGGTTGGCAACCATTAACTCAAGCTTAGTGATTTGCTCGTTACTTGGATTATGATAGGTTTTTGCTAAATATCCACTCCGATTAGTTTGCCAAATCGTTCCCTCACCACCTTTGGCAATTTCCTTAACTAGAGAGATAGATTTACCTTGATCGTCAGAGTAGCTAGGCATAGCTATTTACTGTATGTTTTGTTATTTGGGTAATCCGATTGACACATTAGATAAATACAATAAACCTAAACGAATTAGGTAATATACTAAACCTCCTAAGCCTAGTCCGACTGCACAAATTAGCGCCATGTAAAGAAATAAACGTTCCTTTTTCTGCCCTTGATCAGAAGAATACTGCTTGATTTGTTGATATAGCTGCCAATCAACCCATAAAATCAAGACAGCCAGTAGAAGCGCAAGACACAAACCGACAAAATTGCTGACAACTGAACTGCTAAACCTTATATCAAAAAATAAATCGTGCCAAAGCGAGTTCCAAAAAATGCCTGCTAAGACATTAATGACGAATGCGTAAACGTCTCTGGAAGCATCTTTTTGTTTAGCGGCTTTCTCAACTGATTTGGCTTTAGGATCTTCTGATTCCGAAACTTCCGATAGTTCAGTTTCTGAATTTGAATCAGATTGGGAAATAGCATTTTCCGATGGTTGAGCTACTCGGGTTTGTGTGGTTTGGCTGGTAACACCTCCCAATGGTTGAGGCGCTGGAGTTGGTTGGGGGGAGTAGCGGGTAGCACCTCCCGGTAGTTGAATTGTTGGAATTGCTTGTGATGAGGTATGAACAATTGCTGATGATTGAGATGTCTCGGTTGATTGTTTAAGCTCATCTGCCGATTTATACCAGCATAATAAAATCGTTTTATCATCATCGGTTCTCTCATTGACTTTCTCTGACTGTAACCACTCTTGGGTTGAGCTTTTTTCCTCAGTTTCAAAACGAATTTGTATAGCGTCTCTAAAGTTATCAAAAAACGGCGGGTGAGGTTTTGACTCTTTTTTAATCTCAAGGGCTAATCTTTCTAAGCCATCAGTTGAGGCGAAAATAAACTGTTGCGGTCCAGGCAACACCTTAACCTGCATTACTTCTAGAGCATTACTAGCGGTGATAAAGGTGGTTTGATTCGCATATTCTCCCTTGATGGGCTGAAAAAGTAATTTATATTCTGAGTCAGGCTGTCGAATTACAATAAAGCCATCGCCAATCTGCATCGCGGCCAGCCACTTGGGAGTTGCAACCACAACTAACAAAGTACAAGAGAAATCTTTTGAGTAACAGGCCATTTCCTGTGCTTTGACCCTAAACGCTTCTTGTACTTTTGCTAGATTTTTGCCAAAAACTTGGCGAGCATAATCTTCTAAGATGGGTTGTGATAAATCTTTTTTATTCTCATGTTTCAGCCATTTAAGCCAACTTTGTAAAGATTGCAGAGTTGTTTTAACGGCTAATTCAGAACCGATATCAGAATATTTACAACTCCCAGCCCCATCACAGACAGCCCCGATCGCAATGTCGCCATTATTGTCAGCCTCTCCAGAGTCATTCACTCTGATAAAGCCAGCATAATCTTGACAAGGCGAGCCGATTTTTTCATGGCTAGTCCCCTTTGCAGAACAGGCGATCGCTTTCCAAGGCATAAAAGTCTGTTTAATCTCCTCACTATATTAAGTAGCTACTTGATTCCACGTGATCGCTGGAGTTTGGATCATTGTGTTGGCTCCAGGTTGACTATGAGATACCTGCGTCAGCGATGCACTGAGCCACAAGAACATTGATTTAAAATCAAGACCATTCAGCAGCATGGGTGAACGAGTGGCAATTTGGCTTAAAATTCCCATATCCGCACCTTGGACACCGACTGCGAAAAACGAGAATTTTTTATCGTTCTCACCTTGTCTGACGCGCTGTGCTGCCGGTTGCCAAGTATCTGTAGGACTACCATCTGTAATTAGAAACACCCAAGGCCGATAGTATTGGATTCCATTATTGTGGTAATCAGCTTTGCGATTTTCCAATAAATCCAAAGCGTAATTGATCGCTTCTCCCATCGGGGTTAATTCTTCGGCTTTTAGCTGTGGGGGCACAAATTGATCGATCGTGACAAAATCTTGACACATCCTCACCGGCCCAAAGGAAATGATCCCCACCTCCACTCTGAGTTTAGCCAAAGCATCTTGCTCTACCGATTGCTTAAACACCGCCACCCCTTGATTTAGCTGCTGGATCGGCTGACCACTCATAGATCCTGAGTTATCCAGTAACAGCACCACTGGACAGCGGGGCTCTTGGTTAGTGGCAAAGTCAGCATTATTACCTATTGGCATAAGCGTTTTATCTTTATCTAAAGGCTAAAAGTATGCTATAATCAGAGTAAAATAACCCAGTTCTAAAAATCTACTGATTAACGTTAGGACTGGTGTTAGAGTTCTGTTAGCCAATTTCCCAACGCTTACTATGACTCAAGTGGATCAAATGTTTAGTCAAGCTGCCCAAGAATGGGATTTAGAAACCCTTTATGCTGACTTAGCCTCGGCAAAAGGAAAACATTTGACTCCCATTGAAAAAGCCCATTTAAGAGGTTTATTATCTGGCTATAGTCCCTCAGCAATTGCGGAAAAATTAGATAAAATTCCCAGAGGTGTAGAGGCGGATTTATGTGCCACTATTTATAAATATGTGAAATTTCTGTTGGACAAAGTAGACGAAAAGGTGGAGAATTGGCGGAAAATCTATGAATGGTTGGATGAGTCGGGGTATAAATCTGCACCTCCCCAAATTCCCGTGCAAAGTTTATTACCAGATCAAAGCGTTGTTAATATAACTAATATCAATATTGAACAACATCAAATAGTTTTTCAGTTTAATTTAAAAATACCCACATCTGAAGTTCCTGAGTTAGCGATCCAAGAAACCTTAAAAACTGAAAAGCTGAGTGAGAAAAACGGGAAAATAGTCGCGGAATAATGTCGATATATTGATATTTTTTTGCCAAATTGTTATAAGACTTATTTTAAACTTAATTAAATATAGATAATCTCAAGGAAATGGCAATGCTGACTAAACAAGATTGGGATTGGTTAGCAGTTTGCTCTCATTATCAAACTGCTGTGACAGTACAGACACTTCTCAAAGAAGGAAAATCGATGGAAGCAACAGAAGGTTTAGCATCTCTAATTGAAGCGATGGGAAGAACTGAAAAAAGAGCGGTAAAAACCCAGTTAATTCGCTTAATGCTTCACGTTATTAAGTGGAAATGTCAACCAGAGAAACGCACTTCTAGCTGGGCTATCAGTATTCGTTCAGCCCGTAGAGAAATTGAGGAAAGTCAAGAGGAAATTCCAAGTTTAAATCGTAATTTTCTTGAGTCTATATGGGATAAATGTTTTGAGAATGCGGTGAAAGATGCCGAGGATGAAATGGGCAAAAAATGTCGATTAACCTCACTTTCTTGGTTAGAGGTTTTTGAGGAGGAATATATTTTACCCAAAGATAATCAAGCTGATTTGTAAATCATTTGTGTCAGGGCGAAGCATTCCGGTATATAGGTTATTAGTTCTAACCCGATATTTACTGCCGGAATGCTTCGCCCCTACAAATATAATCCCCAGAAACCGGGTTTCTTTAGACCATCTTTGTCACCCCACCAACGTGCTCATAGAAACCCGGTTTCTTGGCAAGCTGGCAACTCGTGAACCCCAGTCAGGGCGAAGCATTCCGGTATATAGGTTATTAGTTTTACCCCGATATTTACTGCCGGAATGCTTCGCCCCTACGGATATAATATGTGCCAGGGCGAAGCATTCCGGTATATAGGTTATTGGTTTTACTCCGATATTGACTGCCGGAATGCTTCGCCCCTACGAATCGGCTGTAACGATTTGGTTGAGTGCAAATTATTATCGGGCTGAGTGAGAAAATATCGGCTCTACAGTTTTTTCTTCCGGCTGACTGGTGAGGTAGAGGGTATCCGCACTAAAATCTTGTTCGTGAGGCCATTGAATGCTGCCAAAGCTAAGTTTTACTTGTTGAAAATATTCAATGTTTTGAAGTTCGGTGAATATGCCTTTGTTAAGATAAGGAGTCACATCAAAACGACGAATTTCGCCATTGCTAAAAGTCAGGCGAAGTTGATAAGATTCCAAGGGTTCTACTTGAATAACTTTGGGAGACATATAATTACTCCTGATTACTGGAGGGGGTTGATTTTGAATATTTCTTGCCCATTGACTGCAATTACAGATCATCTTGATAGGTGACGTGGATGTGTGGGGATTGATGTTTTTGGTTATCAAAGTAGTACATCATCACGATCGCACCATAAAACATGAAAATTACTGGCATAAAGATCGGTTTTGGGCAAGAATGTATGCTTTCTATTGTACGCGATCGCTGGCCCAGAAACCGGGTTTCTTTAGACCATCTTTGCCACCCAAACCCAGAAACCGGGTTTCTTCAGATAACCTTTGCCACTAACCAACAACTCTTATAGAAACCCGGTTTCTTGCCCCGGTTTCTTGCTTGGTTGCAACGAGAGCGCGATCGCCTACGAGTTGAGAGCATTTCATGTTTACCAGGGCGAAGCATTCCGGTATATAGGTTATTGCTTGTAATCCGATATTTACTGCCGGAAATATCACGCCCATACAAATATATTTACTTATTTGCGGAATCGCCCCTTGTGATTAAAACATATTGAACTGTGCTAGGGTTTGATGGGTTGCTTGAGTTAGTAATGGACGCCAATGAGCAATAATTTTTTTCAGGATGATTTTTTCCGGCAGGGGGATATTTGTTTGGGCGATTAATTCGGTATCGAGTTCTTGCAGCAGAATCATCCCATAAGCGATCGCGCTTAATTTTTGAACTGCATCTGTGGTAGGTTGATTCATCGATATCTTGGCTATATCTGCTAAACGAATTAAAGCCTGAATTACTGCTGGTCGAATGGCGTCCCCCCATAGGGGGGCAGTGTCGCCCCTTTGGGACGCAAAAAAATCGAACCGCGAACCTGGGGGTATATTTCCCAAGGGTTCGATCGCCTTAACCACCTCAGCCATATCTGCCAATTCTTGAACTTTCAAGCAAGTAGCCATTGCTTGAAAGGAAAGGGCAATTTCTGTGCCACCGGGATAGTCAATCAGACGATCATAAATTCTTTCATAATCCCGGATGTCCTTTGTGTCCTCTGTGTCTTTGTGGTTCAAAAATTCATAAAGCATTCCGGCAAATTGGGTTAAGGGAGTGGTGCGGTGGTGCCACCAAAACCCAATTAAAATCCGCAATTTTAACCAAACAATTCGGGAAATTAGGCGATCGATCCAATCGCTACTACAGTCAACCCAGCGTTGGTCGAGTTCGCCGAGGAGTAATTGTTGACGGCTGGGTAAAATGCGCCAATCTTGTTGACTGCTGGGAGTTGAAACGAATGCTTTTAATTCTGGATCGGTCAAAATGGCATAAATCAAATGTAGCGGGCTGTAATTTTTTCCATCATTTTCAGCGTTATGTAAGAATTTATGCAGGGCTTGGATAGCGAAAACTCTTTGAAAGGGGTTGCTGGCAACTTCGGCAATTAAACGTAGTCCAGAGATGGGGTCGCCCTTTGCAGTAAACGCCTGTAATCGCCGATATAGATATTTCTGAGTCCCCCACAAGGGAAAAATTTGTAGTTCATCCCATTCCACGGGATGTCCTTTGCCCCCCTTAGAAAAAATTTGAACGCTGCTATAGACAGACCAGGCAAGTTCAATGGGGTAAAATATGGCTCGCACTGCGCCAATTAAGACCAGTAAGTTGAATCGCAAACCAACAGTTATCCCGGTTTTTATGCCACTGTTTAGGCGAATTCGGGTAATGATTTGACTGTTACTTAATATAGTGGCTTCGAGGGCACCGATCGCAATCCCGACGATGAAAACTAGGGCGATGCTGCTGATTGGGGCGATCGCTTTTCTGCCGGTTAAATTAAACGCCACATTAAATAGCAATCCCAAGGAAATGGCAAACCCCGCATTAATCCACTGTGGATCTAGGGCCATCGCGCCGAATACTTCTCGGAATGAGGGGTTAACAGCGACCACATCGGCAGCTACGAACAGCCAAGTAAAGACGATGGTGCTGCCTAAAGCCAAAACCAGAATAGAGAAGAGGCTGCCCGCAATGCCAAAAGCCATCATCCCGATCGCCAAAATCAGGGCAATCAGAAATAGACCCGTGGCGATCGCGAAAATCATGGCGACATAAAAACCAATTCGGGCTAACTTGATGGTATTCTCCGCAGACTTGAGGGGAATTTCTTGACCGGACTTCCAATCCCAAACTTTCGGTCTGGCATCTCCTGACCCAGAAATTGCCCATTGACCATCGGGGGTTAATTGCACCGTTCGCACCCATTCCGTATGACCCTTGAGGGTATTTAATTCTTTTCCCTGTTGGAGATTCCAGACTTTTAAGGTATGGTCAGAAGAGGCGGAAATAGCTTGCTGACCATCAGGAGTCACCGCTACGGAATTCACCCAGCCTTGATGACCTGTGAGGGTATGCAAGAGTTTTCCGGTTTGCCAGTCCCAGACTTTTAAGGTGCGATCGGCTGACCCAGAAATTGCCAATTTCCCATCTGGTGTCACCGCGATATCTTGGATGCTGTCCGTATGTCCGGTTAATGTCCGCAATTCTTTCCCGGATGCTAAATCCCACACTTTCAAAATCCCATCAACAGATCCGCTGAGGGCTTTGTTTCCGGGCAAAATCACCACTTTGTTCACCCCAACCTGATGACCGCTGAGGGTTTTGACTTCTTTGCCGGAGGAAATGTCCCAAACTTTTAAAGTTCTAT
Source organism: Planktothricoides sp. SR001 (assembly GCF_001276715.1). Classification (GTDB taxonomy): domain Bacteria; phylum Cyanobacteriota; class Cyanobacteriia; order Cyanobacteriales; family Laspinemataceae; genus Planktothricoides; species Planktothricoides raciborskii. Next base: position 55,753 of record NZ_LIUQ01000021.1, on the reverse strand, counting down.
CCTCGGAAGCGGAAATCACTTGTTTCTGATCCTCGGTCAAAACGATATCGTTGACCGAATTGGTATGACCTTCTAAAGTGAATAAGGCTTTACCGGAGTCCAGTTGCCAGATTTTGAGGGTTTGATCAGCGGCAGCGGAAATCGCCCGCTGACCATCCCCCAGAATCACCAGATCGTTGATCCAACGGCGATGACCTTCCAGGGTTTTCAGTTTTGTGCCAGATTTTAAATCCCAGACAATCAATTCGCTGTTACTGCCCCCGGAAACGATGCGTGTTCGATCTGAAGAGACGGCGATCGCATTAATTCCTCGATTCCCAGCCATTAAAGCATGACTCACAGCGCCGGTTGGCAAATCCCAAATTTTAATAGTAGACGAACTAAAACTACTACCAGTAGAAGCCGAGATAAATTGCGTAGAGGAAATTGGCGTCACGACATTCACCGAAGCAGTATGTCCTTGATCCGTAGCGAGGTTATAGAAACTGGCGATTAAACCGAGCAAAATTGTCAATAACAGCAAAGTAGCCCCGAACATCAGATAAAGGCGACGATATGCCTGCACTTTCCAGGTGCGCCAGAATTTGCCGAAGCCTCCTTGCGGATGCAGGTTCGGGGCAGCTTGATAGAAATAAGAATTTAAAGCCGTAGGCCGAAAAAATATCCAATAAGCCAGTAATAAATAATGGCGCGGGTTCAATGGATTGAATAATTTCGGCATTTCGCCGGAATAACAGGGAAAAATCGGTATCATCAAATGCATAAATGATCCTTAAGTGAAACGTTCGTTATGATGTCAGAGATTGCATTCTTAACCGCACATTGACTAGGAGTGCCGTTTCTGACAATGGTGCGACTCAATGGCGACAATGGTGCGACTATAGTATAACTATAACTACCAATATAACTACCAAGAAAATATAATGAAACACCTATTTTTAATGCGGGTGGTAACGAAGGTGATTCTGTTGGCGATCGCCATTGCCTCTGTATGCTTAATTGCCAATCCAGTCCCCGGTACTCAACTAGAAATTCCCTCGACTTCCTTGCGGTCTTTGGCTAGTCAGCAAGGGTTTTTAATTGGGTCAGCGGTTGGGGATAAAATTTTAGAAAAAGATTGGCAATATCGAGAAGTTTTAGCCCGCGAGTTCAATAGCCTGACTACGGAAAATGAGGTGAAATTTATCATTGTACATCCAGAGCGCGATCGCTATGATTTTACTCGTCCTGATGCCCTGGTGAAGTTTGCTCAAGACCATAATATGACCATGCGTGGACACACAATTGTTTGGTTTCATTCCTTGCCCCGTTGGTTAACGGAAAATCAATTTACCAGAGATGAAATGAAAGAAATTCTCCGAGATCACATTCAAACTTTAGTCGGTCATTATCGCGGTCAAGTACAACATTGGGATGTAGTCAATGAACCCTTGGGATCTGATGGTTCCTTAAGAGATAACTTATGGATGCGAGCAATTGGCCCCGAATATATTGATTTAGCTTTTCGCTGGGCGCACGAAGCGGATCCAGACGCCAAGCTATATTTAAGTGAATATGGGGAAGGGCTGAATTCAAAAGCCGATTCCTTATATTTATTAGCCAAAGAATTAAAAGAACGTGGGGTGTCAATTGATGGGGTAGGATTTCAAACCCATATTGGCTTTCTTTCCGCCAATGACCCGAAAGAAGTGGCAGAAAATATGAAGCGTTTTAATGAGATTGGCTTAGAAATCGTGATTACGGAAATGGATGTTCCCGTGACACAGTTTTCGGGTACATTAGAGGAAAAATTAGCCCAACAAGCGGATATATATCGGTATTTTTTGAGGATTTGCTTGGAAGCGCCGAATTGTAACACTTTGAATATGTGGGGATTTACCGATCGCTATACTTGGCTAAAAAGTTTTTTAGGCACCGTGAAAGATCCGTTAATTTTTGATTTTAATTATCGCCCAAAACCGGCTTATTATGCCATGACCGAGGAGTTAAAGTCTCATTTAAATAAGTCTAATTAGGGTGTAGGGTGTGGGGTGTAGCCCTTCGGCAGGCTCAGGGTAAGAGGTGTAGGGTGTAGGGTTCGAGAGGGTGTAGGGTGTAGGGGAAGAAAGTGATGCATTCGTAGGGGCGAATGGCCATATAGCCTGACGGCATGGGCTTCGCAAGGACGCCCGTACAAGTGAAAAGTTATGCCTAAATATCACTATTCACTATTCACTATTCACTATTCACTATTCACTATTCACTTCTCCCCCCGATGGCGGCCGATGGCGGCCGATGGCGGCTCTACACCCTACACCCCTACAACTACACCAGAGCTTTCAAGGCTTGTGCTGCTTCATTCAACTGTTGGGTACTGGCTTTTGTTTGGGCAATACCCGTGGCAGTTTCTGCGGCTCCTTGGTTAATGCTGGTCATGGCTTCAACACTTTGTTGAATGGCGATCGCTTGTTGATTGGCATTAAAAGAAATTTGTTTGATATTCAAGGCAATTTCATTAATAGAATTAACCATTTTTTCCACCAGTTCTTTACCCTCTTCGCTAACACTAACTGTGGCATCTGTGCTTAGTTGAATATCTGCGGTCAGTCCATTAATTTGCTCGGCATATTTACCACTTTGATCCGCCAGTTTACGAATTTCCGTGGCAATGACCCCAAAGCCTTTCCCCTGATCTCCTGCTCGCACCGCTTCCACCGCCGCATTCAGGGCTAACATATTGGTTTGATTGGCCAATTGACTCACTACTCCAGCAATGCGATCGATTTGAGTCAGCTTTTCACTTAAACTCAGCACTTGTTGAGCAATTTGTTGAGATTTTTCCTTTAAGTTCGCTTCATGTTGAAACGTCATATTTTCCGCTTTATTGCTGCCAATGGCTAATATGAGTAAGCGATCGACATTTTGGGCTGCCGCTTCCGCTTGACCCGCAGCTTGTCGGGATGATGCCCCTAATTCATCCATTGTCGTGGTGGTTTGATTCACCGAAGCTGCTTGCTGGTTGGCAATGCGTTCGTGTTCTTCCACGGTCGCGGCAATTTGTGCCGAAGATGAACTAATGGTCAAAGCTGCGCGATCGATCGGTTGAATCACTTGTCGCAAAACAAACCAAATCATGCCACAAACCAGCATAAAAATACCCGTAGAAGTGGCGATCGTCAGTAAATTCGCTTGGATTTCTGCTTGATTGGCAATTTCTTGCCGTTCACCAATAATTTTATGTTGTTCTTCCTCCATCTTTTTCAGTTGGATTCGGATTTGATTTCTCGTATTTTTACTGGTGTTGTCCTGAACTGCTTTGAGAACCGTTGCGGTTTCATTATTTTTCTTAAGCTGAATCGTTGCCGCAATTTCACTTAATCTAATTTTTAGGATAGTTTCCACATCATCAAGTCGTTCAAGCTGGTTTGGATCTTTGATTAATAATCTTAAATCGCTAATCACTTTAGATATAGATTCATCGTAATCTTCATACTGAGTTAAATATTGCGTATTACCCGTCAACAAAAAACCCCGCTCATCGGTTTCTAATTCTAATATTTGACTGTCCAATAAGCGAATATTTGCCTTAACTTCATGGGCAGTATTCACCCAATCTATTGCATCAGAAATTCTCAATATGTTGGTTCGAGATATCATGGCACTGAACAGATTTAAACTGGCAATTATGCCTAAACCTATGGGAATAGTTTTCCCCAGTCGCCACTGATTTTTTTGGCGATTTTTTGTCAATAAATTTTTTTCATCTTCGGTAAATTTAATGATTTCATTTCTAGGAATAATCTGCATAATTGCTCATCTCCTGATTTTCAGATATATTCGATGCCATCTATATTTTTTTTCCCAGCAGGGATTATTCGCATTGAACCAGCGAAAATAAATAGAATAAATAGAGAATTAAGGAGCGTAATTTAGTTGAATTCGATCCTGATTAAATTATAACTTAAATTAGACAAATCTATAATATAAAATTTTTTTGCCGAAAAAATACCCTGCACTAATTCGGGGAATCCGCGACTGCTAATTGCACCGAAAAAGTTATTTTTAGGTTTGAATTCTTTGCTGGACTAACACAGACTGCCGATCGCGCCCCAAAATGGGGTGACATATCGAATTGATGCAGATAAATATGTGGGGGCTGCTTACGGTAAAATAAATCATAAATCGCAAAAAAACTTAAAAAAACTTAACAAATAACTGCCAATTTATCCGCAATTTTCGGAGAGTAAATGAGCGATCGCGGAGGGCGAATCCCCTGAATTTAACCTTCAGGAATAAAATATTAGGATAAAATATCATAATTAAAGATTGGCATAAAATTAGACTAAAATAACCACTTCAGACAGAGGACACAAAGATCGGAGGCAGAGGCGATTCGCTGTTACGCTGCGGAAGCTTCACGCCATCTCTCTATATTTCTGTGTATTTCTCTGTCCTCTGTCTGAAGTGGTGAATATTAATTTCAATTCAGTTTATGACCCTTTGCCTAAATCTCCATTGCCCAAACCCCCAAAATCCTGACCAGAATCTTTTTTGCCAAAATTGCGGCCAAAAGTTACTCCTGGGCGACAAATATCGGGTTCTCAAACCCATTGGTTGTGGCAACTATAGCCGGACTTTTATCGGCATTGCCGAAGCAGAAGCGACCAAACCCCGCTGTATTATTAAACAGTTTCGCCATCAGTCCAAACAAGCAGCCAATTCCTTTGAACAGGAATTAGCCAATCTCTCGGAATTAGGGCAACATCCCCAAATTCCTGCCCTGATTGATGCCTTGGAGAAGAACGATCGCCAGTATTTGATCCAAGAATTTATCCCCGGAAAAAATCTAGAAGCAGAATTGAGGGATACGGGGAGTTTTAACGAGGCGAATATTCGAGAATTATTAGAATCAATTTTGCCCGTATTGCACTTAATTCATAATTATGGATTAATTCATCGAGATATTAAACCAGAGAATATTATTCGCTCTGATATTCGCTCTGAGAAAAATCAGTCTTTGGTCTTGGTAGATTTTGGAGTAGCTAAACAGATGAATTCTCTGGCCATGCTGAGTCCAGGAACGATGGTGGGCAGTGCGGAATATACTGCCCCGGAACAGTTAATGGGTCAGGCGGTTTTTGCCAGTGATATTTATAGTTTAGGGGTGACTTGCGTGCATTTGCTGACGGAAATGACCCCGTTTGATCTGTTTGATAGTTTGGAAGGGGTCTGGGTCTGGCGAGACTATCTCAGAAGTGCGATTAGTCCTGCTTTAGCCCGGATTTTAGATAAAATGCTGTGGCCGGTTAGTCATCGTTACGATGCAGCAAAAGCGGTGTTAGCAGATTTAGATCCAGCCCTGAGTCGTCAGCTAATTAAGCAGTTGCCCAAGTCTTATCAAATTAAAGCTAAAAAAGTCCCAAAATCGACTACGAGTTCTCCAAATTCTCCAGAAAATTCTCAGAAACCATCCCCATTAGCCATAGAAAAAATATCCCCGCCCCAAACGGTGAATGAGTTGCCTAGTCCGGTGGTGGCAAAATCTCCGCGCATCCCTAAATGGCAATGCGTGCAAACTTTGAATGCGGCGACCGCAGATACGCCAGGAATACCAGAAGTCACGGCGATCGCTTTTAGTACACAATGTCGGGCTTTAATCGCTGGTTGCGCCGATGGGACGATTAAATTGTGGGATTTTACCACGGGTGAGTTATTACATACTCTGACGGCCCATCCCCATCCTGTCACCTGTTTAGCCATTACCCCCAATGGTCAGACCTTAGTCAGTGGCAGCGCCGATGGTCGGATTCTGGTTTGGCGGTTGTGGCAGTTGGGAACCGCTGAGTTACACCAAGGTGTGCCACCGACCCTGAGATTTGAATTGACAGGTCATCGCAGTGTGGTAGCATCAGTAGCGATCGCCCCTGATGGATTAACCCTCGCTTCCGGCAGTCGTGACCAAACGATTTGCCTGTGGAATTTGCCGACCGGAGAATTAACCCAAATTCTGAAAGGTCATAGCCAACAAGTAATCAGTGTGGCTTTTAATCCCAATCGCCATTTACTTGGTGATTTATTAGCGAGTGGTTCGGCAGATCAAAAGATTAAACTTTGGCAACTGGACAAAAGCACTCACCCAGGAAAACCGGCTGAACGGGCTGAACTGGCTGAACTGGCTGAACTGACGGGTCATCTTGGGGCAGTCTATGGGGTGGCGATCGCCCCGGACGGACGCCTGTTAATCAGCAGTAGTTGGGATCGCACCATCAAAATTTGGGATCTTCAGACTCGCCAAGTATTACACAGTCTCACGGGTCCTATGTTGCCGAGTACCACCCTGGCGATCGCCCCTAACGGCAAAACCTTTGCCAGCGGCAGCTATGATGCCACAATTAAACTTTGGGATTTAACCACGGGTCAATTGCAAACTACCCTCACCGAACATAGCAAAGCCGTCACCTCCGTCATCTTTAGTCCCGACGGCAAAACCCTTGCCAGTGGGTCGAGTGATAGTACCGTCAAAATCTGGAGATGTGAGTAATTAAAGCTTTATTATTAAAGCCTTACTATATAGTTATTTCCCTCCATTGCTCACAACCCATCGTTATGAATTATTATCGAAATTCTAACTGCCTGAATCCTGGGAATCCTGACAAAAAACCGATCTGCATTTCCTCTGGCAGCAAAATCTTGGGGAAAGACCATTACCCCCGATTTTTTAGTCCCAGGGGGTTGGTGGTAATTTCCGATCTGCTTTTTTCTAATCCCTAACTGTCACTGGTTCAAAGATAAAGCTTTATAGACATTAAATACTCATATTATCTTATGAAATTTTATGAATACTTCCGATCGCAACTACAATAGCCAAAATATCCAAGATAGCCGAATTAGTCAAAATAATCAAAAAAACTTTCTGAGTAGACTTAAACTCAGAACCCAAATGCTGATTGGCTATGCCATACCTGTTGTCGTGTTTATGGGTTCGGCGAGCATTGTTTATACGAACACCAATGAAGTATTTGACGCTTTTAATCGAGTTGAAACTGTGCAAAAATCTATTATTGAAACCAATAAAGTTGCCTTATCCGGTAGTAATATGGTAGCCAATAGTCGAGCTTTTTTGCTATCAGAAAAAGAAGATTTCATCAAATTATACAACCAAAATTGGCAAGATTTTCAGCAAGCGAGTAAGATTTTAGAGCGAGATCATATCGTTACCGATATTCAACAAAAACAACGGTTTGAGGAAATGAAAAGAATTGGCCAAGAATACGATCGATATGCCAATCAAATATTTAATTTGGTCAAAACTGGTAACAGCCAAGCGGCGATGGATCTGTTTAATTCGGGAATCGGCACTAAAGCTTTGGCGGATTTTCTCAAGTTAACCAATGAATTTACTGAAACAGAAACCCAAAAATTATCCCAAGAGAATATCGCCGCCAAAAAAACTCTGCAATTAGCCGTAAATCTGTTAATATTTGGCTCAGGCATTTCCGCCCTTACCGCGTTGGTGATTGCTTGGTTAATTTCCTCTGTAGTCAGCAACAAAATCAGTCAATCTGCCAGTTCAATTGACAACTCTGCCGGAGAAATTAATCGGGCGGTGCGTCAACAAGAAACGATTACTAATAGTCAAGTAATTTCTATTAATCAAACCACGACTTCTATGGATGAATTAGGGGCATCTGCTAAACAAGCCACTCAACAAGCAGATATGTCAGCCCTAGGAGCCCAACACCTTTTAAATTTAGCGGAAACAGGTAATCAATTAGTCGCCACCACCTTGGCAGAAATGGCAGAGACGAAAGGAAAAGTTCAGGGAATTGCCGAACAAACTTTACGCCTGAGCGATCGCACCAACCAAATTGCCATCATCTCCCAATTAGTCAGTGATTTAGCCAATCAAACCAATATGTTAGCCCTGAATGCAGCGGTGGAAGCGGTGAGGGCGGGGGAAGCGGGTAAAGGGTTTTCTGTAGTAGCCTTAGAAATCCGTAAATTGGCCGATCAAAGTAAAAAATCCGCCGAAAAAATTAATAACTTAGTCAGAGATATTCAAGAGTCTAGTAGCACAACGGTGACTGTTACTCAACATGGGATTCAAAGTGTAGAAAATACTGAAAAATTAGCCCAAGAAACCGCGAATAGTTTTAATCTGATGGCAGAAAAAATTAAAGAAATTGTGATGAGTTCTCAGCAAATTTCCCTGAATGCCAAACAACAAGCTTCGGCGATTCAACAAGTGGTGATAGCTATGAATAATCTAAGTCAAAATGCTCAAGATAGCAATGATGGGATGAATCAAATTAAAATAGGAATTCAAAAATTAAACCATGCGGCTGCTGAGTTGAATGATATTGTCCAGCCAGACTAAAATATTGCTTATTGGTGATCTGATTTATTTTTCATCAAAGAACCTTGAACATAATTACCAATAAGCAATAAATAAAAATAAGTTGGCAACAATTTATCTGAATTATTGACCAAATTCTAAACGGGCTTTTTCTACTAGGTCTGGTGTAACCACCTGTAACTCTTCCTCTCTAGCCATTTGTTCAATGCGTTGACGAGCTTGCGATCGCACAAAATAAGGAATATTTTTTAACTTGGTTTTCGCCTCTGTCGTCCATTCCAGTTCATCAGAAAAATCACGAGTCACCATAAGAAATCCCTCATCCAGTGAAAGTTATTTTAATCATTTTTTTCCAGTGTAAATTTTGCGGGCATCACCGTTGTGAATTTTTAGGAAATCTTAAAATTTTACCGGACAACTTACCGGAAAACTTACCTCAGCCATTCAGCCAAAGGATTTATGGTGAATTTGGTTGAGATGAATCCTGTGGGGCGATCGCCTGAATAACTTCTGGGAAGAGATAAATGCTTGCTTCTAATCGCTCAATTTCAAATTCGTTATACAAAGCCGCTAATTTTTCCGTATAGACTAATAAAGTTTTGGATTGATATTCTAAGGCCAAGGATTGTAATCGATCGATAAAATGATAAATTTCTTGCCAAATCATCTTTTTGTGTAAATTATGCCAAACTTCTGCTTCTAATTCCTTGAGAATATTGGCCAATTCTCTGAACCGTTCTGAAGTTTCTGATCCAGAAAATTCACTATCTTGGTCAAGGGGAAATAATAACTTTGTCCCATTGCTTTTGGAGAGGGTAATCGCCGTTGAACTTAAGAATTTTTCTGGGGCATCTATAACCCATGACTCTGGTGTATTCCCAGGGAATTTCATGGTGGTGGGAAATATTTTGTTCATAGTCATAATTAATTCATGCCGACTCACAGGTTTAGAAAGAAAGCCGTTACAGAGGCTACTCATATGCTTTTTTTGAATTTCAAAGATAGCCGCACTCAGAAAAATAATCGGAATTCCTTGGGTGTCTGGATTAGATTTCAGCATTTTCGCCACTTCTTCTCCATCCAAATTGGGCATTCGTAAATCTAAAAAAATTAAATCTGGACAAGAAGCTTCTACCATTTCTAAGGCTTGAGTCCCATCTTCGGCCAACCAAACATGATGAATCGTATTATCAAAATATCCCTGGATCAAGATTCGATTAGACAAAACATCATCCACCACCAAAATATTCAGGGGGGGAAAACAATTCAGATCCAAAGTTTCCTCCCCAGGGGCGATCGCTTGATTAAATAATTCTACCCCAACTACTTGGGGAAAATGTAAGCTAAACTGAGACCCTTTGCCCAATTGACTACTAATTTTAATCGTCCCACCTAGTAATTCCGTTAAGCGTTGGGTAATCGTTAACCCCAAACCAGTGCCTCCGTATTCACGGACATTTTGTCCAGCACTTTGGCGAAATGCTTTAAAAATCTCAGTTTGTTGACTGGGATTAATGCCAATCCCAGTGTCTTCAACAATCACGGTCAAATCAAAAACGTGAGCATACTCTGACGCAAATTGGGCTGATTGGCTCGGTGAATTCAACATTTGCACTTTGACCGTTCCCGCCTCGGTAAATTTAATCGCATTGCCAATCAAATTCACCAAAATTTGTTGCAGTCTAAATTCATCAAAGACAATTACTGACGGCCCCGACTCATCAAGTTCAAAAATCAAAGATAATCCTTTTTCTTCCGCCGACTTACTAAACATATTTCTGATCTCATTCATCAAATTGACCAGATTCACATTTTCATAGTTTAATTCTAGTTTTCCTGCTTCAATCTTGGACAAATCGAGAATATCTTCGATTAAGCGTTGTAAATTTTTGCCACTAGAAATAATTCCCCGTAAATAAGACCCAAACTTTTCCTCGTTGACTAGGCTCTGGAGAAGTTCACTAAATCCTAAAATGGCATTTAGTGGGGTGCGAATTTCGTGACTCATATTGGCCAAAAATTCACTTTTCGCCCGGTTCGCATCATCCGCTGCAATTTTGGCTTTTTTTAGATCATCCTCCATTTCCTTGCGTTGAGTAAGATTTTGAATTTGCCAGATTAAGTAAAGAGGTTGATCCTCCGCATTCCGCATCAAAGATACACTCAACCACGCCCAAATAATTGATTTATTTTTATGAATCAAGCGTTTTTCTATATCATAATTAGAAATCGTACCCAGTTGGAGCTTTTGTAGATCCGATGCATCTAAATTTAAATCATCCGGGTGAGTAATGTCTTTGGCGTTTAATTGCAAAAATTCAGCGGCAGAATACCCCAACATTTCTCCTAGGGACGCATTTACTTTTAATAAATTACCGGAAAGTTCCACTAAGCACATCCCTACGGCAGCATTTTCAAATATATTTCTAAATAACCGTTCACTTTGTTCTCGCTGTTTAATTTCCTCTTCTAACTGAGTTTTTTCTTGGTTAAGTTTTTCTTTTAGATGTTTCAGGGTTAGTTGATGCTCAATTCTGGCGATCGCCTCTTCAATTTGAAAAGGCTTGGTAATATAGTCTGCCCCTCCCACCGTAAACGCTTTAATTTTATCAATCGGTTCGTCTAGGGCACTGAGAAATATAATCGGAATTTCTTGAGTGTTCGGATCGGATTTTAGCTGCTGACAAACTTCATAACCATTGATTTCTGGCATCATAATGTCGAGCAAAATCAAATCTGGTGCCGTGGTTCTGGCCACAGAAAGCGCTAAACTGCTTTGATTAGCTGGTCGGACTTTATATCCTCGTTTACTTAACATTTGGATCAACAAACGCAAATTTTCGAGATTATCGTCTACCAACAGAATATTAATTTGGTGTTTAGATTCTGCGAGATTAATCGTCATTTTTAATTAATTAGTCTGTGATTTGTTTTAATCAGTGATTAAAAAGAGGAAACAGCGAGCGGATTTTCGGAATTTCAGACTTTCGGAAAAACGTTACTATCAGAAAATTCCCGCTCGTTCTCTAATATCAGAGATGAAAAAATGAAATAATCCTTGAGTTGATGGCGTTTGCTAAAATTATAACTGAATTGCCAGAATTAAAACGGCAGAAACGATTCCCAGCACCTCTTGATTTTCCCTGAACACTCAGAATTGTAGCAGAAATCAGCGATCGCGACTCTCACCCCGGTATTCAATGGGCTGAATTTTTGGGTCAAGCCCAGAGGTCTTTTGCTTTGCATTTTGAATTAACTGGAGAATTTCCAAATAGGCAAAGTTATCCGCTAAACCTGTCAGACTTTCCGCCAAAGGGGGATTATGGTGACGAATTTCTGCCACCGTTAGGGAAATTTTTTCCATGTCACACTCTTGCACGGCTACAGCTAATTGGTCTAATAATTCTATGGGTTGCGTTTGCAGGGCAGCCACGATTTGGTTGACATCTTGGGTTTCTGTTACGGGAACGGGTATCTGTTCACCCCAGATAAAATTCACCCCCAGATGTTTTTCCAGAACGGTAAAAATATCGGCCTCGCGGAAGGGTTTACGAATAAAATCATCACATCCTGCATCTAAGATCAAGTTCCGGTCTTGATCGAAGACACTGGCAGTCAGGGCAACGATCGCCGTAGCTTGTCCTTTAGCGGTGGATTTAATTTCTTCGGTGGCTTTGTAGCCGTCCATTACCGGCATTCGCAAATCCATAAAAATTAAATGGGGTTCCCACTTTTGCCAAAGGGCGATCGCTTCTTGACCATTGCCCGCTTCTCGGAGTTCAAACCCCAAAGGACTGAGTAATTTGACTAGGAGGTGCCGATTATCTGGGCGATCGTCTACTAATAAGATCCGATAACTGGGTTGGTTGGGGGCTAAAGCTACTACATGGCGATCGCTTAATTTATGTTCTACGGTCAAACAATCGACCAGTTTGGCATCAATTTCAAAGCGAAAACAACTGCCTCGATCCACCTGGGAGATAACTGTAATCTCACCCCCCATCATTTGCACAAATTTTTGACTAATGGCTAACCCTAAACCCGTCCCTTCTTGAGCATTTTTCCCCGTTTCAGTTTGGACAAAAGCTTGAAATAAGAGATCGCAATCTTCCGGAGAAATTCCTGACCCAGTATCTTCCACTTCCAAGAAAATTCGGCACAAGCGATGGCCGTTCAAAGACTGAGACTGATTGGCACTCGGCACGATGCCCGCTTTTACAGAAATCCCCCCATTTTCCGTAAATTTTATCGCATTATTCAACAAATTGAGCAACACTTGCCGCAACTTCATCGGATCCGTTTGTACATATTGGGGCAGGTCTGGACTCATCACCAAAGTTAAACTCAAACCTTTTTCTTTGGCCTTGAGATCAAATAAACCCTCAATATCTTTAAGTAATTGATGTAAATCAAAATATTTTTCATTTAAGGTCGCCCGTCCTGCTTCAATCTTGGCCACATCCAAGATATCATTAATCAGTTGTAATAGATGTTCTCCACTCCGTTGAATAATCTGCAAATTTTCTCGATCGCTTTTGGGCAAGCTTGGACTATGACTCATTAATTGAGTAAAGCCTAGAATCGCATTCAGAGGCGTGCGTAACTCGTGACTCATATTGGCCAAAAATGTACTTTTAGCCTGATTAGCTTTTTCGGCTAATTCCGTAGATTTAACTAATTCTTCCGTGCGTTTTCTCACTTGATTTTCTAGAGTGCGGTTGTAATCTGCCAGGAGTTTTTCCGCTTGTTTTCGTTCGGTAATATCCGCAAAGGAAGTCACCGCATAAATAACATTTCCTTGAGCATCAAATATGGGATGCGATCGCACTTCCAACAATCGGGAATAGCCATCCGATCGACGAACTTCCATATCATCAATCAGGACTATTTCTCCTTTAAGCGATCGTAAAGCCGGATTTTTTTCTGCGGGATAAGGTTCATCAGTTCCAGCCACATAAACTTGATAAACCTGAGCAATTTCTGCGGGAGAAACTTCCGGTTTAGCATCTTGACCAATGAGTTGTTTGCCCGTTTGATTCAGATAAATTACTCGTCCGGTAATATCATGAAATGAAACCCCCACCGGCAAAGATTCTAAAATTTGATTTAACTTTGCTTCACTAGCTTGTAATTCCGTATAAAGTTTAGCATTTTCTAGGGAAATTGCCGCTTGGGATGCCAATAAATTTAACACCGTCAATCTTTCTTTGGTAAATGCCCCCGTAGTCAGATCGTTCTCCAAATAAAGAATCGCCACCAACTTCCCTTGATTCAGCAAAGGTAAACACAAAATAGATTTAGACTGCCCTTCTATAATATCATGGTCTTGGGTAAATTGGATTGGTGGATTCAGCGCATCATCTAAAACCACCGTTTCTTGACTTCGCATCACATAATTAACAATTCCTGGAGAAATGCTCGCAGGAAACTTAATTTTATCCAATTGGTTCAGGGAAATTGACTGCAAAATTTCTCCAGTTCTTGCCGAAAAGCTGACAGCGGAGTAAATCACCCATTGGCCATTTTTTTCTAAAATCAAATAACCTTGAGTTGCTCCAGCATTTTCCATTAAAATTTTCAGGATATTTTCCAGCAAATTTGGCAAGACAATTTCTCCCGTTAAAGCTTGGGAAGCTTTAATAATACTGGTTAAATCGATTTGGCTATTTAAAGTTTGACTAGATAATAGGGAATTATCTTCAACTACAATATTCTGACTGGTTTGTTTTTTGGCAAAAATTTCCGGCCAAAATCGAGCATACCGCCGATCTAAATCTGTCACCTTCGCCTCAGCCCCCCACCGCAGATAAGTATAACGAGCTTCCTGTAAATAATTTTTGGCAAAATTATCCATTCCTTGCCACAAATAAAACTCACCGGCCAACTCGTATGCCAAAGCTTGTTCTTGGATATATTTGTGTTTAGTTGATCCTTTAATTGCCTGTTCATATAGTTCCACAGCTTGCCAATAGTTGCCGATCACTTGGGATTTCTCTGCCTCGACTAACTGCCACTTATGTAAATAATTCATTGGCGCATGGTCTGCCCAAATTTTTAAATGATCTTGATTTTTATTCACCTGATATAAAATTTCTAACTGCTCCGCTGATGACCGCCTCGGATAAACCGCTAATAGAGCTAAAGACTGGTAAAATTGGTAGTAAGTAAATGGAAATAATCCCACAATTCCTCTAGCATTTTGCGCGGCTAAATCCGCCGATGCGATCGCTGCTTCATAATCTTTGAATAAATAATTCAGCATCGTTGAGGTGAGATAAAAACAATAAAGAGAAGCAAGATTTTGAATTTCTATCAAGCGGGGCAAAATTTTCTCTTGAGGGAAAGCTGCACCGTCTAGTTTTTTCGGATCTCCCGATTGCCCCTGCAAGTTGCACAGATATTGAAGCCAAATCTGAGCATAATAAAGTTGAAAATTTTGTTGCAGACTTTGGATTAATTCTAAATAAGGAGTAATTTTCTCAGAGGCGATCGCTAAATTTTCTTCCAGTAACGCCACATTATGACAATAGTTAGTAGCGGCATAACAAGTAAACTCGATTTCCCCGGTTTCTAATCCCACAGGGATAGTTTTCTGCCGTAAAGGTTCCAGGGCTAAAGCAGCGTGTTCTTTCCAGTGGATAATAAAGGAGTAAAATTTATTCGTGACTCGACAATAAATTTCGCAGGCAGAAAACTTATCTAATATTTTCAGGGCTAACTGGCCAAATTGATAGCCTAATTCAATTTCTCCTAACACACCACATAATAACATTCCATACAAGCCATAAGCATAAGCCGCCAGCGGATCGTTGCCATAAGTGACACATAAATCTACCATTGTATAAGCCAATGAAGGTAATAAGCTGGGTTCCGTGATATAGACCGGTCCAAACAACGTCATTAAAACTCTCAGTGCTCCTTGGCTATAAACATCAGTCATCACTGGCAGGTCATAAAGCTGTTCAACGTGCAAACCTACGGGAGGTTCTTTTTTTAAAGATATCTGTAACATATGGTTCAAGAAAAATATCCCAGTGTCCAAGGCTTTATTCATTTGATTTTGGGCACTGTAAGCTAAAATCTTGGTTAAATAAATTCTGACTTTATCCAAGGCACAATTTGCTTGGCTTTTAACAATTTCCGCTAATTGGTCTATTTGGGCATAGTTGCCGAGTAAATATTCAGTTTCGGCTAATTCGGTATAGACTTCTAGGGTTAATGAGTAATAGGTCTGCCAGCTAGATTCGGGTAAAAAGTTTAAGGCAATTTGGAAATACTCCCCAGCGGAGTTATAAGCATTCGCTGCTTTTGCTTTTTTCCCGGCAGCTAAATTTAATTGGATTAACTCTAATTTTTCCGGGAGGTCTTCAATTAAATTCAAACCTTGATTAAACTGATAAACCACATCAAATATTACCGAGTCTAAACTGGCTTCTGGGGTATTGGCTAAAAGTAACCGACCAATTTTTAAGTGAGTCGCTTGTTTTTGCTCCTCATCAATCAGTGAATACGCCGCTTGTTGTACTCGGTCATGGATAAAATACAATCTGATTTCCCCGGCAATATCCTGGAGAATATCCCCTGTATTCTCCCCATTGATTAACCGATAGCGATCGCTCCTCGTTGCGGATGCAATATCCGGTCGCTTTGCGGATGCAATATCGCTCTCTAAGCAAATTAACCCCATATTCAAAGCCGGTGATAAATCAGCGAATACCTCAACCGGGGAGCTTTCCGAAATAATCCCTAAAGTTTCCAAATCAAAAGAATTGCCAATACAAGCCGCCCACCGTAATATTTGCTGAGTTTTTGCCGATAACTTACTCAGTTTTTCCGCCATCAAGTCTACGACATTATCAGAAAAATTTTTCGCCTGAATTTGGGCAATATTCCAGATACACTCTCCCCGAAATGGAGAAAATATGACTAATTTTTCGCTAATTAAAGCTTGTAAAAACTGACCAGTAAAAAAACATTACCTTGAGTTTTTTGATAAATTAAATTAGTTAAAAATTTGAGATTTTTTTTATTTGAACGTTGCAAAGAATCGGCGATAAAAGCATTCACTTCATCCCAGGGTAAATTTTCTAAAGTAATCACCGAGATTAGTCCGCCGTTTTTCTGAATATTTTCTAAAGTCAGCATCAACGGATGAGTAGCATTGACTTCATTATCCCGATAAGCCCCAATCACCAGTAAATGATGCAAACGCTGATTGGTGACAATCATCTCTAATAGCCTTAATGATGCTTGGTCTGACCATTGTAAATCATCAATAAATAAGACTAACGGGCGATCGGGCTGACATAAGGTTTGGATAAACTCTCTAAAAACTAATTCAAAGCGATTTTGCGCTTCTTGGGTTCCTAAATGATCCACAGGGGGTTGTTTGCCAATGATTAATTCTAAATCAGGCATCACATCAATTAAGACTTGGCCATTTTTGCCCACGGCTTTCTGTAACCGCTGTTTCCATTGAGTAAAAATTTCGGGTTTTTCCGCCAGAAGTTGCTCGCAGAGTTGATGAAAGGCTTCGGTAAATGCTAGATAGGGAGTATGCCGCTGATATTGGTCAAATTTGCCTGTAATAAAATAACTTTGATGGGCGGTAATTGGTTTTTGTATTTCTCTAACTAACGCCGATTTGCCTACTCCAGAATAGCCCGCAACTAAGAATAATTCAACGGGAGCGATCGCTGAACCACCGATTCGATTAAAAGCATTCATCAGCCGGGCAATTTCTTTGTCTCGTCCGTATAGTTTCTGGGGAATTTGAAATCTGGCATAAAAATCTTTCTGGCATAAGGTAAAGGATTCAATTTTTCCCTGGCTTTGATATTGGCGTAAACATTCGGATAAATCCGCTGCAATTGCTTGACAAGATTGATAGCGAGCTTCGGCATTTTTTTTCATCAATTTGAGAATAATCTCGGAAACCACTGGGGGAATATGGGGGGAAATTAGATGAGGCGGAATCGCTTCTTTGGCGAGATGACTATGAATTATTTCTAAAGAATCTTGACTAGCATAAGGCAATTGTCCGGTTAAGAGGTGATAAAATGTGACCCCTAATGAGTAAAAATCTGTGCGATAGTCGATGCGCCGATTTATGCGTCCGGTTTGTTCCGGCGCTAAATACGCCAAAGTGCCTTTTAATTGATTGGGCGGTTGAAAGGTAGCTGTTTCTTGAGAGAAAAGGGTGGCTAACCCAAAATCAATCAGTTTAATTTCTTCAGTGTTGGGATTGAGTACCAAGTTACTGGGATTAATATCTTTGTGGATGATTTCTTGCGTATGCACTGCTTCAAGAATTCGCACGATCGCAATGGCTAATTTGAGAAACTTGTCTAAAGATAATTTGCCCAGGATTCCCAACTGGTTTAAAGCGGTGCCGCCAAAATCTTCTAAAGTCATCCCGTAGCGATCGCTAAAAACCCCTGATTTTTGGCTTTCAAAGCGGCCAAATTCATAAACTTTAATCACCCCAGGGAGATTTAAGCTTTTGGTGATTTCATATTCCCGCTGAAACTGAGCAATTTTTTCCCGAACCGGGTAGCGATCGCTAAATATTTTCAGAATAATCGGTCGTCCATCAACGGTACTTGTCCCCCGATAAACTTCCGAGTGACTACTTTGATAAAGAATTTCTCTGAGATGGTAGTTGGCAATGATTAGCATATTTGTTATTTGTTATTTGTTGTTTTTTGGCAAGTTGTTTGTTGTTTGTTAATGCTTGATTATTGGTTATCCCTTGTTGCTTATTTTACGCAATACCCAGAGATGGATCTCTTTTTTTTAACAGTAGGGTGCGAAGCGTAGAACGAAGTGGAACGTAAGGCACCACCAACGGATGTGGGCAACGGATGTGGGCAATTGAGGTTTAGCTCCTGGCAATTTTTAGGCATACCATCAAGACTAATTTCGCTGACAACCGCCAGAGATGCCTTGATTCCCGTCCCCAAAATCACAAATAACAAATAGCAAATATTAAATTGATTTTTTGGCCTTAAGTCATCAAACCTTGGAAAAATGGCCGAAAGCAGTTGGGACGATCTAGACAAAACCCCTTAAAATGTGGTGGATTTAAAGAGTCACTGTCAAATGTCGATTTTAAATGACTATCACCGGGCTACTTTGCCCGGACAGGTCTAGATAGACCGGCTCGACTCTGACTCATCTGACTAACATCTGACTAAATTGAGTAAGTAAAATCGTAGAATTTGCCGCTTAATATTGTTATGAGTGATTGGTTATTCGTTATTTGAACCGATCATCCCCAATAGCCAATAGCCAATAGCCAATAACCAATAACCACCAACCAACAACCAATAACAGTAGGGGCGAAATGTTTCGCTCCCAGCAAAATTAATCATAGCTGATAACCGATAGCAAATAGCTGATAGCTAAGAGAAGATTTGCGTAAATTCTGTTAGCAAATAATTCTACTCAGTCAAAAATATTCCGTGGGAGTATATACTTATGCCTCGTCGCGACGATATCAAAAAAATTCTCCTCATTGGTTCCGGCCCGATTATTATTGGTCAAGCTTGTGAGTTTGACTACAGCGGCACCCAAGCTTGCAAGGCTTTGAGACAAGAAGGATATGAAGTGGTACTGGTGAACTCCAACCCAGCCACGATTATGACCGACCCGGAAACCGCTGACCGGACTTATGTGGAACCCCTGACCCCAGAAATGGTGGAAAAGGTGATCGCCAAAGAACGTCCCGATGCGATGCTGCCGACAATGGGGGGTCAAACCGCTTTAAACATTGCGGTTGACCTGTCCAAAAATGGCGTGTTAGACAAGTATGGGGTGGAACTGATTGGGGCGAAGTTACCGGCCATTGAAAAAGCCGAGGACCGGCAGCTTTTTAAAGAAGCGATGGAAAAAATCGGCATCCAATGCTGCCCGTCAGGAATTGCCCATAATATTGATGAAGCCAAGACGGTGGCACAACAAATTGGCAGCTATCCGCTGATTATCCGTCCGGGTTTTACCCTAGGGGGCACCGGGGGTGGCATTGCCTACAACCAAGAAGAATTTGAAGAAATGGCCCAAGCAGGGATTGATGCTTCCCCAGTTTCCGAGATTTTGATTGAGCAATCTCTGTTGGGTTGGAAAGAGTATGAACTTGAGGTGATGCGGGATCTGGCGGACAATGTGGTGATTATTTGCTCCATTGAAAACCTGGATCCGATGGGGGTGCATACGGGGGATTCGATTACGGTGGCTCCAGCCCAAACCCTGACGGATAAAGAATATCAGCGGTTGCGGGATGCCTCGATCGCCATTATTCGGGAAATTGGCGTAGAAACTGGCGGGTCGAATATTCAGTTTGCGGTCAATCCGGTGAACGGGGATGTGGTGGTGATTGAGATGAACCCACGGGTATCTCGGTCTTCAGCCTTAGCGTCCAAAGCCACGGGATTTCCGATCGCCAAATTTGCGGCTAAATTAGCGGTGGGCTATACCTTGCCGGAAATTTCTAACGATATTACCCAAAAGACTCCAGCCAGTTTTGAACCCACCATTGACTATGTGGTGACGAAAATTCCTCGGTTTGCCTTCGAGAAATTCCCCGGAAGCAAGCCGGTTTTAACCACCCAGATGAAGTCCGTGGGCGAAGCGATGGCGATCGGGCGGACGTTCCAAGAATCCTTACAAAAAGCCTTAAGGAGTTTGGAAATTGGCCGCTTTGGTTGGGGGTGCGATCGCGACGAAGTGCTCCCCAGCTTAGGACAAATTAGCGCCGGGTTGCGTACTCCCAACCCAGACCGCATCTTTACCCTGCGTCATGCCATGCTCATGGGGATGAGTAATCAGGAAATCTATGAAATCACCGGCATTGACCCGTGGTTCTTAGATAAAATGAGCGATTTACTGGAAACCGAAAAATTCCTCAAACGCACTCCCCTGAAAAATCTCACCCAAGAGCTTATGTTTGAGATTAAGCGTCAGGGATATAGCGATCGGCAAATTGCTTATGCCACCAAGACCACCGAAGACCAAGTGCGGGTTTACCGGAAACAACTCGGCGTCACCCCCGTGTACAAACTGGTAGACACCTGTGCCGCTGAATTTGAAGCTTATACGCCGTATTATTACTCCACCTACGAACCGGAAACCGAAGTCAGGAGCTCCGACAAACCCAAGGTAATGATTCTCGGTGGTGGCCCGAACCGCATTGGTCAAGGGATTGAATTTGACTACTGCTGCTGTCATGCTTCTTATGCTCTGCGGGCTAACGGCTATGAAACCATCATGGTCAACTCCAACCCGGAAACCGTCTCCACGGACTACGACACCTCAGACCGGCTTTACTTTGAACCTCTGACCAAAGAGGATGTGCTGAATATTATTGAAGCGGAAAATCCCCAAGGGGTGATTATTCAATTTGGCGGTCAAACCCCGTTGAAATTGGCCGTACCCATTGAGAAAGCCCTGAACGATCCGGAAACCTACGGCTTAACTCCGGGCTTAGATACGAAAATTTGGGGCACCTCTCCTGACTCTATTGATATTGCCGAAGACCGGGAACGCTTTGAGAAAATCCTCCGAGAGCTGAATATTAAGCAGCCCCCCAATGGCATTGCCCGCAGCTACGAGGAAGCCCTGGTGGTCGCCCAAAAAATCGGCTATCCGGTGGTGGTGCGTCCGTCTTATGTGTTAGGGGGACGGGCAATGGAAATCGTCTATTCCGATAGTGAACTGGAACGGTACATGACCCTCGCGGTGCAGGTAGAACCGGACCACCCGATTTTAATTGATGGCTTCTTGGAAAATGCCATTGAGGTGGATGTGGATGCGATCGCTGATGCTACGGGCAATGTAGTCATTGGCGGCATCATGGAACACATCGAACAAGCCGGGGTTCACTCTGGGGACTCCGCTTGTTCTATTCCCGCGATCACCCTATCCCCCTCGGTGATGAATAAGATCCGCACTTGGACTTATCAAATTGCCAAAGCCCTCAAAGTGGTGGGCTTGATGAATATTCAATATGCGGTGGCGGGCGCCAGCGGCTATGACCCACAAGTTTATATCTTGGAAGCCAACCCCCGCGCTTCTCGGACTGTACCCTTTGTCTCTAAGGCGATCGGCGTCCCCTTGGCCAAACTCGCCTCCCGGATCATGGCCGGGGAAACCCTACAATCTCTCGGATTTACCGCTGAAGTCATCCCCGAACATATTGCCGTGAAAGAAGCGGTGCTGCCCTTTAATAAATTCCCTGGTGCCGATACCTTACTTGGCCCAGAAATGCGCTCCACTGGGGAAGTAATGGGCATTGACATCGATTTTGGCAAGTCATTTGCCAAAGCAGAGATGGCCGCAAGTGTGAAACTAGCTACCGGGGGGACGGTGTTTGTTTCCATGAGCGATCGCGACAAAAATGCGGTGGTTCCCGTGGTCAAGGAGTTAGTCCAGTTGGGCTTTAAGGTAGTGGCCACCTCCGGGACGCGACGAGTCTTACAGGAAAACGGCATTAATGACGTAGATTTAGTGTTGAAAATCTATGAAGGTCGCCCGAATGTGATCGACTGGATTAAGAATGAAAACATTCAATTTATTATCAACACTCCTTCTGGGGAAGATGCCCAAGCGGAAGGCCGACGCATTCGTCGTACTGCCCTGGATTACAAACTGCCGATTATCACCACCATTGCTGGAGCCAAGGCTACGGTAGCGGCCATTCGCACCCTGAAATCCCAACCCCTAGAGGTGAAAGCACTTCAGGAATATATTGGTTAGGTTAGTTGATTTTTTAAGGGTCTAGCTGATACAAAACCCCCCCTGCCCGATGGCGGTCAAAGGGGGGTTTTTTCATTCAAAAAAACCGGGTTTTTTGTTGCCTCTGGACTTTTGGGATATTCATCAATTGCTGTTATCATCGCCATCAGAATAATTGATGTTTAAATCCTTGGCAAAAGATTAATTTTTTCTAAAATTATTTCCGTTTTACCCCGTCACTTTTTTCGGCGGCATAATTTTTTGCCAAAAAAATAAGTAATTTTTACTCAAATCATCAGAAAAACCAATGAAATTAGCCAGTTTTCCCCGGATTTTCCGCAGCGGGGATTTCCGAATTAGAATAAACTGATGTTTCTACCTTCTCTAAAGAGCAAAGTTACTCAAAAATAACAGAGTATTCACTTGATATCTACATCATTAACCAATTTCATTTAACCGTCATTTTCCCCGGAATCGCCAGGAAAACATAGCCCGGAAAACCTCGATATCGCAAGCATAATCATGGCCGATCGCCCTCTCATTGTTCGTGACAAATCGCCAATCACGGATCCGGCTCATTTCCGGAGCGTTGACAAAAAAAATCTTCAAAATGTTTTCCATGATGCATTTATCTGGGTGATTCCTGGGTAATCTCTAGCATAATTCTGACTTTTCTGAGGAGAAAGGGTGCGGAGGACTAGACAATTTTTTAATAAATGTTACAATTGTTAACATACCAGCGATAGCGATGCGTAGCATTATCGCAGGCTCAACGGACGAGATACTCTGCCGACAATATATGCAAACCTTGACATTTCAACCGACTAAAGTATCCGTCGGTACAGGAAATCAAGCCGTGAGTCAGTGATATTCAACTCCCGTATCCATTTGCTGATATTGGGAAAACTGCGATCGAAATAGATTTGTGACGGATGTTTGGTCAGAGGGAAAATTTTATTTTTCCTCAATTCACTTGTTTAACTTTTTAATTTATCGTTGTCAGAAAAATTCCCGAAAATAACTGAAGGGGAAGAAAATCCAGACAGATTCATAGTAGGCATCCAACAAGCAGTGAAATCAATCCCATTGATTTCTCAGGATCATCTTTCCATTTCCCTTAATTAACCACTGGATAAATTGGGTTCAACTGTCGTTAATCATAATTAATTTATTGCCATGAAAATCGGTCAAAGTTCTACAGACTTAGTACGCACCTATCTGCGAGAAATTGGGAAGGTTCCTTTGTTAACCCATGAACAAGAAATTGTTCTGGGTAAGCAGGTGCAGCGATTAACCTCCCTGCAACAACTTAAACAAGAATTGGCGGAAAAATTACATCGAGAACCCACTGATGAAGAATGGGCGATCGCCGCAGAAATTACCGAAGCCGACCTGTCTCAAGCGATCGCCCAAGGTAAAATTGCCAAGCGAAAAATGGTGGAAGCGAATTTGCGCTTAGTGGTTTCGGTGGCGAAAAAATATATTAAACGGAATGTGGATTTGCTGGATTTAATTCAAGAAGGCACCATTGGAATGCAGCGCGGTGTGGAAAAGTTCGATCCGAGTAAAGGTTATCGGTTTTCCACTTATGCCTACTGGTGGATCCGCCAAGCAATTACTCGGGCGATCGCCGAAAAAGGTCGCACCATTCGTCTGCCCATTCACATTACGGAAAAACTGAATAAAATTAAAAAAGCGCAACGCCAACTCTCCCAACAACTGGGGCGGGCAGCCACCATTGATGAGTTGGCCGCCGAACTGGAAATGACCGGCAAACAAATTCGGGAATACCTAGAACGAGCCAGACATCCCTTGTCCTTAGATTTACGAGTCGGGGATAACCAGGATACGGAACTGGGAGAATTGCTGGAAGATACCGGCCCGTCACCGGAAGATTACGCCACTCAAGCCTCGTTGCGATCGGACTTAGAAAACATGATGGCGGAATTAACTCCCCAACAAAGAGAAGTCCTCGCCTTGCGATTTGGTTTGGAAGACGGACAGGGCATGACTTTGGCCAAAATCGGCGATCGGCTAAAAATTAGTCGGGAACGGGTGCGGCAAATTGAACGGGAAGCCCTGGCCAAATTACGCAAGCGCAAAGCGGATATGAACGAATATGTCGCCAGCTAACTAGAATGAATTTTGCCCACCCTACATTAATGGGGAAAACTTTGCCCACCTTACTACTGGTAGGGTGGGCAAAATCTTGCCCACCCTACATTAATGAATTTTGCCCACCCTACATTAATGGGGAAAACTTTGCCCACCTTACTACTGGTAGGGTGGGCAAAATCTTGCCCACCCTACATTAATGGGGAAAATCTTGCCCAGCCTACTGGTAGATTTAAAATAAAAAGTTAGAATATTAGTAGATAACCCGTCTATGGGAGATCGGTTAATCCTACCTGCGGATTAACCGATCATTGCTAAATTAAAAATGAGCTTACTGAAAAGTCTTTGATAATAGTATCCTTTAGCAATTTGTGAGCAGGTCTTTGATCTCGGAGGTTATGCGCCATGAATAATTCGTCGAATCAATTTCCAGAATTTACCAACCATGACCGTGAGGGCAATAATTTGCTCTGGCAATATGTCCAATCTATGAGTCCAGAAACCATTTCTCAGTTATCCCAGCCTACCACCAATGAAGTCTTTCAAGTGATTGAGCGAAATATTATGGGACTGTTAGGGAATTTACCACCCGAACATTTTGGGATGATGGTGACTACCAGTCGGGAACATTTGGGCAGATTACTAGCTTCGGCGATGATGAGCGGTTATTTCCTCAGAAATGCCGAACAACGGATGTCTTTTGAGCGATCGCTGCAATTAAATGAGCCGAAATCTTCCCACGGGGATCAGTTTTAAACTTATTCGCTTGTGTTCCGTTGACTCCATGATCCCAGTCATTTATGTCCAACCCGCATTATTGATATTCTCAACATCGCTACAAGCGAGCAAGGCAGGCTCCCAGAACAGTCTGCCTGATTTTGTTTTGTTTAACTGACTCAAACCCCTGCCTCAAACCCCTGCCTCAAACCCCTGCCTCAAACCCCTAACTCAAGCAACAACCAAAAATACTTATGAGTGAAACCCTGACACCGATTCCCCATAAATGCATTGGCGTTGCCGTGATTTGGAACGATCGCGGACAAATTTTAATTGACCGCCGCAAAGCCCATGGACTTCACGGTGGTTTATGGGAATTTCCCGGCGGCAAAATTGAACCGGGAGAAACCGTAGAAGCTTGTATTCAGCGAGAAATTAGGGAAGAATTAGGCATAGAAATCGCCGTCCAAGCGCACCTGATTACCGTAGAGCACACCTATTCTCATTTTCGAGTTTCCCTGATGGTGCATCATTGCCGTCACTTGGCGGGGGAACCGCAACCGTTAGAATGTGATGAAGTCCGTTGGGTCAACTTGGATCAGTTGGAGCAATTTACCTTTCCTCAAGCAAATGTGAAGATTATTGAAGCATTGAAGGGTTAGCCAAGGCCAAAGATTTTTTGCCCACCAGCCAATAAGCGATCATCTCTCCCCGACCCTTGACCGAAATCGCTCCCCTGGGTTCTAAGATATATTGCTCTTTTAAATGGTTATATGTTGTTTCTGTCACCTGAATATAGCCCGGTTTGCCGTGAGATTCCATGCGGGAAGCGACATTCACCGCATCGCCCCACAGGTCATAAATAAATTTCTTGATGCCAATGACTCCGGCAATTACCGGGCCAGTATTAATGCCAATGCGGATTTGTAGGGCATGACCTAAATCCCTGGGCATATTGGCCATGTAAGCTTGCATTTCTAAGGCCATTTCCGCGATCGCGATCGCATGATCTCCACGGGGAATCGGTAATCCCCCGACCACCATATAAGCATCGCCAATGGTTTTGATTTTTTCTAGGCCATGCTTTTCCGTCAACCCATCAAAGGCGGAGAAAATTTGATTTAGTCCGGCCACTAATTGCATCGGTTCCATCTCCGCCGAAAGACTGGTAAATCCGACAATATCCGCAAACAGAATGGTCACTTCTTCAAAATGTTCCGTGGGGGATTCATCTCTTTTTAAGCGATCGGCAATTTCCACCGGCAAAATATTCAGTAACAGTTGTTCCGATCGCTCTTTTTCTTGACTCAATTGCCGCGTGCGTTGTTCCACCCGGTTTTCTAATTCTTCATTTGCCAAACGTAAAGCTTCTACGGAATCTTTTAGTTGTGCGGTCATCCAATTAAAAGAACTGCTCAATCGATCCACTTCAATAATGGGACTATGTTGAATATATTGATTCAAATCACCATCAGCCATCGCTTTTGAGGCTTTGGTAATTTGTTGGATGGGATTGGTAATCCAACTCACGGTCAACATCCCAAAGGCGATCGCGATCGCCAATGCCAGCAAACACAACACGAATGTATTGCGAGTATTCTCATTGATTTGATCCATAAAGTCCGCTTCCGGGACAACCACCACAATCAACCAATTCAACCCATATTTATCTCTTAGAGGGGAAAGTTTGAGAAAATAGCGTTGATTATCCAGTTGAAAATCTAATTGCGTTGCCTCTTGAAGCGTGGGCAAATCCTGAATTTTGCGGCGGAGAAAATCGATACTCGCACGCATAATGGGATCGCTACTTTCTTGGGCGGTCAGACGCCTTTGGGAACTATCTTTGCCCACGGTTAGGGGTTGGTCTTTCAAAGAACTAGCAATAAGTTCTCCCGAAGGTTCAATTATAAACACCTGACCAGACCGCCCCACCTGCAACGTCTGCAAAAAACCCTGAATTTGATCGAGTCCCATCTGACAAGTGAAAATCCCCAGCAACTTTCCCGGCTCATCGTAGTAGGGAGAACTGGCATTAATTTGTAGTGAACCATAGCCAAAATTAATATAAACTTCACTCCAAGCGGCTCGATTATTTTTCAGCACCGTCTCATAAAGGGGACGCTTACGGACATCATAATTCGGAGTCTTTTTAGCCACCTCAGTGGGATTACCATTCTGGTCAAGTAGGTAATAAATTAAATCGCCGGTTCCCCATTCTAATTGTTCGGCCAGTTGCGGTTGTTCGTCCCCCACCGAACGGTTGACCCAGCCCATGCGTAAATATTGTCCATCCTCGTTCCCTATTCCCGCATGACCAATGGTTGGAAAACGCTGCACCTGGTTCCAAAAATAACGCCGCAAATAGTCTCTATCGATGGCTAAGTCATAAAAATCTAGCAACCCTAACCGCGCCGCATCTTCATTGATTTGATTCACCAGGGGTGGTGTAGCCAGATAGACTTGAACCCGTTCTCTAACTCGAGAACTAATTTCCCCTTGTAGCTGACCCACTAAGTCGGTGACAACCCGTTGACCATTGCGGAAAGAAAGATACCCCACTAAGCCAACCGTGGCGATAATTTGAATCAGAAACGGGACAACAAGAGTGGTGCGGAGGAAAAATTTGCCCATGCTGGCTGATTTGGGTAGGGTCATAAATTTGGGAGATAAACATCTAATTTATATCTAATTTATTAAGGATCAATCGATTCTTTGGCACTACTTTCGAGATATTCTAAAGTGCCAAGCAGACGCATGGCTGATTCATAAGCTTCTTGGGTTAATTCCCGCCGTTCTTCCGCTGAATCAGCAGCATTGTCCACCAGTAACCGGAGAAATCCAATCATCGGGTTTAAACGGGTGCGGATTTCATAAGAAGAATTCATTAAAGTTTCATTGCGAGCTCGTTTTAGCAACAGTTCTTGTGAGTCTTTGGAAAATTGCAGGGAGTATAAGTGAGTATAGCGACCACCTTTCTTTAAGAGTTCTATATGAGTGCCGATTTCGATGATTTTTCCTTTTTCCAGGACGACGATTTGATCGGCTTTTTGGACGGTGGAGAGTCGGTGGGCAATGACGATGCTGGTGCGATCGCTGCTTAACCGTTCGATCGCTTGTTGGACTAAATGTTCGGAAACCGTATCCAGGGCGCTGGTGGCTTCATCTAAGACCAAAATATCCGGATTACTCAACAGGGCACGGGCGATCGCAATGCGTTGTCGTTGTCCCCCGGAAAGCATCACCCCGCGATCGCCAATTTCCGTATCAAACCCCTGGGGCAACTGCACAATAAAATCATAAGCATTCGCCTGCTTTGCCGCTTGAATAATTTCCGCTTCACTGGCATCAGGACGGGGATAACTAATATTATTTCGCACCGAATCATTAAACAAAAAAGTTTCCTGACTCACAATCCCCATTGCTTTTCGCAGGGTGGTAAAGTCATAATCTCTTAAATCAATTCCATCAATGGTAATTTTTCCAGCGGTTGGATCGTAAAATCTGGGCACTAAATCCGCCAAAGTCGATTTTCCTGCCCCCGATCCCCCCACTAAAGCCAAAGTCGTGCCTCGAGGAATCGTTAAATTAATCTCATCTAACACCAATTCTGAACTACTCGGATAAGAAAAAGAGACGCCCTCAAACCGAATTTCTTTTTGAATTCCCTGGTAGGGAATATAACCATTTTGCATGATCGGCTTATCATCAAGGCGCAAAAATTCACTCACAATCACAGCCCCAGGGACCGCATTAGCAAATCGGCTACGGGTACTATTTAATTGTCCCACCACCACCATCATCCGATTCAGCACAAATAAATAAGTTAAGAGAACCGCAGACAATGAATCGATCTGATTGGCAAACAGAACCCTACCGATCGCAATCATGGCTAACAAGGCACTCACTGCGCTAATTTCATTAATTGGGGCAGTTAGGGCATAGTTCATCTCGGATTTTAATTCAGCTTCTTCCCGATCCAGAATTCTTTGCACAATAATGTCATATTCTCTAGCTTCACTGCTAGTTGATTTCACCAGACGAATTCCATTTAATATTTCTATAAATTTCCCCGAAAATGCTCTCGATGATTGGGACAAAAAATCTCCATATTTTTGCGATCTATTAATCACAAACTGAGACAAAACAGGCACCCAAACTAAAATAAATGGAGCGACTAATGTTAGCTGCCAGGAAATCGAGATCAGAATAGCAATAAATACTAAAATAGTAATGCCATGAACCACCATTTGAATTCCCAAGCGAATGGCACCCGCTGCACGGCTCACTTCTTGGCCAATGGAATTGATCACATCGCCAATTTTAGTTTTAGAGTAAAAATCCAGGTCTACATCTAATAGTAACTTGATCGCCGCAAGGCGAATATCTCTCACCAATTGTTTGGACACATAAGCAGAAGCCACAGTGCTGGCATAGATCGCACCATTCTTTAACAAAATACCTAGCAGAATGATGCCCATCATATATAGGAGGCGATACTTAGCCGGGAGGTTATCGAATAGGGATAGAGTGTAGCGCAGAAAAGGGGGAGCTTGTTCAAATTTCAGTTCTTGTCCTAAAAATCCCAGTAACAATGGTACAATCAGAGTTGTACTCACCCCATTGAACAAAGCACCGGTCCAACCTAGGATAATCGTGATGAGAATCCAGACCGGCTGTCTGCGAGCAAATTTTAGGAGAAATTTATATGGAGTCATTATTGCCTGCGGAGGGTTTCGATGGGTTAATCAATCCCCAATGAGCGGTGAAATATGGATATTCACCAATAACCTTAGCAAAATTACCGAACTTCGTCACTCGATCGCCTCAACTCTACAAATTCTCAGAGAGGCTGCTTAAATCTACTCTAGGAAGTTTTCAGCAAAAAAATCTTCAGGGAAATATCAGTAATGGTTTTGCCAGTTCGATGCGATCCGCTTGCGGAGGACAAGGGAATCGCTGGCTCTATTGGCTCAATTAATTCAGATTATAAACCAGAGATTAACAATTCTAAAGATGCCGCCATTGCGTCTAAACTATAAAATTGAACGCATTTTTTCCGAGCATTCATACCTTTTTGATTAGCCAACTCAAAGTCTTGGAAAATATTGGCAATTGCCCGGGCAATTTGTTCCGGGGAATTGGGTTCAACCAAATACCCAGTGTCCCCTAATATTTCGGGAATATCCCCAACTTTTGTCGATAAAACAGGTTTGGCCATCGCCATGCCATCGGTTAACTTTAGGGGAAACTGGGCTCTGGCGGTCAAGGTATCTCGTTGAGGCACCACCACCAGATGAGCAGCGGCCAAAATTTCCGGCATCTTCTCCACTGGACTCTTGGGAATTTTGACAATCCAACGTCCCCATTTTTCCATGAGGCGATCGTCATAGTCATCATAAGGGCTGCCGCCGACAATGGCTAACCGGAAATCCGGCTGATTTAATCGATCTAAAGCCATTAAAACATCTTCTACTCCTTTGTGGGGTCGCGGGGCGCCGGGAAACATCAAAATTCGATAACCAGAAAGTCCATATTTTTCTCGACTCGCGGCGGGGTGGTACTTTTCCGGGTCAAACATATCTGTGTCTTTGCCATTGGGAATATAAATTCCGCCAAAGCGGTCTTGTAAAAACTGCGTATCAATGGTGATGGCATCAGCGAGGTGAACCCAGTTTTCGATCCACTTCACATACAAGGGATGATCGGGCGATCGCAATTGGCCATTTTCTTTAAAAATATCGCGATAAAATTGCTTCAGAGAACCGGGGCGATATTGCCAATCATCCCCCCCATACCAACTCAATTCCCAGTCATCCATATCTAACAATAAAGGACGACGGGTTTGCAGTTTCTTCAGCAGGGATACGCCAAAGCTAGTGGGCTTGGGTTTGACCGCATAAATAATATCTCCATCAATTTTTTGCAGCAGCTTTTGGGCAGCTTTCAGGAAACCGGGATAATTTTCTCCCGCTACCTCATCCACGGAGAAACCCTGGGGCGGAATCGCGTAAATTTCTTTACCAAATTGAAAGCCAATCACTTGGACTTGATAGTTCAGTTGTTTTAGCACTTGCCCCAGGAGAAACGCCCGAATTGCTCCTCCCCCGGATAAATCACTGACGACTAAAGATACTTTCACCAAGATTTCAAATAACTCCTTAGCTTATATTTGCTTGAGATTGACTGTATGCTCAAATGCTTTTATCATAATAATTTTTTATTTTTGATTGGATTATTTTTTTAACCCTAGCTTGGCTATAAAATTAATCACTTTCTTCGAGCGCGGTCCTTGGTATTTTTCATATAATAAAAAGCTGGGAATGAGCGATCGCACCCCATAAGCCAACCTAAGTCCAGTAGACCCGGAAATTTGCCAGCGCATATTCCAGATTTTGAGCGCGATCGGGACTTCGAGGATATTGACTAAACGGTCAAAAGTTGCTGATTTTTTATCCCGAATCGCCTCATTCACCAGAAACTCTAAGCCAATATTACAAAGTTTCCGTAAACTTGGCTGTTCTCGATAAACCTTTTCATAAAATAACAGATAATAATTCTGCATATAGTTCCAACTGTTCGTGCGATTTCCCTGGTGTTTTGTATAGAATGCCCCCACCATCGGGGTATAAACAAAAGTGACACCGTTCACCAGAATATCCACCCCAAAGTATCTATCTCCCAGGGCTTTCATCTCTGCGGGAAACTGACATTTTTGGAAAATACTGCGTTTCATCAACATACATTGTTGCAGGGCAGGATGGGGGGAATTTGCCAAAAAATCGGGAATCAATAACCGTTGAATTAATTGCTCTCGGTTCAAGTCACCGATAATATTGGGCTGTCTGTCCACAATCTTTTCATCCGCATCAATAAACACTCGCTCGTAATCACAATAAAAGACAATATCTTGATTTTCCCAACCCTTTAAATGCTCTAACTGAAATCGGGTTTTATCTTCGTGGATCCAATCATCCGCATCCAGACATTGAATCCATTCTCCTTGCGCTTCTTTTACCCCAAAATTGCGGGCTGCGGGCAAACCACCATTCTCTTTATAGCAATATCTGACTCGCGAATCTAGAGCCATTAAATTCTCCGCCACCTGCCGAGTATTATCCGTGGAACCATCATCCACAATCAAGCATTCTAGGTCAGTAAAAGTTTGGGCTAAAACACTTTTAACTGACCTTTCCAGGTAGTGAGATTGATTATAACAATTGATAATGATTGATACTAGGGGAGCCATCTTACCACCTGACTGAAGAACCATGATTTTTAATGTTGGCTATTAATGCTGCCTAGACTTAACCATGACGTTTTTGATGCCATTGCCAAGCATGAGCAATAATATCCTTTAAATCTGAGTATTGGGGCGACCATCCTAAGATTGTTTTGGCTTTTTCGCTACTACCCACGAGCACCGGAGGATCTCCCGGACGGCGATCGCTCTCTACCACTTTAATCTTTTTACCCGTAATTTTTTCTGCTTGTAAAATCACTTCTCTAACGGAAAAACCGCCGCCATTGCCTAAGTTAAAAAAGTCTGTATTTCCTCCATTGATCAGATACTCTAAACCTAAAATATGGGCGCTGGCCAAATCATTCACATGAATATAATCTCGGATACAAGTGCCATCGGCAGTCTCATAATCCGTGCCAAAAATTCCAATAGAGTCTCGTTTGCCCAAAGCAGTTTGTAACACTAAAGGAATGAGATGAGTTTCTGGGTTGTGATCTTCTCCCAGTTGGCCATTTGGGTCAGCCCCAGCCGCATTAAAATAGCGAAAACTTACGGATTTGAAATCATAAGCTGGGTCAAAGTCTTGGAGAATTCTTTCCACCATTAATTTAGTCGCCCCGTAGGGATTAATCGGATTTTGGGGATGGTCTTCTGTGAGAGGAATTCTGTGGGGAATGCCATAAGTAGCGCAAGTAGAAGAAAAGACAAATTTCTTCACGTTTGCCGCCACCATCGCTTCTAAAAGAGTGAGAGTACCCACCACATTATTATGATAATATTTGGCTGGTTCTGTGACAGATTCTCCCACATAAGCATAGGCGGCAAAGTGCATCACAGCGGCAATATCATGGGTAGAAAAAATGCGGTCTAACAAAGGGCGATCGCAGGTATCCCCGACCACCAATGGCACCTGTAAAACTTCCTCAACAATTTCTTGATGACCGTAGACCAAATTATCAAGAATCAGCACATCGTAACCGGCTTGTTTCAGGGCTAAAACTGCATGGGAGCCAATATATCCAGCGCCCCCAGTCACTAAAATCATTTGTTTTTTGTTACTCACTTGCAAATTCCTTATATTGTTTCAGTGGCTTAATATTTACCAAACAATTCTTAGAGAGCGACTAAAGATCGATAATTTTGATGCGCCCGCTTTGGATATGATCGAAGATCCGATTGATTTGTCGGCGATCTTCCTCGGTAAGATTCTTATCCCTTAGCATAGCAGAGGTGAGTTGTAACTGTTCCCTTCTGCCAATTTCATTGGATTCGACAATTCGTGTAATCAGTTGATGAATGTTTGAACTGACGGGAATTGGATTTTGTCTAACCATAGGGAATGATCTAGCGATCGGTCTTAACCGGATAGTGAGTATTCATTATTGTACTACTGAGGATTGATTTTTCTTTGTCCCCCGGAAGCAGATTAAAATTTAACTGAATAAATTTCCGCTCATGGAGGCATGGTTCTATGCAAATTTATCGAATTCCGGCGCTGTCTGATAATTATATTTTCTTAATATACGACGCTCAGAAAAATATTGCGGCTGTGGTGGATCCGGCGGTGGCTCCCCCGGTGTTACAAAAGCTTGAAGAACTAGGGGCTGAGTTGGTGGCAATTTTTAACACCCATCATCATAGCGATCATGTGGGGGGCAACCGATCGCTGATGGAACGCTTCCCCAATCTGATCGTGTACGGGGGGGCAGAGGATCGGGGACGAATTCCTGGTCAGCAAGTCTTTCTTGAGGAAGGCGATACCGTGGAATTTGGCGATTCCCGCAAGGGATCCGCTTCGCGGAATCGCACAGGTCAAGTGTTCTTTGTTCCCGGACATACTCGCGGTCACATTGCCTACTATTTTCCGCCCAATGCGGTCGAAGACACCGGCCATTTATTCTGTGGAGATACCTTATTTGCTGGAGGTTGTGGCCGATTATTTGAAGGCACCCCCGCACAAATGGTCAACTCCCTGAGCAAACTACGCAATTTACCGGACTCGACGCAAGTTTGGTGTGCCCATGAGTACACCCTCGGTAATCTGCAATTTGCCATAACCGTCGATGGGGATAACCCAGATTTACAACAGCGCTTTGCTGAAGTGAAAACCGCGCGATCGCTATCTCAACCCACCGTCCCATCAATTCTGGGGCTGGAAAAACGCACCAATCCTTTCTTGCGCTGGGATCAACCGGCATTACAGTCAGCGGTAGACAGCCAAGACCCAGTACAAACCTTTGCCCGTCTGCGGGGTCGCAAAGATATTTTTTAAGCTGACCCAGACCCTGGGGTGTGGGGCCGCCATCGGTGTAGGGTGTGGGGTGTGTGGGAAGCCGCCATCGAAGTGTGGGGTGTGTGGGGAAGAGAGAAAAGAGAATAGAGAAAAGAGAATAGAGAA
>NZ_LIUQ01000021.1:0-21111 GCF_001276715.1 Planktothricoides sp. SR001 | reverse complement strand
CCCTACACCCTACACCCTCTCTACACCCTACACCCCGCAATTTATTACGAATTTTCAATTAGCAATAAATTATTAACCTGAATTGCGATCGCGGTCAAAATCGGTTATGCTGGGAGATTGTGGCCTCGGCATACCCGATTTGCTCACAACTTCAACCACCAATAGTCGCCCCGCCAACGAACAGGAGAGGCCATATTTTTCAACGTTCAACAGAAGTTGTAGCAAGTTGTGTGGAGATTTCATCAAAATCTTGACACAGCCAGCGGTCAAATTATCACCCCTTAAAATTATTACCCATAGAGGAGAAACTATTGTGTCTAAACGGGTTCCATTACTCTTAAATAAAGATGTCAAAAAACTAGGAAAAGCCGGTGACTTAGTGGAAGTTGCCCCTGGATATGCTCGCAATTATTTATTGCCCCAAGGCATGGCTTATCGCGTCACTCCGGGAGTCTTAAAACAAGTCGAAAGACGCAAAGAAGAAGAACGGAAGCGCATTTTGGCGGAAAAAGAAGCTGCAAAATCTCGCAAAACTGCCCTGGAAACTATTGGTCGCTTTACCATTGCCAAGCGCGTGGGAGAAGGGGAGGCAATTTTTGGCACCGTCACCGATCGCGAAGTGGCAGAAGTGATTCTCAAGATTACTTCTCAGGAAGTCGATCGCCGGGGCATTACTCTACCAGATATCAGCAAATTGGGTTTCTACAAAGTCCAAATCAAACTACACCCAGAAGTTACCGCCGAAGTGGAAATTCAGGTGGTTGCTGAATAATTATATCAGCAATCAGTAGGGGTGATTCGCGAATCACCCCTACGGGTAATTCGCGAATTACCCCTAATTTCCCAAATCACCCCTAGACTGAAGTCTGACCGATGAAAGATCAAAGCCGATCACTATTATTATGGTTGACCTAGTTAAGTTCCAAGGCAATAGCGGTAATCGCTTACCTCCACAAAATATCGAAGCGGAGGAATCAATTTTAGGCGCCATATTGCTCGACCCGGAAGCGATCAGCAAAGTGGCAGATGTTCTGCCCAAAGACGCATTTTCTATCACCGCCCATCAAGAAATTTATCAAGCTTGTTTAACCCTTCAGCTTCAAGGGAAACCCACGGATTTGATGACCGTCACCACTTGGTTATCCGATCGCCGTCTCCTAGAAAAAATTGGCGGTCAAATTAAATTAGCCCAACTGATCGATCGCACCGTTTCCTCGGTCAACGTTGACCTGTATGCTTTGTTAGTAGTTGATAAATGGATTCGCCGCAAATTAATCCATGCGGGTCACGAAATTGCCGAACTAGGGTATGATACCGCCACGGAATTACCGGAAATATTAGATAAAGCGGAACAAAGCATCTTTGGACTAACTCAAGAACGCCCCCAACAAGGTCTAGTTTCTATCTCAGAAACCCTGGTGCAAACCTTTGAAACCATTGAAATTTATCAGCAAGGTTTAGCAATTCCTGGACTGCCTTGTGATTTTTATGATTTAGATGCCATGACCGGCGGTTTTCAGCGTTCAGATTTAATTATTGTCGCCGGTCGTCCGTCAATGGGCAAAACCGCTTTTTCTATCGGCGTTGCTTATAATATTGCTTCAATTCATGAGTTACCCGTGGCGATTTTTAGTTTAGAAATGTCCAAAGAACAGCTAGTACAACGGATGCTTTCGGGAGAGGCAGGAATTGAAAGTAACCGCCTGCGAGCGGGCCGAATTAGTCAGAATGAATGGGAACCTTTAAGTCGGGCGATCGCTACCTTATCAGAACTGCCAATATTTATTGACGATAGCCCCAATCCTACGGTGACAGAAATTCGCTCCAAATGTCGGCGGCTTCAGTCAGAACAGGGGGGAAAGTTAGGATTAATTTTGATCGATTATTTACAGTTAATGGAGGGAAGTAGTCCAGATAATCGAGTTCAAGAATTATCCAGAATTACTCGCGGACTGAAAGGTTTAGCCCGGGAATTGAATGTGCCGATTATTACTTTATCTCAGCTTAGTCGTGGGGTAGAATCCCGCACGAATAAGCGACCGATGATGTCAGATTTGCGCGAGTCTGGTTGCTTAACCGGAGATACTTTAATTCCTTTAGTGAATAATCGGAATCAGCAGCTACCGATTCGAGACTTTATCGACAAAATCGGCAAATCTCGGTTGAAAGTTTGGGCAGTGAATGAAGCGACGATGATGTTAGAACCAGCCCTGGTTCATCATGCTTTTTCCACGGGAGTTAAACCCGTCTTTAGACTAACTACCCATGATGGGCGATCGCTTCGGGCTACGGGAAATCACAAGTTTCTCACAATGGCTGGGTGGCAACCTTTGGATGAATTGGCGAATGGCGATCGCATCGCCATTCCCATCGATCAATTCCAGAAATCCCTGCAATATTTCAAAATTTATTGGGATGAAATCATCTCCATAGAAGCAGATGGAGAAGAAGAAGTTTATGACCTGACCGTCGATTTTCATCACAACTTTGTGGCCAATAATATCATCGTTCACAACAGCATTGAGCAAGACGCCGATTTAGTCATTATGTTGTATCGGGAAGAATATTACAATCCCGATACCCCCGATCGCGGCATTGCGGAGGTGATTATTACCAAACATAGAAATGGACCAACGGGAACGGTGAAACTATTGTTTGATTCCCAGGTGACTAAATTTAAGAACTTAGCCAGAAGATAACCACCCCATCAATAAATACCCTCGTTTTTTTGATATTTTTGATATTTTTGATATTTATGTGCCTTATTAACTTGAAATAATTTAGCTAATTACTTGAAAATTAGGTTTTTTTCTGCTTTAATTAAAATTAATTAAAATTAAATCAACAGGAAGAGATTATGTCAAATTTATCAGAAAATGATCCGTCAGAAACTTTATTAAATCAGCCCGAAACCAGTAATGATGAAGCGGAAATTATCAAGCCGCGATCGCTTATAGAAAAAACCTTAAAAATTTATACCGTAAAAATTGCCAATTTTCTGGCAAAATATGACTGGATTACTCCCAATCGGATTTCTATCCTTTCTGCCTTATTTGGCGGCCCATTAGCCTGCTGGTTAATTCTAGAAAATTACTATTTAATCGCCGTTGCGGTCATTATCATCAGTGGCATTTTTGATGATTTGGATGGAGACTTAGCTAGGGCAAAAGGTGTCGCATCTAAGGAAGGAGCAATTTTAGACAGTGTATTAGATAGATACGTTGATTTTTTTATCATCACCGCCCTAATTTTCCTCGACCCTAGTCAACATTTAATTCCCGGTTTATTGGCCATGTTTGGCGGCATGATGGTTCCCTATATTCGCGCCAGAAGTGAAGCGGAAGGAAAAAGCGTAGTAGCAGCAGCAATTGGAAATCGTACCGCCCGATTTATTCTAATTATTTTGGGGATTTCAACTCAACAGTTTTTCCCATTACTGATTCTTTTAGCCGTAACTTCTAATATTGCCGCATTCCAGAGATTATTTTTTGCCTTAAAAACCTCTATCTATTAGTTATTAGTTGTTTGTTATTGGTTATTGGTAAAGCTATCCTCAAATAACCAGTAACCAATAACCAATAAATAATAATCAACAAATAATCAACAAAATTATTTAGATTTTTCCGATTCTGATAACGGAGGCAATCGCCAAATTTTAATAGTTTTATCTGGACTGCCAGTGACAATGGTTTGATTATCAGGACTCAGGGCGAACACACTAATATATTGTTCATGTCCCAATAACACTTTTTCCAGTTTTCCGGTATTTAAATTCCAAATATTGAGGTTGTTGCCACTGGTTGCTAATAGCTGACCATCAGGGGCGATCGCCACTGACCGAACCCAACTATTATCCCCCGTTAACTGATATTTTTGTTGACCAGTTTTCAGATCCCAAACAATCACCGTATTATCACGACTGCCACTCGCCACCAACTGACTATCGGCACTAAATGTCACCGATAAAACTGCATTCCCATGACCTTGTAGTTTTCTTACTCTTGTGCCGGTAATCGCATCCCAAATTTGAATTGTTCTGTCAGAACTGCCACTGGCAATTAATCGGCCATTCGGACTCCAGGCGATCGCATTCACCGCATCTTGATGGCCGGAAATTGTCCGCAAACGAACCCCATCGCTTAAATTCCAAAATCTAATCGTTCTGTCCGCCGAACCACTAGCCAAAATCTGACCATTGGGACTAATTGCTAAAGCATTAACCGGGCCGGAATGGGCTGGAATCGATTGAAGCAGTTCCCCGGTTTGAAAATTCAAAATGCGGATCGTCGTATCTTCGCTACCACTGGCTAAAATCTGACCATTCGGGCTAATAGCCAAAGCATTAACCCAGGATCGATGGGCATCTAATTCTTTGACCTGCACTCCAGTCTGAAGATTCCAAATGCGGATTTTCCCATAACTACCACTAGCAAACATGGGAATTCTAGACTCAGGCCCCATCGCCAAAGACTGAATTTGGCCTACACCCGTCAAGCTCTTTTGTAAAAAAACACTACTCGGTAAACTGACAATCAAGGAGATGGGACTGGCGGGGAAAAAACCATAGCGCCAATACCCATAAACCTGCGATCCCAATAGACTCAAAATCAAAAGCGTAAGCATCAGTCCCCAAGGGATTTTCTTCGGGGGTTGATATGGCGTATATGGTTGAACCCGAGAAACTTGTTTAATCTTGGAAGCAGAAGCGCGAGAACCCAGAGAAGAAACAGATGTTGGCGTATTTCTGGTAGGGCTCATCTTCGTAGGATTTTTCCCCGTATTCCGGTTGAATCCTCCGGTGTTTTTTTGGCTGACCAAAGATGGCTCAGATTCATCGGCATCACTACTAGGTGAAGCGTGTTTCAATTCCTCCAAACAACGGATGATCGCTTGAGCATTTTGAGGCCGTTTTCCCGGAAAACTGGCCATCAGATAATCAATCACATCGGCAAAACCATCAGAAATTTGGGGGGCACTTCTGCGCCAAACTAATTTACCCGTGCGAGGATGTTCAGAAAAAGAAGTGGGGGATTTCCCCGTGATTAAAAAGACAAAAGTCCGACCCAGAGAATAAAAATCCGATTGCGGCACCGCTTTACCATTCGCTTGTTCTGGTGCCGTATATCCCGGTGAAACAATCCCGGTAATATTTTGCCCTTGTCCCACTTTGGCAAAATAGGTGTTGGTGACTTCTCTCGCGGCGCCAAAGTCAATCAGCACCAGTTGCCCATTGCGTTTAATCATAATGTTCAAGGGCTTGATATCTCGATGGAAAAATTGCTCTTGGTGGACAACACTTAAAATTTCCGAGAGTTGTTTTAACCAATCGATCGCCAACTCCTCAGTGATCGGTTTATTGCGCCGCTTTTTCATCCACTCCCGCAGGTTCAATCCGTTGATTTTCTCCATCACCAGAGCGTGTAATGGATCTTGCCCCTCCGGGAGGGGAATCTCAAAATACCCATCGGGCTGGACTTTGGGAATACCCGGACAATCCAGCCGCATCATCACATCGGCTTCTTGTTTAAAAAGTTTGATTGCTTTCTCGTGATTTTGCAGCAAAACTTTGAGGACTCTGGGGATCCCGCGATCATCGACTTCATAAGTTTTACCAAAGCCACCACTGCCGATCTCTCTAGAGATTCGATAGCGACCTTGGATCAGCAACTCCGTACCACAGTGAACACAGTGGTTCTGGTTTTGGTTGGCCGGATCATCGGGCTGGGGGCACTTGGGATTAACGCAATAACTCACGATCAAGAACTCAACTACATTGCTGCGCTTCCATCAACACTATAACTTGTCAGCATCCGGTTTCGCTGAAAGGGTGATTGCAATTTTACTAATATTTGTTATTCGTTATTCGTTATTCGCTCATTAAGTAATACATATTTGGTAATATATAACAAATAAATTATAACTTGTTACAGGTGACATATATGTTTAAACAAAAAATCAAAAAATCAAGATTTCTAAAGAGGTTATTCATCAACTTTTTTTGATATAATTTTTCCATCAGTGGATTCTCAACGGTAAAAAATTGAGTATGGACTCCAATAAGACCTCGGAAAACCAACCTCGTCCCGTCCAAGCAGGGGGACAACTGAGTTTTTTTGAAAAATACCTCACGGTTTGGGTGTTTTTCTGCATTCTGATTGGCATTGGTTTGGGCAAAGCTTTCCCCAATGTGGCGGCGACTTTGGACGCGATGAGTATCTATCAAGTCTCGATACCGATCGCCATCTGTTTGTTTTTTATGATGTATCCCATCATGGTGAAAATTGATTTCACCCAAGCAGCCCAAGCCATTCGGACTCCTAAGCCGGTTTTACTAACTTTAGTGGTCAATTGGCTGATTAAACCGTTTACAATGGTCGCCTTTGCCCAGATATTTTTAGGCTGGCTATTTCGCCCTTTACTAGGGGGAACAGAAATGTTGCGCGGTATGGAAGTGGATATGGTCAATTCTTATATTGCCGGAACGATTTTGTTGGGCATTGCCCCTTGTACCGCAATGGTATTAATGTGGGGATATCTTTCCTATAGTAATCAAGGCCATACTTTGGTGATGGTGGCGATAAATTCCCTGACTATGTTATTTCTCTATGCACCTCTGGGGCGATGGTTATTGGCGGCCAATGATTTGGTAGTTCCTTGGGAAACCATTGTGTTATCAGTGTTGATTTATGTGGGTTTACCTTTGGCGGCAGGAATGTATAGCCGTTATTGGATTTTTAAGTATAAAGGAGAAGACTGGTTTAAGGATAAATTTCTCCACTATTTAAGTCCCGTGGCAACTTCGGCGCTGTTAATTACTCTGGTTTTATTGTTTGCCTTTAAAGGTGAACTGATTGTGCAAAATCCGCTGCATATTTTATTGATTGCGGTGCCGCTGTTTATTCAGACTAATTTTATTTTTCTGATTAGTTATGTGGCGGCTTTAAAAATGGATTTAGCCTATGAAGATGCGGCACCGGCTGCGTTGATTGGGGCAAGTAATCATTTTGAGGTGGCGATCGCCACGGCGGTGATGTTGTTTGGTTTAAATTCTGGGGCAGCTTTAGCCACTGTGGTGGGGGTTTTAATCGAAGTGCCGGTGATGTTAATGTTGGTGGAATTTTGCAAGAAAACCGCTTTTTGGTTTCGCCGTGAACCAGAAAAAGCTACTTTGCGCGATCGCCGCTGTTTCCCCACTGGCAATTAGCCAAGTTTGCCCGAAAAGTAACTTATTTCAGGAATAATTACCATGAAAAGCGTCATGTTTGTGTGTAAGCGAAACTCTTGCCGTTCCCAAATGGCCGAAGGATTTGCCAAGCATCTGGGCAAAGGCAAAATTACCGTCACCAGTTCTGGATTAGAATCCAGTCGAGTGCATCCCACCGCCATTCGAGTGATGTCAGAAATTGGCATTGATATTACAGATCAAACCTCTAATCCCTTGAGTGAATTTCAGCCAGAAAATTATGATGCGGTGATTTCTCTTTGTGGCTGTGGGGTGAATTTGCCAGAAGATTGGGTGACGAGAGAAGTATTTGAAGATTGGCAATTAGATGACCCGGATGGTCAACCGATTGAAACCTTTCACCGCGTCCGAGATGAGATTAAAGCACGGGTGGAAAAACTGATTGCATCCTTGGCGGATTAAAGCTTTCTTATTTGGGCAAATATCTGCCAAAAAACCGGGTTTTTCAAAAACCTGGTTTTTTGGTTTTGATGCTGGAATCGCCATGGGAGTTGGAACGGATCTACGGGGGGTTGAAAACCATCTAAATTTGATGAGGCATAAAGACCGATCGCCATATTTCATTCGCCTAGCTAGCCTGAGTAGGATTGGCATTGCCCACCCGAAAATTAATGAAATTATTGCTACATATGCAGGCTATTTTAACCCTGAATAATTGACTTAATGATTTACTTACTATTGTGTGGCATGAAAAGCTTCAGCACTTAGGTCATGGGTAAAATAATAATGACCGAGTATTTGATCTTCATAGGTTCTTTGTGTTATTCGCCATCCAGGATTCAAAAAAAATTTCAACGGATCCGCAGAAATTCCATGAGTTTGGCCAATAATTAGTTCGGGCAAATTCGGCGAATAGGGTGTACCAACTAATACAAGAGTCCCATCTCGGCTTAACACTTCCACCTTGTAATCAAGTCCCAAATCTTGATCGGCCATGCGGATAGAATAGCCACCACTATCAACACTCCGTTGGCAAATGCCAGTAAAGTCAAATTCTAGCAAGTCTAACTTGACAATCACAGATTTACCCGAATTGGTTTCAGTCCAGCAGGAGCGAGTATCGGCTAGTTGTCTAATCACTGTCAAGGCATATCTTTGCCGAAGCTGCGTAGAAATGACGATGACTTTGCTTTGATCAATTTCTACTTTGTTAAAATTCTGCGCCCCTGCTTTGCCAGTGGTATTAGCCCAAAAAGAAGTAGCAGCTAGAAAAGCGATTCCCGCAAGGGATCCGCTTCGCGGAATCGCTCCGCGAAAAAATAAATTGAGTTGAGTCATGGCTGAACAATAAATTCCTTTACTTTTCATAAAAAGTAATGCTTGTGTTTTATTGGGGTTTTTTCATCCCAGTTAAAGAGTTTGGTGATGCGTCCCGTACCATCCACTATCAGCCGTAAAGATGCGATCGCTGATTCATCAGTCAATCAGCCAATCTGGACGGCTACTTTAACCCGGAATGCTGATGACTCAAAATGGCCGATTTTCTCCAATTTTTTGCAATTGAGCCGTACAATATAACCACCTTATTGATTATAAGTATCAATAGCTTGATTAACTCAATTGTCATTAAGATCCACAGCGATCGCGCTCATCAGTTTTGTCTCAGTAGGCGCAGTGTCTTGGACTCCAACTGAGCGATCGCTGCGGAAAAATGAGTTAAAACTGATTTTACTTATGGCGATGAAACTGCTCTAGTATTTTGTGAATTGAGACAATGAGTGGCTTTCTTTGATAGGAAAGCTGCTCCTGTCTACGGCGATCGCCTAAATTTTTAACTACCTTTTTTAAGCATAGCATAGTTAGTTGACCGTTAAGTTAGGTATTACTAATATTTACATAATGTTACAATATTTTACAATTAATCAGCCGTTGGAGAGAAAATCCGGGAATAATTTCATCAGAGGCATAATCAGCGGCTTTCTTCATACCATAATTAACTGTGATATCCACAGAAAAAACCCAGTTTCTTTATCGCCTCCCCTGGACTCAGAAACCGGGTTTCTTTATCGCTTTCACAGTAGGGGCGACGAGCGCATTCGCCCCTACATATTCACCACAGAA
Organism: Planktothricoides sp. SR001; assembly: GCF_001276715.1. Classification (GTDB taxonomy): domain Bacteria; phylum Cyanobacteriota; class Cyanobacteriia; order Cyanobacteriales; family Laspinemataceae; genus Planktothricoides; species Planktothricoides raciborskii. Next base: position 11,807 of record NZ_LIUQ01000021.1, on the reverse strand, counting down.
ACCCGGTTTATTTTCTTGGGGTAAAAGCGCGATCGCCCAGTTTTCAATGCTTCAACTTTTATAAACATCTTTTCGATGCTTACAATGAAGCAATAATACCAAACATTCTTTATCATTGATTTCGTAGCGGATCCGGTAATCACCAATACGGATGCGATACTCATTGTCATAGCCTTTTAACTTTACAGTTCCGGGAGGCCGAGGTTCTTCACCCAATGGCGTGATTTTCTCAAGAATTCGCTCTTGGATATCTTCGGGCAGACTATCTAGTTGTTTTTGGAACGGTTTCGGAACGATTACAGTATAAGTCATGGAGTTTTGTTTTTCCGAGAAACCATATATTGATCTAGGGTTTGATAGTCTCCTGCTTGGTAAGCAGTGCGAGATTCTTGGATTTCAGCAAGGACTATTGGATCTTCTTCTAACGAGTCTTCTTCTAATTGGGCAAGTTCTGTTTCTAGAAGCTGGAAAAGCTGAATTTTATCTTCGATCGCTAGGGTGGCGATCGCATTGACTAGAGAATCAAAGGGAATTTGTAGTTGAATTGTCGGTTGTGTCATCTTGGGCATTAATTAGGTCGTATTTACTGATTATATCAAGGGAAAAAGCTATTCTCTTCGGGAGAAGGAAGGAAGCGATCGCCCCCCACAAAAAAGCGTTCGCGAAGCTTTCCTGCGAGGGAATCGCACCTCCCAAAAGCGATCGCCCACTCAAGTGACTTAGAAACCGGGTTTCTTTCTCGCTTTCACAGTTAACTTTGATATTCACAAAAGAAACCCGGTTTCTTTGCTTGGGGAAAAAAAGCGCGATCGCCCCCCCTGAACCCAGAAACCGGGTTTCTTTTCTCTGTTTCACAGTTAACTCTGATATTCACAAAAGAAACCCGGTTTCTTTGCTTGGGGAAAAAAGCGATTCCCTCGCAGGAAAGCTGCGCGATCGCCCCCCAAAAAAGCGATGATTTTAAATGTAGTTATATATTCGGAAAAAGCCCAAGATTCAACTATTGTTGATGAGGATAATCTTCATTTTCCTCAAACACTGGCGGCCACAATTCAGAAATTTGTAATTCCCATCCGGGCAGCAATTCAGGAATGGTAAGAGTTTCTCCGTTTGTCAACAAAATTGGTTTTTGATTGGGGCGATAAAGAGTTAAAGTTAATTCATCTGGGTCAATTAAAATGCCAATTTTAACTCCTTGGTCGAGAAAAATTTCAATTTTTTGGCGCAATTTAGCAAGGCGGTCGCTTTGGGATTTAACTTCTACTATTAAGTCGGGGACAAGAGTACCAAAATATCTAACGCTGCGAGGAAGGCGATCGCGCAAAACGAAAGAAACATCTGGTGCTTTTAAGTCGCTATTGGGCAATATAAAGCCACCTGCCGAGTCAAAAACACGACCGAGACGGCGCGGTTTCACCCAGTTACTCAGTTGACGAGCGAATTCTAGGGAGACTTCGCTAGAGATGATATCTGATGGCCCCATAACAATAATCTTACCTGCTTCCAGTTCCAGTTGACAGTCAAAGTCAGCTTCGCTGAGAATTGACTGAATTTTTTCCACGTCTTTTATAGTCATTTCTGGCATAGTGGACAACTCCAATTGTACTAGCGATGATTTATTGTAACGCTAAAATCGCGATCGCCGTTTTGGATAGAATAGGTTGTCTGGCGATCGCACCCCCTGAACTTAGAAACCGGGTTTCTTTTTCGCTTTCACAGTAGGGGCGAATGGCCATTCGCCCCTACATATTCACAACTTTGGTCCCGGTTTATTTTCTTGGAGTTTAGGGTGGGCAAAATGCCAGCCCACCATATCAATAAACTACTGTGATATTCACCACAGAAACCCGGTTTCTTTGCTTGGGTTAAAACAGCGAAAAGCCTGACGGCATAGCGACCCTTACCGCACCTGCCAAACGCGATCGATTTTCTAGATGCCAATCAATTACTGACCAGATAATTACTCAAGGTGGTGAGCAAACGCTCATGTCTTGCTGATGAGATTGACCCGATAGAACCAATCACTTTATTACGAGGAACTACAGCAAGAAAACCCAGTCGAATTAAAGATTTTACTCTCAAGCCACTAGCAATAAAGTCCGAATCGTCTGGAGAAATGACATCATCAAAACCCACCACTTCTTGGTGCAGTTGGGTACTAATGCCACAAACTAAGAAGTCTTGATAAGGGGGCAATTCCCTGAGCAAGACCACCTCAGAAACCGGGTTTTTATTCAACATATCGGTTAGAGACATAGATTTATCTAAAAAACCCGGTTTCTTGGCTTGGGGAATGGGAGTCAGAGCAACATCAGCTTCTTTCATAATCAGGGTTCGCTATTTTGATGCTATCCAGTGGGTATTCATCTTCCTCATTGTAAGCGCTGTTCAGTTGATGACTTGACCAGGATAACCACGTTTCTCTTTCGGAGGGTTGTTCGGGAATTACTGTCACAATCAGTTTTGTGTTAGGTTCTAGCTGATATGGTTCGTCTAGCTGAATAGACTGACCATCAAAATATGCTGATAAAGAAATAACTTTCATGGCTCATATGAGTTGTCGATGATTACTCTGAGGACATTATAGCTTGGATATCGCCCCCCAAAAAAGCGATCGCGAAGCGTCCCGGAGGGAATCGCACCCCACAAAAAAGCGATCGCCCCCTTAAGAAACTCCAGAAACCGGGTTTCTTTTTTGCTTCCACAGTAGGGGCGACTAGCGCATTCGCCCCTACATAATTCACCACAGAAACCCGGTTTCTTTGCTTGGGGTTAAAACAGCGATCGCCCACCGAAAAAGCGATCGCCTACGCAAAAAAGCGATGCGGTAGGGTGTTGTTCCGGGTTAAATTAAGCGGAAGTCAAGTAAAATTCCCTGCGTAACGCACCACAACAAAGTTTATTATTGGCAATTTCGGTGCGTCTAGGCGGATGTTTTAATTTGTTGCTTAAGCCAAAATATTATGCCCGCCTAACGCACCCTACCCCTACTGAAATAAGGATAATAAATCGCGTTTGCCATGCACAATTCTGACAATTTCAACTAGATCGTCCGTTACTCTGTAAAACATGATGTATTCGTCAATCAATACACCCCTTAAACCTGGGTATACGCCATTGTAGCGTTTACCGATCGCGGGAAACGAACGTAATTTTTGGCACCAAGCATCAAATTTATTGATAAACTTATCCCCTGTTTCAACATTTGTCTGTGCAAAGTAATCAATGATTTCTTGCAAGTCTTGAAGGGCTGGTACTGAAATAATGTAACGTCTCATAAGCTAGTGCTACCCTCTGTTGTGAAGTCGCTCGCGCAGTTGAGCGATCGCCACATCACCATCAATCGCTTCTCCACGTTCTAAAGCAGCAATTCCTACTTCCACTTTTTGGCGTGTTTCTATCAGCCATTGTTCATAGTCTTGTTGCCGTTGGAGTAATGCCAAGGCTTGACTCATTACCTCCTCAGCGGTTTGATATTTGCCGTTGGCTATTTGGGTTTGTACAAAGCTTGCTTCTTCTGGCTTTAAAACAATCTGCATGAGTCCACCTCGCAGTAGGTTTTTAGTCAATTATGACACGCGGGTTTGCCTGGGGGCAAAGGATGTTGATTCAGTACATTGGTTTTGGGCGATCGCACCCCACAAAAAAGCGATCGCCCCCTTAAGAAACTCCAGAAACCGGGTTTCTTTTTTGCTTCCACAGTAGGGGCGACGAGCGCATTCGCCCCTACATAATTCACCACAGAAACCCGGTTTCTTTGCTTGGGGGAAATGTGCGATCGCCATAAGTCATGGAGTTTTGTTTTTCCGAGAAACCATATATTGATCTAGGGTTTGATAGTCTCCTGCTTGGTAGGCAGTGCGAGATTCTTGGATTTCAGTAAGGACTATTGGATCTTCTTCTAACGAGTCTTCTTCTAATTGGGCAAGTTCTGTTTCTAGAAGCTGGAAAAGCTGAATTTTATCTTCGATCGCCCTTGGTGGCGATCGCATTGACTAGAGAATCAAAGGGAATTTGTAGTTGAATTGTCGGTTGTGTCATCTTGGGCATGATAATGGTCGTATTTCTTGATTATATCAAGGGAAAAGGCTATTCTCTTAGGGAGGTGGAAGGAAGCGATCGCCCCCCAAAAAAGCGATCGCACCCCAAAAGCGATCGCCCTCTCAAAAGCGATCGCCTCCCATTCATGCGATCGCCCACCCAAAAAAGCGCCCCCCAAAAAAGCGATCGCCTCCCAAAACAAAGCGATTCCTTCGCCCGATCTGCGCGAACAAAGAATTTTACATTGACTCTTGACTATCTCCTAGGATGCTTTCAATATCTCGTGACCCGTGGATAACTCGAATAATTTCGACTTCCCCTGCGGTGATTTGGTAGAAAATCAGATATTTTCTAAATCCTTTGACTGCGATTTGACGGGTATTTTGTAAACGATAGTTGTTAAACTGACATTGTTTACCGAGTTGCGGCATTTGTCCGAGTTGTTTAAATGTTTCTTCAGCCGCATGAAGAAATCGATCACTACGATCGAGGTTATTTTCCGCAATATAAGTGGCTAGATCGATTAAGTCACGAATCACCTGCGGACGTTTCCGAATTTCACCCATCTTGTTGTTGATTCAGTTTTTTTTGAACTGCTTGGCGAATTTCTACCCAGTCGCGATCGCTCATATTTGTGGCTTCCCCGGAGTCTATTCCTTGTAATAGAAGGTTTTCCAGGTGTTCTTGCGCTTTTCGTTTTTGGTCTTGACGAATGAGGTCGCGGATATATTCGCTGACACTTCCGTAACCTCCGGTCTTGACTTGCTGTTCGATGTAGTCCCGCATGGGTTCGGGAACAGAGACATTCATTGTTTTCATGGCCTGAGTCTTTTAGCGCTTTGGTATATTATGGCAATTTTTGTCATTTTTTGCCATGTTGACCGAAAAAGCGATTTCCTCGTCCTCCGCAAGGCGATCGCCCCGACCAAGAAACCGGGTTTCTACGAGAATATTGGTTGGGTGACAGAGATTATATAGAGAAACCCGGTTTCTCATATCCCTAAAAAAAGCGATCGCCCCCACAAAAAAGCGATCGCACCCCACAAAAAAGCGATCGCCCCCCAAAAAAGCGATCGCACCCCACAAAAAAGCGATCGCACCCCACAAAAAAGCGATCGCCCTCTCAGGGGACATAGAAACCGGGTTTCTTTTGTGGTTCCACAGTTAACTCTAATATTCACCACTTGGGTCCCGGTTTCTTTTCTTGGGGACTCAGAAACCGGGTTTCTTTATCGCTTTCACAGTTAACTGTGATATTCACAGAAGAAACCCGGTTTCTTTTTTTGGGGTTAAAACAGCGATCGCACCCAAAAAAAGCGCCCCCCAAAAGCGATCGCCCCCCAAAAGCGATCGCATGAATATGATTTATGGCTAGTCAAGCTTTGGCTGGCAATCGACAAAAGATAGTGCTTCTTCATCAAGATAGCCAGCGATCGCCATTTCAATAACTGCCCAAACTGGATAGTTCATTCTTTTCGCTCGCATTTCTAGTCCGTGACGAATGGTTTCAGGTAATCCTTCTAAAAATATTTGTGCTAATTCAGGTGACAGATGTTCAGAAATCGCAGGCTGAGTTTGCATCTTTATTAGTCCCTCGCTGGAATTTTCACGTTATAAGGTGGATTCACGGCTTGAATAATTAGACGTTCTAACTCCAATGATAGCTGTCTCCATTGAACAAAATCTAGCGGGTAAAAAGCAATTCGGATGTCTGTGGCTTTTAATTCTTCGATGAATGCCCAAAGTAACGCTTTGTGACCCCCACGAAAACGATCTCTCAGTGTTCTGGTTTTACCAATGTAAAGGATTCCCAGGGTGCGATGTTTAACAGCGTAGATACCAGCCGTCATTGGCAGTTCGCGGAATTCCTTGGACAGGGCGATACAATCCTGAAACGAAGTCGATGCAAGAGTGTGCAGTATGACTTCGGCTTCTCGCTCAATGGATTCAGACATAGTGATGTGACATTAGGCAGTTTTCCGATAATACAATACGATCGCACCCCACAAAAAAGCGATCACACCCCACAAAAAAGCGATCGCACCCCCCAAAAAAGCGATCGCACCCCACAAAAAAGCGATCGCCCCTCCCAAAAGCGATCGCCCTCTCAGGGGACATAGAAACCGGGTTTCTTTTTTGCTTCCACAGTAGGGGCGAGCAAGCGAATCGCCCCTACATATTCACCACAGAAACCCGGTTTCTTTTCTTGGGAGAAATGAGCGATTTTTTTAGATTAAGCCATCATTGATTTGTTCCGGATCCTCCACTGGCTCGTCATTAAGCTGATTATTACTATATTTTTCTGAATTATTACTTGCCAAAAGTTCTTGGCTTTCGACTTGGGCGATCGCGGAGATAAATCCATTATATTCGGGCAACAATATTACCACAATTGCTCCGACTGAGAGCATCAATGAAATTAGAATTACGGTTATTTTTACTGGAAGCGGAGATCGCTCCAGAGTGGTACTATTAAATATTGTTAGGGTCATTTTTTTGGACTTAACCGAATTAACTAAGTGCGTTCTTAAGCTCAAAACAGTCACGGCAATGACTTGGGCGAAGAGAGCGCATTTTCTGTATAAGCATCTGCTTGGATCGGGACTTAGACATTACCGCTATATCTGGTAGGGGTGATTCGCGAATCACCCCTACCTAAAAGGGTTGGATCGGAAAACTTGTCTCAGTCCTGTTGATGCTTAACAGCATAACATAACACAGCCATAGCATTAAGTATTATGCTTAATTTGATTACAAAACGTTACAAATTGCCGGAATTGAGGCCGGACAAAAGGCGGCATTTCACCTGTGGCAACAGGTTTCTTGATTGCTTTTTTTCAGATCAGCCCTAACTAAGCTGACTATTATGTCAATTATTATGTTCAGCCGCTAGTCAAATCCTGGATCCTTGGCTGAAGCGTTTAGGGACACGGCAATGCCGTGTCCTAGGAGGAAAATTTTCGGTCAACCTAAAAAAACCCGGTTTTCGATCGCGCTCGTGCTGGATTAAGCTTAAGCTACAATAGAGGTAAGCTTAGACAGATTTACACACAGATTTACACAGAGAAGCTTTAATCACACAATGGAATTTGAAATAGCACTGAAATTAGTTGAGCAATTGGTGCAGGAGAAAACCGGCAAGCCGCTACTTGACGTAGAAAAAGTGGTATTCCAGGGCGCCTGGGAGGGTCTGACTTACGACCAAATTGCTGAACAATCCTCAAACTATGAAGCGAATTATCTCAAAGGAGATGTTGGTCCGAACTTTTGGAAGCTACTCAGCGAGGTGTTTGGGGAACAGGTGAGCAAGCGAAATGTTCGGGCTGTGTTGGAAAAGTGGGAAAAACAACCTCAACCGACTTTACCAGTTGCCAAAACTGCTTTCACCCAAATTCCAGAAGAGAAAAATCAGCCTCGCGATGATTGGGGTTATGCACCAGATGTGTCTAATTTTTGCGGACGAACTGAAGAACTCAACACTTTGAAACGCTGGATCGTTGAGGAAAAATGCCGCATGGTGGGGATTTTGGGACTGGGAGGGATGGGGAAAACTACCCTGGCAGTTCGTATGGGAGAACAAGTTAAAGGAGAATTTGACCGCTGCATTTATCGAGTGCTGCGCGAGACTTATGCTTTTGACAAGTTTCTGGGGGATTTACCGACTTTTTTAACTGGGTCGTCCCCACAAAATACGGAGGAAGATGTCTATGACAAAATTTTGCGGTTGATTGATGGTTTGCGGCAATATCGCTGTCTGTTGATTTTGGATAATCTGGAGGCAATTTTACAACCAGGCGATCGCTTTGGTCGATATCGGACAGGGTTTGAAGCATATGGTCAATTGTTTAAAAAAGTGGGTGAAGTTGCCCATCAAAGTTGTTTGGTGGTAGTTAGTCGAGAGAAGTTCCCAGAATGCGATCGCCTACGGAATTTTAATCAAGCGGTAAAATCTTTAGAACTGAAGGGATTGAAACTAGAGGAAGTTCAGGAACTTTTACAGAATACTAATTTAACGGGAGAATCTCAACATTGGCAAGGGTTGATCGAGAGATATAGTGGGATGCCTTTAGCTTTGAAATTGATTGCCCCGACGATTCAGGAGTTTTTCGCTCAAGATGTAGCCAAATTTCTCAAAGATTCACAAACCATCTACCTCGATCCAGAATATCGGCATATTTTAGCTTGGCACTGGGAAAGATTATCTCATTCAGAAAAAAAAGTTTTGCGGATTTTAGCCGAAGCCGATCGCCCGATATCTTTTTCTGAGTTGCGCGATCGAATGCCAGACTATTCTATGTCCGACTTGATTGAAAGTTTAAATTCACTTAAGGGGCGATCGCTCTTAGAAAAATCCGAATCCCCAGACAATGAGCAAAGCCGATTTGGTCTTCAGCCGGTGATTCAAAAATATATCAATAAATATCAGTTAGGTAGTTAGGTAGGGTGCGTTAGGCAGGCAAAAATATTTATACTCAAACAATGAAGTTCAAAACCTGCCGTAACGCACCAATCACTAATATCTCAGATTTGCAAATAAGATATTAGTGATTGTAGGGGCAAAGCATTCGGGCAGTTAATTCTGGGTTTAAACCGTTAAAATTTTTCCCGAATGCTTTGCCCTTACAAAGCAGTTAATTCTGGGTTTAAACCGTTAAAATTTTTCCCGAATGCTTTGCCCTTACAAAGCAGTTAATTCTGGGTTTAAACCGTTAAAATTTTCCCCGAATGCTTTGCCCTTACAAATATCAGATGCTCTCTACCAATTCAGACTTGATTGCTTAAAGGCGATCGCGGCCATTGATAAATCAAACAAATCAAATGGTGCGTTACGGCGGAATATGAAATAATCTGTAAATATCCTAGGTTGTCTGTCCGCCTAACGCACCCTACCTGTTAATATAATGTAGGAGAACCAAAACAATGTGATTTATTGTATTAATCCAGAATGTAAACATCGGGAAAATGACGATAATTTAACTTCTTGTCAAGCTTGCGGGACGCCATTATTGGTGCGGAACCGCTATCGACTCATTCGCCCTTTGCGGAAATTAGACCGCCGCTTGGCTACGGAAATTTTTGAAGTGGAAGATATTAAAGATAATCACACCCGCAAAGTGCTGAAAATCTTAAAAGATAATGAACCGAAATTAGTCGAGAAGTTTGAGGAAGAAGCGTTAACTCTTCAGTGGCTAGATCGCCCCGGTATTCCCAAAGTGGATATCGATGGTTATTTTCAGTTGACCATTGATGAAGAGTCGGATCCCCTGAATTGTTTAGTCATGGAAAAAATCGAGGGTGAGGATTTAGAAAAATGGTCTGCCACTCATGGGCGAATATCTCAAAAGGTGGCGATTAACTGGTTGAGACAAATTCTTGAAATATTAGGGGTACTCCATGAGAATAAATTTTTACATCGGGATATTAAGCCTTCTAATATTATTCTGCGATCGCCCCTAACCCCCCTTCAAAAGGCTGGATCCCCCCTAACCCCCCTTCAAAAGGGGGGAATAGGATATAGTGGGCAACTGGTTTTAATTGATTTTGGATCGGTGCGAGAAATTAGCCCTACTTATCGAGTAGATGTCAGACTAGGAAGCGTCACCACATATATTTCTAGTGGTTATACTGCCCCAGAACAAATAGAGGGGAAAGCATTACCTGAATCAGATTTTTTTGCTGTTGGTCGCACCTTTGTTCATTTAGTCACAGGGTTGCATCCCGTAGACTTACCCAGAGATGGCAAAACGGGTCAGTTAATTTGGCGCGATCGCGCCCCACAAATTTCTTCACCTTTGGCGGATTTTATTGATGATTTGATGGCGGCAGATCCGGCAGCTAGACCGCAAAATATTCAAGTGATGTTGCGGAATTTGACCGTCCGGGGTTTGTGGCTTAGAAGTGTTTGGCGGTTTATTAATTCTCGTCAGTTTAAGTTAACTGTTTATGGAGTATTGGGGTTGGTAATTGCTGGTTTGGGAATTTATCGGCTATCATTTCCCTGGTGGGAAAAATACTATTTTAATCTGGGACTAGATGCTCAAAAAGATAATAATTTAACACAAGCAAAAAAATATTATGATCGAGCTCTTTATTTTAATGAACAAAATGATACTATTTACAATAGCTTGGGATTAATTTGTCAATATCAACAAGATTATACTTGCGCTAAAAAAAATTATGAAAAAGCTATTAAAATCAACCCATACAATTATACGGTTCGCTATAATTTAGGCGGTGTTTGTGATGACTGGGGAGACTTAGACTGTGCCGAGGAAAACTACAAATCTGTGGTTGAATCTAACTCCCCTGTTTCGGTTCGTGCTACCAGCGATTTGTCTCGGATAAAAATTTTACAGGGAAACCCAGTTGCGGCAATTACTCTGACTTCGCAATGTATCGAAAAAACTAATCAATCCCAAAACAAAGTGTTATCCGCTTGTTACAAAAATCAAGGTTGGGCTTATTGGATGCGTGGCGAATATGACCAAGCAGAGAAAGACTTGCAACAGGCAATTAAGCTCAACTCAAAACGAACGGACGCTTATTGTTTGTTAGGTTTTGTACAAGAAGCAAAAGGTAATGCAGAAGAGGCTGTAGAACAATGGGAAAATTGTCTAGATTCTGAATATGTCAATAATGATGTAATACTATGGCGAACTGTGGCTCGACAACGTTTGAATCATGGAAAAAAACAACGATGAAATCGAGAAAAATTAGAAAATTGGTTTTATTCGGATTAACTCTACTGATAGTTTTAGTAGGGTGGAGTTTTAACTCTGATGGAAAAGTGACATCGATGTTGCCTGTAACAGCAACGACAGCAACTCAGACTTGTGAAATTGAGTCTGCGGTGGGACTGATTTACCAGGTAGAAAATGACCCTAATTTCCCCGTGGGTTTACAAGCGGGACAATTGTTATGTGGTGATGAAAATTTACAGCCTACTACTGGAACAAAAGTTGCTTTGGTTTGTTTTGATCAAGGCAAGCGTTGGGAAGTATCCAGTGATGATAGATTTCAGGTCGGGGAATATTGTTCGGCACCAGAACCCGCAGTAGAGTGCGATGATTCGGGCAATCTTTGCGACCCGAACCCGCGTCCCAGTGGTTCTTGTGATAGCCCGGAAATTAAGAGTCCTTTTAGTCAAATAATCTCCAATTCTCGACCCTCTATCGCTTGGAAAACAATTGCAGGTGCAACAGGTTACACGGTGAAGGTAGAATCCTGGGATTCGGATTTTAATTTTCAGAAAACATTGGAAACAGTAGACAATTCCAGTGTGATTTCTCAAGCGATCGCTTTTCCTTATCCTGATGATGAAGACCCTTTAATTTTTGGCCACAGGTATGAAGTAACCGTTGAAGCGATCGTGGCATCTTCTGATAACTGTATAGAACCTGATACCACTCGATTTAAGTTGATTCAAGAGTGATAGCAATTTTAAAAAATTTTGCTACAATCCCAAGGTTTATTTGGGCGCAAGCATTGCGCCCCTACTGTTGCATGAATTTTTGTAACTGGTATTACCAATTTCAAAATAATCCAGAGTCGGTTTTAACCGACTTGCGCTATTAGCCGGGGGTTTTAACCCCCGGCGGTTTATGTACCCCCGCAATTAACCCTCCGGCGGGGATGAAAATCCGGCGGGGATGAAAATCCGGCGGGGATGAAAATCCGGCGGGGATGAAAATCCGGCGGGGATGAAAATCCGGCGGGGATGAAAATCCGGCGGGGATGAAAATCCCCGCCTGTAGGGGTGATTCGCG
>NZ_LIUQ01000122.1 GCF_001276715.1 Planktothricoides sp. SR001 | reverse complement strand
ATCATTCCTAGAAGCCAAGGCGGAAAGGACGAATACAAAAACCTGCAATTGCTTCACGCTCATTGTCACGATTTAAAGTCAAGATATGACGGGAGCACCCAAGGACATCGGGAGGAAGAACTGCCACTCTGGTAGTCGTACCCATGTAAGGGGCCAACATAGGTAGGAGCCTAGTGCCGTGAAAGTGGCACGCTGGGTTCTGAATGGGAGGTGGGGGGAGTGATTCCCCCATCGACCCCTAATCATCCTGTACCCTATTGTTACAGCCTAGGACTTTGCCAATACTCAAAAAACGGGTGCTTGCTGGTGATCTAGGCATAATAGACTTCTTGCTTTCATTCGTGCAAAGCCGAGTGGCGTTTTTAAGGGGGGTTGGGGGGATCGACCTCGGTATTTTGCACTCGTGTCTAATAAATATACTGTTAATCTAAAGACAGTAGTGAAATCCCGGCAGGTTTGGGAGCCTTTACGGGTAAGTGATTAAAGCAGATAAAAAGGTGCAGTCAACCACCAGTTAGGATAAGAAGAATTGCGACACCGCGATCGCGAGCAAGCAAAGAACAGGGGACAGAGTTACGAGTAAGTCATCGACTTGTAAGATCAAATCGGCGTTTTAATCAGGAAAGCTCTGGCCTTGAGTGAATCATTATGTAATGAGGGAGCGTGAACCGTGAACAACCTTTTTTCTAAGTTACGAGATTTCGTCACCGGCACCCCAGGCGACGAATATGATGAATACTATGATGGAGATGCGGAGGGACAAGGCTATCAAAATTTGTACCCAGAACAACCGCCTGCCCCAGCCGCCCCAGCCGATAATAGCCAGACCCGTAGTAGACTTCGAGACAGAACAGTTAGTGCTGTTGGCATGAGTTCTTCAAATATTGGTATGGGTGGAGCAGATACAGGAATGAATACAAATTTAAAGGGGATGAATAATGTGATTGGAATGCCCGGTGCCGCTAATGGGATCAGCGAAGTTGTGGTAATGGAACCTCGCTCGTTTGAAGAAATGCCTCAAGCCATCCAAGGTTTGCGGGAACGCAAATCTGTGGTGTTGAACCTGACCATGATGGATCCCGACCAAGCCCAAAGAGCCGTCGATTTTATTGCCGGTGGAACTTATGCCCTGGATGGCCACCAAGAAAGAATTGGTGAAAGCATCTTTTTGTTTACACCGAGTTGTGTTCAAGTCAGCACTCAGTCTGGTGTTGTCCATGATGTCCTGCAACATCATATCCGCTCTTCGCGTCAGCCAATAGCGCCGACCGGAAACTGGAATGATGACCAAATGCGGATGGCTTCTCAGTAAGTTTCTCGCTTTCTGCTAGTAAATCTATTCGTAGGGTGGGCAAGATTTTGCCCACCCTACTGTTTTAAAATTATCCATAATTAGCAGAAAGGATTAGAGAAAATTGTCCATAAAATTAGGCATGATTGGCGGTGGGGTAATGGGAGAGGCGCTTTTATCCCGGTTAATCGCCCAAAGCGTCTATGCGCCTCAAGAGGTGATCGTTAGCGATCCCCTACCTCAGCGAAGAGAATATTTAAGTGAAAAATATCAGGTTCAGGTGACATCTGATAATCAGGCTGTCGCCTTGGCAGATCGGGTGCTCTTATTGGCAATTAAGCCCCAAGTATTTGATGCAGTAGTTGCCCAGTTATCTGCCGGTGATGCTAAAGACCAGTTGGTGTTGTCTATTCTCGCCGGGGTGCCTCTGCGGAAATTGGAGGCGGCATTTCCCCAACAGCCTGTGATTCGGGCAATGCCCAATACTCCGGCAACGGTGGGGGCAGGTATTACCGCGATCGCCCCTGGGAAACTGGTTACACCGTCACACTTGCAACAAGGTCAGCAGATTTTGCAAGCAGTGGGGGATGTGGTGGAAGTCCCCGAATCGATGATGGATGCAGTGACGGGGCTTTCCGGTTCTGGCCCTGGTTATGTCGCGATCGCCATTGAAGCCTTAACTGATGGCGGTGTTGCGGCTGGTTTACCAAGGGCGATCGCCGCCAAACTAGCCCTAAACACCGTATTAGGCACCGCGCAACTACTCAAAGAAACGGAAATGCACCCAGCAGAACTCAAAGATCGAGTCACCAGTCCAGGGGGAACCACCATTGCCGGAATTTCTCAACTAGAAAGCGCGGGATTTCGTTCCGCCTTAATTGAAGCCGTCCGCAAAGCCGCCCAAAGAGCCCAAGAACTCGGCAGCTAGAGCCCCAGAAACCGGGGCCACAGAAACCGGGTTTCTTGCGTCAACCCTTGCCACCCACCAACAACGCTCATAGAAACCCGGTTTCTTGTCGGCCGAAGTCCCAGGACCCCAGAAACCGGGTTTCTTGCGTCAACCCTTGCCACCCACCAACAAACATCATAGAAACCCGGTTTCTTGTCCCTGGGGCTAGAAACCTGGAGAGGTTAGAAACCGGGTTTCTATGTAAGGGCCGGTGGGGAGGCCGAGATTTCTTAGAGAAACCCGGTTTCTTGTCCAGGAGTCCAGAAACCGGGTTTCTTTCCTGCTGAATTCAAATTGCCTGACAATTTTTCGGAAACAAACTAATCAAAGTGCGTAAAGCCCTATTCACCGTTTCAGCATCAGGAAAATATTCCCGCACATCTGGATCAAGCATAATTGCTCCATCTTCCAGAGTAAAATATTGAACAATATCCTTGCCATCGGTTTGATGAATGGTCACAGTATGTCCTTGCCGATAGGCTTGGTAATGCTTGCCGCGTATGCCCCCGGTAAAATCATATTCTGGAAGCATTTCATCATCAGTGATATCTGGCTGGTCAAAATTATGATTGTTCATAGATTTTCCTCTCTGTTTTGGTGGCTTTCCGACAACTAATAATCCGAATGTTTGCTTGACGTTCTGTGTAAACTACAACAAGTAACTGACCTTGACTGGACCGACCAATATCAATATAGCGATCTTCATTATCCGAGTGCTGGGAATCAGCGATCGTTATCGATAATGGGTCATTGAAAACGGTTTTTGCTTCCTCAAAACTAATTCCGTGTTTTTTGAGGTTATTTTCGGCTTTTTCTTCATGCCATTCAAACCTCAACTGCATATCATCGCCTCTTGAAAATTGAGAAACCGGGTAATTGACGAAAATCTCGGTTAGGATAGATAAATTATCGCCGAAACCCGGTTTCTTGTCCCCCCAGAAACCCGGTTTCTTTTTTCGGCCCAGAAACCGGGTTTCTTGCGTTAACCCTTGCCACCCACCAACAACTCTCATAGAAACCCGGTTTCTTCTTTGCCGAAGTCAAATGGCCCCAACACCTGAAGCGGTTAGAAACCCGGTTTCTTGTCCC